>SVTM01000054.1 GCA_015063785.1 Oscillospiraceae bacterium
AGCTTGAAAACGTTCAGCTTGATTATTTCGGAAACGGCACGAACTATGAAAAGAAAGACGTTGCGGTAAACAGCTTCAAGAACGTATTTTCCGCCAATGTCCTTTCGTGGTAAGCCGTTTTGCGGTGCAGTGTGTCGCAATGAAAGGAGAAACTGATTATGAAAAAGTTTTGGGGGTTTTACGAAAACGAATCATACAAAATCGGGTGTAACAGTAGTGCTGTATACGTTTATGACAAAAATGATAATGAGTTGGCAAAATTCAAAGATGTTGCTTATGCTTTCAACGCAGCGATAAAACCCAACACAAACACGGTTGTTGTCAAATCCACCGAAGGAAAATTGGCAGTATATGACTTGGACAATTTAGAACTTGTCAAAAAAATCGTTATTACAAAAATAGGGGCGCAAGATGAAGGTTATTCATTTTCTCCCGACGGCAAACACTTTTATAATATAGAAAAGCCTGTTTCTTCAACGAGGACGCAGCTTACAATTTATGATGCAACAGACTTTTCTGTTGAAAAGGTATTGTTTGAAGAAAAAACAGACATGTTTCTTGAAAATATTGAATTTGATGAGCACACAGGAAACTGCTACATTCTCGGATTTTTTCGGAATAATGACGGGGTTTTTGATTATGCGTTTGTGGGTAGATATGAAGATGCGGAAATTAAAAATATCAAAAAAATAAATGAAGACACATTTGATTATCTGCTGTGGTATAAGAGATGGGAATTGTCCGGATTTACAGAGAAAAATCTGGAGTACTCTCCTCTTAAAAAGTTGGATCACATAGAAAAAACCTCAATAAAACAGGTTTTTGAAAATAATTGAATGTTTTCTTTGGCTTGATGATCTGACAAGGCTTATGTTCGGTACCGTGTGCCGACGAGCTTGAAAACGTTCAGCTTGATTATTTCGGAAACGGCACGAACTATGAAAAGAAAGACGTTGCGGTAAACAGCTTCAAGAACGTATTTTCCGCCAATGTCCTTTCGTGGTAAGCCGTTTTGCGGTGATATGTGACTTGCATCACGAGATTTGAACAGAGGAGATCCAAAATGAAATTTTGTGACATACATCTGCGCGATCCGTTTGTTTTAACCGAAGACGGAAAGTATTATTTATACGGTTCGAGAGGTGCCGAGCTGTGGGGAAAGTGCATAGGGCTTGACGTGTATGTGAGCTCTGATCTTGAAAACTGGTCTTGCGCACACACAGCTTTTACCCCGCCCGAGAATTTTTGGGCAACCAAGAATTTCTGGGCTCCCGAGGTGCACAAATACAACGGCGAATACTATATGCTTGCAAGCTTCAAAAGCGATGACAAATGCCGCGGAACCCAGATATTGAAGGCGAGTTCGCCGATGGGACCTTTTTTGGTACACAGCGACGGACCTGTCACTCCCTCTGATTGGGAATGTCTTGACGGCACCTTACATATTGAAAACGGAGTTCCTTATATGGTGTTTTGCCACGAATGGGCTCAGATAGACGATGGAGAAATCTGCGTTATTGAGCTGACAAAAGATCTGAAAAGAGCGGTATCCGAGCCAAAAGTTCTTTTCAGAGCCTCAGAACCTAAATGGAGCGACGGATATGCACCGGGAAAATACGTTACAGACGGACCTTTTATGTACCGCACAAAAAGCGGAAGGCTTCTGATGATATGGTCGAGCTTTTCAAAGCATCAGTATTGCGAGGCTATTTCGTATTCTGACAACGGAAGTGTTTTCGGCAACTGGACTCACGACGAGAGATTGCTTTTTGAAAAAGACGGAGGCCACGGCATGATCTTTGCAAATTACGACGGCGAAGTTATGTTTATCCAGCATTCTCCGAACAACTCGCCTTATGAAAGGCCGTGCCTTTTCAAGATCGTCGAAAAGGACGATACTCTGTATATAGCCGAATGATTTTTGACGATCCATCGATTTTTTACATATGACAAGAAAGGAAAAATATTATGAAGATCACCCACGATTTCCATGTGCACACATCTCTTTCGCTTTGTGCAAGCAGGGACGCCACGGCGACGGGATATATTGAAATGGCAAAAAAGAACGGACTTAAAAAGATCGGTTTTTCGGATCATTTTTGGGACGATCTTGTGGATTCGATGACCTGCCGCCATATATTGCCCAATTTCCCCGATCCTTTTTATGGAGTGGGAAAGCAGAATTTTGAGCATGTGACAAGCCTGCTCCCCGAACTTTATGGTCTGCGCTCGGAAGAACTTGAAATATTTTTCGGTGTTGAGGCGGATTATGATCCTTTTCATCATTCTATATCGGTAGCTCCCGAGCACGCCGAGCAGTTTGATTTTATCATCGTTCCGAATTCCCACACCCACATGATGATGCCAAAGGATTATTACGAGCCCAAAAGAAAGCATATTGATTATATGTTCACGGCGCTTGAGGATATCGTTTCTTCTCCTCTTGCAAAGCATATCACCGCCATTGCCCATCCTTTTCAGGCGGTGTGTTGTCCCTACGGTTGGGAGATATTGATGGATATGATAAGCGACGACGAATACAAAAGGATCTTTGACAAGGTGGCAAACAAAAACATCGCCGTCGAGATAAACGTCAGCTCTTTTATGAATCTTGATGCGAACGATCTTGAACAGCACAAATCCATGCGTCTTTTCCGAAACGCCAAGGACGTGGGATGCAAATTTATCTTTGGAAGCGACGCCCACAGCCACGGCCCGATGGCAAAATATGCCATCTGCGACAAGATTGCAGATGCTCTTTGCCTGAAAGAAGACGATATTGCAGAAATTGCACGCTGACAATTTTTTAAAAATCGCTTGACAAAACGCAAAAGCGGATTTATAATAGTTCAAAGGCTATAAAAAAGACACGGGTCACAACACCGCCGTCAAGAGAGGGTGCCGCTTGGTGAAAGGCGCTTACGGCAAAGGGTTTTGGCTTACCGCTTTTTTGCTTTGGGGAGGAAATGCCCCGACGTGCGCCGCGTTAAGGCTCCGGAACAAGGGCATCTTACAACAATGCCGAAAACGGGTGGAACAGCGTAAAATTTTGCGCCCCGCGGAAAGAAATTTCTGCGGGGTATTTTTGTTTTTTGTAAAAATTTTCAATTATAGAAAGGAAGCGTTAAAAATGCTTAACATCAAACTCAAGGACGGCACAGTTTTTGAATTCGAGGGTGGGTCTGCTCTTGCACTTGCCGAAAAGATCAGCGCAGGTCTTGCAAGAGTTGCTCTTGCCGCAAAGATCGACGGAAAGGTGACAGAGCTTTCTGCAGTCATCGACAAGGATTGCGAAGTCGAGCTTCTCACCTTTGATTCGGAAGAGGGCAAGAAAGTCTACAACCACACCGCATCCCACGTGCTTGCCCAGGCGGTAAAGCGCCTTTTCCCTGCGGCAAAGCTGACCATAGGCCCTGCCATTGACAACGGTTTTTATTACGATATCGACTCTGATGTTTCCATCACTGCCGACAATCTTGCAAAGCTTGAAGCCGAGATGAAAAAGATCATCAAGGAAGATCTTGCCATCACCCGTTTTGTTCTTCCAAAGGACGAGGCTATTGCTCTTATGAACGAAAAGGGCGAAAGCTACAAGGTTGAGCTTATCGAAGAGCTTCCCGACGGCGAGGAGATCTCGTTCTACTCCCAGGGCGAATTTACCGACCTTTGTGCAGGCGCACATCTTGCATCTACAGGCAAGCTGAAGGCAGTTAAGCTTACCTCCTGCACGGGCGCGTACTGGAGAGGCGACTCGAAGAACAAGATGCTTCAGAGAATCTATGGTACGGCTTTCCCCAAGCAGGCTCTGCTTGACGAACATCTTGCCCGCATTGAAGAAGCAAAGAAGCGCGACCACAACAAGCTTGGCCGCGAGCTCGAGCTTTTCACCACCGTTGACTATATCGGTCAGGGTCTTCCCATTATGCTCCCCAAGGGCACACAGATACTCCAGACTCTCCAGCGTTTTGTTGAAGACATCGAAGCAGACTGGGGATGGGACCGCACAAAGACTCCCCTTATGGCAAAATCCGACCTTTACAAGATCTCGGGACACTGGGATCACTACAAGGACGGCATGTTCGTTATGGGCGACGAAGAGGACGGCAAGGAATGCTTTGCTCTTCGTCCGATGACCTGCCCCTTCCAGTATCAGGCATATCTCAACAGAGCTCGCTCCTACCGCGACCTCCCCATGAGACTTGCCGAAACTTCCACTCTCTTCAGAAACGAAGATTCGGGCGAAATGCACGGTCTTATCCGCGTTCGTCAGTTCACAATTTCCGAAGGTCACCTTATGTGTACCCCCGAACAGCTCGAGGACGAATTTAAGAGATGTCTTGAACTGTGCATATTTATGCTCAAGACCATCGGTCTTTACGAGGACGTTTCCTATCGCTTCTCCCAGTGGGATCCCGACAACCGCGAAAAGTATATCGGTACCGAAGAACAGTGGAACGAAGCTCAGGGCATCATGAAGAACATCCTTGACAACATTGGCATCGACTACAAGATCGGTATTGGCGAAGCGGCATTCTACGGCCCCAAGCTTGACATTCAGATCAAGAACGTTCATGGCAAGGAAGACACCCTCATCACCATTCAGATCGACCAGATGCTTGCCGAAAAGTTCGGTATGGAATACACCGACCGCGACGGCACCAAGAAGAACCCCTATATCATCCACAGAACTTCCATCGGCTGCTACGAAAGAACTCTTGCCCTTCTTATCGAAAAGTACGCAGGCGCATTCCCCACATGGCTTGCTCCCACCCAGGCAAAGATCCTTCCCATCAGCGAAAGCCAGCATGAATATGCAAAAGAAATCTACAAAAAGCTCCGCTCTTACGGTGTTCGTTGTGAGCTTGACACAAGAAACGAAAAGATCGGCTATAAGATCCGCGAAGCTCAGCTCGAAAAGGTTCCCTATATGCTCGTAATCGGCGAAAAGGAAATGGCGGCAAACGCCGTTGCCGTCAGAAGCCGCAAGGAAGGCGACAAGGGCGCGATCTCGGTGGACGAATTTATCGAACACATCACAAGGGAGATCCGCGAGAGAACCCTTAACATCTGACGGAAACAGAATAACAATATAAAAAAAGACAAGGCTCGGGTTTGAAAATCCGGGTCTTGTCGTGGTCTTTTTGAAAAAAGTGACGAAAAAACTTTGATTATAAAAAACACAAGACTTGGGTTGAAAAATTCAGGTCTTGCCGTTGTTGGAGAACACAATGTTCAGAGAATTGACAAGAAAAAACAAAAAAATCGAAAATTCCGAGTGTATCGAAATACTGAAAAACGAAAAACGTGGCGTGCTTTCTGTCATCGGTGACGAAAACTATCCCTACGGTATGCCGATGAATCATTTTTATGACGAGCGCGACGGAAAGATATATTTCCATTGCGGTCATGGAGGCCACCGAGCAGATGCTTTGAAAAATAATGACAAGGTATCGTTTTGCGTTTATGATGCAGGCTACAAAAACGAAGGCGAATGGGCTCTTAATATCCGAAGTGTCATTGTTTTCGGCAGAATGAATATAATAAACGATGAAAAAAAGATCGTCGATATCACACGCAGACTCTGCCACAAATTTACCGACGACAAAGAATATATTGAAAAAGAAATAAAGGCTTTTGCTTCAAAAACCCTTCTTCTCGAGCTTTGCCCTGAGCATATCTGCGGCAAGGTGGTAAACGAATCGTGACGGCAAAACACTTTTGGGAAAGGCGGTAAAAAATGGCGTTTTTAAAAAATCCCACGGCACACATGCTTGCATCTGCCATAAGGGGCGAGAATGAATACAAAAAGCTCGTTTCCTCCCTTTTGGGCTACAAGATAAAAAATTTCAAACAACCGCCTGCCTTTGTGACAGGTCTTTCGGACACGCCTTTTTGTGCCCTTGCGGCGTCTGTTTGCAATGAATTTTCCGAAAAAGGCGACTTTTCGGGCACTTCCATGATAATCGCCCCTGACGAAAAAAGCGCGGCATATATGCGCGATCTTTTGTCTGCCATGTCCGACGGAGTATATCTTTTTCCGATGCGCGATTTTGTTTTTCACAACATCGAGGCTTTTTCGCACGATACAGAGTTTGAACGCCTTGAAATCCTGCGCAAGATCTCGGAAGGTCAGGCAAAAATTGTCATTGCCGTCCCCGAGGCAGCGCTTTCGTTGCTTCCGCCTCCCGAAAACATGGCGGATAAGATCGAGCTTTTTCAGGGTGCCGAATATCCGATAGAAAAGCTTCTTGAAAAGCTTTGTCTTTATGGATATTCCGAGGCAGACACGGTTGAGGGCAAGGGACAGTTTTCCCACCGTGGCGACATTGTGGATATTTTTCCACCCGATGCCGAATATCCCGTGCGACTTGAATTTTTCGGCGACGAGATAGACGCCTGCGGATATTTTGACATTCTCACCCAAAGAAGACTTGAAAATGTTCAGAGATTTGAAATCACTCCGTCAAGGGAAATAATGCTGACGAACGAGCAAAAAGAAAAATGCCTTTCTGCCCTGAAAACTCTTACCGAAACCTGCGAAAAGAGGCTGGCAAAGGCGAAAAAAAGCGGAGAAAAGCTCGACGCGCTTTCTCTTGAGACTACCCTTGACAAGCTGAAGAACGAATACGAAAAGCTATCGGATCTCACCATCGTGAATATTGACAAATACGTTCCGATCCTTTCTGAAAAAAAGACCTGTCTTTTGTCTTACCTTTCGGGATGCCTTTTTGTTGTGGATCATCCGAAGGTGGTGGAAAGAATAAAAAGCTATGTCTGGCAGATGAACGAAACGGTGCTCTCGTTTATCACGGCAGGTGAGCTTTCGCCCGAGTGCACGGATTTTATGCTGGACGAAGACTATCTTGCCGAAAAGCTTTCGAGATTTCCATCTGTCATCACCAGCTTTTTTGCTTCGCGCGTTGAATCGCAGCTTTCGGGCATTTATAATTTTGTGTCCAAGCAAACTGTCCCCTTTGGCAGAAATTTTGACGTGCTTTTTGACGATATCGAAAACTACAATTCTCTTTCGTACAAAACGGTAATTCTCACTGAAAGCGAAAGGGCATCGAAGGAAGTTTCGGAAATGCTGGGGGCCAAAGGACTTCGATCGGTGGTTTCCACTGTGGCGGGTGTCAACGAATCGAAGGAGACAAAAAGCGTGTGTTTTTGTGTGCACGACGGCGACTTTTTGAGAAATTGCAAGCTTTTGGGTTTTGAACTCAGTCATTCGGGATTTGCCCTTATCACCGAGGGGGAAAGATCGCTTATATCCGGTACAGGCGCCAGGGCGAAAACCAAAAAAAGCACAAAGAGCGCAGGGCAGAAGATACTTTCATATCAGGATCTTGCCGTCGGCGATTACGTGGTTCATTCTGTCCATGGCATCGCACGGTATGAGGGACTGAAAACTCTGACAGTTGACGGCGTGACGAGAGATTACATCATGCTTCAGTATGCAGGAAGCGATGCTTTGTATATTCCTGTCGGCCAGCTCGACCGCGTTTCAAAATATGCAGGCTTGGGCGACAACGTGCGCCTTTCGAGCATGTCGACAAAAGATTGGCAAAAGACCAAGGCAAAGGCAAAAAAAGCCGCCAAGGATATGGCAAAACAGCTTATTCAGCTTTATGCCCAGCGTGCTCGCCTGCCGGGATATGCTTTTTCTGCCGACACTGAATGGCAGAAGGAATTTGAGGAAGGTTTTGAATTTGAAGAAACCGACGGACAGATAAGCGCCATAAACGAGATCAAAGCCGATATGGAAAAACCCCACCCGATGGACAGACTTCTATGTGGCGATGTTGGATTTGGAAAGACAGAAGTAGCGCTTCGTGCAGTTTTTAAATGTGCCATCGAGGGAAAGCAGGCGGCGATTCTTGTGCCCACAACCATTCTTGCCATGCAACACTATCAGACGGTGATGTCGCGAATGAAGGGCTTTCCCTTTAAGATCGAAATGCTTTCGCGCTTTTGCAAACCAAAGGAAGCCGCGGCGATTGTAAAGCGGCTTTCCACGGGAGAAACCGACATCGTCATCGGAACGCATAAACTTTTGGGCAAAAACATCGTTTTCAAAGACCTGGGACTTCTTGTGGTCGACGAGGAACAACGCTTTGGTGTTGCGCACAAGGAACGCCTTAAGGAAATATCGCAGAATATTGACGTTCTCACCCTGACGGCAACACCTATTCCCCGAACCTTAAACATGGCAATGGCAGGCATACGCGATATGTCTGTGCTGGAGGAAGCTCCTACCGACAGATATCCTGTTCAGACCTACGTTCTCGAGCACGACGATTTTCTTATTCTCGAGGCGATAAAAAAAGAGCTTCGCCGCGCAGGCCAGGTGTTTTACCTGCGCAACCGTGTGGAGGGCATTGAGGAAACAGCGGCTCGCCTGCGCGAGAAACTGCCCGATGCCGTCATTGCTTGCGCCCACGGTCAGATGACAAAAGAAGAGCTTTCGGACATTTGGGCGGCGCTTGTGGCAGGTGAGATAGACATTCTTGTTTGCACCACCATTATCGAAACGGGCATCGACGTGCCCAACGCCAACACCCTTATCATTGAAGACGCCGAAAGGCTTGGTCTTTCCCAGCTGCATCAGATCAGAGGACGTATCGGAAGATCCAACCGCAGAGCCTATGCCTACATCACCTGGCGCAGGTCCGCAGAGCTTTCGGAGATCGCAACAAAGCGACTTGAAGCATTGCGCGAATTTACAGAGTTTGGTTCGGGCTTCCGCATTGCCATGCGCGACCTTGAAATACGAGGTGCCGGAAACCTGCTTGGAGCCGAGCAATCAGGCCACATGGAGGCAGTGGGATATGAGCTTTATATCCGTATTCTCGAAGAGGCGGTGCTGGAGGAAAAGGGAATTATTCCCAAAAAAGAAGCCGAGGCGACCATCGACCTTCGTGTGAACGGATATATCCCCGAAAGATATATAAAAACCCCCGGCGGAAGAATAGAAATGTACAAAAAGATCGCCGCCGCCCGAACCCGCGCCGAGATCGACGAGGTGCGCGACGAAATGCTCGACCGTTTTGGCAATATTCCCAAGGAGGCCGAAAATCTTTGCGAGATCTCGCTGCTTCGCGCAAGATGCGAGGATTGCGGCATTGTCAAGCTGGAGCAGCGCGAAAGCAAGCTGATCATTTATCCCACGAGGGTGGAAAAATCAAAGGCAGTGAGCCTTGCCCTTTATTTTAAGGGCAGAGTGCTTCTTTCGATGGGGCAAAACCCGTGCTACAACATCAAGCTTGAGCGCGATGAAGACCCGCTGAAGCTGGCGTTGGCTTTTGTTACACAGTATGAAAGATTGGTTGAAAAAGAGGAAGAATAACCTTTTGTTGTGCTATTTGCACAAATTAACTGATGGATATGTGGATAAAACGCAGAATATATGCAAAAACCTGTTAAAATCACAGAATTTCACATTTTGGCTATTGACAAAACGCAGGATCTTGGGTATAATAAAATTACAGAAGGGGAGAACCTTTCTTGGTATATAATTTTGATGTGGGAGGTCATGCCAATGGAATTTACAGATCAGCTCCCGCTGTTGCTCCTCGACAACAGCAGTATGATGTCTGTCCTCAATGAGGGCGTTTTCAAGTGCCACAATTTGTCTCTCGAGGAAACGGCACAGATTCTTGAAACATACGATGACGAGCACATTCTGCGTTGCTTTAGCAACGGGGATATCGAAACTGTAATGTATGACTATTTGGGTATCCCAAAGAGAAATTTTGCATATAAGCATATCCGCAATATGCGTCCCGGTCAGGATGCGATTGTTTTCAAGCTATATATAACTCGTTCTGAAACTCAGCCTGTGATTCAGGCAGACGACGGAGTCGAAGCAAAAAAGATACAGAACGTATACGTTTATTGCCAGTATATTTCACGCTTGTCCTGACGGCGTGTGCATCGGCAAATCCAAAATATGTTTCAAAAGGTAGTAAAAGAGCTGCAGCGATGGACTGCAGCTCTTGTTGTCTACAAGAAAACCACGCGATAGTCGCGTGGTTCAAAAGAGGTTAACCGATGAGAAAAAATCCTCCTAATGTGATATAATATGGAAGACCTGCCAGTCGAACAT
>SVTM01000011.1 GCA_015063785.1 Oscillospiraceae bacterium
CAATTGCATGGCTGGCAGGCCAATTTTAAACGCACTTGTGCGTCGCCAGTATCAGTTAGGGCTTTGCCCGAAAATGAAATACCACCCGCTATGCGGGTGGATATTTATTCTTTTTTTTATATTTTAGCTCATTTTGTGCAGTTAATAGTGTTCTTCCGTTTGCAACGGATATTACTATAAAAAGGTTATTTGCCGTGGGACACTTTGAGTATTTCTCCCGTCACGGCGTCTATTTCTATTTCCGGAACACCACCAAAACGAATTTCTTGCAAACTACCACGAACGAACCATGTTTTTTCTTTTTCGTCATAGGTTGCAACAAACGGCATGTGTTTGTATATCTTGCTTCCATAAACAGAAAGCCATGTATCCTCTGCCATGGTTAATGCATCGGCCTCGGAAATCGTGAGGTTATTTATGGGATTGATGGTTATTGATGCGTTGTCGACTTCCGCAAAATCGCCTTTGAGACCTTCGGATTCGAAGGTGTAATCGTGGCAATAGATCGTCTTTTCGACCTCTCCGTTTTTGCTCAAAACGATCACGTGGGTCTCTGTGGTTCCGCGACCGACAGGGAAGGTGTTTACAACGAGTTTTTCTTTGTAAAATTCAAGCGACTCTTTGTTTGAATTCACATAGGTTTTTGGAGCGTCCCCATGTACGTCGTCATAGATTATGCATTCCCATTCGTCCTGTGTGTCAAAGTAATATTCGATGAGGGGACGGTCGGTGAATATGTAACCATATTCTGAAGAACTTTTTTCGTCGTTCGGAGAAGTAACGCCGGATCTGTTGAAAATCGAAATAATAAAAAATACAAAAAGTGCCAACCAAGTTATTGCAAATATCAGATTCAGAGTTTTTTTCATTGTCAATTCCTCCATACTTAAATTTTTCTTTTGTAATTTAAGACGAAAAACTCATCAATATGTTCCGACTTGTCAGTATTTTTCTTCAACCACAAGATAAAGATTAAAATCCTTGCTTTTTTCTCCTACCACGCAGTGTTCGACACCGTACTCCCAAAACTTTGTGTACTCTTCAAAAGCGGAAAAGAAAACGCCTTTTCCATGGTAGTCACTAAACAAAAATTGACTGTAGTTGTAAACAATAAAAACGTATTCGTCGTAATCTTCCCACGAAAGATCACGCATCCAATCGTCGCAACGACTGGTGTATCCTTCGGTTCTTCCGCGTTTACGCGGAAAGGAAAGCACGACTTCCAGGAATTCCACAAAATCCGCATAACACTTGTACTTGCTACCGTCGATATCCACAAGTCTTGTTTTGAGAGAAGCCAGCGCTTTTTCGCGTACAGCACCGATATTTCTTTATTCGATATACTGTATCTTGTTTTTCATATCTTCTACCTTTGTTTTTGACGTTTTATCATTTATATACCGATTCTGCTATGGCAATAATTTCCTCTTTTGATATTTCGGGCGTGAACGAGGCTATCGTATATTTATATTCTCCGTCACACCAGCATATAGAATATTCTTTTCTGCTTTTTTTGTAAAGAAGCAGTGCCGGATGATCTGCGACCATTACTTCTTTGATCGAAACGCCTGTGCTGTCATGAGACGAGGAGGTTTTGGTTAGCTTTTGTGAAAATGACAGAATTTTGGTGCCGTCTTTTTCATAAAACACAGTGTACATCATTTCGTTGTTGCTTGCAACCGTTTTTTTCCACGTTTCGTCTCCCGGATCGATCTCTCTTAACTCTTCGATACGGTCGGGTGCAGATTCATCGCACTCGTATTCTATCTCGAGATATTCATCATAGAAATGGACTGTGGCATTTAAAAAAATTGCTTCGGCAGGGCGATCGTTTAAGGAAACGACAAAAGAAATGGTGCACAAGACAAGAACAGCGGCAACGCACCTTTTTGCAATAGTATAGAAAAGGCCGTATTCTTTTTTACCGTATTCTTTTTTTATGGTGCGTCGCACCCGTCGATCCAGTGATTTTGGACGGCAAACTCCTGAAGTATCGGTGTTTTCGAAAAATCCCAGGTTTTCGCATACAAGAATGTCGCCCGACGTCATTATCAAAATGTCAAGTTTGTCGTTTTTAACCATTGTTTCGGAGCTCCTTTCCCAAATATTTTTTCAGCTTCCTGCGTGCTTCGAACAACCTTACACGAATGGCAGAATTGCTTATACCCAAAAAATCCGCCGCCTCAATGCTTGTATATCCGCACATATAAACGAGATTTACTGCGTCCTTCAGATCACTGCTCAATTCCGACAGTGCTTTGCGCACGGTATCGCGTTCCTCGTTTTTTATGACGATATCTTCAAGATCAATGCTTTCGTCGGCAAAATCGCGTTCACGGTATTCGCCGGTTTCGTCGTCTCTGACGTAAAAATCGGATCGTATGCCTGAGGATTTTTTGTTTTTGTTGTAAAGATCGATCGCTTTGTTCCGCACGATGTTTCTGATACATATAGTAACCATATTACAAACGTTTTCGTTAGCACTTTTTTCGAATTTTGCTAAATATTTTATTATTTTGCACATGGCATCATTCACGGCGTCCTCGGCATCTTCTTTGCTTTTCAAAACGTCGTATGCCGTTTTGTACATGAAGCTGCCGTACTTTTCGTATATTTTTTCGACAAAAGTTCTGTCGTCATCGGTCAACGCCGACATCATTATGTAAAAAAGCATCCTGTTCTCCTCAAAAGAGTTATCCTCTTCATTATAGCATATTACGACACTTTTTTCAATAGATATACATTGCTTTTTATATATTGCCCAAAAGTAAAAGGCAACAAACATTTTGCATTTTTGACATTGTTTTTTGCCTTGAATATTGACAAAATATGTTCGGCGATGTATAATATACATATATTGGAATAATATGCAAGCATTTGCGTATTTTTTGTTAGGAGGGTATGTTAATGGGGTTTTTTGATGGTCTCGAACAGAAGATGAAAAATGCATCCGAGGTGTCAAATCTCAACGGTCAGATCCGCGAAACCGAAAAGCTCATCGAGAAGTATTATTACGATCTCGGCAAGCTTTATTTTGAAAAATTCGGCGAATCTCCCGCAGAGGAAACCGAAGATATCTGCAAGGCTATCTCATCCGGCATCGAAAAGATCGACGATCTGAAAAAGCAGGTTGTCGTTGCCAAGGGGCTCAAGCTTTGTCCCAACTGCGGTGCTGAATGTCCTATTGAAGTTCCTTTCTGCAGCTCCTGCGGTTCAAAGCTTCCCATGCCTGAACCTGTGGCAAAAGAAGAACCCGCTGTTTGCTTCTGCAGTTCCTGCGGAACAAAGCTTGACGCCGACGCGGCTTTCTGCCCTTCCTGCGGAACGGCAGTTAAAAGTGCAGAACCTGTGGTTGAAGAACCTGTGGTTGAAGAACCCGTGGTTGAAGAACCTGCAGAAGAACCTATTCCCGAAGGCATGAAAAAGTGTGCCTCCTGCGGAGCTTTTGTGGTTGAAAAAGCTCTCTTCTGCGGAACCTGCGGATCTAAATTCTGATATTTTGTTTTTCCCTGCGGCAGGGCGTTGCCGTACACGATTTTTTGGACATATCCGCTGACGGAGCATGTTTTTTGCAAAGGATGCGGTTTGTTAATACATTTTTATAAGGAGACATGATTATGTTCTGTAACAAATGTGGAAATCAGCTTGAAGATAATGCTGTATTCTGCGCAAAGTGTGGAAACCGTGTTGACGGTGCTCCCGCTCCCGTTCAAAAGCCTGCCCGTCCTGTTGCCCCCAAGGTAACAAAGCCTGTTTCGGCGGCTACTCTCGGATATCTTCGTATATCCTCCTTCGCTCTCTTCGTTCTCGGACTTGTTCTCTGGTTCGGCGGAGCACCTATCGGTATGCCCTATATGGGTGCTATGGCTATGCCTACACTCCTTACACACTGCGGCGGCACATTCTGCACAGTGCTTGCAGTGATCTTCTACAGCCTCGGTATTCTCGCTTCGCTTCTTCCTTTTGCAGGCGGACTTATCGGCAACAACCTTCCCGAAAACGTTAAGGCTATTCTTTGCAAGAAGACATACATCCAGCTCTTCTGCGCATTTATCGCTTTTGTTTTCTATATCGTAGCTTTCAGCATCATCCTTGCTCAGGGTGGTTGTTCTATCAACTTCTACTGCATTTTCAGCCTTCTCCTTCAGATCGCTCACATGGGAATGCTCTACTACATCAACACAAAGGCAAACTAATCACGTTTATTCAAAGGAGATTTTATTATGTTCTGTAAAAAGTGCGGAAACGAAGTTGCAGACAACGCGACTTTCTGCAATAAGTGCGGTGCTCCCGTTGCTGCCACTGCGGCTGCAGCTCCCGTAGCAGCTCCTGCAGGTCTTAATCTTAAGGAACTTATCCTTAAGGGTGTTTCGGCTCTCTTCTTCCTTCTTACCCTCATTTTCTATTCGGGTAACACTCTCGTAGCATCTGCTTGGGGTATTTCGCAGGCGGGCCCTATGGCAGGCGCTCTTGAAAGCGGTGAAGGCGGATTTGTAAACACCATCGCTATCATCATCTACGTTATCTCTCTCGTTCTTGCGGTTCTTTCGCTTGCAATGACTTTCATTGGCAACGTTGTTCCGGCAGGCGTTTCTAAGTTCTTCGGTAAGAAGGTTGCTCTCCGCATGGTGTGTGCAATCCTTTCTATCGTTGTTTACATGTTTGGTTTCATCGCTTGCCTCGGTATGGCAGGCGGCGGAATGAACATCTCTTTCTCGGGTCTTGGCATTTTCAACCTCATCCTTCACATTGCCCAGATCGTTGTTCTCGTTCTCATTTCCAAGGAATGCAAGAAGAGCAAGTAAGAGATCGCACGCTTTGACGTCAAAGACCACCCGTTTTCGGGTGGTCTTTTTTGCATTTTTTGCGCTTATCACTTTTTTCTTGACAGAGTGGGCAAAAAAACGTATAATAAATAAAAAGTGAAACGGAGGAAAATTTATGATACCTGCCATAGCCATCTTTGCAATCACCTACATTCTGATGCTCGTTTTCGGAAAATACAGGGCGTATATAGCCCTTGCCTCGGGCATTGTGTTTGTGGCATCGGGCATTCTTCCGCTCGACAAGGTCATAGGCTCGCTTGATTTCAACGTGATCCTTATGATTGCAGGTACCATGGGGCTTGTTGCTCTTTTCACCGAAAGCAAAATGCCTGCGTTTCTTGCAGATATTATCATGGAAAAGGTGCCGAATATAAAGTGGGCGGCGGTGTCGCTGTCGCTTTTTTCGGGTATAATCTCGGCTTTTGTGGACAACGTTGCCACTGTACTTATGGTAGCGCCGGTTGCGCTTGCCATCTGCAAAAAGCTTGAAACAAACCCCGTTCCTTTCATAATCGCCATTGCCGTTTCGTCCAATCTTCAAGGTGCCGCCACCCTTGTGGGTGACACCACCGCCATCATGCTCGGCTCGGCGCTTGATATGAGCTTTCTCGACTTTTTCTGGTATCTCGGAAGACCCGGCATATTCTTTGCCGTAGAGCTTGGTGCTTTTGTTTCGGTTCTTATACTTATGCTCGTTTTCCGCAAGGAAACAAAAGCTTTGCCCAAAACAGCAGAGCGCACCAAGGTGACGGATTTTGTTCCGACGGCGCTTCTTATTTTGATGCTTGCTCTGCTTATCGGCGTATCCTTTATTCCCGAAAAGCCGAACGAGACCAACGGGCTGATCTGCTGCGCTTTGCTTGTGGCAGGCCTTGTCTACACACTTATCAAGACAAAAAAGCTTTCATCTGTCACAGGACCTCTTAAGGAAATAGATTTCACCACCATAGGAATACTCGTTGGCCTTTTCCTTATGATCGGCGGAATTTCTGAGGCAGGTGTCATTGATGCCGCAGGTGCATTGCTTGCAAAGGCGGGCGGCGGAAACGTTCTTTTGCTTTACACCATCATCGTCTGGGGTTCTGTTGCAATCTCTGCGTTCATTGACAATATTCCGTACGTTGCCACAATGATTCCCGTTATCGCAAGCCTTGCGGCGGCGTTGCAGGTTGATCCCACACCGCTTTATTTCGGACTTCTTTCGGGTGCAACTCTTGGCGGAAACTGCACACCCATCGGAGCTTCTGCCAACATTACCGGCATCGGAATACTTCGCAAGGCAGGCTACGAGGTCAAAAACGCCGATTTCTTCAAGATAGGCATACCCTTTACTCTCGGCGCAATAATCCCCGCATACATCTACATCTGGCTCGTGTACGGCATCTGATAAAAGGAAAATAAGAAAGGCATCGCGTTTGTGTTTGCGCAAGCGCGATGCCTTTTTTGTTTTATCAAAGATACTTTGCGGCGTATGCCTCGTACTTTTCTTTGAACAGTCCGCCGTCTTTTTTGATGGCGCGGAGCGATTCGTGGAGGTTGAGGTTGTTGTCGATAACGTCCATCATACAGCCAGCGATGTTCGAGCAGTGGTCGGAGGTACGTTCGAGGTTTGTGAGTATATCAGACCAAACAAAGCCTGTTTCGATACTGCACGAGCCCTGCTGGAGACGGAGAATATGGTTTGTACGCATTCTTTCCTTAAGCTCGTCGATGATCTGCTCGAGGGGTTCAATATTTGCTGCGGCGGTCTTGTCGCCCGAAATAAACGCAGAAAGCGAGAGATCAAGGATCTCAAGCGATGCTCCCTTGAGGTTTTTAAGCTCTTTTTGTGCTTCGTCCGAAAAGACGATACCCTTGGCCTTCATTTCGTCGGCGGAATCAACAATGTTTGCGGCATGGTCGGAAATTCTCTCCAGGTCTCCGATCACCTTAAGCAGCATTGCCGCCTTGGCGCTGTCTTTGGCGCTGATCTGAAGAGCACTGAGCTTTACAAGGTAGGTGCCGATTATATCTTCGTAATGGTCGGTCTTGTCCTCTGCCTCGCGGACAGATTCGGCAAGCTTGTCGTCGTATTTGTCAAGGCAGATAAGAGAATCTTTCATAGATTTGATGGCGGTGTTTGCCATGTCGAGCGAAAGCATGTGGCAGCGCTCAAGAGCCACAGCGGGAGTTGCAAGAAGACGTTCGTCAAGCTCTGCAACCGTGTCGGGCTTTTGCGTTTCAGGAACGAGCTTGTAAGCAAGCTTTTCAAGAAGCGAGGACATGGGGAGAAGAAGCAGGGTACACGCAAGGTTGAAGATCGAGTGTGCCACCGCAATTCCCGAAAGAGATGCCGACTGATCAAACAGGGCGGGGGAAAATACCATATTCACAACGCTGAAAATCGTGAGCCAAACCACCGTACCGATAACGTTGAACGAGAGGTGGACAAGCGCGGTACGCTTTGCGTTTCTGTTTGTACCAAAGGAAGAAAGGATCGCCGTGATACATGTACCGATGTTCTGACCCATGATGATGGGAACAGCCGCACCGTACGAAACGGCTCCCGTTGCGGCAAGCGCTTGCAAAATACCAACCGACGCAGAGCTGGATTGGAGCATTGCTGTAAGAAGTGCTCCTGCAATAACGCCGAGGATGGGGTTTTTGAACATGATAAAGAGGTTTTTAAAGGCTTCGATCTCTGCAAGACCTTCGACAGCGCCGGTCATTGTTTCCATACCGAACATAAGAACGGCAAAGCCGAGGAAGATGTTTCCCACGTCCTTTTTCTTGTCGTTCTTGCAGAACATATAAAGGATAACGCCGACAAGGGCAAGAACAGGGGTGAAAGACGAGGGCTTGAGCAGCTGAACGAAAACGTTGCTGCTGTCGATGCCACCAAGGCTGAGTATCCACGCGGTGACGGTGGTACCGATGTTGGCACCCATGATAACGTTTATTGCCTGCTTAAGGCTCATAAGGCCGGAGTTTACAAAACCGACGACCATAACGGTTGTTGCGGACGAGCTTTGGATGACTGCGGTAACACCAATACCTGTCAGAAGACCAGCAATCTTGTTGGTTGTGAGCTTTGCGAGAACGCCTTCAAGTTTTGTACCTGCACGACGTTCGAGAGCCGCACCCATAATGTTCATGCCAAAAAGAAAAAGACATAAACCACCGATCATTGTCAACACATCAAAGATTGTCATTTCAACACCTTCCTTTTCTTGATGTTTATATATCTCGTACACACGTTTAAAGTAGGTATACGGGAAAAGCACTATTTGGAGAAATCGACAGATGTTATTAGATATCCCCGAAATCTCCCATTTTATTTCATTTTAACACACTTACACGTATAAGTCAAGAAAATTTATTGATATATAAAAATTCTTTATGGATAACGCCGCTGATTATAAAAAAGGCGTATGTGACATAGAAAAAAGCACAAAAATCCCCCGGTTTTTACCGGGGGATACTGTCACATATAGCAATTTCGTGTTTTTTCGATCTGATCCAAAAATCCGCTTCTTGCTTTTTCGGGGGAGAGTATCTTCATTCTGTCGCCAAAGCCGAAGACCCATGAATAAAACTGAGACGAAAGAACGACGCTGACGTTTATCTCAAAAAACCCACCGTCTCTTTTCATAAAAACCACGTCCTGTCCGAAACGGTCGATGATAACCCCTGCAAGGCTTTCGTGGCAGAGAAGCGAAACGTATTCCGCCTTGCCTCCAAACATTCCGAAGACAGATTTTGAGTATATCGCCATGTCAAATTCCTTAAAACTTTCGGCACCCTCGCGCTTTTCTTCAAGAATCTTGATGTCTGTTATCTTGTCCACTCTGTAGTGCTTTATAATATGGGCGTCGGAATCATAGGCGACCAGATAATAGTTCTCGTCGTCCCAGGTCAGTGCCCAGGGGCTGATGACGTAATCCTTGCCGTCGTGCTTCAGCACCTTTTCCTTTTGCGCTGTCCATTCGAAATATTTAAACGATATTTTGGCATCGCGTGATATGGCGGTGTGAATATAGTCTACGGTGTAGTAGATGCTTTCGTTCATGGTCTTTATGCGGTTGGCAACAAAAACTTGGCGTTCAAGATTTTTTGCCTGATAACGGCTGGCAAAAGCTTCAATCTTACTTATCAGTTCGGAGCTTTTCTTTCTTGTTATAAATTTCGAAGATTGAACCGCATCAACAAGCAACTTCAGTTCGGGCAGTTCAAAATCGCGGCTTGCCACGTAATATCCAAAGGATTTTGACTTTACGGTTTCAATGTCAATGCCGTATTCACGCAAAAGCTCGATATCTGAATATACGCTTTTTCTTTCGGCGGTAATGTCGTATCCCGCAAGATGTGTTATCAGCTCGGCGACTGTCAGGGGATGCTCTTCGTCGGTATATGCAAGAAGTATTTTCAAAAGATACAGAAGCTTCAGCTTCTGATTGGCTGATTTTGACATATACTGCTCCTTATTATTTTAAAATGGATTTTCTGTACTGACTGGGCGTCATGTTGGTGATTTTTAAAAAGGTGTGTGAAAAATAAGTTGGGGTGTTAAAGCCGAGAAGTTCGGATATCTCAGCGAAGGTGTGCTTGTTTTTGCGTATCAGTTTTTTTGCTTCGTCAATCTTCATTTCATTGTAGTATTGAATAATGGTTTTTTGTGTAACGGCGCGAAAAAGAGTGCAGATATACGTTCGACTGTAATTGGTTTTGGCGCAAACGTCGTCGATGGTGACGTTGCCGTATATATTATCGGCAAGATATGATATGCAGTCGGAAATTGTTTTATTTGTGTCGATTGATATATATGCCGAAAAAGCATTGGCTGAATTTTCGCGTACAAGCTCTGTGAGAAATTGTTCGAGATGAGTTCTTATCATCTGTTCTCCGCCAAATATCGGTTTGTCCAGCAGAACAAGCTTTCCTTGGGGCATGGGAAGAACAAAAGTGTTTTTCGCATTTTCAAGGATTTCTGCTATATGAAATCGCAAAGCGATCGGGACCGTAGTTATAAGGTTTTCAAAAAAACTCATATCGGAAGACCGCGATGTGGTAAAAGTGAGAACAACCACGTTTGGCGGATCGTCGGTCAGCGATTTGATGGCGTGGAACTCGTTTGGCTTGTGAAAAACAATGTCTCCCTGCGACAAAACAAAGTCGTCGTTTTCGGCGGTGATGACGGCGCTGCCCTTATCTACGTATACTAATTCCCAAAAATCATGAAGTTCTCCACCAAAAATATAATTGTTGGAAAACTCGTTGTAATATACGGTTATGAGCTTTTTTATTCTGATAGTATCTTTTAGCGAATGCCCGGTGTAGAGATTATTCATAATTAAGAACCTTACAAAAAAAGTGAACAATATTGTCAGTTTTTCGAAATATAAAATCTCGAAATATCTTAAAAAAAGTGTATCATAAAATTAAGAAAAAATCAATATCCGAAAGGAGAGATTTTGTTGAAAAAGGGTATAAGTTATTGGGCTTTCCGAAACAAAAGCTATGAAGAGGCGTTCGCGTTTGCAAAAGAGCATGGCTTTGACGGTGTGGAGGTCACACTTGACCGTGACGGCGAGCTCACTCTCGAAACAAGCGACGAGGGCGTTTTGAAAATAAAGGCTCTTGCCGAAAAGTACGGACTCGGGCTGTACAGCGTTGCCACCGGACTTTACTGGCAGTATTCCTTCGCGTCAAACGATGCAAAGGTTCGCGAAAAGGCAAAGGAGATATTGCATCGCCAGCTTGATATTGCAAAAATGCTGGGATGTGACAGTATTCTTGTCGTCCCCGCAACGGTCGACGAAAACACCCCCTATGACATCGTTTACGACAGAGCACTCGACGCCATGCGCGAGGGTGCAGAGTATGCCGAAAAATGTGGGGTAAATATCGGCGTTGAAAACGTGTGGAACAAGTTTCTGCTTTCTCCGCTTGAGTACCGCGATTTTATCGACAAGGTTGGCTCACCTTATGTGAAAGCGTATTTTGATGTGGGAAATGTGGTATACGACGGCTGGCCCGAGCAGTGGATCGACATTCTCGGTTCGCGTATTTGCAAGATACACATCAAAGACTACGTGCGCGACAACAGAACCCTTGCAGGTTTTTGCGATATCACAAAGGGCGACGTGAATTTTGAAAAGGTTATAAGCGCACTTGATCGCGCGGGATATGACAGCTTCTGCACCGCAGAAGTTTTCCCTGCCGACAACGAAGGCGATCTTGAAGCTGTCGAAAAAGCGGCAGAAGCATATAAGACGATTTTTGCATAGCAGGAGGTAATAAAAATGTTAAAGGCGGGTATTATAGGTATCGGTTCGATGGGCAGAGGCCATCTGAACAACTACATTAAATTTATGGCAGAGAATAAGGGAATTGAACTTGTTGCCATCTGCGATGTTGATGAGGCGAAATTCCAGAATTACAAGGCAGATTTCAATATCAGAGGTCTTGCGGACGGCGAATTTGACTTTTCAAAATTCCATTGCTACACAGACGTTGACGAAATGCTTAAAAACGAAAAAGAGCTTGACATGGTTTCGATCATCGTTCCTACATATCTCCACTGCGAGATCTCCTGCAAGTGTCTTGAAGCGGGCATAAACGTTTTCTGTGAAAAGCCGATGGCTCTTAATGTCGAACAGTGTCAGAAGATGATTGACACAGCCGAAAAGACAGGCAAGCGCCTGATGATCGGCCAGTGCCTCAGATTCTGGCCCGAGTATGAATATCTCAAGGACTGCGTCGATTCGGGCAGATTCGGCAAGGTGCTTTGTGCATATTTCTACCGCGGCGGCGCAACCCCCGCATGGTCGTACAAAGACTGGTATCACAAAAAGGAACTTGGCGGCGGTGCGATCTTTGACCAGCATATCCACGACGTTGATATGGTGGCACATCTGTTTGGACTTCCCGAAAAGGTTTCGTCTTCGGGTGTTATTTATTACGAGGGTTGCAACTACGACGCAGTTTCTACAAACTACTTCTATCCCGACGGCATGGTTATCAACTCGCAGAACGACTGGACCCAGGCAACAGGCTTTGGCGCGTGCTATCGTGTAGGCTTTGAAAAGGCAACTCTTGTTTATGATGCCGAAGGACTCAAGCTTGCTGATGCCACAGGCAGAAACGGAAAGATCGATCCCAGCTTCTCGACGTCCTACAAGAAGGTAGATCTCGAACAGTACAGCGCCTACGAAAAAGAGATCCTCTATTTTGCCGATTGCATCCGCAGAGGCAAGCCCATTGACTTCAACACCCCTTACGACAGCATGGCTACAATCAAGCTTGTTTGTGCCGAGGTTGAATCCTGCTCGAAAAACGGCGAGGCTGTTAAGGTTAAATAAATAGTTTAAAAACTCCCGATTTTTCGGGAGTTTTTTGCACATAACAGTTGAAAAATAAATCTTTGTGTGATACTATATCATAAAAGACAATTAACGGAGGAAACGATAATGAATCCTTTTCTTGACAAAATATACGAGCGTCTTACCGAAGATGACAAAAAACAGCTTTCGGATATCTATGAGCCGAAAGTTGTAACAGTGCCTGATGAAAATGCATGGAGAGGTCTTACCATTATGCGTGACGGCAGGATCAGATTTTATGGTCTTTACGATAAAAAGACTATATTTGACAATGGCGAATATGCCTGCTACAAGGAATCTTGCGACGGCGGTCTTTCGTGGAAAAAGCATATCATTTATAATAACAGGGTTCTCGGTTCATCGGTATATGTGCCGTTTATGGATAAATATGTCAAGGCGGCATATGAAAGAACTCCTACTGAGGTAACCTATGTTATGATAGGCGACGACCCTGACGACACAAACCCCAAAAAGATAATTATAGGCGAGAATATTTTTGAACCGAAGGCAGTTATCCCCCTGAGAAGCAGAAACCGACTTATCTTCGTTGCTCACGAAAGAAGACCCGAGTGTCATCCCACCTGTTTTTATCCGATAGTTTTCTATTCTGATGACTGCGGCGAATCTTGGACATCCGTACCGATGGAAGAATGCCCCTATTTTGACAACGCCTGGCCCGACAGAGGGATAAGATGGCAGCAGAACAACCGCGAAAACGCCCTTGTTGAGCTTTCGGACGGAACTCTTTATATGATCTCAAGAACTGCCACAAACTTCCATTACGAAAGTTTTTCGTACGATGGCGGCGAGACCTGGACACCCTTTAAGCAGAGCGTTTTCCATTCGGCAGGCACCATGCCTCAGCTCGAGCGACTTTCGGACGGACGCATCGTCTTTTTGTGGTGCAACACCAAGATGATGCCCGAGCTTGAAAGTGCCGATGGCGAATGGGAAGACGTTTTCACCAACCGTGACGTCAACCATTGTGCCATAAGCTCGGACGAGGGAAAGACTTGGCAGGGTTATCGCGAAGTGTTCCTCAATCCCATAAGATATGCTCCCGATTTCAGAGCAAACGGAGGCGGAAGCGAGGGCGACAAGAGTGTCCACCAGTTTGAAATGTGCGAGCTTCCGATGGGCAAGCTGCTTGTGGTCTTCGGCCAGCACGAGCCGTCACGAAGAATAGTTATATTCGACATAAACTGGCTTTACGAGCATAATCGCCGAGAAAGATTTAATTATGGCTTCAAGAATGTTTCTACCCAAAACTATGTCAAGAGTATACTCGGCGGTCAGCATTATGATGCCAAGGATCCTTTGGGAACTCCCGGTCATTGCGGATACAACAGAACAAGTGTCGCCATGCTTGTTCCAAGTCCAGAAAACAACCACAAGGAAGCACTTCTTCTCACAAGAAGCGGCGATGAAAGACTTGTCAGCGGCATTGGCGGTGTTGTATGGAACTTCCCGATACATAAAAAAGGAAAAATAATCGTCAAAGCGTACATCCCCGGCAAAGGATTGCGTGCATCCTTGCTTGATTACTGGATGAACCCGAGCGACGACACAGTGGAATACTTTGCAAATTACAGCGTGGTTCTGCGAGGCGATATGCAGAAAAAAGGCGAACTTTTCTCAGAATTCGTTCTTGATTTTGACTGTGACAGGGGAACCGTCATACTCACAAATGGGGACTATCTCAAGATTGAGAAGAAGATTGATTTTGACTGTCCCAACGGACTTTGCTATCTGCATCTGCAGTCGGCGGCAACAGAACCCGATGGTGTCGGAGCATATATTTCCGAAATGAATTTTGAGGGTTGAGGTACGTAAACCTGCTTTAAATGGAGACAATATGAAAAACATACTTCTTTTGGGCGATTCTATTCGCTATGGCGCCCCCGGAAGCCCGGGATACGGAAAAATAGTCAAGGAAAAGCTTGATGGAAAAGCAAACGTTTTTGCTCCCGATGACAATTGCCGTTTTGTACAGTACACCCTGCGCTATCTTTACAACTGGGTGCGGGATTTGGAGGACGTGAAAGAAAAAATAGACGTTATACATTGGAACAACGGACTTTGGGACGTTTTGCGTTTGAACGGCGACGAGCCGCTGACACCGATCGATATGTACGTTTATTTTCTCAAAAGAGTCTATAACATGCTGACAAAGCTTTTTCCTAATGCCAAAATAGTCTTTGCCCTCACCACCCCCGTGCAAGAGGATATGGCAAATCCCACCTTTATGAGATACAATTCGGACATCGAAGAATACAATAAGGCGGCAAAAGAATTTATGGATTCGGTCGGTGTTTGTGTTAACGATTTTTATTCTGTGATAAAGCCTTACGGAAAAGACGTCCATTCGGATTGGGTACATTTTAACGAGCGCGGATGCGAAATTCTTGCCGACGCTGTTATTGAAAAGGTTCTGTGACTTAATTTACATAAAAAATCCACCCCCAGGGGTGGATTTTTTTGAAAAGTTTATCTTGTCACACTGAAAAAGTGTCCGAAAAATGCGTCCTCGCCGCCCTTATATGACTTTACAACCTTCCATATTCCGTTGTCATCGGGAACAAAGGTGGTTTTTCCTCTCATATCGGGGGTCATGTCAAGCAGGATTTTTCCCGTAGCAAGCTCAAAATTTTCGGGATCAAACAAAAGCACCGCTGCCATAGGATCGTGGAACCAAACGGGATCAACGTTTGGAATTTCAAGACGAGGCTGCAAAATATCACGCAAAACTCTGAACTGTTCGTTCTTTGGCACAAGCTCATACAGCTTTTCGCTCGGAAGACGATAGTCCCAGGTGACGTCAACACCCACTATGTATGCATCCTTCACGCCGCTATTAAAAATGATATGCGAGCTTTCGGCATCGATCATCATGTTGCATTCTCTTTCAATATCCCACGTGCATCTTTCGTTTCCAAAAAAGCTTCCGCCCATCATAACAAGCTTTTTCAAAAGAGGTGCGGTTTCGGGATATGCGGCGAAAAGCATTCCGACATTTGAAAACGGACCTATGGCAAGAAGAACAATTTCTCCCGGATTGTTCACAATGCAATCGCGCATTGCTTCAATTGCCGCAGGAACTATGGGCAGTTCGTCGCCGGAAGGTGTTTTTTCAACATTCAGATTTTCGGGATATATACAGCGATACTTTTCGGATACTGCGCGGTGTATGAAGGTAAGTCCCATCGATTCGCGCTCGTCGCATATGCCCGTGCGCTTGCCGGCATAGATCGGAATATCTCTGCCGAACGCCTTACAAAAAGCGTTGGCAATGCGTGCGCGTGCAACCGTGTCTGCGGTGACGGTAGAAATGCCCATTATATCGCATTCCTTGCGGCACAAAAGATATGCAAGGGCAACGGCGTCGTCTGAATCGGTTCCTATATCTGTGTCAAGCCAAACTTTTTCCATGATATGCCTCTTTCTTTTCTGTATTTGTTTTGGATAAAACAGAATGGATTGTTTGGTTGAGTGATATTAAACCGCTTCAACGTAAAGAACGGTGTAATTTTTGACGGGAATTTCAAATTTACCGTCGACAAGTTCAAAGGTTCCCATATCTGCTGCATCGTTTTCGTCATCGAGTCTGTATACTCTGACATTTTTTGTTGTTGCATCTTTGATCTCAACAGTAAGAGTATCGGTAAACTCTGCCTCGTTCTTGTAGCAGGTGATCATGGCTCCGAATTTTCCGTTGCCATCCTTTGCGGCAACAGCATAAACGCTGTCATCACGGGTGCAGTCGACACAGGTTCCAAGCTCATAAAGCTTTGCAAAATAGATAAAGTCGTAATAGCTCTTCTGTATCTTGTAACCGTAAAGATTGAAAAGTCCGTTCATGGTTGTTGGTCTTGCATCGTAATACATCAGCATGTCGATCGGCTGATACTGGCTGACCGTCATGACAGATGCTACATATGCCGCACCATGCATATTGTTGATTCGGTTGATAGTTTCTTCCCAACCGTCTCCCCAATCATGAACGTAGTTACATTCGTCGATGATGCTTTCGGCGTTCACATATCCCGCCTTGTCAAGCTTTGCTCTTATCATCTGTGCAAGCTCTTCAGTGATCTCGGGGTAGGTGTTGTATACGTGCCAGGAGTAGAAATCAAGGGGAACGTTGTTGGAGGATATATGATCAAGAAACTCGTCGAGCCAGTCATAGTATCTGAACGCCATGGCAGGTCCGCCTATCTTGAGATGCGGGAAGCGGGATTTCAGATATTTTGCCGCAATGGTGAAAAATTCAAAGAACTGTACCTTTGTTCCGCCCCATGTCGGCTTGTGGGGATCATCGTCAAGTTTTCCGTCAGCCTCGTTCCAGATCTCCCAGTATTCCATGTCATAGTGGTGACCGTCTGCCCAGCCTTCGGTGTAGTGCATGATGATATGCTCGCAGATGCGCGCCCACTTTGCAAAATCCTTTGGGGGAAGGGTGTTGTATTTTTTCTGCCAATGCTCAATAGATGAGCCAAGGCGATAGAAAACCTTTGTGCCTGCATCGTATGTATTCTTTACAAGTAAGTCTGTGAGGAAAAAGTCGTAGGCTGCGGGATCGTTTTCATCGGCATCAAAATTTGTGAAAATGCAATTTACGTCAACAACGTGACTTCCTCCGTAATCATAGTCGATAGAAGCATCGTGGTTTCTTGCATAAGGAAAACGTGCCGCTTTGTATGCGGCAAAATTACCGCTTGTCTGATCGTCGCGTGCTCTTATGGGGCCGTTGTTTACGGCGTGCATGGGCTTGATTTTGCCCATATCTTTTGAAAGGTCAATTGTTATGTTTTTCATAAGTATTACCTCCGTTTTTTGAATTGTAGCATACAAAAAAAGCCTTTGTCAACAGATTATGTTACGAAAAATTTTCGTATTTTTTGCAAAAAAGAACCGGGCTGGGGTGGATTTTTTGATATATCAGGATCAGACCGATTCAACGTAAAGAATGGTGTAATTTTTGATGGAAATTTCAAACTTTCCGTCGACAAGTTCAAATGTTCCCGCGTCTGCCGCATCGTTTTCGTCATCGAGTCTGTATACTCTGACATTTTTTGTTGTTGCATCTTTGATCTCAACAGTAAGAGTATCGGTAAACTCTGCCTCGTTCTTGTAGCAGGTGATCATGGCTCCGAATTTTCCGTTGCCATCCTTTGCGGCAACAGCATAAACGCTGTCATCACGGGTGCAATCGACACAGGTTCCCAGCTCATAAAGCTTTGCGAAATAGATAAAGTCGTAATAGCTCTTCTGTATCTTGTAGCCGTAAAGGTTGAAAAGGCCGTTCATGGTTGTGGGCCTTGCATCGTAATACATCAGCATGTCGATCGGCTGATACTGACTGACCGTCATGACAGATGCCACATATGCCGCTCCGTGCATATTGTTGATACGATTGATGGTCTCATTCCAACCGTCTCCCCAGTCATGGACATAATTCCACTCGTCGATGATGCTCTCGGCGTTTACATATCCCGCCTTGTCAAGCTTTGCGCGTATCATTTGTGCAAGCTCTTCGGTGATCTCGGGGTAGGTGTTGTATACGTGCCAGGAGTAGAAATCGAGGGGAACGTTGTTGGAGGATATATGATCAAGAAACTCGTCGAGCCAGTCGTAATATCTGAATGCCATGGCAGGTCCGCCGATCTTGAGATGCGGGAAGCGGGATTTCAGATATTTTGCCGAAATGGTGAAAAATTCAAAGAACTGTGCCTTTGTTCCACCCCAGCAAGGCTTGTGGGGATCGTCATCAAGTCTTCCGTCAGGCTCGTTCCAGATCTCCCAGTATTCCATATCATAGTGGTGACCGTCTGCCCAGCCTTCGGTGTAGTGCATGATGATATGCTCGCAGATGCGCGCCCACTTTGCAAAATCCTTTGGGGGAAAGGTGTTGTATTTTTTCTGCCAATGCTCAATAGATGCGCCGAGGCGATAGAAAACCTTTGTGCCTGCATCGTATGTATTCTTCACAAGTAAGTCTGTGAGGAAAAAGTCGTAGGCTGCGGGATCGTTTTCGTCGGCATCAAAATTTGAGAAAATGCAATTTACGTCAACAACGTGACTTCCTCCGTAACCATAGTTGATAGAAGCATCGTGGTTTCTTGCATAAGGAAAAAGTGCCGCTTTGTATGCGGCAAAATTACCGCTGGTCATATCAGATCTTGAACAAACAG
Source organism: Oscillospiraceae bacterium (assembly GCA_015063785.1). Lineage (GTDB taxonomy): Bacteria > Bacillota > Clostridia > Oscillospirales > CAG-382 > UMGS1052. The sequence continues at coordinate 18,379 of SVTM01000011.1, forward strand.
GGCCATTGTTTACGGCGTGCATGGGCTTGATTTTGCCCATATCTTTTGAAAGGTCAATTGTTATATTTTTCATAAGCATTTCCTCCGTTTTCTGCATTGTAGCATATAAGAATATACTTGTCAACCGATTGCGTTACGAAAAATTTTCGAATTTTTGCAAAAAGAACCGGACTGTGAAAACAGCCCGGTACAGTCCGATAAATTCTTATTTACTGACGGTCAACTGTTCCATAACCGCCTTTACGTTTGTTTGATATGCCAGGTTGTCAAGCTCGGCGCGGATATCTTCGCCAAAGGTTTTGACAATGTATTCATCGGTTATTTCCGACATGGGGTATTTCTTGATGATGTGATAGCCGTATTCCGACACAACAAGCTCGGATATCTCGCCTTCTGCGAGCGCAAAGGATGTTTCTTCAAACGATTTTACCATTCTGCCCTTGCCGAAAACATAACCTGTTTCAACGTCCATGCTGTCGATGCTGTGTTCTTTTGTCATTTCTTCAAACGAAGCGCCGTTTTTAAGTTCGGCAAGAATTTTTTCTGCCTGCGCTTTGTCCTTTACAAGAATGTGCTTTGTACGCACATAGTTTTCTCTTGCATACGCCGCGATTTGCGCATCGGTGTACTGACCGACGGGTTCAAACGCCTGCGCGTAGGTGATGAAATAGGATTTTTCAAGATAGTCGCGAAGGGCGGCGTCTGTGGTGTTGTACTGGGCGATAAGCTGAGCGTATGCACCGCCGTTTACCAGCTTGTAGATCTGGGTGTTGATAACATCGGAAAGAACGCCTGCCAGGGGAACACCCTTTTCGTTGTGGTATTTATACATAGCCTCGTAGGTTTTTATAACCTCTATAACAGCGTTTTCGTCCGAAAGAGCGGTCATTGCGGCATAGAGATTGTAGGTTGCCTTCGAGATCTTTGCGTCCCCGATGGTGCATACGACGGTATTGTCGTTTTCGGTAAGAACGGGGGCAGATAGTTTAAGCGTCACAACACGCACGCTTCTTGTGGCATCATCCCAGAAAACTTCACAGTCAAAGCTTTCGGAAATGGCTCTGACAGGCACAAGAGTTCTTGAATCGACGATCTGTGCAGGCACGTCGATGGCAATATCCACTCCGTTTTTGTTCAGCTTGTATTCGCCGATGGAAATTTTCACGGTGATGTCGCCTTTTTTCGAAATGGCGGTTTTGGTGCTGTCGTCCCAGGTGACCTCGGCTCCGATCTGTTCGAAGATCGCACGCATGGGCACCATGGTTCTGTCGTTTATGATCTGGGGTGCAACGTCAAATTCCACCATTGTGCCATCCACAAATACGGTTACAGTACTCTGCGCAGAAACACCTGCAAACGCAAGAGACGGAACGAGTATCAAAAGGGCAAAAACAAAAGATATCAGTCTTTTCATTTATTATACCTCGCTTTTGGAGTTCTTAATTAAGAGTATAGCATCTTGCAGAGAAAAAGTCAATCGGTTTTGCAAAAAGCTGTCGTGTATAAGCGGTTTATGCTTAAAAAAGCTTGACAACAGACGATGCAAACTATATAATTAAAGTAACGGAGTATATCGGCAATCGTGGTATGCTCACATAAAAAATATGTACGGAGGTACTCAAATTATGGAAAAATTGAAGATTGGTATTATAGGTTGCGGCGGTATTGCGAACGCAAAGCATATGCCTGCACTTGCAAAGGTTCCCCAGTGTGAAATGGTTGCTTTCTGCGATCTTGTTGTTGAAAGAGCAGAAGCTGCCGCAAAGAAATTCGGCACACCCGATGCGAAGGTATATACAGACTACAAAGAACTCCTCGCTGACAAGTCTATCGACGTTGTTCACGTGCTCACTCCCAACATCGACCACAGCTACATCACAGTTGATGCTCTTGAAGCAGGCAAGCACGTAATGTGCGAAAAGCCAATGGCAATCAACTCTGTTGAAGCAAAGAAGATGCTCGACGCCGCAAAGAGAACAGGCAAGAAGCTCACCATCGGCTATCAGAACAGACAGCGCAACGACGCAATGCTTGTTAAGGAAATGTGCGACAACGGCGAGCTCGGCGATATCTACTACGCAAGAGCAACAGCGCTCAGACGCCGCGGCGTTCCCACATGGGGCGTATTTATTGAAGAAGAAAAGCAGGGTGGCGGTCCCCTTATCGACATCGGAACCCATGCTCTTGACCTCACTCTCTGGTGCATGAACAACTACAAGCCCAAGTACTGCGTAGGTCAGACCTTCCACAAGCTCAACGATCAGAAAAACACCGGAAACCCCGGCGGCGACTGGAATTCTGAAAAGTTCACAACAGAAGACAGCGCATTTGGTTTTATCGTTATGGAAAACGGTGCTGTTATCAACCTCGAATCGTCCTGGGCAATCAACCTTCTTGACACTCGCGAAGCAATCACAACTCTCGCAGGTACCAAGGCAGGCGCAGATATGCTCGACGGCGTTCGCATCAACGGAGTTATGCACGGCAAGCAGTATGTTACAAAGCCCGACCTCAACGTAAGAGGCATTCCGCTTTACGAAGGCAGCGGCGCTCCCACAGCAGGTGACATGGAAGCATATCGTTGGATCAACAGCATCATCAACGACACCGAACCCTTCGTTCTTCCCGAACAGGCTTACTGTGTAACAAGAATCCTCGAAGGTATCTACACCTCCGCAAAGACAGGCAAGCCCTACTATTTTGAAGACTAATTTGTTTTGAAAGGATAAAACGATATGAAACTTGGCGTACTTTCCGCATCTTTGGCATCAAAGCCTGTTGAAGAAATGCTCTCTTATCTTTCCGGTCTCGGAGTAGAAGCAGTTGAGCTTGGCACAGGCGGCTACACAAACGATGCACACACAAAGCCCGAAGAGCTTCTTGCCGACAAGGCAAAGCTTGCAGAATACAAAAAGCTTTTCCCCAAATACAACATTGAGATCTCTGCTCTTTCGGTTCACGGAAACGCAGTTTCCCCCGATAAGGATTTTGCAAAGCTTTCTCACGAAAAATTTGAAACAACCTGTAAGCTCGCAAACGAGCTCGGTGTTGAAACCGTAATCACCTTCTCGGGTTGCCCCGGCGGAAGCCCCGAGGACAAGATGCCCAACTGGGTAACTTGCCCCTGGCCCGAAGATTTTCTTAAGGTTCTCGACTATCAGTGGAACGACGTTCTCATTCCTTACTGGCAGAAGACATCCGAGATCGCAAAGAGCTACGGCATAAATAAGATCGCCTTCGAAATGCACCCCGGCTTCTGCGTTTACAACCCCGAAACCATGCTTAAGATCAGAGCCGCTGTCGGCGATTGCCTCGGCGCAAACTTCGACCCCTCCCACCTTATCTGGCAGGGCATCGACCCCACAGCTGCCATCAAGGAGCTCGGCACAAAGGGCGCGATCTTCCATTTCCACGCAAAGGATACCAAGATCGACAAGTACAACACAGCCGTCAACGGTGTGCTTGATTGCAAGCACTACGGTGACGAGCTTAACCGTTCGTGGGTATTCCGCAGCCTCGGCTACGGCAACGACTACTCGATGTGGAAGGAAATGGTTTCCATGCTCCAGCTCGTTGGCTACAACCACGTAATGAGCATTGAACACGAGGATAGCTACATGACTATCAACGAAGGCCTTGAAAAGGCAGTTTCGTTCCTCCGCTCGGTTATCATCAGCGAGCCCAAGCCCAACGGAATGTTCTGGGCATAAGTTCCGAAACAATCAATTACGTCAAAGAAACCGCGGTTTTGCCGCGGTTTCTTTTTGCATCTTATTCAAAGTGTCCGTCTGCGAAGCCCCATCTGAAAGGATCTGCAGAATATCCACCTATCACCTCTATCTTCATTTGAAGAGCTCCATTGAGAGGAAGTGTGATTTGTTTTGCTATATCGTCAAATTTTACTTCTTGAGTGTAAACAATGTTCCCGTCAAGATATATATTCATAGTACGGGTAGTATAACCTCTATTATCAACATGGCCATGAGTAAATGTTACGCTGTTGTATCTGCCGTCAAGATTGAAGAGAGCAGAACCATCGTCTCCTGTCAAAATAAAACCATTCGTGTATTTTTTACCTGACATGGTGAATGTTTTGTTGTTTTCAAGCTTGAATTCTTCGCCACCGAAATATTGATACGGCTTGCACTGAATAAACCAGTTCTGCACTTCGCCTGGCTTCGGACCAAGGTATACGATTTTTTCCACTCCGTCCCACGAAACCTGCTTGCCAAAAGCTTCACCGACGGCTCTGACGGGAAGGTAGGTTGTACCGTTGTAGATGAAAGGCTCAACTTTGTTTCCGTTGGCATCCTTAGGATCGATGGTAAGACCGTCGACAACGATCTTGATGTTGTCGTATGTAACATCTATCGTTTCTGTTCTGCGTGCGCCTGTGGCGATTGCTGTGCCGCAAACCAGCGTTATACCAACAAGAATAAACGCAATTGCGGCTGTGATGTGCTTTTTTGCTCCACTTCTCATAGTGAAACCTCCTTAAAAATAAAAAATGCGCCAACCGAAGCTGACGCACAAAAAGCGCAAACTCCGATTGTCGCTACACAAAACCTGATAAGTGGGATAATAACCCCAAGAAACACCATCAGATGGAATTTGCGTTTTTATCAAATTCAATGATAGTGTTTGCAAAAAAAGGTATAATATCCCCTATAAAAGGTTATTAAATCACTTATATTCAGTTTTGTGTAGCATATATAGTATACATTACTATTTCTAAAAAGTCAACACAAAACAAAAAAGACCGCCGTTTTTTAAAACAGCGGTCTTTGAATAAGTAAAGGCTTAGATTAGTGAACGATGCACTTTTCTGTATCCTTATCAAAGATATACATTCTCGCGATGTCGAGATCGATCTTGATGGTGTCGCCGGACTTGAAAGTTTTGGTTAAGCATTCTTCTTTGCAACCGGCAAGTTTTTTAAGTTCTGCGTGCCGTTTCAAAAAACACGGTGATGTCTGATTGACAAGAGGAATTTTTTTATGCTATAATAGCACTATAAATTAAAAAGAGGTTTTTGATATGAATCTTTTTGCCAAAGCGCATACCGAAAAAGCGCACGCTGCCGAATATTTGTTGAATAAATACTCTAAAAAGTCGGATTCCGTCATAAGTATGACGGTGAATTTTTATGAAGACACAAAATGCGAAAAAGATAATTACCGCATACGAACAGAAAAAGATGAAATAAAGGTGTTTGCAAATACGGCGGTGGGATTTAATGCGGCCGCGGGATATCTTGTGCGTCACTGTGACGGGAAAATCAGCGATGTTGACATAACTTTTGAAAGCGACTTCAGAGCTGTTTACTTTGCAAACCATTTTTACAACTATTATCACTCTGCACCCACCGAAGAAATATGCGAATATATCGAAAGTCTTGCTTTGTGGGGACAGAACGCACTTTGCCTTTGGTTTGATATGCACCACTTCGAGTCTGCTTTTCAGCCCGAGGCGGTGGAGATGATTGAAAAGATGAAATGCCTTTTCAAAAAAGCCAAAAGTCTCGGTATGAAAACCTCTTTGACTCGCCTTGCCAACGAGTATTATTCAAAAGCACCCACGCATGCTCTTGCGGAAAATTCCACCGAAAGCGGGAAATATGAGCAAAAACTGTGCGGTTTTTATTATACCGAGTTGTGCCCGTCAAATATCTTGGGCGAAAATTTGTTGCTTTCGTCGTTTTACGAGCTGATGAAATGTTTTTTGTCTGTGGGGCTTGACTATATTATGTTTTGGCCTTATGACCAGGGCGGTTGTACCTGCAACAATTGCTATCCGTGGGGAAGCAATGGTTTTTATAAGCTTGCAAAAAAGCAGGCGAAGATTGCAAAGGAATATTATCCCCATATGGAAATCATATTTTCTTGCTGGCGGTTTAACCATTTTACGGGAAAGGGCAAGGAGTGGAGCAGTTTTGTTCCTCTTGTACGAGAAGACGGCGAGTGGATAGACAGACTGATGGTTGATATTGATTCCGAAAGCACACCGTATGATCTTGATAAGCTATCGGGGAAACCGGTTGTCTCTTTTCCTGAAATAAGTATGCGAAATGCCACTCCCTGGGGAGGGTTTGGTGCAAATCCTTTTCCTACAGAGCTTTCCGCGCAATTCAAAAGAACTTTTCGCTTTTGTAAAGGAGGGGCTTTGTATTCGGAGGGGATATTTGAGGATATAAACAAGGCTGTTTCGCTTGAACTGATGAGAGATCATACGATCGATCCGAAACAAACAGTGCTTGAATATTGCAATTATCACTTTGGGGCAGAATATTCGGAACAGCTTGCCGAAATCATTTTCGGACTTGAAAAAACGCTGAATCGTGCCACTTTTCTTGACAACGAACGCTGTGATTTCCCGTCGAAAAAGCCGTACAAGCTGTATAGCTACAAGATTGAAAACCACGATTTCGTGAAGGAGCTTTCCGAAAAGCTTCTCCGCTTGCACAAAAAGCTTCCTGCGGAGGTTGTGAAAAATCCGCGATATCAGCTGATTTTTGCGCGTGTTATGGGAGATCTTGCGCTTGTGAAGAACGATGGCGTTCCGAATTCCGAAACGGATGCGATTTATTCAAGACTTGTGGATTTGTATCATGCCGAAAAAGCCTACTATTTCGTTTCGCCGATTACCACAGAGTCGATTATGGAAAACCGCGGAGAAGGTATATAAAAAAAGCCGCAACAAAGCGGCAGGGCAAAAAAACAACCCCGTTGTTAACACAACGGGGTTAATTTTGTAAAGATTAGTGAACGATGCACTTTTCTGTATCCTTATCAAAGATGTGCATTCTCGCGATGTCGAGAGCGATCTTGATGGTGTCGCCGGACTTAGCCTGCGAACGGGAGGATACTGTGGCGATGAGGTTAGCAGCTTCTTCTATCTTGAGATAGAGGTGGATGTTTGCACCCATAAGTTCTGTAACGTCAACTGCAGCTTCTGCAACCCACTCGTTGAGGGAAGAGAGGTACATAGGTTCGTCGTGGATGTTTTCGGGACGGATACCGAGGATAACTTCCTTGCCGATATAGCCCTGAAGTTCGGGGTTGCTTGCCTTTTCTGCGGGAAGCTTGAATTCGTAGATGCCGAAGCAAGCGTAAAGGCTGTCGCCCTTCTTCTGGATGCTGGCGTTGATGAAGTTCATCTGAGGTGTGCCGATAAATCCTGCAACGAAGAGGTTAACAGGCTCGTCGTAAAGCTTTTGAGGAGAATCAACCTGCTGGATGATACCGTCCTTCATAACAACGATACGGGAAGCCATGGTCATAGCCTCGACCTGGTCATGGGTAACGTAGATGAAGGTTGTGCCGAGTCTCTTGTGAAGCTTTGTAAGCTCGGTTCTCATGGAAGCACGGAGCTTAGCATCGAGGTTGGAAAGAGGTTCGTCGAGAAGGAATACCTTAGGCTCACGGACGATAGCACGACCGAGAGCAACTCTCTGACGCTGACCACCGGACAGAGCCTTGGGCTTTCTGTCAAGGAGATGCTTGATGTCAAGGATACGAGCCGCTTCTTCAACTCTTCTCTTGATTTCTTCCTTGGGAGTCTTGCGGAGCTTAAGACCGAATGCCATGTTTTCAAACACGGTCATATGAGGATAAAGAGCGTAGTTCTGGAACACCATGGAGATGTCTCTGTCCTTAGGAGCTACGTCGTTTACGAGTCTTTCGCCGATGTAGAGTTCGCCTTCTGTGATTTCTTCAAGACCCGAGATCATACGGAGAGTGGTGGACTTACCACAACCGGAAGGACCAACGAGGATGATAAATTCCTTGTCCTTGATTTCGAGACAGAAGTCGGATACGGCAGCAACGCCGCCGGGGTATCTCTTGTAGATATGCTTTAATGATACGCTAGCCATTTAGAATATCCTCCTGTAAAATTTACCGTTTAAGGGCACAAGTTGCCCATGTACGCATTTTTCAATATATATATCATACCAAAAAACAGCGAGAAAATAAAGAGCTTAAATCCCCAAAATTTCATAGCGTTATTTGGCAATGTTGCACAAAAAAACGCACTTTTTCGATTTTTTAGAACTTAAACGCGCTAAAAACAGCGGAATTTGTACATTTTGTCACCACTTTGCTGCGGAAAAACGATATTTTTTACCAAATGTACAAATATATCTTTGCCAAACTGTACAACTTGTGACAATTTGCTTGATATATCGGGCAAATATCAGCCCTGAGCCTTAACTGCTTCAAGAAGAGCGTCAACCTTGTCCTTCTTTTCCCAGACAACGTCAAGGTCTTCTCTGCCAAAGTGGCCGTATGCCGCCAGCTGCTTGTAGATGGGACGGCGAAGATCGAGCATTTCGATGATGGCGGCAGGACGAAGATCGAAAACCTTGGAAACTGCATTTTCGATGACCTCGTTGCTCACGGTACCTGTGCCGAAGGTATCGATCATGACGGATACGGGCTTTGCAACGCCGATGGCATATGCGATCTGAACCTCGCATTTTTTTGCAAGGCCTGCCGCAACAACGTTCTTTGCCACATAACGTGCCGCATATGCCGCGCTTCTGTCGACCTTTGTGGGGTCCTTGCCCGAGAAAGCTCCGCCGCCGTGACGGGCATATCCGCCGTAGGTGTCGACAATGATCTTTCTGCCGGTAAGTCCGGAGTCGCCCTGGGGACCGCCCACAACAAAGCGTCCTGTGGGGTTGACAAAGATCTTTGTTTTTTCGTCAAGCAGCTCTGCGGGGACGCAGGGCTTGATAACGTGCTCGACGATATCCTTGCGGATGGTGGCAAGATCAACTTCGGGAGCGTGCTGGGACGAAACGACGATGGCATCCACTCTTACGGGCACATCGTCGTGGTATTCAACGGTGACCTGTGTCTTTCCGTCGGGGCGGAGATAGTCAAGAGTTCCGTTCTTTCTGACCTCTGTCAGCTTTCTTGCCATGGTGTGGGCAAGAGAGATGGGCAGGGGCATAAGCTCGGGGGTTTCATCGCAGGCATAGCCGAAAACCATGCCCTGGTCGCCGGCGCCGGTATCATACTTGTCTGTGTCGCCGTTCTTTGCTTCAAGCGATTTGTCAACGCCAAGGGCGATGTCGGGCGACTGCTCATGGATAGAGCTGATAACAGCGCAGGTCTGGCAGTCAAAGCCAAACTTTGCTCTGTCGTATCCGATCTCGTTTACTGTATTGCGCACAACTGTCTGAAAATCGACGTAGCCTTCTGTGGTGATCTCGCCCATAACGAGCACAAGGCCTGTGGTGGTCGAGGTTTCGCAGGCAACGCGTGCCATGGGATCCTGTTCGAGAATTGCATCGAGAATAGAATCGGAGATAAGGTCGCACATTTTGTCGGGATGTCCTTCTGTTACCGATTCAGAGGTAAAAAGTACCTTTTTCATATATATTTCCTTTCCTGTCGCAAGGGAACAAAAAAGCCCCTTGTTATCAAAGGGCAGACATACGGGAAGATAATTTCTTATCTTTCGGAAAAATCCGCAGGAAGTAGCACCTTATAAATCTTACAGGTTGCCGGGCTTCAATGGTCCTGTCCCTCAGCCGCTCTTGATAAGACATATTTGATTTTCAAATTTTAGCACGTATATAATATCATAAAAGAAGAAAAATGTCAAGGGCTTTTAAAAAGCAATGCTCTTAATATTTTGTATATGCCCCGTATTTGTGAAAAAAAGCTCCGCCGCAAACACGGTCGGAGCTTCTTTGTCATATTCAGCCCTGAGCGCTGAACTTTTGCTTTACCATATTGACCTTCTGCTGTTCGGCAGGTTCGGTGGGATACCAGCCCTTTTCTGCCATCTTGTCATAAACCTTATCCTGAAGACAAAGCGAATCGTTGAGTGCGTTTGAAAATGCCGTGTGGACGTTTGCGGTGGGCGATTCTATTGTCCCGTGAAGAAAAAGGTCGCACACGCCCTTTTCGAGCAAAAGGATATTTTCCATAAGACTCTTGTCATCCATCGTTTCTTACCTCCTGTCAGAGAAGCCCGTAAAGGCTCTGAAAAATCTGCTTGTTTTTGTCGCACACCTGCTGTACGCAAAGCTTCAGATCTGGGTCTTTGATCTGGTTTACGGTTTCGTTGCACTTTGTCATGAAAAACTGTGCATGACCCAGCGCGTCTTCTACATAAAGCAATTCTTTTGTTGTCATTGTGAAAATCCTCCTTTCGATTTCAAAAACAGTATTGGCAGATTTTGTGATTCTATTCGAGAAAAATGAAAAAATCGCATTTTTGCTGTTTCAAAGGAAAAATATTGCTATTACGGAAACAAAATTATTAAAAAAATCGTAAATAAATACAAAAATATCTGTACATTTGAAAAGTTAGATGTTATAATATTTAAGTATCGGATTTTGTACACCAAAATACAGACGCCGCTTATTGCGCCCGAAAAACGTGTTTTTTGGTAAAGTATATGCGGCAGGTACTTAAATCTATCGGTATTTTTATCAAACGAAAGGAAAACAGATATGAAAAAGATTCTTTCTATCGTTCTCGGCGGACTTCTTGCTGTTTCCGCTGTATTCTCGGCTTCTGCCGCAACAGTTGACGAATTTTCGGATATGCCCAACGACTGGTCGACCCCTGCCCTTACCGCAGCGGTTGAAAACGGTCTTCTCACCGGTTCGGACGGACTTATCCTTCCCAAGGACAATCTCACAAGAGCACAGATGGCAACAATAATCGTCCGTGCTTTTGCTGCATCCTCCAAGGATGATCTTGCAGGCTTCACCGACGTTCCCGCAAGCAAGTGGTATTTCGAATACATGCAGAAGGCAGTTGCTATGGGTGTTTTCACAGGTGACGGTTCGGGTCTTCTTACTCCCGACAACAACATCACCCGCGAGCAGGTTTTCACAGTTCTTGCCCGTGCGTTCAAGCTTTCTGACGGAGATCTTTCGGTGCTTGACAAGTTTGCTGACGGTGCTGACGTTTCTTCCTGGGCAAAGGGTTACACCGCAGCTCTTGTTGCCAACGGCTATGTTAACGGCTCGGACGGCAGACTCAACCCCAAGAACAACATCACAAGAGCCGAGTTTGCACAGATCATGTTCAATATGATCAAGTTCTACGTTGATGAATCCACAACTCTCACAGGCACCATCGAGGGCAGCGTTATCGTCAGAGCTTCCGACGTCAAGATCGCAAAGGATGCGAATATCAAGGGCAACCTCGTTATCTGCGAAGATTGCAAGAACATCACCATCGAAGAAGGCGCAAAGATCGCCAACATAATTGACAACCGCAAGGATGTTGAAGAAACCCCCGATGTTCCCGAACAGAAGCCCGAAGATGAAAAGAAGGAAGACGACAAGAAAGACGACAAGAAGGACGATGACAAGACTATTATTTTTGGCGAACAGAGCAACAGCGACACAGCCTACAGACCCAACGAAGGCACAGGCGACGAAGATGACGGCCCCACCATCAGCGACGACAACGACAACGTAGGTTGGTCGGGCATCTACAAACCGTAATTTACATAAAAATCAAGGCGACCGTGCGGTCGCCTTTTTTGTTACAGTTTTATATGATCTCTTGTTCGAGACTGTCGAAATACTCTGTCGAGAAAAACTCACCGAGAGTAATTTCCAGCCCGTCGCAAAATTTTTTGATGGTTCTGATAGACACGTCACGACGCGATTTGTCCATCATGCTGTATGCCGTGGAAGGGGTGACTCCGGACAGATTTGCAAGCTCGTTTATGCTGATGTTTTTTTGTGCGCACAACTCGTTGAATCTTTTTACTACAGTGTCTTTCACATCCATGATATGCAGAAGTCCTTTCTTCGATTAGTGATTTTTGTGTTAAGCTCTAAAAATATTGTAAATTTTTTTACGTTTCTGCGTATACGCACTTGCGTAAATTGAAATGGTGTGATATAATATAAGCGCATTTCCTAACAAAACTTGTTTGAAAAAGTCAGAGTTTTCAAAAAAACACCTTGTTGATTAAAAATATTGACATCACCACCGTTTTGCGTTATTATATAAAATAGATAAGTATATAGACACAGGAGGAAAAATGGAAGACAAGAAGATCCTGCCCCGCGACGTGGCGGCGGTTTTTGAAGAAAAAGGTCTTTTCGAGAAGGACGTGCTGTTTTTTGTCAAAGCCGACCTTGACCTTGATTTTCATTACACCGACGTATATTGCGCCGCAACAAGCGATACTCTCGCCGTTCTTTCGGGCAAGCGGAACATAATCAGCTCGCGAAAGTTTTTCGGCACTCTTCACACAGACACCGAATTTTGCGAGTACTCATATAACGAATTCGAGATTTCAAAGCTTGCGGATTTTTCCTGTGACATGAACATTTCGTCAGGGCTTCTTTCTGCGGTTTTTGACGGTGAAAGGACAGGAATTGTCCGCTTTTCGATGAGCACCAAAAACAAGATGTTTGTTTTTCTTGATAACATCAAAAAGCTTTGCGAAAATGGCAGCATTTCTGCTGACGAGATAAAATACGATGACGAAGAGCTTTGCTGCCCCAAGTGCGGAAACAGATACACCGACCCCAAACGCAAGATCTGCCCAAAATGTATGGACAAGGCAAAGCTGATTAAGCGCCTGTCTGTATTTTTCCTGAAATACAAGTTTTATATGCTGATATCTTTGGTATCGCTGGTGGCAACCACCGCCCTTGCGGCGCTTTTGCCGTACATAAAAGGTTCGGTGCTGTACGACGACGTGCTTGACGTGGGCGGAAAATACTATGGCAAGATACTGTACGTAGTTTTACTTATCATCGGTACCAAGCTTTTAAGTGTTGTTGCCTCCACCATAAACGGCATTGTTACCTCGCGTATTTCTGCGAAGGTTTCGTATGATATCAAAAAAACTGTCTTTGGCGCAATATCAAAACTGTCCTACGGATTTTTCACATCGCGCCAGACGGGCGGACTTATGACCTCGGTCACGGCGGATGCAAATTCGATCTATTATTTCTTCTGCGACGGTCTGCCGTATCTTTTGATAAACGTGGTGCAGTTTGTTGTTATCACGGGGATCATGCTCAGCATCAACGTGTGGCTCACCTTGGGCGCGTTTTTGTGTGTTCCCGTTTTTCTCGGACTTTACCGCGTTCTGCTTTTGATGTTTGACAAGCTTTATGCAAAGAATCATTCAAAAAGACGCTCGTTCAATTCCACCATCACCGATATTCTTTCGGGTATACGCGTTGTAAAAGCCTTTGCCCGAGAGGACGACGAAGAAGCGCGCTTCAACAGAAAAAGCGGAGATTTTGCCGATTCCAGCAAAAGAATAGGTGTGGTCAATTCCTGCGCTTTTCCGATAATCAGCTTCATCATGCACATCGGAAGCTACGTTGTATGGGCATATGGCGGATGGCTTGTTATGAGCGGCAGCGAAGGCTTTGAGCTTGGAACTCTTATGACTTTTGTCGGTTATATGGGTATGATCTACGAGCCTTTGGGATTTTTCTCGGAAGTGTCGCGTTGGTGGGCGGAATGTATGAATTCGGTTCAGCGAGTTTTTGAAATACTCGATTCTATCCCCGAAGTAGAGGAAAGCGAAGCTCCCGTTCCTCTCAAAGAACCAAAGGGTGCAATAGAGTTTTCTCACGTTTCCTTTGGATATGACAAGACAAGAAAAATACTTGACGATATCGATTTTTCGGTAAAGCCCGGCGAAACAATCGGTATCGTCGGCGAAACGGGCGCAGGCAAGAGCACCCTTGTAAACCTGCTTATCCGTCTTTATGACGTGGGCGAAGGAAAGATATCCATAGACGGCATTGACGTAAAGGAGCTTTCTTTTGAAGATCTTCACAAAGCCGTTGCCATCGTCTCGCAGGAAACTTATCTTTTCGAGGGTACGATAATGGAAAATATCCGTTATGCCAAGCCCGACGCCACCGATGAAGAAGTTTTTATGGCGGCAAAGATTGCCGATGCCCACAGCTTTATCATCAAATATCCCGATGGCTACGAGACTCGAGTCGGCCGCGGACACAAGGCGCTTTCGGGCGGTGAATGTCAGCGTGTGTCGATCGCACGAGCTATCCTTAAAAATCCCAAGATACTCATTCTTGACGAGGCGACCAGTGCCATGGACACAGGCACAGAGCGCAGAATACAAAAGGCTCTCGGTCTTTTGTCGAGGGGCAGAACCACCCTTATGATCGCCCACCGACTTTCGACTCTGCGCGATGCCGACAGGATAGTCGTTATTGAAAACGGAAAAATGCCCGAATACGGCACCCACAGAGAGCTGCTTGACAAACGCGGAGTTTATCACAATCTTTATAAGCTGCAGGCGCAGGCACTTAAGACGATAGGCATTGAATAAGGAAAGGAGAAAGCAAAAAATGGACGAACAGATCAAAAATCAGACGGTCGATGCAAAAACGTCGTTCACCGACATTGCCGACATCGTATATCTGACACCGAAAGATTCAACTTTTTCAATGTCAGAGGGTGGCTTTCTCACTCTTATTTCCGAAAAAGACGTAAAGCCCGAAAAACTTTTTGACGAAGGCGAGGGCGACAAGGGACAAAGCGCGCCTCCCAAAGGCGGCTTTGGCGGTCACGGCGGACCTCCTCCCATGGGCGGCGGACATCGCGGACACGGCCGCAAAGCCCCGTGCGAGGTAAAATATACCGACGACGGAAAGCGCGATTACGGCAGAGTTATCCTTCACCGTGCCTTTCCCTTTGACCGTCCAAACGAGATAATCTCGGTTCAGCAGGAGGACGGATTTGAAATCGGAATAATCAGAAATATCAACGATTTTGACGAAAAAACGGTTGAAATTCTGAACAAGAGCCTTGACAATAAATATTACATTCCCGAAATAACCAAGATAATGTCGGCAAAAGACCGTTTCGGATTTGTTTATTTCAAGTGCGAAACAGACAGCGGAGTGTGTGATTTTGTTGTGCGCAATCCTTTTGGAAGTATCATCAGACTTTCCGAGACCCGTATAATACTCATTGATATCGACGGCAACCGCTATTCGGTAAAAGACACATCTGCGCTTGACCGAAAGAGTTTCCGCAAGATAGAGCTGTATATATAACACGGGGGAGCAAAAATGCCATTTAAGAGAAAGAAAAAACAAAACCTTATAGCTCTTGCTCTCAAGGAAAAAATGATGACGGTCATCGGCGAGGAGATCCCAATATACAATTTCCGTTTTGACCTGACAAACGATAATAAAAGAATATTCGGTCTTTGTGCCATGACAAAGGATTATTTCCTTGTGGCAAAGACCGAAAAAAAGAATGCCGAAGTTTTTCTTGAGGTTTACAAAACAGAAGAGCTCTACGACGTGCAGTACACCAAACTTTACGGCACGATAACATTGGAATACAGAAACGCCGACGGAAATCTTTGCGAGCTTTGCCGCGCAACCTCCCGATATGCCGAAGAACTGATGGACGGAGCGGATTTTCTCTACAATCTGAACAAAAAGCTCGAAGTGAATGTCCCCGAGAAAAGAAAAAACAAGGTTTGTCCCAAATGCGGCAGAGCTTATCGCCGCGGCTCAAATACCTGTCTGCATTGTGGAGGCGCAAAGAAGATTTTGTTGCACATGATAAAGCTTGCAAAGCCTTATCTGCCCCGTCTTCTTTTTGCCATGGTACTCTTTTTCGTCGTCAGCGGATTGAATATTCTTGTACCGCAGATAAACAAGATACTCATTGACGAGCGCATAAAAGCGCCGAATGCAGCGCAGATCGGTTTTGTGTCGCTGCTCGTGGTGGTCATTGCCCTTGCCGTCACCCAGCTGGTGACAAGGCTTTTGTCGATTTTGCGCAACGTGTTGCTCATCGGTACCAGCAACAAAATGGTGGTAAAGATTCGTTCGATGCTTTTTGGCAAGATACAGAAAATGTCGATCGGACGTATCTCCGAGCATACGGCAGGCGACCTTATCACCCGTGTCACCTCCGACACCAATGTGCTGAACGAATTTCTCACCTATGATATCGCAGAAATAGCACAACAGGCGATACTTCTTGTGGGAGTCATCACCGTGATGGCGATAAAACAGCCGCTTATGACACTTCTTGCGGTGTTGCCTTGTCCGCTTGTGATACTGATGTTCAACATCATCAACAAATTCATGCACAAGCTTTATCGCCGCCAGTGGTTTGTGGATATGCGTGCAAGCTCGATACTGCACGATATTTTCCAGGGCATCCGCGTGGTCAAGGTTTTTGGTATGGAAAAGACCGAGACTGACAAATACGACGCCGCCGTCAAAAAAGACTGTGAAATAAAGCAGCAGAACGAGACCCTTTGGAATCTCATCATTCCCGGAGCCAACTTTCTTATGGGCATTGGCGAATACATTGTTTTGTACTTTGTCTGCTTCAAAATATTGGGACAAGAGATGACGCTTGGTGATCTGACCCTTATGACCAGCTATATTTCGCTTATCTACGGTCCGTTGCGTTATTTTTCAAGACTTCCGAGAAAGATTGTGAGAACGGCGACTTCTATTGCAAAGATCTTTGAAATAATCGACGAGGAAGAGGATGTTGCGGATGTTGAAAATGCCAAGAACATCGACATTCAGGGAACGGTTGAGTTCAAAAACGTATGCTTTGGATATGACCGTCACGAAAGAGTGTTGAATGACATTTCTTTCGAAGCGCATAAGGGCGAGATGATCGGCATTGTCGGTCATTCGGGCGCAGGCAAAAGCACTCTTATCAACCTGATCATGCGTCTTTACGACGTGGATTCCGGAAGCATTCTCATTGATGGTGTGGACATCCGTGATATCTCGCAGGAATCTCTCCGCCGACAGACGGGTGTTGTTTTGCAGGAAACCTTCCTCTTCACAGGTACGATATACGATAATATCGCCTACGCAAAGCCCGACGCTCCGCGCGACGAAGTTATCCGTGCCGCAAAGCTTTCGGGAGCGCACAAATTCATCATCAAGCTTGCCGACGGTTACAACACTGTAGTGGGCGAGAGGGGATATACCCTTTCGGGAGGAGAAAGACAGCGCATTGCCATTGCCCGTGCCATTCTTGGAAATCCCAAGATATTGATACTTGACGAGGCGACCAGCGCCCTTGACACAAAGACCGAAAAAGGTATTCAGGACGCCCTTGCTCTTTTGATACAAAACCGCACCACCTTTGCCATTGCCCACCGTCTTTCCACCCTGCGCAATGCCACAAGGCTTATCGTGCTTGACAAGGGGGAGATTGCCGAGATCGGTACCCACGACGAGCTGATACGTAAACAAGGGATATATTTCGGACTTGTTATGGCACAGCGCCAGATGGCAAAAATGGACAAATAAAAAAACCGCCCGACGTGCAAAACACGCGGGCGGTAATTTTTGATTTGTCAGATAGCTTCGCTTTCTTCGTCAGCAGCGGCTTCTTCGTCTTCGATAGAAACGAAAATATCATCATTCTCGTCTTCAAAATCAAAGTCGTTGTCGTTTGTTTCGATGGTAAAGCTCATGCGTACTTTTTTGAGAACAAGAAGAACTCCTGCAACGATTGCGCTGACAGCTGCGATTCCGCCGATAATAGCAAGTAACTTTTTCATGTTTCGTTTCCCTCCGTTTGTATATAATATATTTTTATGTTTGTCACGAAAAAAGGTGAAAGAAAAACACCAAGATTTCGCCCAAAACATCAAAGATACTTCTATTTATACCAATTATATCACAAGTGACAGGAAAAAATATGAATAATTCTTTAATTTTGCGCAAATACAGCGACATTTGGTAAAATATGTGATAAAATTATATTGGTTATTTATTGACAAGTTATACAACTAAAAAGGAAGATCAAAAACATGTGTGGTTTTGCAGGACTTTATAAAAAAATCGAACTTACCCAGGCGGACAAGACCGCCGTTATGAATATGTCGCAGTCTATTCGCCACAGAGGACCGGATGATTGCAAAACTTATTTTCAAAAGAACTACGCCTTTGCGTTCCGCCGACTCAGCATCATTGACCTCGAGGCAGGTGCACAGCCTTTTTCCGCCTTTGACGGAAAGTACGTCGGTATCTTCAACGGCGAAATATACAACTATCTCGAGCTGCGCGAGGAGCTTTCTAAAAAGGGTTACACCTTCTCCACCCGTTCGGAGATAGAAACAATACTCACCCTTTATCACGATGAAGGCCCCGAATTTATCAAAAAGCTTCGCGGAATGTTTGCCATTGTTATCTGCGATAACGAGAAAAACAGCATGTTTTTCGGCCGCGATCCCTTTGGCATCAAGCCTTTCTATTACCGTATCGGAAAGGAAGGCATTTCCTTCTCGTCTGAGTTCAAAGCCTTTATGTTCGATCCCGAAATGAAAGAATATGCGATAGACGAGAGTGCGCTGCAGAGCTTTTTCACCTTCCAATACGTTACAGAACCCGACACGGTGTCGCCTGATATAAAGATCTTACCTGCAGGACACTACGCCGTGATTGACGAAAACCTTTCACTTTCTCCTGTCGAATACTACGAAGCGCGCTTTACACCCCAAAAGGGTATCAGCTTTGACGAAAAAGAAAAGAAGCTCCGCGATGCAGTTATGAAGAGCGTCGAATATCATATGCTCAGCGACGTGCCGCTCGGCAGCTTTCTTTCCAGCGGCATTGATTCGGCTGTTATCACAGCAGTTGCGGCAAAACTTTGCCCCGGCATCAAGGCATTCACCGTTGCCTTTGGTGTAAAGGAATATTCCGAGATCGAAAACGCTTCGGGCATCTCCAGTCATCTTGATATCGAGCATATCAAGCTTGTGGCAGGGCTTGAAGATTTCCTTGAAAACTACGAAAAGGTTATATATCACCTTGATTCTCCCATGGCAGACCCATCGACTGTTGCCATCTACCTCATCTGCAAGGAGGCGGCACGCCATGTAAAGGTGGTTCTTTCGGGCGAAGGTTCGGACGAGCTTTTCGGCGGATACAAGATGTATAAGGACTCTGTCCCCACAAGTTATCTTTGCTCGCTGCCCGGTTTCCTCAAATCGGCGGTGTCGGGCATCGGAAAGATCCTGCCCAAGGGTACACCCGGCAAAAACACCCTTATGCGCGACGTCAATCCCATCGAGGGCAGATTTGTCGGCAACGCCTTTGTTTTCACCGAAGAGCAGAAAAAAGCTTTCTATAAGAAGTTTGACCCCAACGTTCACTTTACCGACCGCACAAAGCCCATATACGACAGAGTGCAGGACATGGACGTTCTGACCAAAATGCAATATTGCGATCTCAACACGTGGCTCAAAAGCGACATTCTTGTCAAGGGCGACCGCCTTTCGATGGGCAATTCTCTCGAGGTGCGCGTGCCTTATCTTGACAAAGAAGTTTTTGAAGCGGCAAAGGTGCTTACGAGCAGCGATAAACTTTCACACGGGACAACCAAATATATCCTCCGCCATGCTTTCCGCGATCTTTTGAACGAAGAAACGGTCATGCGTCCCAAGCTTGGATATCCCGTGCCGGTACGCCTTTGGCTCAAAAACGAGCTTTATGACTGGGCACGCAATATCATAACCTCGCCTTATGCCGATGAATTTATCGACAAAAAGGTCGTTCTTCAGATGCTCGAGGACCACAGAGCAGGTGTTCGCGACAATTATAAGCCCTTGTGGAACATCATGACCTTTATCACCTGGTACAAGCTTTACGTTGGCGAAATAGATAATACAAGAGCACGCGTTCTTGCAGGAGAGCTTTGATAAAAACACCAGTCTGTTTTGCGGAGGTGACGAATGAAAGATAAGCTTTCATCCTTTTTGTCAAAAATAAAGAATAGATCCTTTGTCCGCAAGGTGTCGCTTATCCTTATGCTTGCGGCGCTGACGGCTGCGATACTTGCTTTTTCCTCGCTTGCAAAAAAAGAAAATGCATATCTTCCTGTTTCAGCACCGGTTTTCGATGAGCCTTCGGACGAAGCCATTGAAGATCCCGAACCCGTTCGGGAAGAGGAAAAAGAAGGCGGGGATATCCCGGAATCCGACGTCGACAAAGAGGACGGGCAGGAGGTTTGTGAAAAAGAATATATCCCCGTGGGAGATATAAGAATACCCCATTGCGGCGATATCAACTATTCACTTTCGTCAAAAACTTCCGATTTCCGTTTTGAAAACCCGTCGGAAAACGCCTGCTTTCTAAAGGTAAATATCACAAGGCTTGACACCAAGGAGATCATATATTCCTCCACACTTATCAGCCCGGGAAAGGGTATTGCTTCGGTGGGGTTTGCGGGCAAACTTACCAAGCCCGGATCGTACGATGCAATGATAAAGGTGGATGCCTATGCCATTGACAGAATGATGCACCTCAACAGTCTTGCTATTGACGCTGTGATACACGCATATTAAAACCAAACGGAGATATAATGACGAACAACATCGATTTGAAGGATTCTGGCATAAAGCTCGGAATTATCGGAACCAATTTTATCAGCGACACCTTGATGCAGGCGGCAAAGCTGACGGGACTTTGTGTTTCGGCAGTTTTTTCGCGCCGACGAGACACGGGAGAAGCTTTTGCAACAAAGCATGGTATTGAAAACGTTTTTTGCGATTTCGAAGAATTTCTGAATAGCGATCTCATCAACGCCGTTTACGTGGCAAGCCCTAATTTTTGCCATTGTCCCCAGACGATCGCGGCGCTTGAGCACGGCAAACACGTGCTTTGCGAAAAGCCTGCCGCATCAAATCTTGCGGATTTTGAAAAAATGCGCTCTCTTGCTACGGAAAAAAATCTTGTGCTTCTCGAAGCCATGCGCCCTGCCTTTGATCCGGCGCTTGATGTGGTGAGAAAGCAGATGAAAAAATGCGGCAAGCTCAGATATGCGCATTTTGAATATTCCCAGTATTCTTCGCGTTATGACAAGTTTAAAAACGGCGAGATATTGAACGCTTTCAACCCTGATTTTTCCAACGCCGCCGTCATGGATATCGGAGTTTATCCCCTCAACGTCTGCGTTTCGCTTTTTGGTGCACCCGATGCGGTAATTTCGCGTTCGGTCATTCTTGAAAACGGATTTGAGGGGCAGGGTAACGTGCTTCTTTCATATGGCGACATGACCGCCGAGGTCACCTATTCCAAGATAACCCACGCGGTGCTTCCCAGCATTATCCGCGGCGAGGAGGGCGAGGTGCATTTTGGCAACGCCCTTTCGAAGATCGACAAAATGAGCTTTTTCTCGCGCAGGAACGGCGAAGAAAAGATCGATTTTTGCGCCGTCGAAAACAATATGATATACGAGCTTTCGGCTTTCTGCGATTTTGTTAACCGAAAACGGGATAATTCAGAATATCTTGATTGCACTGCGCAGACTCTTGCCGTTATCGACGAGATCAGACGCCAGAACGGCATCGTATTTCCCGATGACAAATAATAAGACTCAAGTTTTTGATTGACAATATGTCTTGTGTGTGTTAAAATATACAAGATACATAAAAATAAGCTTCAGGACGGTTCAGCTATGGAAAAGGAAAATGTCAGAGATTTTGAAATAAATCTTCGCGAAATATGCCTTGTGCTTTTAAAGCGCATCTGGATCCCGATAATTGCGGCGATACTTTTTTACGTTGCAGGCTTCTGGTATTCCACAAACAGAATAACACCCATGTATACCTCAAAGGCAGAGTTGCTTGTTATCAGTAACAGCTCGGCTTATTCTTCCTCCAGTATCGTGATGGACGATAATTTTACAAAGAACTACCTCTACCTCATAAAGAATAACCACACGATACTTGGCAACGTTATCGAAAAGAACGGACTTGATATGTCGGTTTCCCGTTTGTCGTCAAAGATTTCTGTTTCGTCTCCCGACGAAACTCAGATAATTGTGATCTATGTAACCGATTCCGATCCTGTTATGGCGCAGAAAATCAGCAATTCTCTCTGCAACGAGGCAAAATTATATATCACCGACGAGCTTATCAAGGCCGACAACATCCGCATAACCAACGAAGGCACTCTGCCCATGCGTCCTTCATCTCCCAACGTGTCGAGGATTTCCGCATCCTTTGCTTTTTTGGGATTTGTTCTTGCCTGCGGCGTGATACTTCTCATACACATGATAAACGACGCCATAACCACAGTTGAGGATGTGGAAAAGCGTCTGAGCCTTAAGGTTATCGGAAAAGTGCCCTATTCCCACCAGCTTGGCAACAAGAGAACTCTTGTGCCCCGCAAAAAATCAAAAGAATAAAGGGAGGGTACATCAAAAATGAACAAGATAGAACTGAAAAATATGCGCAAGAGCGAATACGCCCTTGACGAAGCATACAGAACACTGCGAACAAATATCCTTTTTTCAAGCTTTGACACAAAGGTCATCTCGGTCACAAGCTGCAACCCCGATGACGGGAAAAGCACCGTTTCGTTTGAGCTTGCAAAAAGTCTTGCCGAGGTTGGTAAAAAAGTTTTGTTTGTGGATGCCGACATGAGACAGTCGGATTTTATCACAAAGCATACGGCAACGGTCGACCTCAAAGGTCTCAGCCATTTTCTTTCGGGTCAGGCGCCTATCGGCGAGGTGCTTAATTCCACCGACTACGAAAACCTTTACGTTATCTTTTCGGGCGTTTACCCCCCCAACCCAACAGAGCTTCTGACGAGCAAGGTGTTTACTGATTTTGTCGCCGAAGCAAAGGAAAACTTTGATTTCGTGATAATCGATACTCCGCCTCTTGGTCTTGTTTCGGATGCGGCGGTATGTATTGCCCAAAGTGACGGAGTTGCCATGGTGGTTTCCAGCGGCAAGACCAGCCTAAAAAAAGCCAAGGAAGTAAAACGTGCCATCGAATCCATCGGGACTAAGATTCTCGGATGTATTCTGAACAACGTAAGATCGAGCAAGAACAAGAGATACTATTATAGATACTATTAAGAAAAAGCCTCGGATTTTCCGAGGCTTTTTTGTGTTTACCGTGTAAGTTTTTTTATCCATTTGTAGCTTTGGCATCTGAAAAACGCCGCGCCGCATTTGAAGATCTGATCGGCATTTAACAGAAAAACGATGATGTACGGATCGAGATTCCACACAAACGCCGCAAGAAATGACGTGGGAAGAACGATACCCCAGATGCTGATAAGATCGTTGATAAAGACGAATTTTGAATCACCGCCGCCGCGGATAATGCCGATATTGACAGGCATCTGATATGACGTTCCGATGCAGGTGACGCAGAGAACGAGTATAAACTGTTCTGCCATGGCTTTTGTGGCAGGCTCTAGATCGTAAAGCGCAAGAATGGGAAAGCGCAGAACAAAAAGCAGAGCGCTGGTTATAAGTCCAATACCCACAAACATAAGCTGAAGCGTGTTGACATACCCCTTCAGCTTGTGGGTGTCGCCTTTGCCGATGGTCTTGCCGATGATAACGGCGGTGGCGGATGCCGCGCCGACCGATGCAACCTTGAGCACCTGGAAAAGGGTGGACGCCACAGAGTTTGCGGCAATTGCCGAATCGTTAAGATGCCCGAGTATTACCGTTTGCAAAGCCGTGGAAACGCCAAACATGGCGGCAACCGTGACAAAATATCCAAAACGCTTGAAATAGTCGGTATAGTACGGCTTTTCGGGATGCAAAAGCTCCGCAAGCTTAAGGTGCAGCTTTTTGTCCTTGAAGGCAAGATAAAGGATAACGATGATAAGCTCGAGAATGCGTGCCGCAAGGGTTCCTATTGCCGCACCGCGCACACCCATTTCGGGAGCACCGAATTTTCCGTCGATAAGGACGTAGTTTATCGAACAGTTGACAACAAAGGTGACGATGGAAATGTAAAATGAAACTCTTACCGTTTCCACCGCTCTCAAAAGGGCAAGCAAAAGATTTGTTACGGCAAAAACAAGATACGTATATTTGATTATTCCTAAGTATTTCACACCCTCGTCGATTATTGCCTTTGACGGGGTAAAAATGCCCACCATCTGCCTTGGGAAAAAGGTGGCGGCAATAAAAAGAAATGCTCCCACTCCGATGCCGACGGTCAGTGCGCCTGCCGCCAGCGATTTTACGGGGAAGGTGCGTTTTTGTCCCCAGTATTGGCTGGCGTTCACCACAAGAGCGTCAGATAAACCCATGGTTATCTGCTGAAAAACAAATTGTATCTGATTTACCGCCGATACTCCCGAAAGGGATATTTCGTTGTAAGAGCCGACCATGATGTTGTCGGCAAGGTTGACGCCGAGGATGATGACGTTTTGCAAAACGATCATGACGTACAGCGAAAAGAAATTTTTGAAAAATCCTTTGTCTTTTGTCAGTTCCATATTATCACTCCGATTCTTGTTACCCTGTTATTTTAACGCCGAATCGGGATTTTGTCAATTTGTTTTTTCTGAAAACATTGTTTCACCTCTGCCCACTTGATGCCGTCGAGAGTTTCGTTGCTCCCGGTATATTCTACGCTCTGTCCGTAATCAATCTTTTCTTTGGTATGACCTCTGAGTCTCGGAACGGCGCGCATGTTGATGGTTTTTTCGCCTACATATCTTGTGCCGGCTGTTTTGTTGTTTGCATGGTTGTTTGTGTTCTTCTGATTTTGGGATTTTGCTACCCATAATGGTTTTTGTTTTATCGTCTTGCCAAAGTTTAATATGTATATTATCCCATAGGCTTGCCGTCGTTTACCCATTGCCAGTATTCAGCAAGGTTTATGTTGTACCATTCGTATCCATATGGAATTTTCATCATATGAGGTTTTTTGCCGAGAAGAGTTCCGTCGTATCTGTAAAAGTAATTAAAACCCTCTTTATAAACACTTATAATTCCGTCTTTTTCAGAAGGCATAGGATAAAGCCCACTTGCACCTACATAATATGGAGTGTAAAATTCAAGAGGGATAATTTCTTCGCCATTTTTATTCACATATCCGCAATACCTCATATCCGGGTGATAAGCGTCGATTACGGGTTCATAGTAATCCGCAGTGAATACCAACGCCACCCCGCAAGGCAGAAAATCTCTTGCCCAAATGTATTTGCAAGGAATAACTATATTTCCGTTTATATCGGCATAGCCTTGAAGGCCTGTTTCGGGATCCCTTATTATAACAAGCCCGTTGTTGTACATTCCGCAGGCATTTTCAATTACAATTCTGTTTCCATCTTTATCTATGTAATACTCTCCGCCGTTTATCATGGCAAATCCATCGGAAAAATCACAATTGGGTTCATCGGGAAACAGTGTGAAAATATTAATATAACCGTCTGCATCCTCAAGTTTCAGAACCGTTTCACCATTTTCGTTTATGTATTCAAGACAACCATCAATTTCACGGCATACCGCCGCAAGACCTTCGGAAAAATCGCTTGCTTCATCAAACTGTGCCTCTATTACAATCTCTCCATCGGTATTTAAATATCCGTATTTGCCATCCTTACTGAATTTCAAAAGATCACTGTTGTAAGGCGAATCATATATGTAATCAACGCCTTCGGGTTCTGGAATATCCGGGTAACGGCTTCCCTGCATTTCAATAATGCTTTCATCTTCAATTTCTGAATATACTTTACCGTTGGAATCAATTATTACACCCTCATCAATTTCCCAATATCCGCTTATTTCACGGCTTTCGTCGAAGTTTATGCGGATATAACTGTAATCGTCTTCCTCGGCATTTATGACTGATTCACCATATTCCTCATAGAGTTCCTTGGGGACACCGTAAACTGCTTCTGTTCTGTATTTGCTATTGTAATTGATACTGTATACAGACCAGAATCTGAAACCGTTGGAAGCTTCTTTTAATGCCATAACCGCAGTTCCGTATTCTATAAATCCATCGCGCAATACCGAATAGCTTACCTCATATTTGTTGTCCCAACCGTAGGAAATCTTCCATACCTTTGCAGAATAGTCAGCAGTACCGCTGTCAAATGTAACTCCGGTAGAACAGTAGTATCCATCTTTATAACAGCATACAGAACCATCATCGTATTGGTAGGTATTATCGTGATCGACTTTTCCGTTCCACACGCCTTCTATAAGCCAGTCAACAAATTTTGCATCATATTTGTAGTGGTCAAGATGAATGTCCGATATGATAAATTCATACCAATAAGGGTTACCGGTGTGTTCATCAAATCCTGTTGGGGGAGCAATATATTTTTCGATTTTTTCTCCATATTCAGGAACGATGCGGATATCAAATGAGCTCATATGATAAAGTTCTTCATAAATGTTTTCTACGGAAGAATCGTAATCGAAATTGCGTGTTCCGAGAATCCACTTGAATTCTTCTTCCAAAGAGTCCCTTTCCTCCCGAGAGGGTTCAACGAGTTTGTATGTTAAAGGTTCGTCAATAGGCGTGGTTTCTTCCGTCGATTCCTCAAAAGTATCAGTAGCTTCCGACTGTTGTTCCGTTTGTTGTTCTTCAATCGGATTTTCCCTTTCGTCTTTACAGGAGGGAAAAGACAGCAAACACGCAAGTAAGGCAAATACTGCCAATATGATTTTTTTCATAAACAAATCCCTTCTTTGCATTTAATGATAGTCGTGGTAGGCCATATTATATTCAAATTGTACATCAAAATCAAAAAATTCCAACGGGTCAAAAAAATGTTTTTTACTGTCGTTGCTGAAACTTTTATCGTTTTTATCTACAAATTTGTAAACTCTGAAATCCAGATGAACATCAAACGCTCTTGGATTATAATTTCCCCAACCGCCGGATTTGCCTAATTGAGTACCCGCGTGAAGCGTTTGTCCTTTTATTACATCAACGCTGTCCATATGTAAATATTCCAAATAGTATGTGTCACCGTTGATTTTGGTTTCCACGGTTACTCTGTGCATATCTGCGCCTTTGTTTTCAGGTGCTTCCTTATATGTATATGCAACTTTGCCACCTAAAACAGAATATACAGAAGTGCCGAGAGGGGCTTGAAAATCAATTGCGCCAAGATGGCCTGACTCGTAATTTGATCCTGCATGTGAATGTAAACCATAAAACCCTTGATTTATGCGGTCAATAGGCACAGGTAAGCAATATGGCCCTGTGTATTTCACATTAGTTAATTTAGTGTTTTTGTACCATTCTGAAATGGCATTTTTATTATTGGCTTGCTCAGGTTTCTGCTCGTCATTCTTTATCCAATTTGGAATATTCTGATTAAGATAATAAGTTCTGTTTTGAACATCATTTTCTTGTTTTTTCACAAGCAAATTTCTTGGTGCATTGGCATCAAAAAAATCGTGTGCATATTCTGATTTGAAGTAATTTGACTTAACCCAGCCTATTTTGCCGTTATACTTCACCTTTGTCCATTTAAACCCATCTGCCTCTTTCTCTTCACCAAGATACATAACATCATCTCCAAGTGCTACTGTATCTATAATTTTAGATTTAATGGTTGCATTTTCATGGAAACGTATTTTGTTTTCTGTTGCATATCCCACCACATCAATTTTGGGAGCTGTTGCTTTTTCAACTTTCAATCCATTAGCTCTAACCCAACCAGTTTTACCTTTATAAATCACCTTTGCCCATTCGAAGCGGTTACCCTTCTTTTTTTCGCCCGTAAAGATAACTTCGTCGCCCCAATGGCCTGCCATAATAATATTCGACTTCATATTAGGCGATTCATACAAAAATATTTCGTTTTTGCCAATGTATCGTGTTGCTCCACTATCTTTTTGGGATTCAGGAGTGGCTTGAGTGGCAATTTTGTCTTTCTCGAATGATTTTTGCATGTTTGAACCGTCAAGAACATACGGACTTTCCAAATTAAGATAATCTGCCGCAACCCAACCTGTTTTGTCGCCGTATTTTATCTCTGCCCATTCATGATTGCCTATTTTGCCTGTTTTATTTCCGGTGAACTCAACCTCAGTGCCCTTACTTAACTTTCCGATTATTTGTTTACTCGTTCCGGGTTCGCTTCGCAAGTTCAATCCAAGATCTGCGTTGACATATCCTTTATTGCTTGTCTGTGTTTTTGCTGTCTTAGCGACATCCGGCAAGGGCTGCTCGGTTGCTTCTGTGTATGCAAGTTTTCTTGCCATATCTGCCGCTTTGTATTTTCCGGCTTCGGCTGCGGCATAATAGGTGGCAAGTCCTCCTCTTAGGTTTGGAAGCTTAGGGAACAAAGCTTTGTTGTATGGATTGGCGGAGTTTTTTGCGATCACATCATCGGCAAGAGTCAGATTTTTTTCGACTGCCTTATCGTCTATTCCGTCAAACAAGCCTTTGTATCTGTTGTCGGGATATAGTTCCCGCAAGGCGGAATTAAGCTTGCTTTTGGCAAGCGAGCCTAAGCCAAAGAGTGAATCTTCGGAATAGTTATTCTTCCGAAGCGGTGGTGTTGGTGCTTTTGTTTGATTTTTTGTTGTCAGCAAACCTGACTCACCTTTATCGTAAGCCGTGTAGCTTCCTCTTGTTTGCGAACCGAGCTTTTCATACTCGGTTACCTTTTTTCTTGTTTTGTTGTAGTTCTCGTACATTTTTTCCTTTCTTGAATTCTTTTCAGTTCCGGATATCACTTACTCCTTGTCGCGACTCTTTTAAATACCCGTAACTGTATTATATCAAACAAATGTTCGTTTGTCAAGTGCTTTCTTAATTTCTTTTTAAGAAAATATCATATATTCTCTTTCTTCCCCATAGAATTGTACAAAGCATATCGGTAAATTTTATAAAGGAGAAAGATTATATGGCTGAATACGGCATTTACAATGATATTGCCGAAAGATGTGGCGGCGACGTTTATATCGGAGTTGTGGGACCCGTCAGAACGGGCAAATCCACTTTTATCAAGCGTTTTATGGAGACCGTCGTGCTTCCGAACATGGAAAACGCATCGGCAAGAGAACGGGCAAAGGACGAAATGCCCCAAAGCGCCCAGGGCAAAACCGTGATGACCACCGAGCCGAAATTTGTACCCGACGAGGCGGTGAATATTTCTGTTGACGGGGCGGCTTCGATGAGCGTGAAGATGATAGATTGTGTGGGATATATCGTCCCCGGGGCGATCGGACACGTGGAGGACGGAAAACCGCGTATGGTCATGACTCCGTGGTCGGACGAGGAGATGCCCTTTGAACGTGCTGCCGAGATAGGCACGCAAAAGGTCATAAACGAACATTCGACCATCGGTTGTCTTGTCACCACTGACGGCACCATCGGCGAGCTTCCACGCGAGAGCTATGTCGATACCGAAAAACGGGTGGTAAAAGAGCTGCAGGCAATAAATAAACCCTTTGTTATCATTCTGAATTCCGCCCATCCCGAATCAGAACAGGCCATAATGCTTGCTCTTTCGATGGAGGAAGAATACGGCGTCCACGTGGCGTTGGTAAATTGCCTTGAGCTTGATGCCGAAGACATAAGGAACATCCTTGCCCTTGTGCTTCTTGAATTTCCCATCCGAGAGATCGAGGTTACAATGCCTGCCTGGGTCGACAAGCTTTGTGATGACCACAAGCTGAAAAAGTGCATTTTTGAAAGCATTGTTGCGCGCTCAGAAAAGGTTTCCACCGTCGGCGAGGCTAAGGATGCCTTTTCTCAGGAGATCGAAAACGATTTTGGGTTTTTTACAGATATAAAAAAGATTGACCTTGCCACGGGAAAATTTGAGCTTGCCGTGGAGGTACCCGAGCAACTATTTTACAACATTCTTGGCGAAGAAACGGGCTTCGAGATTGACGGCAAGGAATCACTTGTGGGAATTTTGGGCGAGCTTTCGACGGTAAAGCGCGATTACGACAAACTGTCGTCGGCTCTGCGTCAGGTGGAGGAAACGGGATATGGCATTGTAACACCCTCCATTGATGAGTTGAAGCTCGAAGAGCCTGAGATAGTAAAACAACCTGGCGGTTATGGTGTTCGTCTGCGTGCATCTGCGCCGTCGATACACATGATACGCGCCGATATCAAGACCGAGGTCAGCCCCATTGTCGGCAGCGAAAAGCAGTCGGACGAGATGGTTAAATTCCTGTTGAAAGAATTTGAGGAAGATCCGAAAAAGATCTGGGAATCAAATATGTTCGGAAAAACTCTGCACGAGCTTATAAACGAAGGCTTAAACGCAAAGCTTGCCCATATGCCGTACGATGCGCGCATGAAGCTTGCCGATACCTTGCAAAAGATAATAAACGACGGCTCTAACGGACTTATCTGTATTATACTTTAAAAAAATAAAACCGAAAGCTCCGTGACGGGCGCTTTCGGTTTTGTTTTTTTATCCTTTCCAGCAAGGGTTGAAGCAGGATATGTCAGTGTTATCAATCGAAAGAGTTCTGTAATAAGTGACAAGATCACCTACTTTTAGATTTTCGTTGTTTATGGATATCAGCGTGTTATACTCCGGAAGATTAGAAACCAGATGATTTGTGTTAAACGAATGAAATCTTTTTGCGCCAAGGCTCTTCATTTTTTCAACGTAGGCGTTGTATTCTTCAACAGAACTGTTGTTGGCCCATGGAAGGATATGATATACATGAACTCCGTAGCTTTCAAGATCAAGGTATTCTTTAACGTGCGAAAAGGCAAGATCCGGATTTGTACCGAAGTTTCTTTTCACGATCTCGGTGTTGCGGCTTTTTTCTGTGTATTTATCCATGTCTATCGTTCCGTCCTCTGCAAGACATCCGCTAAGATCTTCGTATGTTTCCATGTCGGATTGGCAAACAGAATTTATCAACCCTTCGGATGCCCAGGTCTTGACGTCAAGACCGAGATGCTTGGCTGTTGATAGTCCATAATCGGCGAGAACGTTGATTTTCGTTTCTTTACCAAGGCTGTTCCTCAGCTCTCGCATAAATTCGGTCATAAATTCGCACCACACCCCGTGAAGCCTTTCGTCGGTTATGGGGATAATCCGCGGATCGATATTGGGATAAAGCTCTTTGAATCTGTCGATGACAGGCTGCTCAAAGCCGATATGCATTCCTCTTATGAATATAAGGCTTACGCCGTCAAATCCGTAACTTGCATCTTTTTTAATGCGTTCGATCATGTATTTTCGCGTTTCGGGGTAGGCATACGAACACACTTTTATTGTTTTTCCGTCTCTGCTTTTGCAGTACAGTTGCGCGTTGTCGGCAAAAAAGTTTTTGTTGTAATAATAGGGGGCGAATGAGGATATAAAATTCCCCGCACTCATTCTTTGCGCCGCGTAAATATTCATCCCCAGCTTGTGCCCGTATTCTATTTGCATTTTATACAGCTTTTCGGGATCGAATATTTTCCCGGGCCATTCAGATGGCCAAATGCTCTTCAATGGGAAATTGATGTTTTTGTCAAAAATGTCCCCGTGCACGAAGGTTTCCACCTGACATATGTCTATATTTGAATTTTTTATAGCGTGTAGCTTTATAAGCGTTTCTTCTTCTGTTTTGAACAATTCTTCAACAAAAGGATCAACGTCAAAATGTGCCATAACACATCTGTTGGGATCGGAAGTGTAGTTTTTGATTTCGTCATCTTGCATTTTTTCGCATCTTATCCATACAAGATTAGAGATCTGTTTTCGATTGTTTTCGGGTTTTTTCAGAATGATCTGCTGGTTTGTAAGGTTGGCGCTTTTCCAGTAAAACTCCTGCATGTATTCGTACGACGCCCATTGTCGTGGGTTGCCTTTTTTCGGAGTTCTCATTCCCGAAAAACACAAATCATCGGTCAGCTTCAGGTGTGTGTAATTATCCTCGCCGACGTCTACCATGCAACAATATATACGGTGCCAGCCTTCAAGAGCAATATTCAGTACAACTTCTTCCGGGCAACCGTTTTCCGAGCTCATAAGAAGACGTCCGTTTCCGAGCTTTGTTTCATATTGTATGCATGTCCATTGGAAATTTGATGTTTTTTCCGAAATTGCATTTTTGTTAACGGCGATTGCCGGCAAATCAAAAAACACAGGCATTTTGTACACGCTCCTTTGAATAAACTGTATTTACTGTTATTGTACCATGCTTTTTTAAAAAGTCAATATTACGTAAAAAAACGTGTTATGGAATTTACCATAACACGTTTTTTATTATTTCTCGTATTTCTTTGTAAACTGTTCGCCGCAGCCGTACTTTTCGTAAACGAAGTCGATGTCCTTGTCACCTCTACCCGAAAGACAGCCGAGGATAGATCCCGACTTGTGCTCTTTTGCATAGCGGATGGCGTATGCAACGGCGTGTGCACTTTCAACAGCAGGAATGATGCCTTCGTAGCGCGAAAGCAGGAAGAATGCCTCCATTGCTTCTTCGTCCGACACTGTTTCGTAATGAACTCTGCCGCAATCGCGAAGATGAGCGTGTTCGGGGCCTACACCGGGATAGTCAAGGCCGCTGGCTATCGAATAAACGGGGAGGGGCTCGCCGTTTTCGTCCTGGAGAAGATAGCTGTCAAAGCCGTGGAGTCTTCCCTTTGTGCCATACTGCATGGTTGCCGCATGATCGCCCACATTGTGTCCACGTCCGAGAGGCTCGATGCCGTAGATCTCAACGGGATCTGCAAGGAAGGGAGTGAACATACCCAGAGAGTTCGAACCTCCGCCAACGCAAGCGCAGATGGCATCGGGCATGATGCCTGTCATTTCAATAAACTGATCTCTTGCTTCATATCCGATGACTGACTGGAAATCTCTTACCATCTTGGGGAAGGGATGCGGGCCGAGAGCCGAGCCGATGCAGTAGATGGCGTTGTCGTATTCGTTAAGATATGCTTCAAATGCGGCGTCCACCGCTTCTTTAAGTGTCTTGAGCCCGTGGGTGACGGGAACAACGTTTGCGCCCAGCATCTTCATGCGGATAACGTTGGGATGCTGCTTTTCAATGTCAACTTCGCCCATATAAACGTCACATTCCATGCCGAAATATGCCGCAGCAGTGGCAATGGCAACACCGTGCTGACCTGCACCTGTTTCGGCAATCAGCTTCTTCTTGCCCATGTATTTTGCCAACAGACCTTCGCCCATGCAGTGGTTGAGTTTGTGGGCACCTGTGTGGTTAAGGTCTTCGCGCTTAAGATAGATCTGGCAGTTACCGAAAAGCTTCGAGAGTCTTTCACAGTGGTATACAGGCGTGGGTCTGCCCTGGAACTCTTTTCTTATTCTGCGAAGCTCGTTGATAAACTGTGCCGAATGGCAGATAGCTTCGTATGCGTCGTCTGCTTCCTTGAAGGCAGGAACGAGCTCGGGAGGAAGATATGCGCCTCCGTGCTCTCCGAAATAACCGTCTGCAGACGGATACTCTTTAAGATAATTGTCAAAATCCTTGTACTTGTTCATTTTTCATTTCTCCTTTTTGTTCTTAAAATTTCACTAAATTTTACAACAAAAAACCCTTGATCTGCAAAACGCAAATCAAGGGCGAAATAATCCGCTGTGCCACCTTGTTTCAAGTGTAAAAACACTCCTTTGCGAGATACCAACATATCTCCGACTACTAACGCAAGTCCCACGTCAGCGCATTTAACGCCGCCCTCGACAGCCCATATTACTCAGGGGTCCTGCGGAACTCACACCATAATCCGCTCGCTTGAAAGACCTTTTCTGCTTTTTTTCTGTCTCACCGGTTTGTTGTAATATTTAATTGAACAGATTATAGCACACAAAATCGGAAAAGTCAATAATTTTCAAAATATTTTTTGCACCCCACCGCAAAAGCCGCATCAAAACCTGATCTCGCGGTTATAAATCAACGGAAGTCCGTCGCGGTAAAGGTGCGAATCGTTGGAAAGAGTAAGCACCTTGGGGTGGCAGATGCCGTCCTCATTTTTGAATTCGATAACCGTCATACCGCTGTGGGTTGTGTCAAAATGACGCGAAAAGATTGGATAGGGGATATCGAGCAGAAGGCTCAAAAATGCGATACCAAAGCCCTGGTGTGCAAAAAGAGCAATCCTTTTTTCGTTTTCAAACACAACGCGATACGAGCCGGTGCCGCGGATATGCTCGTAGCCGAGGCTTCTGAAAAATTTGTCCGATTCTTCTGTTATCCTATCAATGCCGCGTTTAAAGTTGTATTCTTTAAGGGCGGGGTGCTCGTACCATTTGTCATAAAGGCTTATAAGCTCGGGATCGGCAAAAAGCTCTTTTGTTTTTTTATCCTGAAAAGGCCAGGTGATGCCCTTTTCGCCCTTCACGGTGAAATCGCGCCAGGCGTGTCCCTCGTTGCAAAAATCAAGGAGAGTTGCCTCTTTCCGCATAAGCTCGCAGGTGGGCATCGACGTTTCGATGGCGCGTTGGGAGGTGGAGGAGTATATCTCGTCAATGCCGAAAAGAGCAAGCCTTTTGGCAAGGGCGTCGGCTTGTCTTTTTCCCAAGGGAGTAAGAGAGTCGGGGTCGTATATCGGGTCTCCGTGTCTTAAATAGAAAAACAGCATTTTCGTTTTCTCCTTTACTGCGGTAATACACCGAATTTTCTGTATCTTGCGCTTTCGGTGTTGAAGAGATCTGTATAATCTCCAGACAGAGAATAAAGAGTTCCTCCGTCAAAGCGTATTTCAAAAACAAGCACTTTTCCTGCAAGGTCGGAAAGCTTTTTGCCGTCCTTGAACTGTGGGATCCATTTCGTGCTGTCCCCCGAAAAATGAACACAGTCTTCGTGACGAAAACCGTCGAGCGGCTTTGTCATACCGAGAACGTTCATGCCTTCAACATCTTCACTTTCGCAGGCGTCATATACCGCAAGGGTGGCGTGATTTGTGTTGATGTTTATGCAAAGTTCGCCGCCGTGCCACGCCTTTTCACGGGTGGAAACGACAGCCGTTTTTCTTTCATCTTCTGCCGCAAGACCGATAAATCCGTCCTCACGCAGGGTGTACACCATCATTTCTCCGGTTCCGGGATTTCTGAATGCGGGTCCGTGTTCAAGACGCGAGGACGAGCCGTAAAAAACGATCCTTCCGTCGTCAATGCGTGAAACGTCCGATATCCAGACAAGGGGACGTTTTTCTTTTTCGTTGTCGGTGCGCATGCCACTGATAAAAGGCTCTCTAATGCTTCTTTGCCAATACCTTCCGTCAAAGGAGTAGGCAAGTTGGGTGTCGATGATTCCGTTTTTGTATTTTGCGTTCAGTTCGCTTTTCAGTCCTCTGTAAATGTGAGGAATGCCGATGAACATTCCGTCGTACGAAAAGCTCTTCATTCCGTAGATTTCTGACAAGGGTTCGTCTATCGAATCTGCACGCAGGCAAAAATTGTATTCGCCGAAAGTTTCAAAATCGGTGGTTTCTCTGTAACCTACAAGTCTTACTCCCCAAAAAGGACGCTCGATTATCGTGTAACACTTTTTGATATCGTTGTAAAATACCGAAACCAGCGGTTCTGCCCCCTGCGCCCACAATGCTCCGTCCTTCAGCTTCCAGTTGATAAGATCGGGAGAGGTGAAAATCGTGTCCATGACGTAAAGGTCATGATTTGCATCTGCCATCAGCATAACATATCTTTCGTCAGCTTTTCCGTTTTTGTTTTCCACAATCGTGCCGACCTCGGTGCCCGATTTCATATCCATTATTTCGTGATCGTATTTTTTGCCGGGCAGACAAAGCTTTTCGGGGGTAAAATTTATACCGTCAGAGCTTTGTGCGCAAAAAA
Organism: Oscillospiraceae bacterium; assembly: GCA_015063785.1. GTDB lineage: Bacteria > Bacillota > Clostridia > Oscillospirales > CAG-382 > UMGS1052. The sequence continues at coordinate 53,877 of SVTM01000011.1, forward strand.
TCTTTTTGCCATAAAATTCCTTGGAATGTCCAAAATAAAGCATTCTGTATTTTCCGTCATCAAGGCGAAAAACATATCCTGTGCAAAAATCGGTGCTGCAGATTCCGTCATTGTATATTGCCGAAAGTTGTGGCTTGCCATATTTACGCACCACGTTTTCTCTTCCAAAAAGTCTTGAATCATCAAAAAACAGTTGTTTTTTCATTGCATATCGCTCCTTTTACTACATGGATTTTTTAAATATGGTGCAGATAGCTCTTGATTTTTACTATTACGCTTCCTTTGATTTCAGCGCTTTCATTATGCCGCTTGATTTTGCAAAATGTTCGGAAAGTGCATGATAGCATTCATAGAGCTTTTGGTATTTTTCCATGTTCTCGGGGTTGGGCAGGTATGTCTTTTCAATACCGTCGGCAAGAACGTTTGCCGCCTCGCTTGCGCTTTCAAAATATCCGCCTGCCACCGAGGCAAAAATGGCGCTGCCCTTTGCTGCCGCCTGGCTTGAGGAGGTCACCTTTATCCTCTTGCCCAAAACGTCGGCATACATCTGCATAAGAAAGGCGTTCTTTCTTGAAATTCCGCCTGCGGCATATACTTCGTCGATACAGACTCCGTTTTTCTCGTAAATATCAACGATGGATTTTGTTCCGAAAGCGGTGGATTCAAGGATCGCGCGGTAGATATCCTCGGGCTTTGTGTTTAGTGTGAGACCTACGATCATTCCCGAAAGATCGGCATCGGAATAGGGCGTGCGGTTGCCGTTGAACCAGTCTAGGGCAATAACTCCGCTCTCGCCGACAGAAAGGGCAGCTGCTTTTTCGTCAAGCAGCGAGAAAATGCTGATGTTTTTGTCACGTGCCTCTTTGGCATAGCTTTCGGGGACACAGTTTTTGATAAACCAGTCAAAGCTGTCGCCAACGCATCCCTGTCCTGCCTCGTGGGCGCAAAGCCCTGCGATAACTCCGTCTTGCACGCTTCCGCAGATATCGGGTATGTTGCCTGCGTTTTCACTCATAACGATGTGGCAGGAGGAGGTACCGATGATAATCATCAGCTTTCCTGCAGTTGTGATGCCTGCCGCAGGCAGAGCGGCGTGGGCGTCGATGATCGGAACCGCAACGGCGGTATCCTTTGCAAGTCCTGTAAGTGCCGATCCTCTATCGCAAAGAACGCCTGCTTTCGTTCCCGTGGGTAGAATATTTTCAGATATCTTTGTGCCGACGATGTCCGAAAGACGGCTGTCAAGCTTTGCCCAGAAAGAGTTTTTGGGATATCCGTTTTCCTTGTTCCACAAGCCTTTGTAGCCTGCCATACACGAGCTGTGCGATTCTTCTCCCGTCAGCATAAGCACGATCCAGTCGCCGGCTTCGATGAAGCGGTAAGCATCGTCAAAAACCCCGGGTGCTTTGTGCAGGGTTTCGTATATTTTTGGAAAAAGCCACTCGGACGAAACCTTTCCGCCGTAGATATCGAGCCATTCTTCGCCTTCTTTTTGGGCAAGAGAGGTTATTTCGTCTGCCTCTGCCTGGGCGCCGTGGTGTTTCCACAGCTTTACATAGGCGTGGGGCTCGTTTTTGTATTTTTCAAGAAAACACAAGGGCGTGCCGTCGCTTGTTATGGGAAGCATCGTGCAGGCGGTGAAGTCAAAGCCGATGCCCACAACGTCATTCGGGGATATTCCCGAATCGGAAACAACTTTTTTGACCGTGTGTTCAAGAGCTTCAAGATAATCTGCAGGGTGCTGCAGTTGCATGGCAAGACTTTCGGCAGAAGTTTCATTCGAAATATCGCTTCCGCAAAGGATTGCATGGGGATACGTGTATTCGCAAACGCAGACCTCTGCGCCGTTTGAAAGATCGATGAGAGCGGCACGCGCCGAAAGTGTTCCGTAATCTACGCCGATAGAATACTTTTTCATTTCTTTTCCTCTCTTTTACTGTTTTCACTTTTGCCGAGGATAAACACGGCGCCGATGATAAGGATTATTCCGATAATTGAAAAAACGCTGGGTTTTTCGGAAAGAAAGGTGATGCTGAATACTGTTGCCGACATGGGCTCGATAATGCCGAGGGTGGAGGCAGTTCCTGCATCAAGCTCGCGCAGAGCAAAGGTGTAAAGAAGATAGGGAAGAACCGTTGTTACAACGCCGATGCCAATGATAAGGGGAATTATCGGCCAAGGTGAAGGAATTGTGAGAGTGACGATTCCTGCGGGATCGCCGAAGATTGTGGAAAGAATTGCCATGAAGATAAAGCAATAAAGGCTTGCCGACTGCGGACGGGTTCCTCTGCGCATTTGAATTTTTGTGAGAATGTTGTAGGAGGCGTATGATATACCGGCAGCAAAGCCTGCGGCGATTCCCCAACCGTCAAATCTAAATCCCCCGATTATGCCCGAAACAAGAGCACATCCCAAAAGCATAAAGACCACGGCACAAAGCTTCATTTTTGTAAGCTTTTCGCCAAGAAAAATTACTGAATACAGCATGACGATGATGGGAGCTGTGTACATAAGCACCACTGCCGTCGAAACAGACGATGCTCGCATCGAAATATAATAAAAGCTTGCAGTACCGAACATTGCAAGACCGCTGAGAACGAACATAACAAATTCAGACGGTTTTGCCCGAAAAAGACTTTTGTCAAGAAACAGACAGTAAAGCGCCATGCAAACCGCCGAAACCACTCCTCGCATGGCGGTCATCTGAAGTGACGAAAAACCGTAGGGCGAAAGAGCGGCAACAAAAAGTCCCGAAGTGCCCCATAGAATGCCTGCGGTGATTATATAAATATATGCCTTTGTTTTCATTTCAAAAAAAGATCCTTTGCCGATTTTTGCGGAAAAATGATGCCACATCCTTCCACAAATAACATTCTATCACAAAAGCCTTTGAAAGTAAATGTTTTTCGGAAAAATAAGTGGAATAAAAAAGAGATGTAAAAATCTCTTTCACATCTCTTCTGGTATCATTCTATTCTTTTATCAATGCTAGTCCCGATTTTGCCTTGATTTTGAGAGGTGTGCCCCAAATATAGGGCTCTTCTGTCATAAAATCACGATATTTTCCTTTTGAAATATTCGGAACAAATGTCATGTTTTTTCGAGGGAAAAACGAGACTATCCTGCTGTCTTCATACACTGCACATTCGGTGGGAGCGAGGCAGAGTACATCTGTGTGGGAAAGCATGGTTTTGATATCTTCAACACGCATTTTTAAGATGTCGGATATCTCGATATCACCGTTTTGGTTTTCGGCACATATGCAAATGCCGTCTTTCTCAATAATGGGAAGAACATCTTTGGAACAGATTGCATAGGTTGGTGCATCGGGAGATTTTGTTTCACAAAGCTTGAATCCAAAATCTCCTTCGGTCTTACCGCAAAAGGCTATTTTACAGTTATCAGGCAGCCTTTCTTTGAGAAAAGCTCTTTTTTCTTCATTCATATAAAGAGGTGTAAGGATTACGACAAGCTTTGCTTTTGAGAAATCGTGGCAGTTGGTGTCAAATGAGAAAATGATATCAATCGGTGCGCCGCAAAGTTGGAGCTCTCGCAGAAAATCTTCGGTTTTCCGCGTGACGTTCGGATATGTTTTCATGATGCTTTTTTCATCAACGATAACCACAATCTTGGCGCAGCTTTTATGCTCCGAAAGACGTATTTTTTCAGAGGCCTTCATAAGGTGCGAAATGTTGTTCATTATACCGCTGTCATCATACCATCCGCCGCCGAGATCCATATACCAGAGTCCCGAATTATGCGAAATATTTTTGCACATTTCACGAAGCTGCACCGCATAGGTTTCCTCGGGAGTTGAAGCATTCTGATGATTGTCACCCACAGTGAGATGAGTTCTGTTGTCGCACTCATCTACCCAAAGACGCTGTCTGTTCACCGAGATGGCAGGAACCATCTCTCCTCCGGGCTCTCCCGGACAGCAGCGTATATATGATTTTGGAGCGGCGAAAAAGTCCACATAGCGACTTGAAAGCAGCTTTTCCCAACCGAGATGCCCTGAATATGCAGTGCGCTCCATCATCATGACGTAGCCGTAGAATGCACCTACCGGCTTGTCTTTAGTGTTCTCTTTGACAATTTTTCCAAAATGTTCAAGGGCACGTACATTTATTTCGCTTGTGAAAAGATCATAATCTATGCTCCATCTGTCAAGCAAATCGTCTTTGTAAAATCCGTTGCTTGATTCGGGGGTCTTCTCACGCAGATGTGATGGAGGAATGATGTCTTCCCCGAATCTTCCCCACGCTTTTTCAAGTTCTTTTTCAGAACCGTATTTTTTAAGTGCCCATTTGTGGAAATGTTTTCTGTTTGATATGCCGTAGTCACCGAATTTTCCGTTCTGGCGTCCCCATAGCATTGATTCTCCGCAGGCGCCGTAGGCTATGTGATATGCAAGGATTTTGTCGGCATAGGGGGAATTTTCAAGGTGGATGACAAGTCTTTTCAGAGCTTCGCCCGCATCATTCAGCCATTTTTCCGACGAAAAGCTCTGAAGAGAAACGAGTCCTCCGACATTTGGCCGTGTGTCTTTCCATGCACCGGCATTATAATATCCGACAGGAGAGTCATATCCGAGCCAGTCGTGCTTTTCGGTTCCGACAAGCCTTCTTATGTCTTCTGCAAGACGTGGCCCGTTTTCATAGACAAGTATTTCCTCGGGGTTTTTATAGCACCAATCAACAGGTACATTGAGCTTTATACGCGGAATGAAATATTTTGTTTTACCCGATGCAAAGATGCCATTGAGCACTTTGTCGCACAGAGAATAATCGTATTTTTCGACTCCTATCCAACCGGAATGCAGAATGCAGGTATGAATTTTAACTCCGGCATCCGAAAAATCGTCGTGTATTTTCAGTTGTCTGGAAAAATCAGGCTGAAAAACAAGGGGGTCGCCCTTTTCATCAGCTATCGGAGGATCGTAGCAAAAACCGAGTCTTGACCAGAAAACGGGATTGTTGCGCAGATATTCGAGAGCTTGTGTTTTGTTCATGTTATACCGTCCTTGATAGTTTTGTTAATTTGATTATAACATGGGTGGCAACTTAAGTAAATATAAAAAAACGATAGTTTTTTGAAAAAAGAAAACGAACTTATGGGCATTTGCTTTGGTTCTGGCGTTTTTCCATTTTAATCCAGCTTGAAAAGCCGTAAAGATCGTTGACGAGAAAAACCGCAAAGCAGATGACCACCGAAATATACGAAATATCCGAAAAAGCCGCCGCCACCCAAAGCACGATAAGCACGATATCGTTAAGCGCATAGACAAGGGCGAAAAAGGGGCTTCTTCTGAAGGTCAGATAAACGGCGATAAACGAGGTGGTGACCGAAAGAGTGCTGAAAATCAGGTTTGCGGTGTTGAAATATTTGAGAATAAAGTAAAAAATCCCCGTTACGACCGCCGAAAGAACGAGCATAAACACCACTTCTTTGCGTTTAATACTGTTTACGGCAACCTGTGATTTGTTTCCTTTGTAAGGATTTTTCAGCCAGGATATCAGGGCAAAAAGAGCCATCGGACCCGACATTCCAAGATAGGTTATCATCTCGCCGTAGTATGAAAAGGAATAGGAGATAACGCCGTAGAGCAGGCTGAAGATTATCATCAAAAGCTGGCTTATGGGATTTCCCTTTGCACCGAGAATAAGAGATGTCACCCCGATTATCGACGCGACAAGCGAAAGCACGCCGTCTTTGCCGAAAATCAGCGAGGAAGTCAGAATAAGTACGCAAGACGAGCACCACAGCCACAACTCGAATTTTGTAAAATATCCGAGTATTCTTTCTTTCAGTTTCATTTTTCCTCCGAAAAAGGAAGCACCCGCAGACACTTCTTCAAAGACCTAACGAAGTGCCGCGAATGCTTTTTTTACACTTTGCATTCCGCTTGCCGCCCGGTGGCGGTGGAATATTTTTAAAAATTATATCACAAAGACCTCAAAAAGTCAAGTGTTTATTCAGCAAAGGGAAGCTCGGTCATACGAAGCTTTGCACAGCCGTAGGGGATAAACTCGGCTTCGATCTCGTCGCTCTGCGCTTTTACGGATTCGGGTATCTTTGCACAAACCGTGTCAAATCCGTCCTCGTATCCCCAGTTTATCTTCTTCACCTTGACCTTTGCCACAACGGCGGGAGCCGACTCGCAGAAGGCGGAGCTTGATATGCTATTTCTTTCGATCTCGATCTTGTCGGATGCAAGACCAAAGCTCCATTCGGAGGTGGGGGAAAGCTCGTAGTCACAATAGGGGAATTTTCTTTCCACGCCGTGTCTTTCGTATTCATGCATTTTCTTTTCGTAGCTTACAGGAAGCGAGAAAACGAGTGAGCCGCATTTTACACTGTTAAGACCGTGGGGTCTTTTTTCGATAACGGGATCTGTTTCAAACTCGATAACTATAGTTCTTTTTTCGCCCTTTTTGAACGAGAAAGAAAGATTTGCTGTTTTTTCGCCCTTGCCGTCGACCGAAAGATTCTTTGCAAAGGAGGGAATACGCACCGCAAATTCAAAATCTTCCTTTGCGTTTACAGTATAGGTGAGCTTGTTTGTAAAGGGATATTCGGTGTCAAGCGAAATGTCCGCCTTTTCGCACGAGAGCTGCGAGGGGAGAAGCATCGAGCTTATGATTTCGTTTTCGCTGTGCATAAACGCCGAAAGAGCAAACTTCGGCCAACCCTGATTGAAGTTTGCCGTGCAGCAACCGTAATGGGGTTCGAGTCCGAAAAGATGGGCCTCGGAATTGTTGGTGCGGAAAAGCGATCTGCCGGGGAAAGTGATGCAAGCCATCTGATTGCTCATTTGGAGATACTGGTGGGTCCACATATCTTCGCTTATGGTTGCAGGCAGAGCGTTGTAGGCGATAACTTCGAGTTTTTCCGCCCATTTTCTGTCGCCTGTTGCGGCAAAAAGGTGTTCGTAGGAATACATCTGTTCAACCACAGAGCAAAGCTCGGTGCCCTGGATGGGGCTGAGTCCCGAAAGACATTCGTCGCCTGTAAAAAGCTCGACGGGTGTGCCGTTGTATTTGTAAAGAATGTCATACAGTTTCTGCGCGTTGTCGGAGTATTCTTCCCCGAGAATATCGTGGGACACGGCTTCTGCTTTCAGCATCATGCCAAGATTTACGATGTGGGTGTCGAATTTCCAATGGTTGAGAGGTCTTTCCCAAAGCTTTGTGACTTCGTTGTAATCCTGTCCCTGTTCGGCTATAATTTTTGCAAAATCATAAAGCCATTCGGGGTCAAAGCGTTCTTTTACAAAGTTTATGGCAATAAAAGTTTCGAACCAGCGGTATTTTCCCCAGCCGAAGAGCTTAATTTTTTCTTCTTTGAGAAGATCATAAAAGTTCTTCAGAACGTCAAAAACCACCTTGGGAATACGCTCGTCGCCCGAGCATTCGTAGTATACCACAAGCACCTTCGAAATAAGCATGATCGCCCAGGTGTCGTAGGTTGCCCTATCCTCGTCGGAGCAGGGACAGATCCAGCCGTCGGGCTTCTGATTTGCCACGATGGCGTCGATGTATTTTTTTGCACGGGCTATCATGTCCGCATCTTCAAGAAGATAGGCAAGGGGGATAAATCCGTCAAGCCAGTAGGGAACACGCTCCCAACCTTCAGCCTCGCCGCCGATCCAGGCGCTGTCCTTTACGTCTCTCCACATTTTGTCAAGATTGCCCGAAAGTCCGTTCTTTTGGATTTCAAGCTGCTTTTTCAGCCAGCCTTCGGGCTTTATTTCTTTCGAGGTATAAAAATTCCACTTTTTCATGGCGTCCTCCTGTGTATAGGTTAAATTGATTATATCACATGAATAATCAAATAAACATTGCTTTTTTCGCATATATCATTGACAAAATAACACAAATGTGTTATTCTTTCCACGGTGATGTTATGAAAGGCATAGATCTTGACAAAAATATCGAATACAAACACGCCTCGTTGCGCTATTTTTCTGAAAACGAGCATCATATAACCCGCCGTATCAAAGAAAACGTTCTTGTGATGGTTTTTGACGGGATCCTGCGTTTTTCTGAGGATGGTGTGCCCTACGAGGTGCGGGCGGGGGAGTATCAGATACAAAAAAGCAACTGCTATCAAACGGGCGAGAGGGCAAGTGACAAGCCAAAATATCTTTACGTTCATTTCGATGCTCAAATGACAGACAGGGAAGAAGCGCTTCCTTTCAGAGGGACTTTTGATTACAAAGAAGCAAAAAACCTGATGGAAAGGCTGAATCGTCTTTCGTACGAGGGCGGAAGCTACACCGAAAAAACGATGGTGTTTTTTGAAATATTGCTTTTGCTTTGCAAGAAAAAAGAAAAGCTTTCGTCGGCAAGGCAGATGGTAGAATTTGTTGACAAAAGCGACGGAAAGGATATATCGCTCGAGGGACTTTGCGAATATTTTCATTTCAGCAAAAACCACGTGATAAACGTGATAAAAAAAGAAACGGGAATGACACCCGTAAAGTATATAAACAGTGTAAAGCTTAAGCGCGCACGCTATCTTTTGGAGGCGACGTCTGACGGCGTTGAAAATATTTCCATATCCTGCGGTTTTTCGGATTATTCGCATTTCTACAAGCTTTTTTGCCGCGAAACCGGCATGTCACCCACAGAATGGCGCAGCCGCAAGCAAGCAGAGCCTGTGTCGTGATATGCAAAAAAGCATTTGCAATTGCAAATGCTTTTTTGGAATGTCGTTGTTTTTTGAGTTTGATTATTATTTGTCAAAAAGAGACTTTCTTTTGCCGAAATAAATGCAGTTCAAAGAAATCATAATAGCGGATACAACGATCGATGTAACCGAGTCTGCGATAAATTCGCCGAGCATGGATGACACAACGATGGTGTATATCAATCCGGTAGCCGCAACGGCGCCGTAAAGGATGTATACACAGGTAGGAGCGTTGGATTTATAACCCGAAAGTCTGAATCTGGTATAAATGCCAAAAATGCCGAGAGCGATAAGTACAATGCCGAAAATGATATCGACTGCTTTTAATCCTCCGAATACAGAATAAACCAGTTCACTCATGCCTTCACCGGAAGTCATATCGTAGATTGTTCCTGTCAGATACAGGAAACCTTGGACGATATTCACAACTGCTCCGGCAAATAGACCGAAATAGATAAGGAACTTAAACCATTTCATCGGGTATTTAACTTCTTCGATAACGGGAATCGAGTTCTGGGGAGTCGGTGTTTCTCCGTCTGTACTTGCGCCGCATTTGGGGCAGAATTTAAGATTTTCGTCGGGCAATGGAGCCCCGCAGGAACCGCAGAAAGCCATAATAGATCCTCCTTGATATATGTTTTTTGTAGCACTGTTGTGTGCTATGTTTCTATTTTATCACTGATGTCGCTTTTTGTCAACAGAAAAAGAAAAAGCAGACACACAAAAGTATATCTGCCGTGTTTGTTACAAAAAGTGAAAACGAAAGTTTTGATCAAACTTTTTCAAAAGTTTGCAGTTTCCAAAGGCGGCGCCTTTGGTCGCTCTCCGCAGAGAGCGAAATTCCATTTTCTTTTATTCCCCCTGATTGCAAAACAAAAAGGACACCATTCGGTGTCCTTTTGTTTGGGTGCGGATGATGGGACAAGGCTTGCCTACGGCAATCCTTACTGCTCGCAAGGGGCTTGCTCGCACCTTTTGACTAAAAACAGCCGTTCAGGCTATTTTTTTAACGTCAAAAGCCCGCTTCGGCTTCAAGTCCCCTCGGCAAAAGAAAAAAGCAGACACACAAAAGTGTATCTGCTTTTTCTGGTGCGGATGATGGGACAAGGCTTGCCTGCGGCAATCCTTACTGCTCGCAAGGGGCTTGCTCGCACCTTTTGACTAAAAACAGCCGTTCAGGCTGTTTTTTTAACGTCAAAAGCCCGCTTCGGCTTCAAGTCCCTTCAGCAAAAGAA
>SVTM01000055.1 GCA_015063785.1 Oscillospiraceae bacterium
GGTTCAAAAAGTGAGAAGCCGAAAACGCCCTATTTTCAAGGGTTTTCCGGGATTTGTAAATAATTTTTGTACCTACTTGACATAATCAGACGATCTCGGACGAGTAGTTATACCCAAAGAAATAAGAAGAACCATGAGAATACGCGAGGGCGACCCGCTTGAGATTTTCACCGACCGCGACGGCGAGGTGATCTTTAAGAAATATTCGCCCATCGGCGAGCTTTTGAACTTTGCATCGCAATACGCCGAAACACTTTACAAAACCAGCGAGATTCCCATAATCATCACTGACCGCGACACCGTAGTTGCCTTTGCAGGTGTTTCCAAAAAAGACGCCTATGAAAAAAAGATTGCCCACGAGATCGAGGAGATCATGGAATCGCGCAGTCTTTACACCGTGGCACAGGACGTCAAAAAGCCTGTTATTGACAGCAACGAGCGCATTTTTGCATCAGTCTGCATGCCCATTCTTTCGGAGGGCGACATCATCGGCTCGGTTATCAGTATTCTCCCCGACGAGGGCGAGCATATCCCCGATGAAACCGAAATAAAGCTGATCCAGACCGCCGCGGCGTTTCTTTCAAAGCAGCTGGAATCATAAACCTTTCCCGACTTTTCCATAAAAGTCGGGATTTTTTTGTCAAAAGTACTTGACAAAATATACTATGCGTTATATAGTATTATGTGTAAGGGGGTATTGCATGGACATTCAGATGAAAAAAGGTCTTCTCGACGTCTGCATTCTTGCGGCGATAAAAAACGAGGATTCCTACGGCTATCGGATAATAAAGGACGTAAAACCATATATGGACATTTCGGAATCCACCCTCTACCCTATTCTGCGCCGTCTTGAAACCTCGGGGCTGTTGACCGTCCGCTCGGCAGAGCACAACGGAAGACTTAGAAAATACTACAGCATCACAAAAGACGGCCTTGCAAGAATTGAGGAATTTAAAAAAGAGTGGGAAGAAATGCTTTCTATCTACAAATTTGTGACAAGGGAGGATTTTTCGGATGACAAAGAGTGAATATCTCGCTGCTTTGCAACAAAAGCTTTCGGCGCTTTCGCCTGCAGATATCAAAGGATACACAGATTACTACGCCGAGATGATCGACGACCGCATAGAAGAAGGAATGACAGAAGAAGACGCCGTTGACGCTGTGGGAAGCGTGGAGGACGCGGCAGAAAAGATCCTTTCGGAAAATCCCACAGTTGAAAACCAAAACCCAAACGAAAAAGAAAGTGAAAAAGAAAGCTCGCCTTTTCGCAAGCTGAAGGCGTGGCACATTGTTCTTATCATTCTGGGCGCTCCCGTGTGGCTACCGCTTCTGATCTCCGCGGCATCTGTGGTTGTATCAATTGTCGTCTCGGCTGTATCGGTAATCGTTTCTATGTATGCCGCATGCGCAAGCCTTGGCGCAGGCGCTGTGGCAGGCATCTGCATGATAGCAGGTTATGTAACAGCGGCAAACTATATCGGCGCGGTGTTTATTGCAGGTGCTTCGCTTTTCTGCGCAGGATGCTGCGTCATTCTGTTTGCGCTGCTCTTTAAGCTGACAAAATTTTTGATTGCACAATGCAAAAAAATCCCTGCACTTGTGCGAACCGCCTTTGACCGAAAGGGGGAAAAAGCATGAAAAAAGCAACCATAATCTCTTTGGTGCTCATCGCCGTGGGGCTGATACTTATTATATCATCGTTTATCGCCGCAGGCTTTGATTTTTCAAAACTCGGCACGTCGCAGTTTGTCGAAAAAGAGTTCACCATTGAAGAAAATTTCTCAAACATCAGAATAAGAGTTCCCGACGGCGGCAAAATTTCTTTTTTACCGTCGGAAAACGGTGAATGCAAAATAGTCTGCACCTCCCCCGAAAGCAACAAATATTCGGCAAAGGTGCAAAAAGACACCCTTATTTTTTCGCAGGATCCCAAAAAATGGTATCAATACATCTTTTCTTTCAATTTCGGAAGATCAAGTACAACCGTGTATCTTCCCGAAAAAGCCTACAAGGATCTGTCTGTTGTGGGCGACACAAGCGGTATTGAGCTTTTCGACGACTTTTCTTTTGAAAATGTGGATATCGAGACCGACACGGGAAAAGTTGTCATCGGCTGTTCGGTCACAAAAAGCATAAACGTCAACACCGACACGGGCAGTATCAGCATCAGCGGATATCCCACCGAGGATATATATATCGAAAGCGACACCGGCAGCATCACCGTTTCGGACGCGATGATCAGAAACAGGCTTTATGCCGAAAGCGACACGGGAAAGGTGAGGGTTGAAAACTGCGAATTTCTTGACGCGCAGATCGACACCGACACGGGAAGCATCACTTTTAAAAACTCCATCGCCTACGACAGCATCAAGATAACCTCCGACACAGGCTCGGTGAAGCTTTTGGATTGCGACGCCATGAAAGTACACGTCGACACCGACACAGGCTCTGTTTCGGGAAAAATGCTTTCGGACATGACGTTTTTTGCACGGTCGTCCACAGGCAGGGTGAATGTTCCCGGAACCGTTTCGGAAAAGGTGTGCGAGATAACCACCGACACAGGAAATATTGAGTTTGAATAATAGCAAAAGATCCCCCGATATGGGGGATCTTTTGGGTTAATTCAGTTTATCCTTTAGATAATGTCCCGTATACGACTTTTCGCACTTTGCAACATCTTCGGGTGTGCCGCAGGTGACAAGCGTTCCGCCCTCGTCGCCCCCCTCGGGGCCAAGGTCGATGATATAGTCGGCACATTTTATCATATCAAGATTGTGCTCGATAACGATGACGGTGTTGCCCGTGTCCACAAGCTTTTGCAGCACCTCCACAAGCTTTTCAACATCGGCGGTGTGAAGTCCCGTGGTGGGCTCGTCAAGGATATACACGGTTTTTCCGGTGGCACGCTTTGAAAGCTCGGTGGCAAGCTTAACACGCTGTGCCTCGCCGCCCGAAAGGGTGGTGGACGCCTGACCGATCTTGATATATCCCAGCCCCACCTCCGAAAGGGTGGCAAGCTTGCGGCGCAAAGACGGCAGGTTTTCGAAAAATTTCAATCCCTCGTCAACCGTCATGTCAAGCACGTCAAAAATGCTCTTGCCCTTGTATTTTACTTCAAGTGTTTCGCGGTTGTAGCGTTTACCTTTGCAGACGTCGCAGGTGATATAAACGTCGGGCAGAAAGTGCATCTCTATCTTCAAAAGTCCGTCGCCCTGGCAGGCTTCGCACCGTCCGCCTTTGAGGTTAAACGAAAATCTGTCCTGCTTGTAGCCGCGTATTTTGGAATCGGTGGTGGTGGCAAAAAGTGCGCGGATATCGGTGAAAAGCCCCGTGTAGGTGGCGGGGTTTGAACGCGGCGTTCTGCCGATGGGAGATTGGTCGATGTTTATTACCTTGTCAAGATGCTCTATGCCCTCGATGCGCGTGTGCTTGCCCGAAACGGTGTGGGCGCGGTTCAGCTTTTTTGCAAGGTCGTTGTAAAGAATACTGTTGATAAGCGACGATTTTCCCGAGCCCGAAACGCCTGTGACACAGGTGAGTGTGCCAAGGGGGATTGTAACGTCGATATTTTTGAGGTTGTGTTCTTTTGCTCCGACGATCTTCAAAAATTTTCCGTTTCCCTCGCGCCTTTTTTCGGGGACGGCGATCTTCCGTCTGCCCGAAAGGAAATCTGCCGTAACAGAATCCTTGGCTTTCATAAGCTGGGTCGGCGTGCCTGCCGCCACGATCTTTCCGCCGTGTACCCCGGCATATGGGCCGATATCGACGATATAGTCGGATGCAAGCATGGTTTCCTCGTCGTGTTCGACAACGATAAGGGTGTTGCCGATGTCGCGCAGTTTTTTTAAGGTTTCAATAAGCTTTTCGTTGTCGCGCTGATGAAGTCCGATCGACGGCTCGTCGAGGATATAAAGAACGCCCATCAGCGACGAACCAATCTGGGTGGCAAGGCGTATACGCTGGCTTTCGCCGCCCGAAAGTGTGCCCGCCGCGCGCGAAAGGGTGAGATAGCTGAGTCCAACGTTGGTAAGAAAACCGAGCCTTGCTTTTATTTCTTTCAGAATATCCTTGGCAATGGCCTCGTTCTTTTTTGAAAGCTTGATTTGCTCAAAAAAGCTTTTTGCATCGCCGACACCGAGATCGCAGACCTCGGCAATATTCTTGTTCCCGACAGTTACTGCCATCGGCTCTTTTTTCAATCTTTTACCAAGGCAGGCTTTGCAGGGGATCTCCTCCATAAACTGCTCGTAATATTCGCGCTGGTCGGGGTTGTTTTCGCTCATTTTGTATCGGCGGTCGATGTCGTTCAGCATACCGTCAAACGACACTTCGTATACCCTGCCCGCGTACTTCATGGCATATTTGCGCCCCGTGCCGTAAAGCATGGCGTTGTACGCCTCGTCCGAAAGCTTTTCGATGGGGGTGGAGATACCAAAGCCAAAATCGGCAAGAGCCTGGTCAAAAAGGTTGCCCGTCCAGCCGCGCTTGTCCATGCTTTTATATCCGTTGCAGATGCAGGCGCCGTCGCGAAGCGAAAGACTTTTGTCGGGCATCAGCTTGTCGGGCGAGAGCACAAGGGTCTGACCCAGACCGTCGCAATCGGGACAAGCACCAAAGGGGCTGTTGAACGAAAACATTCTCGGTTCAAGCTCGGGCAAGCTGATGCCGTGCTCGCGGCAGGCATAGTTTTGCGAAAATTCCAGCTCGTTTTCGCCCTCGGGGGCATCGGGAAGATATATCGTAAGGTTGCCGTCCGAAAGCTTGCAGGCGCTTTCCACCGAGTCGGTAAGGCGTGAACGTACGTCCTCTTTCATCACAAGGCGGTCAACAACTATGTCGATATCGTGCTTTTTGTTCTTGTCAAGTCCAAAATCCTCGCCCAGCGTCAGCACCGCGCCGTCAACGCGAACTCTGACGTATCCGTTTTTTTGTGCATCGGAAAAGATTTTTTCGTGCATACCCTTTTTGCCGCGGACAACAGGGGCAAGCACCATGAATTTTGTCTTTTCGGGAAGCTCCATTATGCTGTCGATTATCTCGTCGATGGTCTGCTGTTCGATCTCTTTGCCGCAGACGGGACAATGGGGAGTGCCGCAACGGGCGTACAAAAGACGCAGATAATCGTATATTTCGGTGACGGTGCCCACGGTGGAACGGGGATTTTTTGAGGTGGTCTTCTGATCTATCGAGATGGCAGGCGAAAGGCCGTCGATCGAATCGATATCGGGCTTGTCAAGCTGACCGAGAAACATACGGGCATATGACGAGAGCGATTCGACAAAGCGGCGGTGACCTTCGGCGTAGATGGTATCAAAGGCAAGGGAGGATTTTCCCGAGCCCGAAACGCCCGTAAACACCACCAGCTTGTCACGTGGGATCTCGACGTCGATATTTTTCAGATTGTGCACGCGTGCACCGTAAACTTTCAAAGATTTGTTTGCCATGTTCCATACCTTTTTTACTTGTAAATAATCGTATATATTTTACCACAAAAAGATTAAAATGTACATAGTTTTTTCGAATTTTTGTTTGTTAATTATACTTTTCGTCGATTTTTTTATATCTTTTCAAAACCCCTTGAAAAGGCTTTGAAACTATTGTATAATCGCAGTAAAGGAAAAGATTTTTCCCCCACTTCCCTTTTGTGAAAGGAGCATTTTTTTATGAAACACAATCTTGCAATAGTAGGCTTTGGCGGCATGGGCGGCTGGCACGCAAAACACGCACAGAAAAGCGACGTTGTTTGCCTTTCGGGCGTTTATGACATCAAGGAAGAACGCAACGAAGCCGCAAGGCAGATGGGCATTTTCGCCTATTCTTCTCTTGACGAGCTTCTCGCCGATGAAAAAATTGATATAGTAACTGTTGCCACCCCCAACGATTTTCACAAGGACATCGCCATAAAAGCCATGGCAGCAGGCAAAAACGTTATTTCCGAAAAACCCGTAACCCTCTCGTGCGCAGATCTTTCCGAAATGATCGAAGCTTCCAAAAAATACGGCAAAATCTTTTCGGTGCATCAAAACAGACGCTGGGACGTCGATTTTTTGATGGTTAAAAACCTTTACCGCTCAAAAGAGATCGGAAATATCTTCAACATAGAATCGCGTGTTCACGGCTCGCGCGGGATCCCCGGCGACTGGCGCGGCGAAAAGGTGCACGGCGGCGGGATGCTTTTTGACTGGGGCATACATCTGATCGACCAGGCTTTGCAGGTGGTTTTTGACAGCAAGGTTTGCGAAATATACTGCCGATTTGACCATCTGACAAACAAGGAGGTCGACGACGGTTTCAGAATGGATATCACCTTTGAAAACGGCACGAGATACCTTGTGGAAGTTGGCACCTACAACTTTGTTTCGATGCCGAGATTTTATGTGCTCGGCGAAATGGGATCTGCCATCGTGCGCGATTGGCAGGACAAGTGCGAGGTGGTGCGTTGCAAAGAATGGTATCAGAACAACGTCACCCCGGTGGTCACGGCGGCAGGACTTACAAAAACCATGGCACCGCGCGACGAGCTGACAACAGAAACCTACTTCAACGAGCGCCCCGACTCTGACGTTCACGATTATTATCGCAATTTCTGCCGTGCCGTCGAGGGCAAGGAAGAACAGATCGTGAAGCACGACGAGATGATGCGAGTTATGAAAGTTATCGAAAAAGGCTTTGAATCGGTGGAAAAGAACGCCCCTGTGGTGTGCAACATCTGACAAAAGCACGGAATTTTTCAAATAATCCCCAAAAGGTATATACATTTTCGGAAAAAAGTGGTATAATTGTTTTGTAATGCAGCTATCCAAGGAGGAAAAATGGCAGAAGTTATTTTTGAAAAAGAGAATAAGGAACCATTTGGCGTTCTTCTTGTGTCGCTGTATTTTTCGGCAAACGAGGCGGAAGAGGCAGAAAAATCGCTTGAAGAGCTTAAGGCTCTTGCTCAGACCGCCCTTATCGGTCAGGAGGAAGAATGCGAATTTTTCTATCTCACCCAATGCCGTCCCTCGCCCGAGGCCGCAACCTATATCGGCGTTGGAAAAATGGAAGAAGCAGCACAGCTTTGTGAAAATCACAATATCCAGCTTGTGATTTTCGATTGCGAGCTTTCCCCTTCTCAGATCCGAAACCTTGAAAATGGCATCTCGCCAAAAGATTCAAAGCTTCGAGTTATCGACCGCACCATGCTTATCCTTGACATTTTTGCCCACCACGCCGTGACCGGCGAGGGCAAGCTGCAGGTAGAAATAGCTCAGCTTAAATACACCGCCCCCCGACTTACCGGCAAGGGTATCGAAATGTCCCGCCAGGGCGGTGCATCGTCCAGCGGATCTGTGGGTGCACGAGGCCCCGGCGAAACAAAGCTTGAAACCGACCGACGCCACATCAAGCGTCGCATTGCTTCTCTTGAAGAACAGCTGGAAACTCTTGAAAACACGCGCGACACCATGCGCAAACAGCGCAGAAAATCCAACATCCCCGTTGTTGCCATCGTGGGATATACCAACGCAGGCAAATCGACGCTTCTCAATTATCTTACAAACGCAGGGATTCTTGCCGAAGACAAGCTTTTTGCAACCCTTGATCCGACGGTGAGAAAGCTTGAGCTTCCGTCGGGGTTCGAGGTGCTTTTGACCGACACTGTCGGTTTTATCAACAACCTGCCCCACGGACTTGTAAAAGCTTTTAAGAGCACCCTTGACGAGGCGAAATATGCCGACATTCTCCTTATACTCATCGACGCATCCGACGAAAACGCGCAGATGAAGACCGAGGTGACCGAAAAGACCCTTGCCGAGCTTGGCGCAGGCGGAAAACCGACAATTTATGTTTTCAACAAGTGCGACAGGCTCGATCAGATCCCCGAAAGATCTTCTGTCGGCGACAAAAAGGCGGTTTTTGTTTCGGCAACCACGGGATATGGCACAGACGAGCTGCTTTCGATAATCGAAGGGGAGCTTGGCGCAAGCCAGAAAAAGCTGACCTTTCTTTTTCCCTTCAGCGACGGAGGCAAGCTTGACACCCTTTACAGCAAGGCCACAGTGCTTTCGGTGGACTACACCGAAAACGGAACTCTTGTCGAGGCTATGGCAGACTCAAAGATATCGGGAATGCTTGAAAAATACATTGTAAAATAATTTTAAGGAGATAAAAAATGAGTTTTATTGAAGAAAAGGCAAAACAGGTTCCCGTATACGGCGAATATGACGTTGCCGTTGTCGGCGGAGGTATGGCAGGTATTGCCGCAGCCCTTGCCGCAGCCCGTCACGGTGCAAAGACAATTCTTATCGAAAAACAGTTTGCCCTCGGCGGACTTGCAACCCTTGGTCTTGTAACCATTTATCTTCCCATCTGTGACGGATGCGGACGCCAGGTCAGCTTTGGCATTGCCGAGGAGCTTCTGAAGCTTTCGTTAAAGCTTGGCTGCGAGGGCAGATATCCCAAGGCGTGGGTTGAAGGCGGCACAGTTGAAGAAAAGAAAAACGGCGGCCGTTACATGGTTGACTACAACGGTCCGACCTTTATGATACTTTCTGAACAGCTCCTTTTGAAAGAAAACGTAGAGATACTTTACGGCACAAGCGTTTGTGATGCAAACGTGACCGACGGCAAAGTAGACGCTCTCTTTATCGAAAACAAATCGGGACGCTCTGCCATAAAGGTCAGAAGCGTTGTCGATGCATCGGGCGATGCCGACGTTTTTGCCATGGCAGGTGCAAAAACCGAAAAGTTTGGTCAGGGCAATATTCTTGCCGCGTGGTATTTTGCCACCGAGGACGGAAAATACACCATCCACCCCATCGGCTGCTGTGACGTGCCCGACAAGGAAAAAGATATCCGCCCTGCCACAAAGCTTTTGAGCAACCGCAGATTTTCGGGACTTGACGGAAAAGAGCTGTCGGAAATGGTGCAGATGTCCCACGAAAGAGTGCTTTCAGACTTTATGAAGCGCGGCGACACCATGGACCGCGAACGCGCCATCTCCACCATTGCCACCATTCCACAGGTGCGTATGACCAGACGTCCCGTAGGAAAATACACCCTTGACGACTCGGAAGACCACAAGTATTTCGAGGACAGCATCGGTCTTATATCTGACTGGAGAAGACCGGGACCGATTTTTGAAGTGCCTTTCAGATGTCTTTACGGCGATCTCAAAAACGTGGTTGCCGCAGGCAGATGTATTTCCAACACCGACTCGATGTGGGATATAACAAGGGTTATTCCCTGTTGCTCGGTAACAGGTCAGGCGGCAGGTACGGCGGCGGCAATGTCCGACGATTTTGAAAATCTTGATATCAAAAAGCTTCAGGATGCCCTTGAAAAAGACGGCGTTGTTCTGCATATATAAAAAAATCTCCATCCGCACAAAAATGCGGATGGATTTTTTTGCCACGCATTAAATCCCACACCAGATAATAAAGTTTCGGGCCACCCTTTTCAAAGGGTGGCGGATTCCAAAGGCGGCGCCTTTGGTCGCTCTCCGCAGAGAGCGAAACACCCCTTTGCTCACAAGAGCGCAGGAAGGGTGAATTGCACGAAGTGCAAGAGGGAAACCCTCGCCGGGGGTTTCCCTTTTTCAAGCATTGATTAAATTCCAAAATCCCTCCACCGTCTTCGACGGTCCCCGGCAGATTGTCAAGCAAGTGCAACACCAAAAAATGCTTCAAAAGGAGATTTCCAACCCAAGCATTTTTTAGGTCTCAAGTTAATAGATAAAACAATAT
>SVTM01000056.1 GCA_015063785.1 Oscillospiraceae bacterium
ATTGCTTCGTGTGGGTGCGGACAAGGTGGTATTTCCCGAGAACGAGTCCGGCATCCGTCTTGCCAAGAACCTACTTAGCTCGGGTTTTATTGATATGATCTCTCTGTCGAAGGATGTGTCAATGATTGAGATTGATGTGAGAGATGAGTGGCGTGGCAAAAATTTGATTGAATTAAATCTCCGAAAAAAATACGGTTTCAATATCGTTGCTATCAAGAAAGGCGAAAGTGTAAACGTAAATATCAATCCCGAACAACCTCTTGAAGAAGAAACCACGCTGATCGTTATTGCCAACATAGCTAAGTTAGGAAAAATAAAATAAGTCTCACAAAGTACCATCGGTGCGTAGCCAATTTCTCAGAAATTGTTAAAGGGTTTGGGATGTTTCCCAACAAGTACGCACAAGTGGGTACCGCCGTGCCCTGCTTGCTACAGATGATTGCATCTTAGCAAGTAAATCGAAGATTTCAAATTTTTCGCAAAATCGGCAAAGCTGGTTTTTGCAAAAATCGCAGAGTGTACATACACCTGCTGTGCTTGCTATTCTGCGTTTCCCTATAATAGCAAGTGCCATTTTCTAAATGGAAATCGGCGGCAAACGCCGCCTTGTCTGCCCAAAAGCGAAACGGACGGACGCTGCGGGTGGCGGCAAAGCCGTTCATCTTGACCATTGACAGCGTTCGTCTGTTTTGCTATCCGAGCGATGTTTGATAGAAGCGAATCGAAACGAATGAAAAGGAGGCTTGACGAAATGAGTCCGAGAATAAAAATGCGCGATATTCGCGATGACCGTGATGACGAAATTATCGAACTGCCCGAGGACGAGCTGAATCTTTTTTTACTTTTCCCGGTATAATTTCCTATACCGCGACGCTGACATTTCATACTTTTTTCTGAATTTCAAAGAAAAATAGTTATAATCCGAAAATCCCGATTTTCGTGCAACCGAAGCCACCGATATGTTGCTTGCCTTCAAAAGCTCGCACGCATAATCAAGCCTCAACTTGTCGATATATCTATGAACACTCATACCCATATGCTTTCTGAACAAATGGCATACTGTCGAAACCGAGCATGAGCACGCCCTTGCAATATCATCATTTGACAACGGGTTATAATAATTTCTCTGTATAAACTTTATCATGCGATTGACAAGCTCGCTGTCGGTGATCTCAGCTTCGTTTTCGGGGCAGAGAATGTTCAGATATTCGATCATTCTGCAAAGCGGATTTATCATCGTAACAAGAACCGTCTTTTCAATTCTTTCAGAAGCGCTCACACAAACACTCCCTCCGAAATCAAGAGGAAAAACAATTTCTTCGACACCAGCGTGGCATACCCGGGTTTCGGGCAGGGAAAAAGGCAATTTTTCATATCCGTGACATCTTATACACCTGTCCCACGCCGCATTATCGCTCTTCACCACAAGACAGCGAGGATTTTTGTGGAGGTTGTATTCGAGCAAAGGAAGCATATATTCGGAAAATTTCGTATGTATCGAAACATAAATATTCTTTTCTTCGAGATATTCCAGATAACTTTTTATATCCGAAACAAGTCTGTTTGTCATTTTCCCACCCCCTTGACTCTATGATAATGCATTTTTGCAAAATATTCAATGTTTTTTGCAAAAAAATATATATTATTCATTCTGTCAAACTGTTAAACTAAAGAAAAAACACAAAGGCGGTATGTATGAAAAAGCACATTTTACACACCGATATTCTCGTGGCAGGCAGCGGCCCTTCGGGCTTTGCCGCGGCATACACGGCGGCAAAATGCGGCATGGACGTTGTCATCATCGAGCAAAACGGAGATATAGGCGGCATATCCACATCCGGCCTTATGAGCCATTGGACAGGCGATTGCAACAGCCCCGTTTACCACGAAATATTAAAAAGAAGCGCCGAAAAGAACGATGGCAAGCACCGCGGAGTCATCACAAACACCATTGACCCCGAAAAGCTGAAAACCCTTTATCTCGAAATGCTTTACGAAGCAGGCGCAAAAATACTGCTTTACACCTTTGCCTGCGATGTTATATGCGAAAACGGCGTGGTAAAGGGCGTAACGGTGGTGAACAAATCGGGTTGCACCGACATTTTTGCAAAGGTGATAGTCGATGCCACAGGCGACGGAGACATTGCCTGCAAGGCAGGTGCCGAATTTTGCCTTGGCAGAGAAAACGACGGCAAAATGCAGCCTGCCACCATTATGTTTAAGGTGGGCGGAGTGGATTATGACAAAGCCGTTTTCCCCGGCTCGTTCGAAACCCTCGTTCCAACCGAAAAAGGCGAGCTTCAGGCTTTGGCAAAAGAGCTTTTGCCCTATCCCGCAGGTCACGTTTTGTTGTACAAAACCACTCTGCCGGGGGTTGTCACCTGCAACATGACCAATTGTATAGATATCGACGGCACCAACGCCGACGATCTGACAAAGGCCACCTACACCTGCCGCAAGCAGATGGAAAAGATCGTGGACTTTCTGCATGAATATGTGCCGGGCTACGAAAACTGCTTTATCATAAGCTCGGCGTCGCTTGTCGGCATCCGCGAAACGCGCCATTTCAAAGGCGAATATACTATAACCGAAGAGGATATTTCGCAGGCGCGGCTTTTTGACGACTATGTAGTGCTCGATGCACACTTTAACTTTGACGTGCACAACATCACAGGTGCAGGCCTTGACAAAACGGGAGTCCAGCACAATTTTACGCAGAAAAAAGGCTACACCATTCCATACAGATGCCTTTTGCCCCAAAAAATCGAAAATCTTCTTCTGTGCGGCAGAAACATCTCGGGCACCCACATGGCACATTCCAATTTCCGCGCAATGCCCATCTGCGCAGGCATCGGCGAGGCGGCAGGCGCTGCCGCGGCAATTGCAGCAAAAAGCAACACTTCACCCCGAATGGTTCGGGCGGAAGATATTAGAAAGATCATTTTTGAAGGAGAGGAAGGACTATGCTGATACACAAAAATTTCATCGGCGGCAATATTGAAGTGGAAAAGATCGATGGGAACACCGTTTTTGTCGAAAGGGAAAACCGCGACACCACCGACTGGTTCTATTGGGCATTCTGCGTTGAAGGAGCAGCAGGAAAAACGCTGACCTTCCGTTTCCCAAGCGAACACCGCGTGGGCCGCTTCGGCGCCGCCGTAAGCCACGATCTTAAAAGCTGGCATTGGCAGGATGTGTGGGATGCAGGCGACTGCTTTTCTTACACCTTCGGCGAGGACGAAAACAAGGTTTATTTTGCCCATCATATGCTTTATGATCCCGAAAGAATGAACCGTCTTGCCGCCGAAAGAAACATTCCCATCGAAACCCTGTGCACCACAGAAAAGGGCAGAACTCTTCCCTGGTTCACCTTTGGCGACGGAAAAAAGAAGATTCTTTTCACCTCGCGCCATCACGCATGCGAATCGACGGGAACTTACGTGCTTGAAGGCTGTGTTGCGGAGCTTTTCGGAAAACTTCCCGACGATTATTCCGTCACAGTCATTCCCTTTGTCGATTATGACGGCGTGCTTGACGGCGACCAGGGAAAAAACAGGATCCCCTACGATCACAACCGCGACTACATAGACAAACCGATATATAACGTTACCAAAAAAATAATCGGCTTTGTCGCCGAAAATCCACTCGAGATATTTATTGATTTCCACTCGCCCTGGCATATGTGGAAAGGTAATGACTACAATTTCTTCTCGCACGCAAAGTCATCTATGGCGCAAAGCACCGACGCTTTCGGCAAGCTTCTCGAGGAAGAAACCGCAGATACCGCCTTGATTTATGAACGAAATCACGATGTGCGCTCCAACGAAGCATGGAACTCCGACGCATCCCACAATTCCAAAAACTATATGTCGGATATCCCCGGCATAAAGCTTGTGCTGTCAACCGAAACGGCATATTTTGGGCTTCCCGAAAGAAAGGTGAGCGTCGACAGACTTCTTGAACTCGGCCACGCCTATGGACGGGCAATATTGAGATTTATTAAATGACAAAAAAACTCCCTTGTGGCACCTGCTTTACGGCAGGTGCCACAGTTATATTCGCCTGCGGCGAGTTCTATTGTTTCGCAGAGGTATTCGACTATTGCCGAGTGATATTAGCTACGCGAGTTTGGCAGGCACCTCTTCGGAGGCTTTTTTGTTTCATCACTCAACCGTGCCAAAGCTTACCCCTGTGTAATAATGGGCAAGTATCTCGCGACAGGTATATCCCTTTTGCGCCATATCCTGCGCGCCGTATTGACTCATCCCCACCCCGTGGCCGTAGCCTGAGCAGGTGATGACAACACTTTCCGCCTCAATCACCATGTCAAACGAGTTGCTGCGAAGCCCGAAAAGCCGTACAAAATCTCCGCCGCTTACGCTTTTTTCGCCTATCTTCACGGCAGTCACCCTGCCAGATGCACTTTTTTCGACGGTTGTATCCGAAACACACTCTGGCGCAATCCCCAGTTTGTCCGAAAAAACAGATGGCGAAAAGGTGTAGCTTTTTGTTATGTCCATCGTGGGATTAAAACATTCGGCAGTGTCCACAGACGAGAGATATGAGAGTTTTCCGCCCCATACCTCCTCCGACGAGCAGGTCTTGCCGTCGCTTGATGCGTGAAAAACGGCAAGCACCGGCGCTCCGTCGTAACACATTATCTCGCCGCGTGTCAAATCCACCGCCGCCTTTGCCTTTTCGTATCTCTCGGGCGATACACTTTCGGGAGGGCAAAAAGCCTGACAGTGGGACGGACTTGTGCAAAGCTGTGCTCCGTTTTTGTGATATGCACCCGTGCTCTGCTTGTACACGGTGTAGCTTCTGCAAGCTATCGCCTGCGCCTTCAAAGCCTCGTCTTCAAACGACGTGGGCATTTCCGAAAGCAGAACACCCAAGATGTATTCCTCAAAGGGCATAACAGCGATGTTTCCCGTCGATACGTCAAAGACAGAAACGGTTTCATATCCGCTCATCTCAATAGAATTTTCGACAGTTTTTTCTGCATTTATGGGAACGACAGGAAGAACCGCTGAAGTCTTGCTGTCTTCGGGAACAACTATCTGCGCAGGCTCTTCTACACAGCTGTTTTCGGGCACAGTTTGCTTTTCTTTCCTTTCCGAAAAAGTGTTTTCCACCGAACCATCCGGTGTAGCATCCGGGATTATCGGATAAAAATCCACCCTTTCAGGCAACGAAAACGCCCCCGTCAGTGTTGTCGCCAAAAGTATAAAAAAAGCACACAAGGCAAGCTTCAATGAATATTTGACGACGTTTTTTTCTGATTTGTTCACGTTCATCTTCACGCACTCTCCCCTTTTTTTGAATTTAACGGGATGATTTCCCGATTTTTTGTTTTTATTCAAAAATGCCCTTTTTTGATTGTATGAAGGGGTGGCGCGGCATATACATAAGCATACACTTGAAATAATTGAGATTTTGTGATATAATTATTGTGTATTTACTGTTTTTGCGGCAAACAAGGAGATTATTTTATATGTCAACTGTAAAAAAGCTGATATTCTGTGCGCTTTTTGCGCTGGTGTTTATTCTCTGTGCAGGCTTTGGTGTGTCTGCCGAGCATTATTCGATCGACGGGTTCGAGATTCCCATTGACGTCATCGTCAACGGCTGCATCATAAAAACCCCCGTCGATGCGTACCTTGAAACCGACAACAACACCACCTACGTCCCCGTCCGCGCCATTGCACAGGCTTTGGGTGCCACTGTTTTGTGGGACGACGAAACCAAAACCGCCACTGTTTCAAACGGCGAAAAGGAAGTGTCTTTTTCGATTTACGACACCGAAAACACGGCGGTGCTTTATCTTGACACCACCTTTATCCCCGTCCGCGCCGTTTCCGAAAAGCTCGGATATGCCGTAACCTGGGACGACTATTACTACCAGGTGTGGATCTCCGCCCCCGATGTGACAGTGCCCGAGGAATACATTGACTACACCTATTACAACGACGAAATTCTCATTGTGGCGCAGGTGCTGCATTGTGAATGCCGATATTCGTCATTTGACGGCAAGATCGCCGTGGCAAACGTCATCACAAACCGCGTGGCAAGCCCCCTTTTCCCAAACAACGTTTTCGAGGTTATTTATGATCGCCGCTATGGCAGCGTCCAGTTTACCATCGCCTACAACGGCAAGCTTGACAATACCCCCACCGGCGAATGTATCCTTGCCGCAAAATGCGCTCTTGCAGGCGTTGTGGTGGCAAAAGATTGTCTGTTTTATCAAGCCGAAAAGCTGACCGGTTCGTGGATGGATAAAAACCGCGAGGTCGCCATGTGTGTCGGCGGCAACAAATTTTTCTATTAAAGGAGAAATGTTATGGCAAAAATTGCAAGAGTTCTGAAATGCGATCTCAACGATCTTCTGCATGATATAGACAGCGGCATCCGCGAAAGCATATCCGCAAGCCTTGAGGAAATGACAGACTATGATATCCCCGGCGGAAGCGTGGCTCTTCGCGTTTACGAGCGATACAGCTATATGGGCGGCAACCGCGTAAGCCTTACGGTGCTTGCCGTGAAGCAGGGGGATACCGTCAACGTCTGCGGCATAAGCTCGGGCGGAAGCCAGGGCATCTTTTTCAAGATCAACACCATCGGCGAAAACAGCTTTCTTGCAAAGCTCGAGGAAGTTCTCGACAGATATCAGCAGATCTGATCTGCATATATCGCATTTTTTGCGTATAAAAGCGGAGAATACGTGCATATATTCATGTTTTATGCAATAATTTGATTTTTTTCGAATAATTATGCAAATACCCCTTGACAAATTCGGCAATTGAGTGTATAATTATGCAAGTCAAAAGAAAGTAATCAATTTCAAAGGAGATATATAAAAATGGAAAAGAAAGACATAAAAAAGATCGTCCTTGCCTATTCGGGCGGCCTTGACACATCCATCATCATCCCGTGGCTTAAGGAAAACTACAACAACCCCGAGATCATCGCAGTTTCGGGAAATGTCGGTCAGGCAGACGAGCTTGAGGGCCTTGAAGAAAAGGCTATCAAGACAGGTGCCTCCAAGATCTATATCGAAGATCTTACAGAAGAGTTTGTTGACGAGATCGTTGTTCCTTCTGTTAAGGCAGGCGCTGTTTACGAAGACTATCTTCTCGGCACAGCTCTTGCACGCCCCATCATCGGTAAGCGCCTTGCAGAGATCGCCATTGCAGAAGGCGCAGACGCCATCTGCCACGGCTGTACAGGTAAGGGCAACGACCAGGTTCGTTTTGAGCTTGCCATCCAGGCTTTTGCCCCCGGTATGCACATCATCGCCCCCTGGCGTGAATGGGACATCAAGTCCCGCGACGAGGAGATCGACTATGCCGAAGCGCACAATGTTCCCCTCAAGATAAACCGCGAAACAAACTACTCCAAGGATAAGAATATGTGGCATCTCTCCCACGAGGGTCTTGACCTTGAAGACACAGGCAACGAGCCTATGTACGAAAAGGAAGGCTTCCTCGAAATGGGCGTTTCGCCCCTTCAGGCTCCCGACACCCCCGAATATGTTACTCTTGATTTCGAAAAGGGTGTTCCCGTTGCCATCAATGGCGAAAAGATGAGCGCAAAGAACATCATCCTCAAGCTCAACGAGATCGGCGGCAGAAACGGTGTTGGCATCATCGACATCGTCGAGAACCGTCTTGTCGGTATGAAGTGCCGCGGCGTTTATGAAACTCCCGGCGGATCGATCCTGTATTTCGCCCACAACTATCTCGAAACCATCTGTCTTGACAAGATGACATATCACAAAAAGCAGGAGCTTGCTCTCACCTTCGCAGAGCTCGTTTACAACGCTCAGTGGTACACCCCTCTGCGCGAGGCTCTTTCTGCCTTTGTTGACAAGACCCAGGAAACCGTTACCGGTTCTGTAAAGCTCAAGCTTTACAAGGGCAACATCATCAAAGCAGGCGTTTGGAGCGATTACAGCCTCTATTCCGAAGAAATCGCAACCTTCGGCGAAAGCGATTACAACCAGGCTGACGCGGCAGGCTTTATCAACCTCTACGGTCTTCCCATCAAGGTCAAGGCCATCGTTGACGCAAAGAACAAGAAATAATTATCAAAAAGAGGTTGTCCCCACAGGGCAACCTCTTTTTCCAATAAGGAGAATATTATGAAAAAAATATCCTTCCTTGCGGTCATCCTCTTTCTTTTGCTCGCCCTTGGCGCATGCGGCACAAAAACCGAAAACACGGTGCCAAGTGCCGAACACACACACACACCCTCCGATCTGCCCGAAATATCCGAGTCCGCCAAAGAAGACCCTCCACCGTCCGATGATATTCCCAAAGACGCGCAAGAAGTTGTTTCCGGCACAGACGAGCCAAAAGATGCGGATATTACAGACACCGATGAAGAAGATGCCGTAGACGGCGAGATTGCAGAAGAAATCCCCGAGTCTTTGCCCGATGTCATCCCCGACGAGCGAGATTCTGTCTTTGTCATGCAGGTGGGAGGAATCGACGTTTCTTATTCCGCCCTTGCATATTATTTCAACGAAGCCCGCGAAAGCTATCCTGACAACAACTCTGTGGTGTGGGAAGAAACAGCCCTTCTTGAAATTAAAAAAGACGTGGCAACCGAGCTTCTTGCAAGCCTTTTGGCAGTGGAGATGGACGAGCAGTACAAAAAGGAAAAGGTGCAGAACGTCATTGCAAATACCATAAAGACTTATGACGGGCAGGAAAACGTGTCTTACTCTCAGGCACTCGGGTTTTTCAACATGACCGATCTGTTTTTCAGACAACTGCAGGAAAACACAGTGCTCACCGACCTTATTTACGACAAATGCTTTTCGCCCGAAAGCGGAGCGGAATATGCATCTGACAAAAACGTTCTGTCCTACGTCCACGAAAACTACGCCCACATAAAGCACATACTCATCTCCACCGCCGACCTTGACGACGACGGGAAAATCGCGGCAAAGCGCAAGGCAGAGGAAATTCTTGAGCTTATTAAAAACGGCGAAGAATTTGAAAAACTGATTGTTGAGTACAGCGACAGCCCCACAGATGCGCAAAACGGACTTTACGTTGCCGACGGCACCACCGTGCCCGAAATATCCGAAAGAAGCTTTGAAATGTCAGAGGGGGCTGTTTCGGACATTGTGGAAAGTCCCTACGGATACCACATCATAAAAAAATACCCCATCGACGACGAATATGTTTTGTCAAACGCGCCTTTGCGCAATTCCTGCAAAAAAGCTTTGTGCGAGGACGCTTTTTACAACGCCCTTTACGAAACGGCAAACTCGCTTGAGGTGGTGCTTTACGACACCTACGGTCAGGCAATTTATGAGCTTATGCTCCAAAAATAAAAAAATAAATATCCACCCGCATAGCGGGTGGTATTTCATTTTCGGGCAAAGCCCTAACTGATACTGGCGACGCACAAGTGCGTTTAAAATTGGCCTGC
>SVTM01000012.1 GCA_015063785.1 Oscillospiraceae bacterium
TCTGACTGCTGATACATATTGTCTGCTATCTCATTTTCAACGGCAATGGTATCAATGGCAATCATAGTGCCGTCTGAAAATTTCAGCTCCACACAGACCGTATCAAAGTTAAACGCGCAAGATAATAGACGTTTCATGGTAAAACCTCCGTAATTTCAATGATTTTGAGATAGAAAAAGAACGATGTTAAGTCTTTCGACTCGACATCGTTCTTTTCGTAGTTGTTTTCCAACCCTGTCAGACAGATGCCGTAAAATAGTAATTTTTTAGAATTACTGTTTTACGAGCACCCGTCTAATATGGGTCTCTTTTTTGTTTATCCGAGCTTTTTTGTTTCTCCTGCTTTCACAACATATTCCTTGCCCTCTTCATAAAGCCAAACGTCAATGGCGGAGGGGTTGTATACCACGTCTGATTTGCAGTTGAAAACAAGGTTTCTGTATGCGGTGACGTAATCGTATATCTCGATGTTGGTGGCATACCACACGTCGTCTCTGCCGCCCGTCATTTCGGCGAATTTTTCAATAACGTCCCAGTTGTTGCAATCGTTGAATTCATAGCTGTGTCCCCAAAGGTAGAATAGCTGAGGCCTTTTGCGCCATGCATCTTTTACCTCGTAGTTGACAAAGCTTTCTGCCAGCTCGAAAAGTCGAGGGTTTCTGTGATGGCAGGTGGCAGGAAGGCGAAGCCAATCCTTTGGAATATCAAACTTTTCTGTCGAAACGGTGGTTCTTGCATAGGCGATACCTGCGTGTTTCAGCGTTTCCACCACCTTGTCGTCATAACTTCCAAAAGCATATGCCATTCCGCGGACAATGCCGCCGGTGAGTTCTTCAAGCTGTTCTCTGTCTTTAATAACTTCGTAGCTTCTCACCCCGTCGGGAAGTTCGGTCATAAAGCGGTGAAGAAGTCCGTGCACGGCGACCTCCATGCCGTTGCCAAGTATTGTCTCTTTTATTTCGTCTGCGGAAAGATTGTATCCTCCGCCCTTGCCGAAGCGTCCTGCACTTACGTTGAAAGTACCCTTGAGGCCGTTTTTTACCATGATATCGACGAGCCTCTTGTCGTGGATCACTCCGTCGTCGTAGCTTAAGGTGAGCGCCTTGCATTTTCCTTGCGGAAACATCATTGTGAGGATCTTCATTTTTCTGCCTTCTTTCTTTGTGTGTTTTTTCGGGGAAAGCGACGTGCTTTCCCCGAATGTTTTATTTACGGTGCGTAGAAGTAAACGCCTTGGGTGTTCTTTTCCTTGAGGTGGGTGGTGGTGATATAATCCTCGGCATCGGCGAGAAAAGCGTATGAGCCGTTTTTGTACCACGCAAGTATGCCGCCAAAATCCTGAACCCAAAGGTTGGATTCGAAGGTAAGGTTATCTTCGCTGGCGTTGGCATAGATGCGGTACATACCGCCTGTGCAACGGAAGAAGATGTTGTCCTTGGCGTGGAAGTTGCGTGTTTCGGACGCCACTCTTGACAGACCGAAGCTGTTGTAAAGGGTGGCACCGTCTTTTCTTATGCGGCTTCCCCAGCCGTAACCGCCCATGCGGACGATGTTGCCTTCGGAAAGAACGTCCTCGACAATTCTTACGTGGATGGGTGTTTCGCGGGAGTTACAGCATTCGCAGTTCTGGTTGTAGAACTCGATCGACCAGTGGCAGTATTCGATGAGGTTGTCCTTGTAAAGAATGTCTCTCATGTGGGTGTTGCCGACGCTCGAGCCCGAGATCTGATGGGTGACGCCGGTGTCATAGATCTGATAGATCCAGTTGTTCTGAACAAGGTAGCCGTCGACGCTGCCGAAGATCTCGACGGCGTTGCCAAAGCGTGTGGTACCCGAAAGGATTGAACCGCCGATCCACGAGAACAGACAGTTTGTGACGGTGAGGTTTGCACATCCTCCAATGCTTGTGAGGTTGCCGTAGGAATCGTAGTTTGCAAGTCCGCCGCTGCCGCCGACGCCGTGAGATCCGCCATAGCGGAAGTCAAGGTTATCGACGGTTACGTTCTTTCTCGAGCTTACTACCATGAGGTTTCCGCCCGAGCCCAGCTCGATGGACGAGAAACGTTCGCCGGGGTTTCCGCGGTCGCTATAAAGATACAGAGTACCGTTTGACATGTTGCTATAAAAATGCAGGTCGGTATCGAGGTCGTTCTGGTTGTTGAAGCATTTGCCGTCATAGGTAACGCCCGAAACTCTCATGGTGCCCACGAGCTCGTCGTATTTTCCGATCTCGCCTGTGTGGTCAAACGCCATAAGACCGACGTTTTGCACCTTGTCTTTAAGCACATATACGTTTTCGATATTGGTCTTTTCCCAAAGGGAGGGATCGGCATAGTTTTTGGCACTGCCGTTGATGATGGGCTTTGCACCCGTGCCGTAGGCAGAATATGTGACGCCTGCCGTTGCCGTGATCTTTCCACGGTACTCGCCTCCGCGCTCAAACAGGACTGCATCGCCCGAACGAAGGGTGGTGGAGTTGACCTTTGCAATGGATTTCCATGGAGTGGACGCCGATTTTCCGTTGTTGGAGTCGGAGCCGCGCGGTGAAACGTAATAGATGGTTCCCGTTACGCCTGAAAGATCCATGCTTTCGGAGCCGAGAATGTTTTGCTTGTAAAGCTCGGTCTTTTCGTTGATCATTTCGAGCGTTTCTGTGGGAAGAAGCTCGATTCCGCGAGTCTGCGCATATATGGGAAGAATGGTTTCTCTCATATATTCTTCGGCGTGTTCGCTTTCGTTTCCGCTTTCAAGGGCGGCAAAGGTGGTTTTGATAACGTCGATCGAATAGGGATTGCCGTAAAGCACCGAGCGGTTGCCCGAACGGGTGTAATAGATGAGATACGGTCTTACGGTGTATGCGTACTCATATTTTTCGGGGGTGATATTAAGCAAGCACACGGTGTATTCTGTTTTTTCGTCGGTCTTGTTGAAGATATTTGCGGAATTTGCGCTTCTTGCCTTGTAGGTTCTGCCGCCGACGGTGTATTCGCCGTCAAGCACAAGCTCGGAAACTCCGAGGATCTCTGTGGGCATGACCACGCTTCCGTAGTGTGTGTCATATCCCGATGCAGGACGAAGCAGGGGACTGTTCTTTTCCGAGAAAGAGGCGATTCTTTCAAAGGCTGCGTTGTCTGTGATGGTTATATATCTCAGTCCCTGGATGTTGCTTGATTCGTTGGGAACGCGCATCTGCACACCGCGGATGGCAAAAACGCCGTCGCTGTCGCGCATGGGGAAATATTCGTATTTTGCATAAAGCTCGATCTTGCCGCCGATATAGTCGCCGCTTTTTATAAGCTGTGTGCGTTCGGGGTCGGAGTACCAGCCTTCGAAGATGTGATCTTTCTTCAAGGGCGAATTGAGGAAGGTGATGTATCCTTCGGAATCGATTTCAAAGGATGCTCCGTCTTCTCTGCCGCCGTCAAGGTCGACAACATAGCTTTCGATCAGAGTGTCCGACTTCATATAAGATATCGAAACGTTGGTGTTGGGCGGAAAGGCGTATCTTCCGCCGTGCGAAAGAGCCACGTTGCCATTGTAGCTTATTATTGCCGAATATCCCTTGTCGGGGATAACGTCAAATGTGCCTGTTATGGATTTGCCGTTTTCATCCTTTGCGTGAAGAACACGTCCGCCGATGCCGGAATAGATCGTGTATAGCTTGTTTTTTGGTACAAGCTCTGCGGGAACCGAACCCATGCCGTTTGCACCGTTGTTGAAGACGAATTGGAACACGGTATCGTCTGATACGACAAGTCTGCGTGCGCCCTCGTTCATGTGGTCGAAAGAACCGTAGCCGTCAAAGGTGAAAAGGAAGTTTCCTTCAACAGCGCCTGCTACCTGCGAGGACAGATATGCGTCGGTGCCGTAGCTTAGGTTGTTTACCTTGCCTGAAATATTTATGCTTACGTCGCCCGAAACCTTTGTGGTTCTGGTGTGATAGCCGCCGCCGAGGTGGAGAGTGCGGAAGAATGTATTTTTTCCAACCGTGACGTTGGCAGAAGAAACGCTTTTGGAATTGAAAGTGCCCACGTGCGCCATATAGCCGTCCATATCAACTTCGTCGCCGAAAACAAGCTTGTGGCCGCAGTCGTTGAAGTGGGAGTAGGTGCCCATGGTGATCGAGATATCATCAAAGGTGATGTCGCCGTTCAGCGAAGCACCTGCATTGTTTGCAAGATATATCGCTGCGTTGGGATATCCGTCGCCGGTGACGAGGACGGGGTTGGCATTTGCTTTGTACGAGCTGCCGTTTACCGAGTCCATGACATATACGACACCGCCTGTTCTGCCGACAGCACCTATGGCAGCGCCAAGGGTTTTGTAAGGAGCTTTTTCCGAACCGTTGTTGCTGTCAGAACCTTTGGATTCGCTGACATATTTTACAGTGCCCGAGGTAAGCTCGCCGTATAAATACTCGATGGCAAAGCTACCGTCTTCGTTTTCGGTAATGGTTGCGCCGTTGCCGTTTACTGCGGCATCATAGAAGCCGTCTGTATCGATGGCTTTGCCGGGGATAAGGTGGATGCTGAATGTATATTCCTTGTCAAGTTCAAATCTGTCAACTTCTTCGTCGCCGCACAGCCATGTGCCTGTGGCGATATACTTGTCAGTGGAGTAGTAAGTTTTTTCCGCCTTGTGGCCAAAGACAGGCTCGTCCACGGCAAATTCTACTTCGTTAAGGTATCCCTTTTCGATAAATTCAACCGTGTATTCGCCGGAGGAGATGGCGATTTCGCCCTGCTCGTAAATAGCTTCGGTCCCGATGGCGTTGGTGAGTCGTACCGATCTGTCGGCAGAATCGCAGACGGCGTTGATATAGCCATGCTTTATGTTGCCTTCTTCATCAACTGCCGCAGTGACCGTGCCGTCAGAGAGCACGCGGATGCAATAGTTTCCGCCGAGAGCTTCGGGATGTTCATCGATGGGAGGGATAATGGCAGAGCCGTAGGTGATAAAATAGAGAGCACCGTTAAATTCCGAAATGTGGGAGGAAGAAACAGCTTCCACGTTGCAGTTATCTACGGTTATTTCGATGCTTCCTTCGATAGAGCCGTTTTTGTCATAGCCCGAGTATGCATCGAAGCCTATCGTAAGAGGAATTGCCTCAACGCCGGAAATAGATACTCTTGCATTTCCCGCAAGACCGACGCGGTCGCTGTTGTAGTATGCGCCGCCGACGAAAACTCTGTCGAACTTGCCGCTTCTTATTTCAACGTCGATAGAGCTTGTGGTGGCATATTCGTTTCCGAAGTGAGCCATGATTCCGCGGTCGCCCACGGGAACAAGTCCGTCACCGAAGACTGTTTTCAGATTCTTGGTGCAGATGTACTGATACTCTTTGCAACCAAGTCCCATGTGTTCAAAGGTGACGGGGCGGTTGAGGGTGTGGGTTCTGGTGAACAGAAGACTTCCTCCATAATCATTTTCGCCGTCTTTGCCCGTGATTACAAGGTGATTGGTGCTGTCGGGGAAATTGATGTTGCCTGTTTCGATGGCAGACATGATGACAAGCTTTTGTGCGCTGTATTTGTCAACAAGGTTAAGGGCTGTCAGAAAATCTGCCACGGAAGCGTAGGGTGAAACGCCGGAATTGGCATTGTTGCCTGTGTCTCCGTTTACATACACCGTCTTGATATCAGATTCTTTGATGAAGACAGCGGTAAACTCGGTGTTGCTGTTGATGACAAACTTTTCGCCCGAGGCATAGGTTTTGCTGTCGAGTTCCCAGCCTGCAAAGCAGTAACCGTCTTTGATATATTCGCAGATGGGAAGGGTGACGTAGTTGTTACCCTCGACAGATACTTCGGAGATTACGTTTGCACCGTCAACGAAGGTTACGTCGAAAAATTCATTTTCGAGGGGGTTTTCGAAGTATACCTCTACTAACTTGTTACCTGTACTCATGGGGATGTCGTAATATCCGTCGCCGTTAAGGCCGATCTCAACTCCGCCCGAATAGGGGAGATAGCCCGTGTTGTCGGGGACAATTTCAAATCCAAGGAACGCGCCGACTGTTCCTTCGTTGTCGGATGCTTCAAAAACGGGGGTGGCTTTTCCGTTTGTTACCTTAACGAGATATTCCACGCTTTTTGTTGAAACGGTGGGGAGATATCCCGATTTTTCGGCGTGGTTGAGAATGATGATAGAGTTTTGGGTGCCGATGTCGGCATAGTGAGACGCCTCTGTGATTGTGAGCGACGAAATGTCAGCATTGTTTTTTTCGAGCTCGTCGGCGTTTACCACAATGGCAAGGCTGCCCACGGTGGTATAATCGGCAGAGTGGAGGGTATTACTCATAAAGAGGTCTCTGCCGTTGCCGAGAATGAATTTGGTAGATTTCGGATAGCTTCCGCCGTTTACGTTGAATATGACGTTGCCATAGATGTGACCGCCCGAAAGGTTATAGGTGGTGACGCTGCCGTAAGAGCCGCCGTTGAGGTTGTAGGTGACATCGCCATAGAGCTTCTGGAAGCTTGCGGTGTTGTTGCCGTTGCGCACACCGCCATAGACCGAAACAAATTCGCCTGCGTTAAGGTCGAAGACGAAGTCACCCTTTACTGTGTATGCCGAAGAATAGAGCGCCACGGGGGCGATCATGTTGTAAACGATGCCGGGAGCGTCGAAGGAATAATGCGCATCGCCCACGTAATCGTCGCTGTGGCCGATGTATATACCCGTTGTGACCTGTTTTCCGCCGTAGGTATAAGGATCGCTGGCCTCATAGGTACAGCCCGAACCGAAAACGAGCGAGCAGCCAACGGCTTTTGTCCAGCTTTCGTCCTTGGCGGCGCCCTTTACTGTCAGGCTGTCAAAGGTGATATTGCGGTTGACTTCGACACCTGTTTTGGGGAAAACAACGCGTGCCGAGCTTCCTGGATAGCCTTTGATGTAGGTCATCTTGTCGCTTTTTGCAGCGGCAATAGATGACGGGAGAGAAAGGTCTCCGCAGACGTATACCGTGCCGCCATTTGGAATTGCGGCAAGTGCTGAGGAAATGTCGGAATATACGAGCTCCTGCGGAATCTCGGATGGGGGAGATGCCGCTTCGCTTACATATACCGTGGATACGGCAGATGTAGTGTCCGCACTTGCGGGGAAAACCGAAAATACTGTTGTGAAGAGCATCACTGCGCAAATTAACAGGCTAAGATGTTTTTTCATCAGTTTTTCTCCTTGCTGAAAAATAAAATTTCACTACCTTATATAATAAATTAAAACCATACCTTTGTCAACCTAAAAGATTCATTTTGTGGTACTTGTTTCACAAAAAAATAGCTGTTAAAATGTGAACAATATGTGTATTTTTTAAAATTTCCTCTTTTTTCCCTTGAAATTTCTTGATTTTATGCTATAATAAACGCTGTATCGCTTTGCGATGCAAATATTTTACACATAAGGAGTGTGGTTTTTTTAATGGACAGTTGGGGGCCTATATTATGGCTCGTAGTGCTTGTTTTTTTGTCCGCATTTTTTTCGGGCTCGGAGATGTCGTTTGCCAGCCTGAGCAAAAGCAAGCTAAAAATCATGGCGCAAGACGGGAAAAAGGGCGCAAGAACAGCCCTTTCGCTTGCAGACAAATTTGACACGTTGCTGTCAACCCTTCTTGTTGGAAACAACATCGTAAACATCGCGGCGTCATCGATCGCGACGGCTCTGTTTCTCGAGATCAGCCCTGTGTACGGATCTGTTCTCTCCACTGCGGTGATGACGGTGGTCATTCTGATCTTCGGCGAGATAACGCCGAAAACGCTGGCCAAAGATTCGCCCGAAAAGACGGCTTTGCGTGCAGCACCCGTTCTTAAGATTCTGAACATCATTTTCTTCCCCATCAACTTCATTTTTTCGATGTGGAAAAAGTTGATAAATAAAGTCTTTAAGACCGAGTCCGACCAGAGCATCACCGAAGAAGAACTTATCACCATCATCGACGAAGCGGAAGAGGGCGGAAGCCTTGATGAGCAGGAGAGCGAGCTCATCCGCTCGGCTATCGAATTCAACGATGTTGACGTTGAGGACATTCTGACCCCAAGAGTCGACATTGTCGCCATCCCTGAGGATGCGCCCATTGACGAAATCGCCGGGATATTCCGCAGTCAGCGTTTTTCTCGCATACCTGTTTATCGCGACTCTATTGACAACGTTATCGGAGTTCTGCACGAAAAAGACTTTAACAACATGGTTTATGAGAAAAAGTCCGATATATCGGAAATTTTCCACAACGTTGTTTTTGTCCCCGAAAAAATGAAGACCTCCAAGCTTCTGCGCACCTTCCAAAAATCCAAGGTGCATATGGCGATCGTCGTTGACGAGTTCGGTGGAACTGCAGGTATCGTCACTCTTGAGGACGTGCTTGAAGGCCTTGTGGGCGAGATCTGGGACGAACACGACGAGGTTATTGAAGAATGCCGC
Organism: Oscillospiraceae bacterium; assembly: GCA_015063785.1. Taxonomy (GTDB): domain Bacteria; phylum Bacillota; class Clostridia; order Oscillospirales; family CAG-382; genus UMGS1052. The sequence continues at coordinate 8,413 of SVTM01000012.1, forward strand.
AAGGCGGGAGACAATATTTATATGATCTCCTGCGGTGCAAACTTTGATACCGTTTCCGAGACATTGGGCTTTACCGACGACGAAAACGAATCGGCAACCGTCGGCGGCTGGGTTCAGAAAGAGCTTGGCAAGATCCCCGAAGTTGGAGACAGCTTTACATACGAAAACCTTGCGGTCGAGGTTACAAAGACCGAAAACCGCCGTGCCATCGAAATAAAGGTTACCATAACCCCCGATGAGGACGAAGAAAATAAAGGCTCCGACGATTGATATCGTAAAGAGCACAGAATTGTAAATATTTTGCAAACACACTTGATTTATTGCCTGTTGCGTGGTATAATTCATGTGTTATGGGTGGTTTTCTGCCCGAATATAAAAAAACAGGGCATTCCTCTGCTGCTGCTATGCATGAATACCCGGATATTAAGGAGGTAAGCTTTATGAACAACATCATAAACGCTTTCGCAAATGAGCAGCTTAAGACTGAGGTTCCTCAGTTCGAGATCGGTGATACAATCATCGTTCACAACAGAATCAAGGAAGGCCAGAGAGAAAGAATCCAGCTCTTCGAAGGCACAGTTATTGCCAAGAAGAACGGCGGCATCTCCGAAACCTTCACCGTAAGACGCGTGGCGTACGGCTGCGGCGTTGAAAAGACTTTCCCCCTTCACTCCCCCAACGTTGCAAAGGTTGAGGTTGTAAGACACGGTAAGGTCAGACGCGCTAAGCTCTACTATCTCCGCGACAGAGTCGGTAAGAGCGCTAAGCTCAAGGAAATCCTCTGATTTCCGTCTGAATCCCGAATATCTTTTTCAAAAAGATATCAGTGAAAAGAGCGGATCTTTTTGGTCCTCTCTTTTCACCCATTACGGTCAGACAAATTTGCGGCAGCTTTTGCTCCGCTTTGAAAAAGGAGCCGAAGCAGGCTCCTTTTTTGATATTTTGCAACAATTTTTCGGAAAGGCAATATGATGAACGAAAATTTTGACAAAAACCAACAGAACGAAAATCTGACCCAAGAAAATTCTTTGGTTACAGATACAGAAAAAGAAACAGAAATAGAAACAGAAATAGAAAAACAGGGCGGCAAAAGACTGGTGCACACGGTTTTTGAATGGCTCGAAACCCTCGCCTTTGCCTTTATCTTTGTGCTTGTTATTTTCACCTTTGCCCTCAAGATCGTGACGGTGGACGGAAACTCGATGAATCGTACCCTTGAAAATGGCGAAAGGCTTATTATCTCCAATCTCTTTTACGAGCCGAAAACCGGAGATATCGTCATCATCTCGCGCGAAAGGATCGATAAGGAGCCCATTGTTAAGCGCGTTATTGCCACCGAAGGCCAAAAGGTAGAGATAGATTATGAATCCTGGCAGGTCACTGTTGACGGAGTGCTTCTTGACGAGCCTTATGTGTATTATAAACCTGACGAGCTTATGCGCAGAGACAGATGCCCCGAAAGCTTTACCGTGGACAAAAACATGGTGTTCGTTATGGGTGACAACCGCAACAACTCATCCGACAGCCGCACCCAAGGGGAGTATCATTACGTCAACGGCGAATGCTTTTACGTGGGCTATACAGAAGACGACATTATCGGTAAGGTGCTTTTCCGCATTATTCCTTTGCACAAATTCGGCGCTATAAAGCCTGCCGATCCCGAGCCCATAATCACACAGGAGTAACCGACAACTGATGGCGAACAACAAATTCAAACCATATAAACCCAAAAAGAAAAAGCCTGTCGAGAAAAAAGAAGCTCCGCAGGTGCGCGAGATCAGCAAGGTCATCCAGTGGTTTCCCGGTCATATGACCAAGGCAAAGCGCCAGATCGCCGAGGATCTTTCGCTGGTCGACGTTGCAATAGAGCTTTGCGATGCGCGTATTCCCATTTCCAGCCGAAATCCGCAGATCGACGAGATTCTTTCGGGCAAGCCGTCGATACTTGTGCTGAACAAGGCATCTCTTGCCGATCCCGAATCGAATATGCGCTGGAAGGAATACTACAAGAGCATCGGAAGAGAAGCGATCTTCACCGACTGCATGACAGGTGAGGGAATATCGGACATTATCCCCGCCGTGCGCGAGGTGATGAAGGACAAGCTCGAGCGCTTTGAGCGCAAGGGAATGGTCGGTCGACTTCCACGTGCGCTTATCATCGGCATCACGAACGCAGGCAAATCCACCCTTGTAAACAAGCTTTCGGGTACAAAAAGGGTGAAGGCCGAGGACCGACCGGGAGTTACGCGCGAAAACCAGTGGGTCACCATAAAAAACAGCATCGAGCTGCTTGACACCCCAGGCATTCTCTGGCCAAAGTTTGAGGACGAAAGAACAGGTCTGCGCCTTGCTTTTACCGGTGCTATCCGCGATGAGATACTCGACCGTGAGGAGATTGCAGTTTCGCTTTGCAAGACCCTTTACAAAAAATATCCCAAAAAGCTATGCGAGAGATACAAGCTTGAACCCGAGGAGCTTGAGGATCTTCAGCCCTATGAAATATTCGAGCTTATCGGCAGAAAACGCGGTTTTCTTATTGCAGGCGGAGAAATAGACTATGCCCGCACCGCCGTTATGCTTCTTGATGAATTCCGCGGAGCGAAGATTGGAAGACTCACCCTTGAAGAACCCCCAAAAAGCAAAGAAACGGAAGAATAAAAACGAAAAACGAGCCTTGATACGGCTCGTTTTTGTTATTTTCCCTCTTTTTTGATCTTGTCAAGGCTGTCCTGCTTTATCGTTTCTTTCAATTTTTGTGTCCATTCGGACCATTCGGAATTTTTCTGACCGTAGGTGAGGTTTTCTTCATATTCCAAGGGAAGCCAGGTGGAAATGTCAGCTTCGTTGTGAGATATCAAAGCCTCCATATTGTCGAGAGCTTTGCAAAGCTTCGCTTCGTCGGTCTTCAATTCGTTTATTTCTTCAAAAAGGGCAAGAAATTCCGTCTTGTATTTATCGGGCAAAGGTGACACAAGGGTTTTGATCGCATTTTGCTCGTCGGCTTCGTGCGCTTCTGTTTTGAAAAAAGAGGGGACGTCCCCCGTAATTGCCTCGCCGAAATCGTGGATAAGGCACATTTTTATGACCTTGTTTATGTCAAGATCGGGGTATTCATCGGCACACAACATTGCCATCACGGCAAGCCGCCAGGAATGTTCGGCAACCGATTCCTGCCGTCCGCTCGACGTCCACGAGTGGCGAGTGTTGCATTTCAGTTTTTCAATAAGGTTCAGAAAGTGTATGTATTCGCGGTGGTTCATGTTGTTATCCGTTCTTTTTACCAAAATTTTTTTCTTTTGTGTATAGTTCGTCGTAGTGCCAACGCAGAGGGTTTTCATAAATATAGGTGGTTTTTGTTTCATAATCTTTTTTGTCGCGTATCACGTGTTCTGCAAAAGATTTTTGCCAAATAGTCCCACCTAACTTTTTGGAAATCGCACCTTTGAATTGTTTTACCATCCTGTCCAACGTAGGGGCGACCTGTGGTCGCCCGTTTTCGTTAGCAGACACGATCACCATTATATGCAAGTGATTTGGCATTATTACATATGATTGCAGAAAAACCGGATCGTAAGTATTGTTCCAACGTTCCAACTCTTCAAGCACTGCTTTGCCGCTGTCTGACAACGGAAGATTTCGCGGGCGAACACAGTTCGCCCCTACGACTTCCCATGTGAATTTATCGGGATCGATCTCATTGTTCCAAAAGAGTTTTTTCTTTTTTTCGGTACAGATGGTCACAAAATATGCTCCGGGTGAACTGTAGTCATAATTTTTGAGCCTGATATTCTTTCTTTGCACATACGCCTTTTCCATTTTCATCACCTGTTGTGATTATACACCAAAAACGGCGGAGATGCAACCTATCCGCCGTTTTTATATTTGGTTATATGATCTCAAGCTCGTCCTTGGAGGGGAATTCTTTGTGTTCGCGGCAGATGGTGTCCTGATACCAGAAAGCAACCGAGGAAATATCGTCCTGCAGGGGATGATATCTGTGTCCGCTGCGCCAACCGATTGCCTGGATGGTGACCTTCAGATCGTTTTTGAAATAAATGGGATCGTTGATGTGCCAGCGATACATGGAAAACCTGCGGTTTGCTCTGTATATGCCGTCGGTTGTCGAAACCCTTGCAAGGCCGGAATATGGGGTGCAGAATTCGGTGTATTTGCCGTTTACGTCAAAATTCCACGAGCCGCAGATATAATCCTCTGTTCCGGTGCCGCAGATGGTGGGGAATTCGGTGTCGCCGTCCATAAAGAATTTGATCTCGCCTTCGCCCCACCAGCCGTTGTTGTTGACGCCCCAGAAAAGATAGGTGCCGACATAATGGCCGTTGCCGTGGATAGTGTCGAGAATGACGTGATCCTGCATATAGGGCAAGGGATTCGAGCGATTGAAGCGTGCGTGGAAATATCCCAGCCCCTCGTCGATATCGCCGGTTACGTAGTCGATCTGATAATATACCATCACCGCATCGTCATGCAGATTTTCAAGGGTGATGCGGCAGGATTTGTAAAAGGGCATGTCCCAATAGCAATTGAAAGCACGCTTGGGGTTTACGCAGACGGGGAGAGAGGTGATCTGTCTGTAATCTTCAAAGTCTGCGCAGGCAAAAAAGTCGCCCAGGGGCACTTCAACAGACGGAATATCGCTGTCGTCCCAGTACATTCTGATAACAAGGCATCGTTGGGGCGCAGAGTCGGTGATCCAGATGTGCTTGATGATGCCCTTTTCTTTAATATCCGCAAGGGTGAAAGTTTCGCCGGGCTCAAGTCTGATGGAGGGGGATATCTTCCATCCGCGGCCAAGGTCACGCGCAGCTTCTGCTCCGGTGCCCTGCTCTGCCATTCCGCCCTTGCCTTTTTCGCCGCCGAAATTTTCGGGCGAGATCGAACGACTTTCGAGTTTTTTGATTTTTGAAAGATTAAGCATAATAAAACTCCTTGACACAAATTGATCGTTATAGTACAATATTACATATATATTTGCCGCATTTCAATGACATACAGTGGAAAAACATTTGTCATTTATTGACATACAAAAAGGGAAAACAAAAATGATAAACAAAAAAGCCTTCTGCCCATACATCAGAACCGCCATGCATTCTATAATCTCCTGGCCCTATTCCTTGCGTGAAAGAATTATTTTTGACTACGAGATCATTTACGTGCGCGACGGAAAATGCAAGATTACGTTTGGTGAAAAAAGCTTTGTTGTAAAGAAAAACGACGTGGTTTTTATCCGCCCGGGCGAGAGGCACAGCTTTGAGACTTGTGACGGGTGTGACTTTGTCCAGCCACACATCCATTTTGACCTTGTATATAACGACAAAAGCGAGATCACGCCGATTTCTTTTAAACCGCCTGAGGATATGGACGAGAGCGAACTTAACCTTATTTCTCAAGATCTGCTTTGCGAAATCGACATTCCGCACGTTTTTGTTCCTGCCGATCCCGAAAGGTTCAGACGGCTGTTTTTTGATGTTATCGAGATATATTCTTCAAAACCGCACAATTTCGAGCTGCTATACAAGGCGGCTATGCTTGGGCTTCTTGATTGTATTATGTCGCAGTTTGAAACGGGAAATACAGCGACAAACGACACGGTTTCAAATTCTGTGGCGGCGGTGAAGGGGTTTATCGATGCAAATTTTTCGTCGCCTTTAAGCCTTGATCTTCTGTCGTTGCAGTTTCATTTGAACAAATACACCATGATGCGCAATTTCAAGGCGATCTATGGCAAAAACATCATGCTTTATTATAGAGAAAAGCGCGCTCGGCGTGCGTGTGAGCTTTTGAAAAACACTGATCTTTCGGTGGGCTCGGTGTCGCAGCAGCTGGGTTTTTCGGACATCTACGTTTTCAGCAGATTTTTCAAATCCGAGATCGGTATGTCGCCAAGTGATTACAGGAGAAAATAAAATGAGAGCAGTCGTTTGACTGCTCTGCAGAATGTCGATAAAGCGTTTTTGTAAATCAGGGAAACCCCCGGCGAGGGTTTCCCTCTTTTCAATTGTTTCACAATTGAAAATTCACCCATCCTGCGCTTTGCGGACGCAAAGGGATATTTCGCTCTCTGCGGAGAGCGATTCAAGGCTCCGCCTTAAAAATCCGGAAGCTTTTTTACAAAAAAGCTCCGCAAAAAACTTTTATGATATGCTCGAGAGCAGTCATCCGGCTGCTCTGCAGAATGTCGATAAAGCGTTTTTGTAAATCAGGGAAACCCCCGGCGAGGGTTTCCCTCTTTTCAATTGCTTCACAATTGAAAATTCACCCATCCTGCGCTTTGCGGACGCAAAGGGATATTTCGCTCTCTGCGGAGAGCGATTCAAGGCTCCGCCTTAAAAATCCGGAAGCTTTTTTGTAAAAAAGCTCCGCAAAAAACTTTCAATATAACTTTTGCGACATGCTCTCATTTTTTTATTTCGGGAAATTTGTATACTGGAAGTTGACGTTTGCAGGTGCGCTGTATCCGCGAAGCTTGATAAGATCCGAGATGGTCACGACGGCAAAGCCTTTTTCGTAGTATTCGGGGATAACGGTGTCAAGCGCTTGCGCATTGACCTCGAGATCGTGAATAAGAATAACGCGTCCGTCAAATGCCTGGTTGCGCATTGCTTTTATTCTTGCATCAAGTCCCACCTCGTCGGCCGGTTTCCAGTCGGAAATACCAAGCGAGCCGCCAAAGAGGGGGAGGGGCAAGGTTTCGTACATTGTGGCGCTTACCGAAAGGCCGGGGGCACGGAATACCTTAGGATAAACACCTGCTGCCTTGTACACCTTGTCCTGCACGGTGTTGAAATCCTTCATAAGCTCGGTTTTGGACATATCCTTCATCGCAGACCAGCCGTTGCCGTGGTTTCCGATCTCGTGTCCTTCGGCAACCATTCGCTGAAGGGTGGGGGTGGTAGAATCGTTGATGCTCGAGCCGACACAGAAGAAGGTGGCATGGGCGTTGTATTTTTTGAGAACGTCCATGATCTTGTTCGAGTCAACTGCTCTCGGGCCGTCGTCGATAGACAGGGCAATCATTTTGTCAAATCCGTTGGGCACGCCCGAAACTGCCGCACCGCCGATCTGAACGTTCACCTTGCCGTCGCTTGTGGGGTTGAATTTAAGCTCAACCTTGTGGATGCCGTAGGCAAGCTCCTGCTCGAAAATGAATATCTGATTGTGGGCATATTTTTGGAACGATAGAAGCTCTTCGTCCACTTGTGCTTTTTTCCAGCCGTGGCCGTCGATCTGATAATCAATGTCAAAGCCCGACGAGTTCATGCCAAAGATGAGGCCGAAGCTTGTGCCTGTGAAGGTGAATTCCGCCGCCGCATCCTCGCCGCGGGCAAAGAACGAATCGGAGGTCACAGCAAAAGAGCTTTGAGCGGTCTTTGATGTGCCAAACATCGAAGAGTTGAGTCCCGACCATTTGGAGGTGGTGCCCGAAAGGGTAAATTCGGATGCGGGGATTATTTTGGGTTCAAGCCACAAAGAGCGATTGAGCTGTTCGGGCATATCCTTTGTATAGTCGCGCTTTTCGGGGTAATATACGGCGCTTTTTACAAGGTTTTCTTCAAGAAGCGCCTTTATCTGCTCGAAATAAACGCCGTAACCTATTCCCGAGGGATGGAGATTATCGGTGGTGTAATAGTAATTTTCTGCCGTCTCGTTTGCGTGTCCGCGCTCGTTCATCAGCTTTTGCATCGGTATGCCCATGTCTACATAAGGAATGCCGTAGCTTTCGGCGATCTTAACGTATTCTTTTCTTGAAACAGAGTTTTCGGTACGTGCCGTGAAGACGAAAACGATGTCGGTGTAAGGATTTGCGGCATAGATATTTCGCACGAGCGATTCGATCTGTCGCGAAAGGTCAGCGCCGTCCTGCGAGATGCCGTTGTCATACGTCCAGTCGTTTACGGTGAATTCAACAAAGACAAGATCGGGCATATCGTGGCCGTTTTCGTTCATCAGATGATCTTTCAGTCTGTAAACGCCAAAGTTTGTGGCGGTGTCGGAAATGCCTGCATTGACCGCTTCGATCTTTGCATTTGGGAACTGATTTTCAAACCATATGGTCGTGCGGTTGACGAAAGAATCGTTGATGTTGCCGCCGTTTTTTGATGCGGAATATCCGTTGGTTATAGAGCCGCCGAGATATCCGATGGTGAGTTTTTTGTCATTGTGCAGAGCACGGTATGTGTTTGCAAGAGGGTTAGTTATGGTGTCTACCTTGACAAGTATGGTTTCGTGTACCGTTTTGAGAACAGCCTCCTTCTTTGCTTCTTCTTCGTTTGCCGCTCCGCTTCTGTACAGTCTGTCTGCGGCAGAATAAAGGCTGTCGCTGTATTCGTTTCCGTATACCGTGTGCTTTGTGCCCGAGGCGTCAAAATAGGTTATGTAGGGACGGACGGTGTACACGGTGGAAAGATCTTTTTCGGAAATGTTTGTTACACATACGGTGAAAAGGTCGTGGTCTTCGCCTTTTTCAAGGGTTTTTGCGGCAGGCACCGTTTTTGCAACGTATTTTAAATCATTAACGGGGTATGCCGTGTCTTTTTTAAGCTCACTTTCGAAAAGATATTCTTCGGGAAGAATTACTGTGCCGTAGCTGATGTCTTTTGTGCCGTTAAAGGATGCATCATTCGGAGAGAGGGGAGAATTTTTGGCATTGAGCGCAACGATTTGCGAGCGCAGAGCGCCGCCGATTTTTGTGACAAAGCGCAGACCGTTGGCACCTGAAAGCTTCAGCTGAACGCCGAGGGTAGAAAGATCTTTGCCTTCAACGGGTATCCATCTTGCAAAAAGCTTGCCTGCGGATACCGTATCGCCGTTTTTCACGGGCGTTGTGAACTGTGCATCGCTGTACCAGCCAGCAAAAAGATGTCCGCTCTTTTCAAAACCCTCGTCGGGGAATGATACTATGCCGCCGCGGTTTATCTCAAGCTCGTCCCGGGGGGAAAACACGTATTCGTCCTCGCCGTTTTTTACACGGACAACTCCCTTTATTTCCGAAAGCTTTGCATAGGTTACATTTGTTGTGCCCTGAGAAAGGGTGATCTCTGTATCGTCAAAGATTTTTGTCGTGTTGTCGCCGTTGGTTATGATGGCATAATTTCCTGCCTTGGGGTTTACCATCACAACGCCTTTTTTCGAGTTTCCGTTGGCATCGTATACAAATTCGACCTTGCCGCCTTTTCCCGAATAGACATAGTATTTTCCGCCCTTGACAGATGCGGTGGAAAGAGTCTTGTCGATTTTTGCGTCGGTTTCATTGTTGCAAATGAGCATGAAAGCGCCCTTTACGGTGGGGGCATAGCGCAGGGTGCCGGATTTTATGTTTTCCACATTGCCGCCGTCGATGCGCACAAGTACGTTGGATTCAAAGGTAACGCCTTTGTGATCGTTGTTCCAACCTGCGCCGCCCACAAGAAGCGCGCCGACGCTGCCGCCTGTGATATACGCCTGTGCATCACTCTTTACGGTGTGGGCAGGAGTTGCGGCAATGGGCCCGAGCACAAGCTGGCTCCAATCGCCGGAGGAGATTGAAACGTTCATTGACGAAACCGTTTCAGAAAGCTTGCCGCCTGCGATTATCTGGTGATCGCCTTTGGTGGTGATCTTTTTGTCAAAAACGACGTCGTTGCCGTTAAGGCAGAGCCAGGCGTAAAGTCCGTTTTCAAAGTTTATGTCTTTTATGGTGACGGGACCGCCAAAGGTGTAGCCGCCGTGGTTTTTGGTTACAAGCTTGCTGGTCGAATCAAAGCCGGTTATCGTCATTCTGCCCTTGTGGGAGGCAAAATTCTCGGGAAGGGTGTGCGAATCGATTATGCACACTTCAAAATCCGAATCACCCGCAAGAGCGATGGCGGCGTTTATCGATTCAAGGGGTGTTGCCATGCTTTTGCCGTTGTTGTTGTCGCTGCCCGAATATGCGTCGACGTAAAAAATGGGGGTATCGTCTGCCTTTGCCCCAAGCGCAAAGGTCGGAATAAGCATGCCTACCACAAGAATCAAAACGAGAATAAGTGAGAGGACTTTTTTCTTGCTATTTTTCATTTTGGTGTTCTCCTTTTTGTATGATTAAGTCAAAGTGTAGATTTTTTGGATCTTTGTCTTTGGGGTATTCGGTCTTGCAGTATTTACCCGGGGTCTTTCCGGTGTATAGCTTGAAGGCGCGGATGAAATGATACACATTTGTATATCCCGTCATTTCCGCCACGCCCTTCACGGGGATGTTGCCGCCCAGCAAAAGCATCTTTGCGTGCTCCATGCGGATATTCAGAAGATCGTTTTTTGGTGAGATACCAAAGATGGTTTTGTATATCGAAAAAAACCTTGACGGCGACAGATGCACAAGCTCCGCCATGCTTTCGATGTTCCAGGGCTTGCTGTATTCAAGATGGATCTTGGATCGCGCGGTGGAAAAAGCGGCGCGCACCGAGGGCGGAATTTCTTTGTCTTTTTTGCCCGAGGTTTCCGAGCGCATTATTTTTGCAATGATCTCTCTGACCTTCAGCTCGCAGATCTTATTTGCAAAAAGTCCGCCGTTCAGCTTTTCAAGTTCTGCCTCCTGCATAAGCTTGGTGACAAAGCTGTCATCCGAAAGGGTGTATATTTTCCCTGTTTCAAACGAGTATTCCTTTGCTATCTCGCCAAAATCGGGGGAAAGGTGCATCCAGTCGTGCACAAGGCTTCCGCCCGAGGCTTTTATGCACTGATAGCTTGAGGGGGCAAAGCAGATGACAGATCCCGACGGCATTGTCACAAATTTTCCGTCGAGCATAACAGAAAGCTCGGTGAGGGTGTGGATGAAGATATACTCGTTGCCGATACTTTTTCTTTCAAGAAAAAAACGCTCGTCTTCCGGCCACATGGGTTTTATGATAAGTATTTCCAAGCTCTGCGCCTCCTTTTACTTTTATAATACATCAAATAGTAGAAAATGTCAATTATTTAATAGCTTTTTGCATTTACTAAATTGTAAAGAATAGCGTAGAATTGAAATATAAAAAACTAAAAAGGAGATTATTGCACATGAATATACCAAGAAGTGAATATCCCCGTCCGCAACTTGTAAGGGGCGAGTTTATCAACCTCAACGGCGAGTGGGATTTTGAGATCGACAAAAGTGCGTCGGGTCTCAATCGCAATTTTGAAAAAAGAGAAAGCCTCGATTCAAAGATTATCGTTCCTTTCTGTCCCGAAAGCAGACTTTCAGGGGTGGCACACACCGACTTTATGGACTGTGTTTGGTACAGACGCAACATTTCGATCCCGGATATCTGGAGAGGCGACGATCGCCGTGTTATCCTGCATTTTGGCGCGGTCGACTATGAGGCGATAATTTTTGTCAACGGCAAAAGAGTGGGCGGACACAAGGGCGGATACATCAGTTTTTCGTGCGATATAACAGATGCGCTTTGCGACGGCAACAACTATATAACCGTATGCGCGCTTGACGACGTGAGAAGCGGAAAACAGCCTGCCGGCAAGCAGAGCACACGCTATGAATCCCACGGTTGCTCCTACACCAGAACCACCGGTATCTGGCAGACCGTATGGATGGAATGTGTAAATAAGGCACACATCAAAAACATAAGATTTACTTCTGATATCGAAACAGGAACCATCTTTGCGCAGATATCTGTTACAAACGAAGCTTTCGGCGCAAAGATTAGCCTTGCAACAAGCTTTGACGGCAAAGAAACAGGAAAGACAGAAACCGTTATCAGCTCGGCCGAGCCTTTTGTTTCGGTTGCTCTTTCCGAGCTTCACCTGTGGGATATCGGACAGGGCAACCTTTACGATGCAAAGATAGTTATTGAAAAGGACGGCAAGATCGTCGATTCTGTAGACAGCTATTTCGGAATGCGCTCGGTGGCACTTTCGGACGGAGCTTTTCTTCTCAACGGCAGAAAGGTTTTTGGCAGATGGGTGCTTGACCAGGGATTTTATCCCGAGGGAATCTACACTGCTCCCACCGACGAAGATCTGAAAAACGATGTTATCTTCTCGATGCAGTTGGGCTTTAACGGCGCACGCCTTCACGAAAAGATTTTTGAGCCCCGCTTCCTTTATTGGGCGGACAAGCTTGGATATATGGTTTGGGGCGAGCACGCAAACTGGTGCATGGACACAACATACGAGGGAGCAATTGCAAACTTCCTTCCCGAATGGCTCGAGGCTCTTGAGCGCGACTATTCCCACCCCTCCATCATCGGCTGGTGTCCCTTCAACGAGACTTGGGACTACGGTCCCCGTCGTATTCGTCAGTGTGACGATGTTTTGCGCATGGTTTATGAAGTAACAAAGGCGTACGACAAGACCCGTCCCTGCATTGACGTAAGCGGAAACTACCACGTTGTCACCGACATTTTTGACGTTCACGATTACGAGCAGGATCCCGAAAAGTTCTTTGAATATTACAAAAACGCCAAGAACGGCGAGATCAAGGATCAGGTATGGCGCAACGAGCCCGACCGCCAGAAGTGGAACGGCGAGCCCATCTTTATGAGCGAATACGGCGGAATCAGAAAAGCAGAGGGCACCGAGGGCTGGGGTTACGGAAACGCGCCTAAGAACGATGAGGAATATCTTGACCGCTACAAGAGACTCACCGACGTTCTTCTTGACAACGATGCTTTCATTGGTTTCTGCTACACCCAGCTTTATGACGTGGAGCAGGAGGTCAACGGACTGATGACCTATGACAGAAAGTTCAAGTTTGATTCCAAGATCTTCTATGATATCAACACAAGAAAAGCGGCAATTGAAGACTGAAAACAGTTTTTTGCACGAGGTAAAAAACGATGGTATTTGTAAGCGGTGAACAGGATAAATACAATTATATATTCCCGCGGCCCCAAAAAGACGAGTTTTGGGAAGACAAGTTTTATATTTTGAAATGCCGTTACAAGGAATCGGATCTTGTTTCGTTTTACAAAGAAAACAAAAACGGAAACGAAGACATTTCCATTTCAAAAGAGCCTCTGTTTGAACGCGAGGAGTATAGTTTGAAGATCGGCGAAGACGGAATCAAGATTTCGGCTTCCTGCGACGAAGGTGTTTTTCGTGCACTTACATCGCTGCGTCAGCTCATCAGAAAAGGAAAGGGCAGGGTCATGTATTGTGATGTACATGACAAGCCCGCTTTCAAGCAGCGCGGATACATGTGGGATATCAGTCGTATGCGTAAGCCGAAGCCTGAGTATATGTTGAAAATTGTCGAAATGTTGGCAGAGCTTAAATACAACGAGTTTCATATCTACATACAGGATTTTTCCTTCAAATTCGAGGCATTTCCTCAGTTTACGGCGGATTATGACTGCCTTACAGCAAAAGATATAAGAGAAATCGATGCATATTGCAAAGAGCGCTTCATTGAATTTATCCCCAACATCAACGGAATGGGACACATGGAGTCATGGCTTGCCACCGAGAAATTCGCGCATCTTGCTGTGACGCCCGACACCATGAATTTTCTTGATCCGCAGGCTTTTGAGCTTATGGACAAGATATACGGCAGCTTGCTTCCGAATTTTTCGTCAAAGCGCGTGCACATCGGTCTTGATGAAGCGCTGGGGCTTGGAAAAGGACAGACCGAGGAGGAATGCCGCAAAAAAGGCAAAGAAGTTGTTTTTATGGAATGGCTTAACAAACTTTCTGATCTTTGCCGCGACAAATACGGAAAGACCGTTATGTTCTGGGACGACATGATAATACATCATCCAAAGTGCCTTTCCATGATGCCCAAAGATGCGGTTCCCGTTGAGTGGGGGTATGAAACCATTTCTACCCAGCTGATCGTGGAAAACTGTGCGGCGCTTGAAAAATGCGTGGATAAATTCTACGTTGCACCGTCCGATTGTACCTGTTTCGGACTTACGGGCAGATGGGACGTCACCGAAAACAACATCCGTACCATGGCCGAAGTGGGCGAAAAGCACGGTGCTTTCGGCTATCTTCTCACTCACTGGGGTGATCCCGATCATCCTCACAATATGGTTTGGGGATATCTGCAGGCAGTACTTGCAGGCCAGTATTGCTGGAATCCCGGTTATAAGCAGCAAGGCGGATGGAGAAAGAACTACTTCGTCTACAATTCGGAAGACTTCCTTGACGAATTTATGTTTGGCGGCGAGAAAGTGTCGAGATGGTTGAGATATTTGTCCAACTATTTCCTGCTTGAGCCCGAAAGACTTGCGGTCAGTACCATGTGCGCCAACTGTATGTATATGCCGATAACCGAGAAGGTAAAGACCGACTTTTTTGATGTGGCAACATATGGCGGACGCTGGCATTTTGATATGCTGATCCGCTACATGAACGAGGGGGTCGAAAAAGTTTCCTGTCTTGACTTTGATGAGATACACAAGCGCGAAATCATCGTCAATTGTAGGATGGTTGTGGCAGGCGCTATGATGTATATTATAAAATCCGATCCGAAAAGCGCAAAAGAGATTGCAAAAGAGCTTGTTCCGCTTCTTCAATGGATAACGAGCGAGCACACTTTCCTTTGGCTGAACAGAAGCTATGAAAAGGGACTTGAAGCTTTTCTTGGGGTGCTTTCCGACAGGCTTGAAGAAGCAAAGAGATTTTTGTGAAAAAACAAAACCGCAGTTTTTGCATGTGGCAAAAACTGCGGTTTTTATTCTTCAGCCTATAAATGCGAAATATGCGATCACGATCGCACCCAGCACGATCCTGTACCAGCCAAAGACCTTGAAATCGTGCTTTCTGATATAGCTCATAAGGAATTTGATGACAAACAGCGACACGGCAAACGCCACAAGCATTCCGAAGCCGAGAAGCGCAAAATCAGCAAATCCGAAGCCGAACTCGAGGATGTATTTCAAAAGCTTCAGAGCCGAAAGTCCGAACATTACGGGGACGGCAAGGAAAAAGGTGAACTGTGCCGCTGCCTTTCGCGAGATGCCCAGCAGAAGGCCGCCGATTATTGTCGAGCCCGAGCGAGATGTGCCGGGGATTATGGAAAGCACCTGGAAAAGTCCGATGAGAAGGGCTTTTGTGTAGCTTATATCTTCGATCGAATCAACCTTCGGGGTCCTTTTTTTGTTGAGATTTTCGATAAGTATAAAGGCGATACCGTAGACGATGAGAGCCGCGGCGATAATGTAGGGGGATGAAAGGTTTGCTTCGATGAAATCGTTGAAAGCAAAGGCGGCGACAGCGCCGGGAATGCAGGCAACGATTATCTTGCCCCACATCGAAAGAGTGGGCATTTTAAGGGTGGGTTTTTTGTCGTTTGAAAGTCCGAAGGGCCATAGATCTTTGAAAAACACCAAAACCACCGCAAGGATTGCACCCAGCTGGATGACGTCGATGAACATATCCTTGAATGCAGGGTTGTTGGGGTGGGAAAGCTGCAAAAACTCGTCCACAAGTATCAGGTGTCCCGTGCTGCTGATGGGCAGCCATTCGGTGATACCTTCGACTATGCCGAGAAAGAAAACCTTCAGCATCTGAATAAAATCTACCATTTTACAAATGTCCTTTCAAAAAAGATCAGAATAGTTGAATTGCGCGTAGGTCGACGACTTTTTTGGTTGCAACGTCAATGTCAAAAACCGCACCGTTAAAGAACGCGTTTCCGTCTGCCTCGTCAAAGCGAACGGGCATTTTTTCGACAAATTTTTTAATGACTATCTCTTTTTTCACACCGAGCACCGAATCGTACGGACCTGTCATGCCGAGATCGGTGATATAACCCGTGCCGCCCTGCAAAATCCTTGCATCTGCCGTCTGCACGTGGGTGTGGGTGCCGAAAACGATGTTTATGCGGCCGTCAAAATGGTGGGCAAGGGCAATTTTTTCGCTGGTGGCTTCGGCGTGGATATCACAAATTGCAATATCATAGCCGTCCTTTTCTCTTGCAAGAATACGCTCTGCCGCATCAAAGGGGCTCTCGAGGCTTTCCATATATACCGTGCCCAGAAGATTCATTACAAGAACCTTCACTCCGCCGATATCAAAAACTCCGTGGCCAAAGCCGGGGACACTTTTGGGATAGTTTGCGGGACGAAGTACCTTTTCGTTGTCGTCAAGGTAGGAATATACCTCGCTTCGCCTGAAAACGTGGTTGCCGGTGGTGATGATATCTGCGCCCGACATAAAAAGAGTTTCTGCCGAGGCTTTTGTTATTCCGTTGCCAGGGGCGGAGTTTTCGCCGTTTACGATGACGAGATCGGCGTTTTCGCTTTTGCGTATCTTCCAGAGCTCGCTTTTTATATATTCCAGTCCGCTTTTTCCCACAACGTCTCCCACCGCGAGAACGCGAAACGTATCTTTTGCCATAAGTTGCCGCCTTTCGAATTGATGGTATAGATATTATATCACCCGATATGGTTTTTTTCAAGAGTTTGACAAAAAAGGTTGTTGCATATTCGCGCATCTTGTGATATACTTTATACGTTGATTTATTTTTTATTGGAAAAGGAAGCATATATCTATGGAAAAAATGTGGGCAGGCCGTTTCAGCAAAGCGCTTGACAAAAAGGCAGACGATTTCAACTCGTCTATCGCCACCGACTGCAGGATGTACCGCCAGGACATCACGGGTTCGATGGCTCATGCCGCCATGCTTGGAAAACAGGGCATCATCACAAGAGAAGAAAGCGAAAAAATAATCGAAGGTCTCTCGCAGATCCTCGCCGATATCGACGAGGGCAAGCTTGAAATTGACATGGAGGCCGAAGATATCCATATGTTTGTCGAATCGGTGCTGACAAAGCGCCTTGGCGATCTTGGCAAAAAGCTCCACACCGCACGCTCGCGCAACGACCAGGTGGCTCTTGACATTCGCCTTTATCTTCGCGACGAGGCAGACGAGATCATCGCGCTGATAAAAAATCTTATCTCGGCAATCCTCTGCCAGGCAAAAGAGCACAAGACAACCATCATGCCGGGATATACCCATCTTCAGCGCGCCCAGCCTATAACCTTTGCCCATCAGCTTCTTGCCTATGGCATGATGCTTTCTCGTGATATCGCAAGAATTTCCGACGCCGTGCGCCGTATGAATGTTTCGCCTATAGGTTCCTGCGCCCTTGCAGGTACCACCTATGACACCGACAGATATTTCGAGGCGCAAAAGCTTGGTTTCGACGACATTGCCCTCAACAGTATCGACGGCGTTTCCGACCGTGATTTTTGCCTGGAGCTGATGAGTGCCTTTGCCATCGTTATGATGCATCTTTCGCGCTTTTCAGAGGAGATAATCCTTTGGTCTTCGTGGGAGTTCAAATTTATCGAGCTTGACGATTCGTTCACCACAGGTTCGAGCATTATGCCCCAAAAGAAGAATCCCGACATGGCAGAGCTTGTGCGCGGAAAAACGGGACGTGTTTACGGCGATCTTTTCACTCTTCTCACCACCCTCAAGGGTATTCCGCTTGCCTATAACAAGGATATGCAGGAGGACAAGGAGGCTATGTTTGACAGTGTGGACACGGTTAAACTGTGCCTTGATATCTTTGCGCCCATGGTGCAGACCATGCGTGCCATCCCCGAAAATATGTACAACGCTGCAGGACGCGGTTTTATCAACGCCACAGACCTTGCCGACTACCTTGTAAAGAAGGGAATGCCCTTCCGCTCGGCGTATAAGGTGGTGGGCGAGCTTGTTGCTGAATGTATCGAAAAAAATACCGTGCTTGATCAGCTTCCCCTTTCGGATTACAGATGCCACTCCGAGCTTTTCGATGAGGACCTTTACACTGAAATATCGCTTGAGACCTGCGTTGAAAAGAGGATTTCGGCGGGCGGCACAGGCCTTGCTTCCATCGAAAAGCAGATCGAGTATCTTGCGAAAATTGTCGGATAAACTCACAAAAGCGACGGCGAATGCCGTCGCTTTTTGGTTGCAAGTTCAAAAAATATCTGATAAAAAAACAGATGATTTTCACTTTAATCACATTTTGGGAACACATTGACATGTCATAATATAGCAGTAATTTGAAAAGTGTTTTTTCAGGGCAAGTCAAATTTTTGATAAACGGAGGAAAATATGAGCGAAAACCAGAAAAATACCGCAGGCGACGCGGCAAAGACCGAGGAAAAGGCGGCGAAAAAAGAAAAAAAGCCTTCGCCGAGAAAAAAGAAAAAGTTTTCGGCAGGCAAGATCATAATCATTGCTATTGTCGTTGTTGCACTTTTGCTTGTGCTTTTTCCGGGGCTTCGCAGTTGTGCTGTCAACACGGCGCGAAAGATTCCGGGAGTAAACAAGCTTATTCCGCAGTCTGGGACGCATACCGCAGGCTCGGGTACATACAGCTATTACACGGTAACTGCCCGTGACATAACCACAAGCCTTGCCGGCACCGGCACATTGCAGGCGTATGATTCCTACAACATCACCGCCACCGTCACGGGCGATATTCTTTCTGCAGATTTTGAGGAAATGGACGAGGTAAAAGAGGACGACGTTCTGTTTGTCATCGATTCTGCCGATATAGAGGAGGATATCGAGGACAAGAAAAAGGACGTGGCAGACGCTCTTGAGGACATAAACGAGCTTTACGAGGACTATGAGGATCTGAAGATATATTCCGACTATTCGGGCAAGATCCGCGAGGTATATGTGGAAGCAGGCGACAGAGTGGCCGACGGCACCGCTATTGCATACGTCGTGGATAGTGACACCATGCTTCTTGAAGTGCCGTTTTTTGCGGCAAACACCGACCATATCGCAAAGGGAGCAAAAGCGACTGTTACCTTCTCGTCAACGGGCGAGGTTCTTTTGGGCACAGTTTCCGAAATATCAAATCTAACAAGCGTAAACGCATATAATTCCACCATAAGAAACATCACGGTTGCTGTTTCGAATCCCGGAGGTATCACCTTTGGCATGAAAGCGTATGCAAGCGTTGTCGGAAACGACGGGATTACATACGATTGCTCGGGCGAGGGAACCTTTAAGTACAACGAGGAAGAAACCATAAGAGCGGAAAGCTCGGGCGAGCTTGAGGCGGTGTATATTGACGACGGAGATTACGTGAAAAAAGGCGACCTTGTGGCGCAGATATCCTCCGAAAGCCTCGACGATCAGCTTGAAAATTTAAGAAAGGTATATGACAATCAGCAAAAAGCTCTCGAGGATCTTGAAGAGCGACTTGAGGATTACACCATAACCGCTCCCATATCGGGCACGGTGGTGCAGAAGAACTATAAGGAGCTTGACACCATCGGTTCAAGCTCGATGTCCTCTACCACAAACCTTGCTATAATATACGATATGTCAAAGCTCACCTTCGATATGAACATCGACGAGCTCGACCTTTCGCTTATCAAGGTTGGACAAAAGGTAAACATCACCTCCGATTCGCTGGACAACATGGTTTTTGAAGGTGTTATTACCAAAAAGAGCATCGTCGGAAGCTCAACCGGCGGAACGACAGTTTATCCCGTCACCGTCGAGGTTGAGGGCAACGATCACTTACTTCCCGGAATGAACGTTGATGCCGAAATAATCCTTTCGAGCACAGGCGAAGTACCTGCTGTTCCTGTGTCTGCAGTGGGCAGGGGAAATATTGTCGAAATAACCAAGGCGCAGGTCGAAAGACCGGTGGGCACCTTTGACGCAAAGCCCGAAACCGAAACTGTAAATGTCGAAATCGGTGCCACCGACGGCGATTATATCGAGATAAAATCGGGTCTTTCGGTGGGTGATGTCGTTGTTTACGAGGTAAAGAACGTCCAGGTACAGGAATTTAATATGCTCAACATGATGAGCGGCATGGGTGGAATGTCCGGAGGAAACATGGGCGGTATGCCCCAGGGCGGAAACTTTGACAGAGGCGGCATGGGTGGCGGCAACCGCGGTGGAAACACAGGCGGAATGCCCAGCGGCAGATGAGAAAGGTGCTTTGATGGACGGACTGATAGTTTTTGACCATATATACAAAATATATCAGATGGGCGACACCGAAGTCAGAGCAGCCGACGACATTTCTTTTTCGATAAAAGAGGGCGAATTTGTTGCCATAGTCGGTCAGTCTGGCTCGGGAAAATCCACCTGTATGAACATCATCGGAGCGCTTGACGTGCCCACAGATGGAAACTATTATCTCGGCGGAATTGATGTGAGCACCATGAACGACAACAGGCTTGCCACCATCCGCAACGAGATGCTGGGATTCATTTTTCAGCAGTACAATCTGATCCCCAAGCTTACGGTGCTTGAAAATGTAGAATTGCCTCTGCTTTACGCAGGATATTCAAAAAAAGACCGCAGAAAAATGGCGCTTGCGGCGCTTGACAGGGTGGGGCTTTCGGAAAAGGCAAAAAATCTGCCCTCCCAGCTTTCGGGCGGTCAACAGCAAAGAGTTTCGATCGCTCGCGCCCTTGCAGGCAATCCGTCGGTCATCCTTGCCGACGAGCCGACGGGAGCGCTCGACTCGCGCACGGGACGTGAGGTGCTGGAATTTTTGCAAAAGCTCCATGCAGAGGGCAACACCATCGTTCTTATCACCCATGACAATTCGATCGCCGTGAAGGCAGAACGTATTATAAGGCTTCAGGACGGCAAGGTCGTATACGACGGCCCGTCAAACGCGCCCGAGGCGCTTGTAAACCCCGATATACCCATCGAGCTTCAGAAAAACGACGGCGCGGAAAAAGGAGGCGAAGATAAATAAATGGGAATCTTTCAATCCTTTGTTCTTGCAATAAAAAGCCTTCTCAACAACAAGATGCGTGCATTTTTGACGATGCTCGGCATCATCATCGGTGTAGGCTCGGTCATCCTTATCATGAGCCTTGGCAACGGTGTGACCAACGAGGTCAACAACGCCTTTGAATCAATGGGTGCAAGAACTATCACTGTAACTCTTACGGGACGCGGCTCGACGCGAACTTTTTCGGAAGAAGATATGTTTGAATGCATCGAAAAAAACCGCAGCACAATACCTGCATTTTCCCCCGAAGTATCTGTGTCGATGGTATCTGTTCGCCCCAAGGGGTGGAACGAAAACCTTTCGACAAAGGTGACGGGAGTGGGCGAAGAATACCTTGACGTAAAATCCTATGACGTCGAAAAGGGAAGATTTTTCACCTACGTCGACTGTGCCGCAAGGCAAAAGGTTTGCTTTGTGGGTGCATATCTTGACAGCACCGAGGTGTATGGCGGAAACGCTTTGGGCAACACCATCAAAATAAACGGCGAAGCGTATACCATCGTGGGCGTTTGCTCGGAGATAACCGATGCAACTTCCGACACCGGTTCTGACAATTTCGTATACGTTCCGTACACCACCGCCATGCGAAAGCTGACACGCACAAGCACCGTCAGCACCTATTCTCTTGTGGCGGCAGACGACGATTCGGTTCAGCCCGCAAAGCAGATACTAACAAACGCCCTTTACAAGGCGTATGAAGACGAGAATGCATACAGCATTCTTGCCCTTGCCGACATCATGGACATTGCAACAGGCGTTATGGACACCATGGTCATCGTCATTGCCTGTATCGCAGGCATCTCGCTGCTTGTCGGCGGCATCGGCATCATGAATATCATGCTTGTTTCGGTCACCGAGCGAACGCGCGAGATCGGCATAAGAAAAGCTTTGGGCGCAAAGCGTGCCGACATAAAAATCCAGTTTGTCATCGAAGCTATGACCACAAGCGTTATCGGCGGAATACTCGGTATTGTCGTCGGGGTGGTCGGAGCGCAGAACGTGGGGCCGATGCTTGAAATAAATGCTGTGCCCTCAATCGGTTCTGTGGCTCTTTCTGTTGGCATTTCGGTATTCATCGGTGTGCTTTTCGGATATCTCCCGGCAAAAAAAGCCTCCGAGCTTAACCCCATTGACGCTTTGCGTTACGAATGACAAACCCCCAAAAAAGCAATATGAAAATCTGAAAGGATCTCAATATATGAAAAAGATCATCAGCGCGCTTCTTGCGGCAATAATGATTGTTGCCCTTGTGGCGCCGACCGCCTTTGCCGTGGAAAAAAGCGCAGGCTTTGGCGAAGAAAAAATAATCGAGATAGTAGGTGCGCTTGGTATTATGCGCGGCGACGAAAACGGAAACCTTAATCTCGAAAACAAGGTCACCCGCGCCGAATTTGTAAAAATGGCGGTGTGCGCATCAAGTTTTAAGGACGATGCAAACGTTAAGACCGCATATTCCGTTTTTCCCGACGTGGGAGCGTCCCATTGGGCGGCAGGATATGTGAGAGTGGCGGTGAGCAACGGCTGGATAAACGGATATCTCGACGGAACTTTTCGTCCCTCGGGAAACGTAAAGCTGGAGGAGGCGGCAAACATCGTTTTGAAGCTTCTGGGATATACGACGTCTGATTTTGTCGGCTCGTATCCCGACGGTCAGCTGGCAAAATACCGCTCGCTGAAGCTTGACACCGGAATTTCCGCTTCGCAGGGGGCAGAGCTTACCCGACGTGAATGCATGTACCTTATCTACAACATGCTCTGCACCTATACAAAACAGGGTCAGGCATACTGTATGACAATTGGTGAAAAGGCGGACAGCTTTGGAAACATCGACTATTCTTCGTTGATCGAAGACAAAAAGGAAGGCCCATACGTTGTCACCGACCTTTTGACGTGGCAAAGTGTTGCGCAGGTATCTGACAAGACCGTCTTTTACAAGGATGGAAAAACGGTAGATCCTTCTGCGGTTGCGCTTTATGACGTCATCTATTATTCCCCCGAATTCTCGTCGGTGTGGATATATTCCGACAAGACAGCAGGTGTTGTGGAGAGCTATTATCCCGACAAAAACTCTCCCTCAAGTGTCACAGTTTCGGGAAAAACATATACTCTTGCCGACAGGGCGGACTATTCGGGTGCTCTTTCGGACGCAAGCTTTGCGCTTGACAGCGCCGTGGTGCTTCTTCTTGGCGAAAACGGCTGTGCCGTCGAAGGATTTGCGGCAGGAGATGCCTATCTTGCTTCGTCGAAATCCGAGCTTTTGACGGGAGCAGAAAAGCTTTATGTCAACGACGTTTATTCCGAAAAGAACGATATTACCGAAAAAACTCTTGTATATTCGTGTCGGGCTCTTTCAAGCTCTTTTGCCTACAGCGGCAACGCCAGCGGTATTCTTCTTGCATTTTCTCCCTCAAAAGAGGCACCCCAGAGCATCACGCTAAGCTCCAAAAACCACACCCTTTCGTCGGGGATAAAAGAGCTTTTTGAAAACGAAAACGAATATGCAAAAAATGATTTTGTAACCGTGTACTTTGGCAAAAACGGACTTGTGGAATACGCCGAGCACGCAGATATATACGACACCGAGATATACGAGGACAACGGCCTTTCGTATGAGGCTCTTGTGGCGGCAACCCTTAAAGGTCCCGAGATTGCCATGGGCGACAGCTGGAAAGCAAAGCTTGGCTTTGATGCCGACACGGCAGAATATTTTGCCGACGGCAAAAGGGTGGAAAAGGGAAATGTGCGCGATTATGACGTCATCTATTATTCTCCCACCTTCAAGGCGGTGTGGATATATTCCGACAAGGCGACGGGGGTTATCGAGGCAATAGCTCCAAACACTGTAGCTCCCACCTCGGTCACGGTTGCCGGCAATACCTATCCGCTTGAAACCTCAAAAGCAACTCTTATGTTCAGCGGCAAGGGCACCTTTGCCGTGGGGGACACGGTGACCCTTCTTCTCGGAGCCAACGGCGTTGCTGCGGCGGTTTCGCCACAGAGCGTTTCGGCAGATTTTTTGGGCATTTCAACGGAGGTTGAAAAGAAAGAATACACCGCAGGCGACGGAAAAACCTATGAGGACTATTACGTAAACGTTGCGGCATTTGACGGCAAAACCTACAGCATCAAAACTGCAGATTCCGATTTTGACACGGGAAGACTTGTGTACGTAAGCTTTTCGGGCGGCGAAATGAACGTGAAAGAATTTGCACAGAAATATTCCGAATCTGACCTTTCGGTGGTCAAAGCGGCAATAAAGGCAGAAAATTTTACCACCGATGCGGTTATAGTTGATTATTACGGCAAAAGCTTTGTGAAAACCTATTTGAACCGCCTTTCGGGCATAACCCTTGCCGTCAAAAACTTGGCTTATTACAACGTGAATGCTGACGGAAAGATAGATTATCTCGTGCTGAAGGATGCCACGGGAGATTGCCATTCGTACGGTGTTATATTGAGATATAAGGGCAATTACAATTTCCTGACCACCTCCAAAAACAGCAATATCGGAAATTACGTAACTGCCCCCACAGGCGGAGTGCAGATAAAATATAACAACGAAGCCGACGCCATAGTTTCTCTTTCCGAGATCGACGTTTTGAATATCGACGGCGGTTTTGCAAGGACTTCCGCAAAAACGTATAACCTGTGGGATTATGCCGAATGCTTCGTTATGGAGCAGAAGGCGTACACCGTTTCGAAAGATAGCAGCGACAAGCTGTCGGAGGTTATCACAAAGACCTCGGTTGACTATATTAAAACGCTTCTTTCGGGCGATGAATACAAGATACTCGGCTATTACGACACCACGGGAACGGTGCGTGTGCTTGTGGCACAGAGAATAAAATAACTTTTTTATAAGGAGACCTGAAAGAAGGTCTCCTTTTGCCTTTTCACCGCAATTTCACCAAAGCCATCTAAAGTTTTTTGGCGTTGTTCAAAACAAGGTAACAAATGGATGGTATAATCTTCATTATTATAATGCACAAGTATGGGTTTTACCCAAAAAACGGAGTTTTTCCGACTTCAATCAATCCGAAAGGAAGATCGAAAAACATGATCGAAATCAAAAACGTTGTAAAAAAATACGGCAGCCTTTACGCCGTGAAGGATATATCCTTTACCATTGGCACGGGCGAGATCGTCGGTTTCCTCGGTCCCAACGGCGCAGGAAAAAGTACCACCATGAATATCCTCACGGGGTATCTTTCGGCAACCTCGGGTTCTGCCATGATCGACGGCATCGACATCCTTGAAAATCCCATCGCCGCCAAGAGGCGCATCGGTTTTCTTCCCGAGCAACCGCCCCTTTACCTTGACATGACGGTGAAGGAATACCTTAATTTTGTTTACGACCTCAAGCATTGCACCCTTAACCGCAAAAAGCATATTGCCGAGATCTGCGAGGTAGTGAAGATTGGCAACGTATACAACCGCATTATCGGCCACCTTTCAAAGGGTTATCGCCAGCGTGTGGGAATTGCGCAGGCGCTCATTGGAAATCCGCCGGTGCTGATTTTTGACGAGCCTACGGTGGGTCTTGACCCCCAGCAGATCATCGAGATCCGAAACCTTATCGGCGCGCTGGGACAAAAACACACGGTCATCTTGAGCACTCACATCCTCTCGGAGGTGCAGGCGGTGTGCGACAGAATCATCGTTATCAACAAGGGCGAGCTTGTGGCAGACGAAAAAACCAGCGAGCTTGGAAACCTTGTGGGGGGAGCAAAGAAGCTTTCGGCAAAGATTGCAGGCGATGTTGACGAGGTTTTGAACATCGTCGGAAACGTCGACGGTGTAAGATCGGTTAAATTTGACAGCCCTGCCGAGGATGGCAGCAACACATACATCATCGAGCAGAGGGTTCCCCACGTGGAAAAGCAACTTTTCTATGCCCTTTCACGTGCAAATCTTCCGCTTACGGGACTTTGTGAGGTTCAGATGAGCCTTGAGGACGTCTTTATTGCACTTATCGAAAACAAGAGAAAGGAGAATGTGTGATGTTACCGATATATAAGCGCGAAATGCGAGCATATTTCATTTCTCCCATCGGCTATACCTTCATTGCCGTTTTCCTTGCGGTATCGGGTGGTCTTTTCTCGCTGACAACTGCGTGGATGGAAACTGCCGACGTTGCCACCTATTTCACCCTGATGATCTTCATGTTCACGGTGCTTATTCCGCTGCTCACAATGAAGCTCTTTTCGGAGGAAAGAAAGACCAAGACCGAGCAGATCCTTCTGACCTCGCCCGTCAGTCTTTTTGGCATAGTAATCGCAAAATTTCTTGCGGCTTTCACCCTGTACGCCGCAACCATGACCCTTTCTTGTCTCATCAACTATTCGGTTTTGACTTCCGTTTCGGGAAAATCTCCGGT
This sequence comes from Oscillospiraceae bacterium, assembly GCA_015063785.1. Taxonomy (GTDB): domain Bacteria; phylum Bacillota; class Clostridia; order Oscillospirales; family CAG-382; genus UMGS1052. The sequence continues at coordinate 34,480 of SVTM01000012.1, forward strand.
TTTCTCGCAGTTTTTTGGCAATTTTGTCGGCATTCTTTTCCTGGGTGCGGCGTTTATTGCCGTGGGAGTGTTCATGTCGGCAATAACCGAAAACCAGGTGGTTTCGGCGGTGGCGACTTTTGGTGTTATTCTTCTTATGATGGTTGTAAATTTCGTCATATCGCTCATCGGAAACGCCTTTATCCGCAGTATTCTCAAGTGGTTTTCGGTGGTGGACAGATACACCTTCTTCACACGCGGAATTTTCTCGCTTCCTGCGATAATCTATTTTGTCAGTCTTGTTATTATTTTCCTTTTCCTCACGGCGCGCGTTTATGAAATGCGCCGCTGGAATTGATGGCGGAGGTGCGAAAAATGGCGAACAATATTCAAAAAAGCTTCAGAAGAATTCTGAAAAGCAAAAAAATCAAGTTCGGCTCGGTTGCTCTTGCCTTTACCATCATGTTCGTGGTGATCGTCCTTTTGCTCAACGCCCTTGTTTCGGTTTTTGATGCAAAAAAAGGACTTTATATCGACACCACCGGCGAGCAGAGATATGAGATCGGCGATATCACCATCGAAAAGCTTTCGGGCATCACCGAAAAGATCGAGATCGTCTTCTGTGCCGACCGCGACATTCTTGTGGGCAACAGCGTAATGGGTATGATTGTTACCCTTGCTGAAAAATACGAAACCACTTTCCCCAACATTTCGGTCAGATTTCTTGATCTGAAGCGTGACCTGAAGGAGGCAAAGAACCTTTCGAATCTGGCAGGCGGCGAAAACCCCACCGAAACCGACGTTATCATCAGAGCGGTCGATTCCGAAAGAGCCAGACTCTTGAAATACGGCGCTTTCTTTGTTTCGGACAGCACAGGTTACAGCTATGTCGGATTTGATGGCGAAAGACGCTTTACCGAATCGATTCTTATGGCGCTCAACGCCTCGAACGACAAGGTGGTTTTTCTCACAGGTCACCGTGAAAACACCAACCCCACAAAGCTTAAGGAAGTTCTTGCAGGTGCAGGATATCTTGACGGACAGATCGAGGTGATCGATCTTTTGAAACAGGAGATACCCGAAAACACAAGACTTATCATAATCAACGATCCTGCCCTTGATTTTCATGGATACGAATCCGAACTTAAGGGCAACACCAACGAGATCAAAAAGCTTGACAGCTATCTGAAGAATAACTACAGCAACCTTCTCGTCTGCATCGACCACGAAACCAAGGAGCTCCCTGCTCTGCGCGATTATCTTTCGACCACCTGGGGCATCACCTATCAGGCGGCAAGCTCGGTTGAGGACAGAGAAAACGCCTCCACTACGGGTGAGAGCAGAATAAAGCCCGTATATTACAAATCGGCAAACGGTGATGATTATATCGCCCAGCGTATCGTCAGAAATCTTGACGATTACACCGTTGTAATGGGTTCGTGTGTACCCCTTGAACCGTCGGGCAAATCGGCGGGCAAACTGGTTGCCCCCGTGCTTACCACCTCTGACAATGCGGTGGTTTACAAGGGCAAGGAATCCGTTTCGGCAAAGAACGTGCCTCTTATGATGGTATCGACGCTCGAGGCTTATCCCGTAAATCCTGCAACAGGTGTGCAGGAAACAAAGTTTGCCCACGTTATCGTTTCGGGTTCCACCGACTTTATCCATTCGGATCTTGACGAGACCAACAGCAACAGCACCCTTGTGCGCAACATTCTTTCGCTGGTCGGCACACAGAGCGTTACCACCGATATTGAGCCCAAACTTTTTGTTGACAACAAGCTCGAAACCATGAAAGAAAACGACGCGAAAAAGATCACTCTTATTCTGACCTTCCTTCCCGCAGGTCTTGTGGCGGCGGCAGGCGTGGCAGTTTATGTGAGGAGAAAGAGATTATGATGAACAAGAAAAACAGAATAATTCTTATCGCGTGCCTTGCTGTCATTCTGGTGTTGGCACTGGTGCTGGCGATCGCAGGAAGATCGACCGAAAAAACCGACGGCACAACTCCCGACACGAGCGAAACAAACCCCGAAGGAAAGCTTCCATATGCCGAAAAAGCGCAAAAGGTGTTTGCATCTCTTGAAAGCGAAAAAGATATTTCCAAGCTCGAGGTGTACAAAAAGGACGATCTTAAGTACACCATCGTTTACAATGCCGCCATCGACGGATTTTTGCTTCAGGGTTATGAGCATATGCTTTACAACGAAGACTTTTCAAAGATCATCACAGCGGCAAGCACTCTTGAAATAAAAGAAGAGATTGCAGACCCCATCTCGGACGAGGAATACGGTGTTTCCCCTTCCTCTGCCGAATACACCGTTATGCTTACCGACAAAAACGGCAAACAGCAGATGCTTTATGTCGGTTCGCCCCTTATTTCGGGTTCGGGATATTACTGCAAGCTTTCGGACGACGACAGGGTTTTCTGCGTAAACAATTCTGTCAAAAAGCTTTTTGCCGACAACAATTCGCTGCTTTCCACCCAACTGCAGGATCCTCTTGACAGCTCAAAATATCACTACACCGAAAGCTTCAAGCTTTACAAAGACTTGCTTCCCTTTGTGGAGGTGCGCTTTGTCCCCGAAGAAGAGCGCGAAAGCGGCAACGCCTACGGATATTATCAGATGGTATATCCCGGCGAATATATTCCTTCTGATTCAAATTACGATGCGGCGCTGAAAAGTCTGATCTGCCCCATGGCAGACAGTGTTGTCACCACCGAAATCACCCCCGAAAATATAGAAAAATACGGCTTCTCAAAGCCGTCGTACGAGGTTGAATACACCCTTGACGGCAAGACGAACAAGCTTTATTTTGGCAACCGCACGGGCGACGGCATGATATATGTGATGTCGGATTACGGTTTCATCGGACTTGCCGTTATTGACGAGCATTTTCCTTTCCTCAACTATGAGCTTGTGGATTTCATCAATCCGTATCTTTTCGGCATGAACATCAACTATATCTCCCGTGTCACCCTGTCGGGTCAGGGATTTTCGGACAGATACGTTCTTTCGGGCAAAAACGATGCCCTTGTTGTCACAGACGAAAAGAGCGGCGAGCCCATTGACACGCAGAACTTCAGAAATTACTACCGTGATCTTCTGATGCTTGAAATGAAAGGCTATGCCACATCTGCAAACGAAGAAAACTGGAAATTCACCTTTAATATCGAAACGGTTGGCGGAAAGATTTATGAATTCAAATTCTATCACACCTCCGAGCGCGAATGCTACTATACTGTGAACGGTAAGGGTGAATTTTACGTTGACATTTCTGATGTGGAAAAGATACTTTCGGATGCGCGCAAGCTTGCCGCAGGCGAAAAGGTGGATCCCGAAGCGGAATTTTGATCTTTGGGTTTCGAAAAGTTAAAAAATATACCCTTTTCTTATTGCAAAAAGGATGTCCTGATGATACAATTTTAATGCTCCCCGCCGGGAGCGGAAAAGTATATTTGTAACTTACGGCGGCGGGAGATAGCTCTTCCGCCGCTTTATTTTACCCACACGGAGGTGTCGATTATGTTTATGTTGCCCTTGCCAAAGCAATATGTCCGCAACAGCGGTGATTTTGTTTTTTCAAAAAAGCTGGTGATAACCCTGCCCGAGGGAATATGTGACAGTCGTTTTTTGCCCCATCTTTGCGGTCTTGTATCGGGTTATACCGCAGGCAGAGTGAGTGCGGAATTTGTTACGTCAAAAAAGCTTTCGAATGCTGCGGTTATTGCTGATGCCGCCTTTGACGGCGAAATTTGCGGCAAAACCGAAAACGATTACGAGCTTTGCTGCACTGGCGAAAATATCAAGTTTTATTTTTCGGACCGTTTGGGTTTTGTGCATGCATTTACAAGCTTTCTTCAGCTTATCCGCATTGAAGGTACACCCGACGAGCTGTTTTTCCGGGTGCCGTGCTATGAGATCAAGGACAAGCCCGACCTTTCTTTCCGTGCCGTTCATCTGTGCGTTTTTGTTCAGACAAGCCTTGATTTTCTGAAAAAGGCAATATCACTTTGCGGAATAATGAAATGCTCGCACGTGGTGCTTGAATTTTGGGGGACATATCGCTATGAATGTTGTCCGTCGCTTGCGTGGAAAGAGGCGTACACCAAAGAACAGATAAGGCCGATCATTGAATTTGCCAACGCCCTGGGGCTTGAGGTTATCCCCATGCTCAACCATCTTGGCCATGCATCACAGGCACGCATCTGCTCGGGCAAACATTCGGCGCTTGACAACGATCTTGCTCTTGCCCCCCTTTTTGAAGAGGACGGCTGGTCGTGGTGCACATCCAACCCCGAAACAAAAAAGCTTCTTGCGCTTTGCCGAAAAGAGCTTATCGAGCTTTGCGGAGAAGGCAAATATTTCCACATCGGCTGCGACGAGGCCTACACCTTTGGCAGCTGCGACAAATGCTCGAAAAAAAGCCGCAACGAGCTTATGAAAGAGCATCTTGTAAATATAACCGAGGATCTGAAAAAATACGGCAGACGCCCCATAATGTGGTCAGATATGCTTTTGAACAGAGCCGATTTTGATGAGAAATACGAGATATACGGAAAGGAAGAATACAAAATACGCCCCGAGCTTCCGCGTGATATCATTATGGCGGACTGGCAGTATTCGATAACCGAAGAATTTGAAACATCAAAGGTGTTTTCAAACGATGGTTTTGATGTGGTGACCTGCCCGTGGAGAACACGAAACAACGTGTCTGCCGCCGTTGATACGGCGAAAAACAACGGCCTTTTCGGCGTGCTTGGCACCACCTGGCACACCCTTGCCGAAATGCAATGGCTTATCCCGTACATTTCCGACGGAATGTGGGGCAACACAGAGCTTTTGACCGACCAGGAATACACTCTTTATTTTTCATACAACGTGCGCAGATGTGTTCCGTCGGGCGGAGAATACAAAAAAGCGGGTTTTCTTGAAAAAGAGCTTGCAGGAAGAACGTTGTAATTTACGGAGGAAAAGAAAATGGCAAGATTTCCCGATGGTGCCCGCGTTTGCTTTGTGGGCGACAGTCTGACTGCAACATTTAATTACGAAGGTCTTATCGCGGCGTTTTACCGTGACAATTTCAGAGATTCCAAGGTGCGCATATATAATTGCGGCGTTGCAGGTGGCAGAGCCGCGTCTCAGCTGGCTTTTCTTGAAAAAGACACCCTTATTCACAAGCCCACCCACGCCGTTGTTATGCTTGGCGTAAACGATTCGGCAAGATGGCTTTTGCAGACCGAGAAGACCGAAAAGCGTTTTCTTGACCTTGTTAGGGTGTATGAAAGATTTATGGTGGATCTGCCTGCTCTTTGCGATGCCCTTGAACAGGCAGGCGCAGAGATAATCCTTTGCACTCCGGCACCCTACGCCGAATATCAGGATTCTCCCACAGAGCCTCTGAAGGGTGGATATGCTCTTGTGGCAGGCTATGCGGAATTTTGCAGACAGCTTGCAAAAGAGCGCTCGTATCCCCTTTGCGACATTCACAGCTATCTGACGCAGCTTCTTCAGACCGAAGCTTTTTACAACGACGACCGCGTTCATCCCAACGACCGCGGACAGTACTATATCGCGAAGCATTTTCTCGAATTCCAGGGGCTTGATCTCGGCGAGCAAAAGCCTGTGCCCGAGGATTTTTCCGAGCTTGTGCGCGAGTCGATGATACTGCGCGATATCCTTTCGGCAAAGATCAATGTTGTCGGAAAATACGATCTTCCCGAAGAGGAAAACAAAAGGATAGTGCAGGAATATCTCGACGCCGACCGCGCCCCCGGCCCTTATCACAAGCATATTGCCGAGACCTTTTTGCAGTACGTAGACCACTGGGACGAGCACATGGACAAAGTCAGAAAGCTTACAGACGAGCTTATGGGTTAAAAAAACAAAACCGCTGTCAACCAAACGGAAGACAGCGGTTTTTTCTTTTATACACAAACTATTTCTATCGGAACGTATACCTTTGTGGGTCTGTCGTGGGGGGCAACCTCGAGAACCACGGTGGTTCTGGGCTCGCGCATTTCGCCGACGGCGAGATCAAGCTCAACCTCGGCGTGTCCCGTGCCGCAATGGTAGGTGTTGAGGAAAAGCGATGAGCATTTTCCTGTTGAAATGCTCCAGCCCTCACCCTCGGGGAGCAGCCATCTGAGCTGAAGCCACTGCTGAACACCCATGTAGGTGGACATATTTTCGGCGTGGATTCTGACCTTTTTCACGTCGCCCGGTCTTGCCTCGATTCCCTCGGGAAGCGAAACCTTGACGTTAAAGAGGGGATGATCCGCCGTGAAGGTGCAAAGGCAATCGTTGTAATGATCGCTGAAATTGTAGGGCTTTATCATCCACTCTTCTGTGGGACTGTCAAAAAGCTCTTTTCCTTCTTTTACGGTGATGTCGCCTGTCATAAAGTTGTAGTAACCGTTAAGAAAGGCAGGCATGAGAGCGCAGGTTCTGTCTGTAAGCTCGGTTACCGTCTTGGGAACGCTGATGAAGCCGGTCTTCAGATTGAGGCAAACGGTCTTTATTTCGTCGCCGATGGGCTTTATCCATTTTTCGGGAAGATTTTTTTCGCCGTTGATTATACCAAGCACCGAACCGAGAGTTGCCGTGGTGCAGTCGCCGTCCTCGGCACAACCTGCGGCAATGCAGATGCTCTTGCCAAAATCGCCCTCGCCGTAAAGCCAGCCGATGATGACAAGTCCGACGTTCGAGGGGGCGTCATATCCCCAGGGAGCCACGGGAAGTCCGTCGGGATTGGGAGATTCGGGGCGCTGCGCGCCGAACGAATCGGGAACCTCGGTAAGAAGCTTTATTCTCGCTTCTTTCCAGGTAAGTCCGCTCTTGTAGCATTCAAGGGCGATTTTTACAGCCTTTGCAACGCCGCAATCTTTGGGAATGTATGAAAGTCCGATCTCCACAAGCTCGTAAAGACCCGATTCCACAAAAGCCGCGCTTTCTATTGCTGCGGTGAAAACTTCGGCATAAACGCCTTCGTCCGCGTGGTCGACCGAGGCATCCTCATAGGCATATTTTACCGCCACTTCGGGATGTCCGGGGGCAAGGCACGCCCACAGCTCGCTTCTGATCCACGCCCCGTTGGAATCCTTGAAAGCGTTGTTGAAACCGCCCGAAACGGGAGGCGCAACGCCCATGCGCATATTGGATTTTGAAACGCCGTATTCTGCCCAGTTGGGGATAATGGTGGATATCCAGTATTCGGCAAGGATCTTGGAGTTTACAGCAGGGCCAAAGCGTTCTGCGGCGTTGAGCCACGAAAGCTGAAGGTCAAGGTCGTCATTGGCAAGAACGCCTTCTTGCTCGTAGTTGTGGGTGTAAAATTCAATGTCAAAAGCCTGTCTGTATGCTTCAAAGGGTGCGCCGAGGGTTCCACCGATGTTTTTTCCCAGCCAGCATCCGCGGACCTTGTCATAATATGCTTCTTTTGAAAGTGTCATTTTTCTTTCTCCTTCAGTTTTTTATTCCCTGGTATGAATTTCGTCTCAAAAGTTCCTTGTCAACGCCGTTTATGACGTCAAATTTTTTGATGCTCCATAAGGGAGCGATAAGGCTGTCACGTGCGCCGTCGCCCGTGATGCGCTGGATGACGATATCGGGATGGATGATCTCGAGCTCGTCGCAGACAAGATGCACGTATTCGTCCTTTTCAAAAACCTTTATCTTCCCGTCATAGTACATTTTTGCGCAGTCGGTGTCCTTTAAGATATGCAGCATGTGCAGTTTTATCGAATGGGGCATCATGTCGGAAACGGTGCGCACGCTTTCGAGCATCATGTCGCGGTCCTCGCCCGGAAGTCCGTTGATGAGGTGGACGCAGACGTTGATGTTGCGCTCTTTAAGTTTTGCAAAGCACTCGCAAAATTCCGCAAAGGTTGTGCCGCGGCGGATAAGATCTCCGGTTTTGTCAAACACGCTCTGCAGTCCCAGCTCGACCGAAAGATACGTCCTTTGCGATATTTCGTGAAGATACGAGAGAGCTTCTTCCGATATGCAGTCGGGACGGGTGGCGATGCTGATGCCGACGATATCATCGATGGCAAGCGCCTGCTCATAGACCTCGCGAAGTTTTGATATGGGGGCATAGGTGTTTGTGCCTGCCTGAAAATAGGGCATAAATTTTGCGTCTTTCCACTTTTTTGCCATTTGTGCGGAAATTTCGTCAAACTGCTCGCGGATGCTTTTTTTGCAGTTGCCTGCAAAATCTCCGCTTGCCATGGGCGAGCAATATATACATCCGCCAACCCCTTTTGTGCCGTCACGGTTGGGACAGGAAAAACCTGCGTTAAGGCTGACCTTTGCCACCTTGCAGCCAAATCTTTTTTTTAGATAGCCGTCGAGGGTGTTGTATCGTTTGTTGTTTTCGTATATCATGTCAGAGCATTTCCTTGTAAATGCTGTTTTTGGCAACTCCGCGGTCTTTTGCACACGCCTTTATGGCGTCCATTTTTGAAAGACCTTTGTCGATATAAAAATCCACGTGCTCTTTAACCGAAAGCTTTTGCCAGAAAACTTCTTCGGTCTCTGCTTTCCCGCCCAGAACAAGAACGTATTCGCCGCGCGGATCTTTTTCTTCGTATGTTTTTATAGCTTCCGAAAGGGTGGTGATGACAAATTCTTCGTTTATCTTGGTAAGCTCGCGGCAAAGGCAGAGCTTTCTGTCACCGAGGGCAGAAAAAAGATCGGCAAGAGTTTTTTTGAGTCTGTGGGGGGCTTCGTAGAAAATGACGGTGCGTCGCTCGTTTACAAGGCTTGTCAGCACTTCTTCCTTTTCGCTGTCCTGGGGCAAAAAGCCTTCGAAGACAAACCTTCTGCTGTCGAATCCCGTGGCGCAAAGAGCGCATATGGCGGCGCAGGCACCCGGAACGGGAATGACCTTTATACCGCTTTGCCGCGCGCTTTCGCAAAGCTCGGTGCCGGGATCGGAGATGGCGGGAGTTCCGGCGTCTGTAACAAGGGCACAGCTTTTTCCCGAAAGAAGATCGGAGATTATCCGTTCGCCTGCTGCTTTTTTGTTGTGTTCAAAATAGTTTACTATGGATTTTTTTATATCAAATCTTGATAACAAAAGCCCCGACACACGAGTGTCTTCGGCGGCGATAAAATCCACCTCGGCAAGCACTTTTTTTGCACGCTCGGTTATGTCCGAAAGGTTGCCGATGGGGGTGGCGACCACGTAAAGGGCACCTTTTTCTATCTCATTTGCCAAAAGAAATCTCTCCTTCCTCGCATACGCGGCGCATTTTTTCGGTGTATTGTCCGTCGGAACCGTAGATTATAAAGGGTTCTGTGAGAACCAGCCCCTCCTTTGCCTGTTTTTTTGCTTCGCAGAGCACAAGGGGCGGTTCGCGGTCGATTTTTGAAAAGACGAAGGTCATTTTTTTGATCTCAAAATTGTTTTCCTTTGCCGCTGCAAAAAGCGACGAAAGCCTGTCGGGACGGTAGACGATAAAAAGGCTTGCCCCCGTGCCCAAAAGAAAATATGATGCGGCAAAAACATCGCTTATATTGCAAAGTATTTCGTGGCGTGCCACCGTTTTGTAATCGTCGGCGCACATTTTTCCGCTGGTTGCCGTCATGTACGGCGGATTGCAGATGACAAAATCAAACCGCTCGGACGAAAAAAGCGAGCGTGCGCTTTTTACGTCGCCGCAGGTCACCGAAAATCTTTCGGAAAGCGAGCTTTCGCGGGCACTCATGCTTGACAGCTCACAAGCTTTTTCGTTTATTTCGAGTGCTGACATTGAAAGATGCGGAAATCTGTCGAGCAACGACAGAGATGCAAACGCCGTGCCCGAGCATAGCTCGATGCCGCGGCTTTGACTGTTTCTTTTCACCGCGCCCGATGCGTATGCCGCAAGAAGCACGGCGTCGGTGCCGTAAAAGAATACCCCTTTTTGCTGATAGACCGAAAGGGTGTCGGTCACTTTTTCAAGCTTTGGTTGTTCCTGCAATTTTGTGTCCTCACATGGTTTTACCGCAAGATGGCTTACGGTAATATTATAGGTCTTTTAAAAAAATAATCAATATTGGATAATGTTGTAAATCGGGCAAAAAGGACAAAATCAAATACTTATTCTGCTCCGATATCCCTGCCGCAAAGGGCGGCAAGGCCGTATTTCAGTGCAAGAAACGCCGTTTTTCTGATCTTTGGATCTTCCGATTCAAGCTTGTCCGCAAGGCTTCTGTAAAAAGCGCCGATAACCGTTTGGTCCTCGCGCAGTTTTTCGGCGTCAAAGAGGGGAAGGGTGTTGTCGCACAGCTCGATATAAGAGGGCATTTTCAAAACCTTTGCCACAGAGTCTGTATCGATGGAAATATCGGGAGATACCGCACCGTCAAGAATGATGCGAAGAGAGGTATCCTCGCCGTATTCCGCGCCCTTTTGCGCAATGATCGACAGAGCCTCGGAGGTGCTTTTTGCTCCTGTCAGGTCAACTTTCAGTATCTCAAAGCGGCGGTCGGAGCATTTGAATCTGCCAAGCTTTACGTCGGCCTTGCCGTTTTCTTTGGAGATGGCGCCGATTATTGCCGATTTGTAGCCGCATTCGTCAAAGCTTCTGCCCACAGCACAGCCTGAATAGGCAAAATATGTGTCGCCGAGCTTTTCAAAATCGTCGCCTGTGTGCACGTGACCGAGGGCAATATAATCAAGTCCGCTCTTTTCTATGTCGCTTTTCATAAGGACATTGCACGCCGACTGGGGCAGATTTACAAATCCGTGGGCAAGAAGAATGTTTATCTTGTTCTCGTCCTCGACGTGAAAGCCCGAGAAAATGCCGTCCTTAAGCTCTTTTGAGGTGTATGCGTGGCCATAGATGCGGGCGTTTTTTTCGGGAATGTCAAAATATGTCGGCTGCTCGCTTGTGAAAATATATGCATTTTCGGGCCACGAGAGAAGGGAATAGGGAGAATTTTCGCTGTAAGGGTCGTGGTTTCCGGGGATTATGAAAAATCTGCAGGTTGGAAAGGATTCTATCTCGCGAAGCACTGCCGTTGCCGTGTCTTTTGTCACAAAGCTTTCTTCGAAAAGGTCGCCCGAAATGAGAAAAACGTCTGCCTCCATGCGCTTTGCCGCATGGATCATCGAGCAGAAGGTGCTGCGAAGTCCCGTTCTGCGTTTTTCTGCCTCGACGGGATCGGAAAGCGAAAAGGGGGCGTCGAGATGAATGTCTGCCGTGTGAAATATCTTTAGCATTTTGTCTACCTCTGATAATTATATATTGCTTTTATTGTACCATATCCTCCGACAAAAATCAACAAAAAGCGAAAATAAAGAAATTTTCACGGAACAAAAGCAAAATATCTTCGTCTAACAGGCAAAAGGAGGCAGAAACCTATGAAAAAAATTACCATCATTTTAACATTTGTTCTTTGTCTTATCTTGCTTTGCGGATGCGAAGCGCAGAATGTCAAAAAAGGTGAGATCGTCACCTTTGGTCAGGACGAAAAGGGCGAGAATATGTTTTTTGAGCTTGCCTGCGAAAAGGAAAACGTGGGATTTCGCATAACCGACGACACCGAGCTTGTGGTTGCCGACGGCGAAATTTTTGATGCTCTCGGCATTTCCGAGGATGAATTTGACTTTGACTATCTTTCGTGCGACATGACAGTTTCGGTTTTGGCAGGCGATGCGGCAGAAAGTGCCGATGATATGGTGGACAAATGCGTTTCGGGCTGGTACTATGCCGAAAAGATCACCGTCGAGCACTTGAACGAAGAATATTTTGCCGTCGAGTATAAGCCCGTCATCTACCTTTACCCCGAAAAAGAAACACCTGTCAGCGTAAAGCTTGACTACAAAGGCAAGCTTACCTGCACCTATCCGAAATATTCCGACGGCTGGCTTGTTACGGCGCACCCCGACGGAACGATCGTTGACGGCGACGGAAAGGAATATAACTACCTCTATTGGGAGGGCGAAAGCGGCGTGGAATACGATTTTTCGCAGAGCTTTTGCATAAAAGGCGAGGACACGGCGGCTTTTCTTGAATATTCCCTTGCAAAGCTTGGTCTTACAAGACGCGAGGCAAACGAATTTATCGTTTTCTGGTTGCCGCAGATGGAGAAAAACCCCTACAATCTCATAGCTTTTCAAAACGAAGTCTACACCGAAAACGCGCCCCTTGAAATATCTCCCCGTCCCGACACGGTCATCCGCGTATTCATGGCGGTGAAGGCTTTGGATGAATACGTAAAGACCGAAGAACCGATACTTTCCTCTCCCGAAAGAAAAGGCTTTGTTGCGGTGGAATGGGGCGGAAGCATTGTCGGCTAAAGCATCATTTTTGCAATAAAGCACGAAAAAACAAGACAAAAAATCATAACGGCAAACGAAACGGGCAGGGCATATCCTGTCCTTTTCGCTTTTATATGCGCAAAATACACCGAAAGGGTGTAAAGAATGGTGTCCGACGACCCCATCAGTACCGACGCTGCAATACCTGCGGCACTGTCAGGCCCGTGGACAGAAAAAAGCTCTGTTATCGCGGCAGTGGCGCCGCTTCCTGAAATAGGTCGGATGGTCGCCACAGGCAAAAGCTCGGGCGGTATTCCAAGAGCTTTGCAGATGGGGGATGCGGCATGGCACAAAGCGGCCATTCCGCCGCTTGCCGAAAACATTTTTACCGCAACTATAAGAAGTATCAGGGTGGGCAGAAGGTCATAGGTCAGCTTTGCTCCCTCGCGGCATCCCGAAAGAAAAAGTGAAAGGGTGTCTTTTTTTGAAAAAAACATTATCACCGCACCGCACAAAAACACCGAGGGAAGAAAAAAGGCGGCAACGTACGTCATCTTTTTCTCCTTTTTCCGGTGTCAAAAAAGGCGCATATCCTGCACAGTGCCACGGCAAAGCAGACGGTGGCAAGAGAGCAGACGAGAATCGGCGCAATTATGGCATATGGCGACGAAGAGCCGGATGCCGAGCGAAGGGTGATAAGAGTTGTGGGGATAAGCTGTATCGGACAGGTGGCAAGCACCGAAAAGGTCATCATGTCGTGATAGCAGTTGCTATTCTGCGACAGCTTTTCCATGGCAGAAAGTCCCATGGGAAGAGCGGCGTTGCCAAGCCCCAAAAAGTTTGCTGCAAAATTTGCAGATATTTCGCCTGTGCCAATCCCTGCGCAAAAGGCGGCAGGGTAGATGCGGCAAAGGATCGGTCGCGAAATTCTTGATATCAGTTTTGTAACGCCTGCCCCGTCAAGAACATTTATTATCCCTTTCCACAGGCAGAGCATTCCGAGCATCGTTATCGAAACAGTCACGGCATCCGACGCACCGTTTATTATCGCATCTCCCAGCTGCGACATTCTGCCGCAAAGCAGGGCAAAGACAAAAGAAGAGCTGACGAGGACCGAAAAAACTTTTGTTAACATACAGCGACCTTTCTTTGAAATTTTGACAAAAGTTGCCAAAAATGTGATTTTTCAGCATAAAAATTGTTGACATCGAGGGAAAAATGTTGTATAATGTAGGTGTGAAAAACGATATGAAATTAAAAAGGGGGATCACTATGAAACCGTTGGGTATCGTGCGCACAGTTGACAGATTGGGAAGGATCGTGCTTCCTGCCGATCTTAGAAAGAGAATGGGCTATGGAGTGGACGAGCCCATTGAGATCTTTGTTGACGAAGACAAGGTCATTTTGAAAAAATACAATCCCACCTGCCTTTTCTGCGGCTCGAGCGAAAACACCGTTAAGTACAAGGACAAGCTCGTTTGCGCCGAATGTGCAAAAAAACTGACTGAGCTGTGCAACTATCTCTAATATATTTTTTCGCAGGTCGGTTTATTACAGAAAAAAAGGTTCATCGTACGATGAACCTTTTTTGTTTTATTATTCGCTCTTTCCCAGCGCTATGCCCTGATATTCGTCAAAGAAAGCTTCTGCCGTCTTTTCCATCTTCACGGTGACGCGTGTGTCCTTGAAAGAAAACACCATGTCGAGAATACCGAAATATTTGTCGATCGCCTGCACCTTGATATGGAACTTTTTTGCCTCCAAAAAGTTTGCCGAAACGGCACATTCGTATTTGTTGCCGGGGCAGGGCTTGCCTGCCGTCATGTCCGAGTAGCCATCTTCGGGGAATTTTTGGAATTCGTTGTGTCCGTAACCGAATTTCAGCTGTTTGTCGCCCGTGGCGTTGGTGTAATAAAGAGTGCCGCCGCAATCGTCAAAGTCGATGCGGAATTTTTCTATCTTCATGGGGTTTTCGCAAAGGGTATATGTTTTTTCCGAGATCTCTTTGCCAAAAGAAGTGTCAAAAAGGGGCTTTGCAAAATTGAGCACTCTTGTGCTTTCGTGCTTGCAAAGGGCGTCAAATGCCGCCTTGTTTTCAGGCAAGGGCTTGTCCGACAGCTTTCTTATGATGTTGTTGTAAAGATCGTGGAAAATGAGGAAGCGCGAGTGGGGATTGCCCTGGTTGTCAGAGGTGATGACCATGATAAAATCGTGGGCTCTGTCGCAGATGGCAAGCTGATCGCCCATGCCGAGGAAACAGAAGCCGTCGTCATACGATTTCCAGATCTGATATCCATATCCGAAGGTCTTGTAGGATACTGCACCATAATGATCGTTGGCAACCTGATATGCCGTTGCCTCCTTTACATAATCTGCGCTCATATACTGCTTGCCGTTCCAACTTCCGTTATTCATAACAAAGCGGGCAAAGAGAAGAAGATCATATGTGGTGCACATAACGCCCGAATCGGCAAACGAGTGTCCGCCGGGACACTTGACACAGTAGGCATCGTCAGAAAAACCGATGTCCGAAAGAAAACGATCTTTCATATAATCAAGAAACGGCTTTCCCGTTATCCTCTCCACGATGGCGCCCAGCATATACGAAACGGGGCTGTCGTATTCCCAGATGGTTTGCGAGAAATATTTGTGTTTCTGATGGAAATAAAGCTTTAGTCTGTCGTCTGTGTTTGAATAGAACCAGTATCCGAGAGCTGTCTGGCAGGTGGACATGGTAAGGGTGTCACGGATGGTCATCTCGGCAAGCTCTGCGTCGCAGTTTTCGTCGGTGACGTACTCGGGGAAGTAGCTTACAAACTTGTCGTCAAGCGACATTTTTCCCTCGTCGACAAGAAGGCCTATTGCAATGCCTACAAAGCTTTTTGACACCGAATACATGCGGTGCTTGAAATTGCGGCAAAAGGGAGCGTAATGGGTTTCGGAAATGATATTGTTTCCGCGGGCAAGGATCAGCGAATGGGTGTTGAGGTTGTTTTCCTCGAGAGTTTTTATATAGTTGAGTATCGCTTCGGACGAAACGCCTGCCTGCTCGGGAGTGATTCTTTCAAACATATATTTTTCTCCTTTGTAAAGAGGGTGTATGAGTTCAGTATAGTATATTTTTGCCGGTTTGTAAAGTTGCAAAAAGCGACTTTTTGGAAATTCAAAAGAACAAAAGTTCTAAAACGCCTTGACAAAAGAACAAATGTTTGATATAATATGTCCGACAGAATAAAAAAGGGAAAGCTCGGACGTTGCGGAGCATGCTTGCAGCGGAACTATTGCAAAGGAGGAAAATATGATATCACCGTTTAAGGGAAGTTTTCGCGTCACCTGCGAAAGGGGATGGCGAAACATTTTTGGAAAAAGAGAATACCACAAGGGGCTTGATCTTGTGGGCATTGACGACACCACCGTTTATGCGGTGGGTGACGGAAACGTTTCTGTTTTGTACGAAACAAACGGTTTCGGAAAATACGTCCGCCAGACTCTGGCCGACGGCAGAAGGATATATTATGCCCATCTTGACGAAATTTACGTCAAAAGCGGCAAATCCGTAAAGGCGGGGGAGTCTATCGGCAAAATGGGCGCCACCGGCAAGGTCACCGGGGCACACCTGCATCTGGAGCTACGCCCGAAAGGCGTGACAAACGAAAGCCTTGACATCTGCGAATACACGGGGATAGTCAACAAAAGGGCGCAGTATTGCGCCGAGACAAAAAACAGGTTCAGCTATGACGATATTGTGGAAGAGCTGATGGTGCTTGGCATTGTTACAAAAGAAAACATGGTTTCATGGGAGCTGATGCTGTCGGGTAGGGCGCAGCTGAAATGTGAATACGTGCGCACGCTTTTAAAGAGGTGCTGCGAAAAAATATCAAAGCTTGAAAATGAAAGGAAAACGTGATGAAAAAAGATTTTATAAAACCCCTTTTGTCGGCGGCTCTTTCTGCCGCCGCCATTTATCTTAAAGAGCTTGCCTTGCCGGTCATTGTTCTGCTTTTTGCCATGTGTGCCGATTATATCACGGGCATGGTGGGAGCATATGTGACAGGCAGGCTTTCGAGCAGAGTGGGCATTGTGGGGATTGTGAAAAAACTGTGCTATATGTTCGCTGTGGTTTGCGGTATCATAATCGACTACGTTCTCACAAGCGTATCTGCCGATATCGGAATGCCGGGAGCAAAGATATGCTTTTTCGGAACCCTTGTGACGGTGTGGCTGATACTGAACGAGGTGGTGAGCATTCTTGAAAATCTGTCGGAGGTGGGAGTGCCCCTTCCGTCTTTTTTGAAAAAGATCACCGAAAAGTTAAAAAAGAGCACCGAGCAGACTGCAGAACAGACAAAATGACGTTGTATCGTGCCATATCTCTTACACTTTCTATCGTTTTTCTTACAAAATCTGCAATTTTACAAAAATTCTCTTTACATATTTTTTATTTTGCTCTATAATATGAAAGTAACCGAAAAAAGAGGAGGGAGTACGCTTGTCAAATTCGTTTTTTGCCTTTGCCTTCAGAATGAAATACATCAACCGCTGGGGTCTGATGAAAAATTCGAGATATGAAAATCTCACCGAGCATTCGGCACAGACCGCCATGATTGCCCACTGCCTTGCAGTTATCGGCAACAAGATCTACGGCAAAAGCTACGATCCCGACCGCATCGCCCTTTTTGCTCTTTATCACGACGTATCCGAGCTTGTCACGGGTGATCTTCCCACCCCCGTCAAATACTACAACGACGATATCTTAAAAAGCTACCGCGAAATAGAAGAGCGCGCCAAAGAGCAGATACTAAAAAAGCTGCCCGACGAGCTTTATGACGAATATTTTGATATCATCAACGAAAATTGCTCGGACGACGAACACAAGATCATCAAGGCGGCAGACAAGCTTTGTGCTCTTATCAAGTGCATCGAAGAGGTAAAAAACGGAAATTCCGAATTTACCAAAGCGCACGAGAGCAGCTTCCATTCGGTGGAAAATACCGACCTTGACGAGGTTAAATATTTTATAGACAATATGCTTCCGGCGTTCTATCTTACGCTGGACGAGCTTTAAAAAACAAAACAATACGAAAGTGAGGAACCAAACTATGGCACTCAAAATCGGCGCAATGGCTGAATCCTTCAGAAAAGAAACTTTCCGCGAAGCAATTGAAACGGCGGCAGGACTGGGAGTTACCGGTATTCAGGCTTATATCACAGACAGAAGCCAGCTTCTTCGCGTTGACGAAATGAACGACGCAAAGGTAAAGGAAGTTATGGACATAATGAAGTCCAACGGTCTCATCTTCTCTGCGATCTGCGGAGACATGGGATATGGCTTTGACGATCCCGAGCAGAACCCCAAGTACATCGAGATCTCCAAGAGAATTCTTGACGTGGCAAAGAAGCTTGACTGTAACATCGTTACAACCCACATCCACCAGGTGCCCGAGGTTGACAACGAAACCACAGAAGTGCTTCGCAAGGCGTGCAACGAGCTTGCATCCTATGCCGACAGCATCGGCTCGTGCTTTGCCCTTGAAACAGGCCCCGAGCCCGGCTCGAGACTTGCAAGATTTTTGAGATCGCTCGACGCCAAGGGCGTAAGAGTTAACCTTGACCCTGCAAACCTTGTTATGTGCGCAGGCGACGATCCCGTGGATGCTGTTGAGCACCTCAAGGATTACATTGTTCACACCCACGCAAAGGACGGCAGAATGCTGCCCGACAACAAGTATATCGAGCTTCCTCTCGGTACCGGAGATGTGCCCTTTGACGCATACCTCAAGAAGCTTGTTGAGGTCGGCTTTGACGGATATCTCACCATAGAGCGCGAAGTCGGCGACAATCCTTACGACGATATCAAGCTTGCATACGATTTCCTTTGCGAAAAGAAGGCAAAGCTTAATGTCTGATCTTTCTTATTCCTGCATACTTTTTGATCTTGACGGCACAGTCATCGACACAGTCGCTGACTGTGCCTGTGCCATAAACCGCACGATGGAAATATTTTCGTTTCCCAAGCATACGAACGACGAGGTGAGATCATATCTCAACAACGGCGCCCGTATGCTTATTCGTCGTGCTATGCCCGAAAAAGAAGCGGCAAACGAAAAGCTTGTTGACGAGGTGCTTTCCACCTACATCGGCATATACCGCGGGTGCTGCACGGTTGATTCGAAGGTTTATGACGGTGTGATGGAGATGCTGGAGCAGCTTTCGTCGCATGGTGCAAAGCTTGGAATTGTCACCAACAAACCCGACGTGCAGACCAAGATAATGATACCCCACTATTTCGGCGATCTTTTCGGATATTTCGAGGGCAACAGCGACAAAGCCCCCGTAAAGCCTGATGCGCGCAGGGTGGACATGGCGCTTGAGGTGCTTGGAAAAAAGAGAATCGACACTTTCTTTGTGGGCGATTCGGCGGTCGACGTACAGACGGCAAAGAATGCGGACATTCCCTCTGTTGGGGTTGCCTGGGGCTTTGCCGGAGTTGCGGCGTTTGCAGAGAACGTGCCGACAAGGATAGTTTATTCCGCCTCCGAGATAGTGCAGATCGCAAAAAAAGGTTTTTGAAATGCAAATACTTAACGACAGAAAAATAAAAGAAGTTTTTTCAAACATTCCGCAGATAGATACAGAGCGGCTTATTCTGCGAAAAATAGACCCTCGCGATGCGGCGGATATGTACGAATATTCGTGCAGGTCCGACGTCACGGAATATCTGACCTGGAATCCGCACAAGAGCGAAAAAGAGACCGAGCGGTATATAAAATTGCTCGGCAAAAAATACGACAAGGGCGCCTTTTGGGATTTTGGCGTGGAATACAGGAAAGATGCAAAATTCATCGGCACCTGCGGTTTCACATCCTTTGATCAGGATCAAAACTCCGCTGAAATCGGATATGTTCTTGCGCCCGAGTATTGGGGACGCGGAATCGCCGTTGAGGCGTGCTGTGCCGTCTTGAAATTCGGCTTTGCCGTTTTTGATCTCGATCGCATCTGCGCGCGATATATCGACGGAAACAACTCGTCAAAAAGGGTGATGGAAAAGCTTGGCATGAGCTATGTCACCACCTACAAAAATTCTTATTACATCAAAAACGAATACAAAACCGTCATCGAATACGCCGTTACCAAGAAAGAATTTTTTGCGGCGCAAGCTTTAACAAAAAAGGACTGATCCCAATGGCAGAATACGGACTTTGCGGAGAGCGGCTTTCGCACAGCTATTCCGAAATAATCCACAAGATGCTGGGAAACGAAAAATACCGACTTCTCAGCATGACAAAGGAAGAATTTTATGTTTTCTTTGAAAAAAGGGAATTCTGCGCCGTAAACGTAACTATTCCCTACAAGACCGACGCCTTGAAACTTTGCGACGTCGTGTCGGACGAGGCGAAAATGATCGGCTCGGTCAACACCGTTGTCAACAAAAACGGCAAGCTTTTCGGATACAACACCGACATTTTCGGATTTATATATATGCTGCGTCTTGCAGGCGTTGAAGTATGCGGCAAAAAAGTGCTGATACTTGGTACCGGAGGCACAAGCCTTACGGCAAATGCAGCCTGCAAAAAGCTTGAGGCAAAAGAAATTGTAACCGTCTCGAGAAGCGGCAAGGTCAACTATGAAAACGTATACACCGACCACCCGGACGCACAGGTTATCATCAATACCACCCCCGTGGGAATGTATCCGTCAAACGGCACATCTCCCATTGACATTTCAAAATTCCCCGACCTTTCGGGGGTTGCTGACGTCATCTACAATCCCGGCAAAACACGGTTTCTTCTTGATGCGCAAAAGCGCGGCATCCCCACAGCAGGCGGACTTTCGATGCTTGTGGCTCAGGCGGTGGAGGCAGACAGAATATTCTTTGACAAGGAAAACGTCGACGTTTTAGATATCACAAAAAGAGTGCTCGGCGTCATCGAATCGGGCGTGCGCAACATCATCCTTGTGGGTATGCCGGGTTGCGGCAAGACCACGGTGGGAAAGATCCTTGCAAGACAGCTGTCACGGGAGCTTATTGATGCCGACGAATATCTGACGAAAAAAGAGGGCAGAACCCCCGAGGATATAATAAAAAACGACGGCGAGGATGCCTTCAGAGCGCTTGAAACCGAAACTCTGCGCGATATCACAAAGCTTTCGGGCAAGGTGATATCCTGTGGCGGAGGAGCTGTGCTTCGTGAGGAAAACCGCGAGCTTATCGGGCAAAACGGCATTTGCATATACATCAACCGCCCCATCGAAAAGCTGGCAACGGCAGGCCGTCCTCTTTCGGCAGGCGGCACAGATCGCCTGAAAGCGCTTTTTGAAATGCGCGATCCGCTGTACAGAGAATGTGCCGATTTTTGCGTTGACCTTGAAGAAAACGGCAAAAATTGTGCGCAAAAGATAATCGAAAGGTTTGGTTATGAAAAATGAAGATACTTGTTATAAATGGTCCAAATCTTAATATGCTGGGAATCCGAGAGCCTTCGATCTACGGCAAAAACACCTATGCCGACCTTGTGGGCATGATCGAAGAGCACGCAAAAAAGACGGGTGTTTGCGTCGAATGTTATCAATCCAACCACGAGGGTTGCCTTGTGGACAAGATTCAGGAGGCCTACGGTAACACTGACGGCATAGTCATAAACCCCGGGGCATACACCCACACCAGCGTTGCCATACTTGATGCTCTGAAAAGTGTGGGCATTCCTACCGTTGAGGTGCATATTTCGGATGTGGATTCACGGGAAGAATTCAGAAAGATATCGTACATCACCTCCTACTGCGCAAAGCGCATTACCGGCAAGGGTTTTGACGGATATCTTGAAGCGATGGATTTTCTTTGCGAAAAGTGAGATAAAAAATGCAGGGAGCTATCCCTGCATTTTTTGTATCAATATGCTTTTGCTCCCCTTGACTTTTTGCAATAAATCGTGCATAATATCTATGTAACATTGCAAAACGTGCGGAGGAAGCGAGAATGACAACTGCATCAAAGCGCGGATATCTTAACGAAAACTACAAGCTGTTTCACATCTACGACAAGCGGTCGATGGATTTTGACAGCCATTCCCACGATTTTCACAAGCTGATCATCTGTCTTTCGGGCAGCGTCACCTATACCATCGAGGGAAAAAGCTATGTTTTGGCTCCGTGGGACATTTTGCTCGTGCCGAAAAATATGATACATCATTCAAAAACCGACGCTCTGCAGGCGTATGAGCGCATTGTGCTTTTTATTGATGACGAATATCTTGCATCGCTGGGAGCAGACGGCTCACTTGCCGAATGCTTTGGCGAGGCGTACACGAGAGGCAGATGTCTTTTTCATGCCGAAAACGAGGCAAAAGCTTCGATTTTTTCGGCGGCAACAGAGCTTGAAAACGAGGCAAAAAGCGAAAATCTCGGCTCTAAGCTTCTTGCCGATGCCAGCTTTGTGCGGCTGATGGTGCACGTGGGGCGGCTTTCTGCTGACGGAAAAGAAGGGGTTATTGCCGATCGAAAGCTTGACGGCATTATCGCTTATATAAACTCCAATTACAGCAAAGATCTGACCATAGATTCGTTGGCAAAAAAGTTTTATATCAGCCGCTCGTACCTTATGCACAAGTTCAAAAGCGTGACGGGTGGAAGTGTGCACAGCTATATAAACCAAAAGCGGCTGGCGGCGGCGCTTTCACTTTTGCGCGACGGCTGGCAGGCAACCGACGCTTCGCAGGAATGCGGTTTTTCGGACTACACGGTTTTTTACAAAAGCTTTAAAAAAATGTACGGCTACAGCCCTGCAGAAGTTTTGGGCAAAAGGCGGTAAAAAAATACGGGGTGACTCCAAGGGTCGCCTCCACCACACAGTTTCACAATTTTTATAAAATTACAAATCACCCCACAACGAAAAGTTTGGTTTCGTTGTGGGGTATCTGTTTATCGGGAATGGTGTGTGTTGGTTAGTGTTCTTTCGAGTATATCGTGGCTTTTTGTTTAATCTATCAATTCTCTGAAATTTTCAACTCTGTGCAAAGTAATCATGTTTGTCTCATGACCGTTATAGCAGTTACCGTTGCCTGAACGGGAAAGTACCAAAAGGTCTTCCCCATCAAACTGCATACTTGCATAGCTTCTGGATTCCTTAAAACTCTTGCCGCTTGCCACGACTCCTGCAAATATCCAATCAAAACAGTTATAAGAATAGTGGAGCACCAATCGATTTCTCTCGTAGCCGTGTCTGTCCTTTTCGTTCATAGCATTGAAATTCACCATACTATCACGGAACTGATTTGAAACAAGCCAGTATGTCTTTGTTTTTTCGTCATATAAAATATGAAATTTCGACTGACCTCCACCGGGAATATTTATAAACAACATTCTTTTCCCGGATGGTGCTGTTTCAAACATGGTTTCCATGCTTCCATCATCTTTTTCCACAACCTTTGCCAAAGCACCCGTCCAGGCAAGTCCCGTCCATGAACGCATAAACAAGTGAAGTGTTTTCCCGGTTTTATCATAAAACCAATCGTTTTCTTTTTTTAGCTGAACAACATTTGTTTCAAGCCATCCGCAAGCTATGCCTGACATGTATCCGCCGGGTATTTCGGGATAAAACGGTATGCCAAATTCGCAAAATTCCTTTTCGTTTATAAAGTCGTCAAACACAAGCTCTGATGCAAATATCCAGTTTTCTCGCTTTGTCAAGTCGTCATTTATGTTTGCACGCATAAGCACCGGTGCAATAGAACACACAGGCCAAGCCACTTTATTGTGAGTCATTTTCTCCATTACAAGATACACACAATCATCCTTGTACCACACATTGGTTGAACCCTGGTGCCAGAACTCCCCATCAGTAAGAGAACAAACTTCACTCCATGTCTCACCGTTATCATCAGACCTCACAATTCCAAGATCCCTTATAAAACCTATTGCATATATGCTTTTTCCTGCCTTAAACGGTCTCATGCATATAAGCGGAACTGTTGCCTTTTTAACCCACGTTTCACCATTATCATCAGAAATCAGGATCTGACCTATATTATACCTTTCAGTGCCGGGGTTTCTTTGAACTCTGCCTTCCATGCGCACAACGCCTGTTCCGCCAAAATCCATTGTGGCAATTATTCTGCCGTTTTCAAGTTTCAGAATCCCGGGGCTATAGCAATATGTGTCCTCTGAATTCGGTGATGCCACTACTACTTTATACTCTTCTGCCAAATGTTTCATTTCAAGTCATCCCTTTCTTTTTGCCGTTTTTTATTATCATCATAAGACATACTTCACCTTGATTTTACCATCTGATTTCCGAAAATTCAATATCTTTGGCAGACAACCATTTATCAATTCGGGACATTTTGTTGACTATTTTTTTCGTTTGTGATACTATTTAAAATAGACTGATAAAAGCAAAAAACGGATGGTGCCTATGAAAAATTTGTTTTCTAAAAAAGCTATTTTAAAGCTTAAGGAGCTTTACAGAAAAAGCCTTATTTCAACCGAAAACGAAAATGGAATAAATATAGTATGGTTTAGCCCTAATTTTTCGGAAGAGCAAAGAAATAAACCAAATTTAAAAATGCATTGTCATACCTTTTATGAGGTCCATTTTCTTTTAGATGGTTCTGCCACTTACCAGACAAAAGACAAGAGCTTATTTACAGTCAATGCAGGTGAGTTTTTGTTTATTCCGCCCGAAAAGAAGCATATACTTGTAGACGAAAGCGGTTCTTTTAAAAAGCTCGGGCTCACATTTTCGTGCTCCGACACAAAAAGTGAAAGCTATGTTTTCAAAGACGATCTTTTTTGCGGAGTTTGTGATGATTTTGTAAAAAACACCCTTTCAAACATCTCGCATGTGCTGGTGTCCGGAAATGGCGCAGAGGTCAGCATTTTGAAAAATTGTCTGTTTGCGCTTATTTTGCATATGGCAGACTCTGTGACAACAAAAAGCGAGGATTTTATAGGCGCTCCATCGGATGAAAGAGTCACAAGGGCAAAAAGATTTATTGAAGATAACGCTAAAAGAGATATTTCGGTTGGCGAGGTTGCAGCGTATGTTTATTTATCTTCAAAGCAATTCGGCCGTCTTTTCAAACAGGCCGAGCACATGACGGTGACTGATTTTATAGCAAAATGCAGATGCGACAAAGCAAAAAAACTTTTGGGGAATAAAAATATCACAATAGCGGAAATTGCAGAAACCATGTCATTTTCAAATGAGTATAATTTTAATCGCTTTTTCAAGAGAGTTGAGGGTATCACCCCCGGAGCCTACAGAATGACTATATAATAAAACAAAGAGGTGTTGGATCATGGAAAAATATGATTTAATAGTTGCCGGTGGCGGCATGAGCGGAATAGCGGCAGCAGTAGTTTCCGCAAGAAAGGGTTTAAAAGTTTTGCTCATAGAGCAAAGTGCAATGCTTGGCGGTATGGGAACCTCCGGACTTATTACCATGGTGATGAGTTCGAGAAAATATTTTTATGGTTTCGGGAAAAATCTTATTGATTCCATGATCGATAAAGGCGGTGCAAGGTTTCTTGAAAACCCCGCAGTCAAAGGATATAACTATTACCCATACGATGCAGAAGCAATGAAAAGAGAACTTGATCTTCTTGTTTCAAGCAACGGCGTTGAAGTTATGCTATATACAAAAATCATCGGCTTAAAAAAAGATGGAAGAGAGATACATGAGCTTATTTTAGCTTGCGTTGAGGGAGAGATACGTGTTAGTGCAAAAGCTTTTATAGATGCAACCGGCGATGCGGTACTATGCAGAATGGCGGGAGAAAAAGTTGTTGTTGGAGATGAAAACGGAAATATTCAGGCACCAACCATGATGGCATATTATTCAGGTGTTGATTTTGAAAAATACGAAAATTTTCTCAGCAATTTTGAAAACGGCGATGAACCTGCAAAAGTTAAAATGATTCACTCTCTTGTTCCAAAAGCAGTTGCAGATGGTGTTTTAAGCGATTGCGACATGCACCATCCCGGAGTGTTCAGAATAAGTAACACTTGCGATGTGGCAGTTGTTAATGCCGGACATGTATATGGTGCAGATTGTGCCTCATCAAAAGGTCTTACCAAAGCAGCCATCGACGGCAGAAAGCAGGCTTATGAATATTTTAATTTTTATAAAAAATATGTACCCGGTTTTGAAAATGCCTACTTGACTAATACCGGAAGTCATCTTGCTTTAAGGGAATCTTACAGAGTTGAGGGCAAATACATAACCAACTTTGACGACAAATCAAGCTACAGAAAGTTTGACGATGCCGTAATGAGGTTTGATGGCGGTGCAGTAAGCGATGTACATGCATCGTCTTCTGACAGCAAAGCCTACAACGAATATAAAAGCCTTTTTAAAAACCGCGAAAACATCAATATGGATGATTACGCTACTCTTCCATACAGAAGTTTACTTCCGATACACACTGATAATTTACTTGTTACAGGCAGATGCCTTTCTGCCGACCGAAAAGTTCTCGGTCAAATTCGCATTATGGGCTACTGTTTTATGCTTGGTGAAGCGGCGGGTCTTGCGGCTTGTATTAAGGTAACCGATAATGTAATTTTTGATAATGTTGATGTTAAAAAACTTCAAAAAGAGCTTTACGCCGATGGTGTGGAAACGATTTAGCACCTTTTCTTTGCAGTGTAGAAAAATTCATCACGAACACGATCTATCCACTTGCTCTTGGACGGTCGGCACCCTCAAGAATACAAAGGCCTTCGGCTTTTATATGGATGTTTTTTATTCTTTCCGGAATGTTTATTCCAATGCCGCAGTTTGCTGTTTGCCTGCCTGATAAGGATTTAATTTTTGTGATCACATCGGATAATCAAGGATTTGACGGTGCCAAAGCACTTATTATGTCAGCTTTTTATGAGATTATTGTTGATAACTTACACG
>SVTM01000057.1 GCA_015063785.1 Oscillospiraceae bacterium
ATTGATAAATCAAAACTTGTATTCCGATGAACAACGTGACGATATGTTTCAAACGGAATGTCATGTCCGTCCGTTTGCATTTCCTTGCCGCACGAACAAGTTTTTCTCGGAAGATCCCAACCATCATCCACGTTGTTGTCAAAGATAACCGCACCACATTCCGAACAGTAATAATGCGGTTTCAAGGGGTTTATCTCCGTTGCGCCCAAAAGATATGCCACAAAGGATGCTCCAGTTCCGCCTCTTACTCGAATATGCTCACCTTGCTTTTTTGCTTCGGTTGAAAGAACGGATAGCAGATCGAAATATACGATCATATCTGTTTCTTTGATTTCCGCATGCTCTGTCAGCAAACGATTCATGATTTCAAGGGGCACAGGATTGCCATAGCGCTTACGCATAGCATCAAATGCTTTATTCCATAGTTGTT
The DNA here is from genome assembly GCA_015063785.1 of Oscillospiraceae bacterium. GTDB lineage: Bacteria > Bacillota > Clostridia > Oscillospirales > CAG-382 > UMGS1052. The sequence continues at coordinate 431 of SVTM01000057.1, forward strand.
TTTTCATTGCAAATACTCCTTTTGTCTCCTTATTTTCAGAGGAATGATATTTGCAAGTCAGAAGCTCATCAACGCTGACTCCAAGTACATCGCTGAGTTTATATAAAATATTACTCTGCGGTTTGGAAGAACCGTTCTCCCATTTTGAAACCGCCTTGTCGGAAACACCGACGAGCGCGCCGAGCTGATACTGCGTAAGGCCTCTACGCGATCTTAGCTCATGCAGAAAATTACCAAAACTATAGTCTCTCATAATATCCTCCGTCTGCTTGCTGATTATATTGTATCATGAAAAATGTAGTTCTTCAAGACGGAAGATATCTACCACAGGTAGAAATAGAAACATGGCGCACCTGCGATAAAGCAGGTGCGCCATGGGCGCTTTTTCTTTTGCATATATCAGCCGATACGTTTTATTGCTTCGTTGAGGTTTGCAAGGCCCATCTCAATTCCTGCAATGCAATCCATTGCGCCTTCGTATTCGATGGTGACACATCCGTCATAGCCTGCCTTTTTAAGGATTGCAAGACAGCGCTCGACATCAACATCGCCCATGCCGCAGACGTTGGCAACAAGTTTTGCACCTCCGCGGGAGGTGAGGTAGGGCGCAAGTGGAATTTTGTGATAGCCGTAGTTTGAAAAATCCTTTGCGTGCACGTGGAAAGCATAGGGAGCAAGACGGGACACCGCAAGATAGGGCACGTCGTCGGCACACATAAAGTTGCCCATATCCACAAGTAGACCGAAGTTTTCGTGGTTTACAGCATTGAAGATACGCTCAACTCTTTCGCTGTCCTGGCAGACATAGCCGTGGTTTTCGATCATGGTCTTTACACCGACTGACTTGCCGTATTCTGCAAGCTCGCGGATGTTTGCGGCAAGCTCGGGCAGGGCAAGGTCGAAGCTGCGGTATTTTGTTTGGGCAAAAAAAGCGTCGTGGCGCATAACGGGAGCACCGAGGATTTTTGCAACGTCGATCTTTCTTTTCACTCTTTCGATCTCGGCGCGTGTCTCCTCGTCGGTGTCCTTGATAAGGCAGGCGCCGATGGTGTATGCCGAAATTTTGATGCCGCATTCATCGGCCTTTGCGGCAAGCTTTGCGGCGTATTCTTCCTCGGTCATACCCTCGTCGGTGGGAAGATCAATAAATTCGATGGCGCAAAATCCCATCTGTGCCGCCTTTTCAACACAGTCAAAAAGGTTCATTCTATTGTCTCTGAGATACTGCGAAAATGAATAGGAGCTTACGGATGTATACATTTACAATCGGTCCTCCTTTTTCAGATCTTTTCAACAGGAACAAGCTCGTTCATAACAAGGCCTGTGATAAGCTTCGGATAGAAATATGTGGATTTCTGAGGCATTTTTTCACCGGCAAGAGCCACGTCCTTGATCTCGTGCACCTTTGTGGCGTTGAGAATGAAAGCACAGTTGAACTCGTCGTTCTTCACGCAGTCGCAGGCTTCGTCTGTGTCTCTTGTGTATTTAAGGTTGATCTGGTTTGCCATGTTTTCCTTGTCGATGCCAAAAAGCTTTTCAAGAATAAGCGAGTGAAGAACGGTGACGTCAAGTCCCTTGTATGCATCGGATTTTCCGGGATTAAGGGCATCAAGCTCTGCCTTTGCGGCATCCCCGTCCTTGAGGGTGAGAAGATAGAATTTTCCGCTCTTGGTGCAGAAAACATAGGCTTTTTTGTCGACGTTTTCAGAAAGCTTTGCGTCAATGTCACCGCGTGCAATCTCGCACACGTCGAAAAATTCCGAGATCTTCGAGATGGCTTCTGCCTCGTCGAACTTTTCAAGTCCCTTTATCATTCTGTGGGTGGGGAAGACCACAAGGCCTTCGTTTTCCATATCGATAAGCATCATCATAACGTAGTTGCCTGCACAGCCGTCGCATTTTATCACGCCGTCTTCAATAAGTTTCTTTTTGAAGTTGAGGGCGGTTTCGTAGCGGTGGTGGCCGTCGGCGATGAAGAGCTGTTTGTCCTCAAAGGCTTTTTCAATAAAGTCGGTGTCGGCGCCCTTTTCGATCTTCCAAAGGCGCTGGGTAACGCCGTCCTCGCAGGTAAATTCAATGTCTGCCTTGCCGTTTGTAAGATCTGCCACTCTGCCCGAGATCTTGCGGTCGGCATCTGTGTACATCGAATAGATGGGGCTGAAGTTGCAGTAGGTTGCGCTCATCAGATTAAATCGGTCGGTCTTTGCCTTGGACAGAGTTTCTTCGTGGGGGAGAACGACGTTTTCGGAAAACTCGCAAAGCTTCACCCTTGCAAAAATGCCCTTGATCTTCTTCACTTCGCCGTAGACTTCAAATTCTTCCTCGTAAACGTAGATGCCCTCTGTGGCGTCGTTTTCGAGAATACCGTCTGCACGGAGCTTTTTGTAAAGCGCGCCTGCATCGGCATAGGCGTTTTCGCCTATGGGAAGCTCGAGACGGATGATGTTGTTTTCGCTGACTTTTATGTATTCTTCTCTCTGCGCAGGAGAGATGATGTCATAAGGCGGACAAACGTTTTTGGAAATGTCGCCTGCCTTATCTGTAAATCTTAATGCCGAAAATGCTTTTACTGTAGCCATTGGTTTTTCTCCTGTAAGTTTTATAGTGTTATTATATAACGCTTTTTTGCGATTTGCAACACCGTTTGAAAACAAAGTGAACGAATGTGCAAATACAACAGATCATTCAAAAACGATAAGGGCGATAAGCTCCACGTCCTCTGTTCCTTCATTTTTGACAGAATGTCCCGTGCCGCAGGGGCAGATGGCAAGATCGCCTGCACAAAGGGGCTTTTCCTCGCCGTTGTCGGAATATACGGCACATCCCTTGACAACATAGAAAAGCTCTGCATCATGCTCGTGCACATGATATCCGATGCCGCAGCCCGGCTTTATGACGAGCTTTCCGAAAAGTCTGCCCTTGTTGTTAAGCTCTTCTTCTGTGATAAAGTTGGTGACTTCAATAACTCCGTCGCCGCCGCGCATATTTTCGCGCAGGTCTGTATTGAAAGACGCGCTCTTTTTGATCATGATTTTTACTCCTTTTTCGTTTATTCGCATATTGCGCTATTGTTTTTTTGGAAATGATAGTATATAATAGTATTGTACAATGAGATTAGTGTTTTTTCAAGAGAAAAGATAAATAAACGGAGAATTTTTTTATGGAAATGAATTTTGTTTTGCCCACAAGGCTGGTTACCGGCCGCGACTGTGTTATAAAAAATGCCTCGCTTCTTGCGGAATACGGAAAAAAGTGCATTATCGTCACGGGAAAAAGCTCTGCGAAAAAAAGCGGCGCCCTTGACGATATGACAAAAGCCCTTGATCTTGTCGGCATCGAATGGTGCGTTTTTGACGGCATCGAGCAAAACCCGTCATACGCTTCCTGCAAAAAAGCATCGCTTCTTGCCATAGATTTCGGCGCACAGTTTGTGGTCGGCATCGGCGGTGGCTCGCCGCTTGATGCCGCAAAGGCGGTGGCTGTGCTTGCCACAGACGGGAAGATGGACGAAAAAACTATGTATTCATCGGTTTGGGAAAGGAAACCTCTGCCCATCGTCTGCGTGGGAACAACGGCAGGCACGGGCAGCGAAGTGACTCCCGTATCTGTCATCACAAATTCGTCGGGAATGAAAAAAAGCTTCCGCGCCATAACCACCTTTCCACTTCTTTCGTTCGGCGATGCAAAATATACCATGTCTCTTTCGAGATCTTTTACAAGATCGACTGCAATAGACGCCCTTTGCCACTGTGTTGAAAGCTATTTCAACCGCACAGCAAACGAGCTTTCGCGCTGCTTTGCCGTAAGGGGAGTGCAGATACTTTGCGAAATGCTTGCAAAAACAGCAACCGACGATACGCTTTCGTATGAAGACCGCGAAAAGCTATATTGCGCTTCTATATACGGAGGCCTTGCCATCAGTGTCACGGGAACTGCTTTTCCCCATGCCTTCGGCTATTTTCTCACCGAAAACCACGACCTTGCCCATGGCAACGCCTGCGGCGCATATCTGCCCGAATTTATCGAATACAACGCCGCAAACGCAAAGGAGCTGTGCGACAGCTTTTTTGCCTCGGTGGGCGTTTCAAAGAAAGAGCTTTGTGCGCTTGTTGTGGAAAATCTTCCCGAAAAGCAGGTTTCGTGCGGCGTGCGCCTTTCAAAGGAGCAGATCGATGAGCTTTTGCCGAGATATGAAAACAACGCAAGCCTTAAAAAATGCTACGGCACCGCAGATGCCGCCCTTGCAAAGAAAATTCTTTCAAAGCTCTTTTTGGCTTAATTTTTGAGATAACAGGAGAGGATTTTTTATGGATCTTCGCTTATTCGAACATATTGCAAAAGAAAATTTTGACCTTTCCGCCGTTTCGTCGATGCGCACGGGAGGTAAGGCAAAATGTGCCTTTTTCCCCGAAAGCGCCGACGAGCTGTGCGCTCTTCTTGATGCTTTGCGTGGTGAGGCAGACGTTATTGTCGTCGGAAATTCCAGCAATCTTCTTTTTCCCGACGATGCTTCGCGCCTGACGGTTGTTTTTACTGCCAAAATATCCGAGATCAAAAAGCTTTCGGACACCGAAATATTTGCTTCCTGCGGTGCGCAGATGACTTCTCTTTCAAATTTTGCATCAAAAGAGTCTCTTTCGGGCCTTGAATTTGCCTTTGGCATCCCCGGAAGCGTGGGGGGCGGCGTTTTTATGAACGCAGGCGCCTACGGCGGCGAAATGTCGCAGGTGATAAAAAGCGTGCTTTGCTATGATACCGAAAACAAAAAGACGGTGGAGCTTTCACGCGAGGAGTGCAATTTCTCCTACCGCCACAGTATTTTCATGGAAAACAAAAAGCTTGTCGTACTTGGCGCAAGCTTTGCTTTGGCCTGCGGCGAAAGGGAAGAGATAGAGGCAGTTTGCCGCAAAAACATGACCGCGCGTCGCGAAAAACAGCCGCTTGAATATCCATCCTGCGGCTCTGCTTTCAAGCGTCCGCAGGGACATTTTGCAGGAAAGCTTATCGAGGATTGCGGTCTCAAAGGTTTTGCTGTCGGCGGAGCGCAGATTTCGCAAAAGCACGCGGGCTTTGTCATAAATTGCGGTGGAGCAACGTCGAGCGATGTGCGCGCGCTTATGGCAAGCGTTACAGAAAAAGTATATGAAAAATTCGGGGTGACCCTTTGCCCCGAGATCGAGATCATTGAGGAAAATCACAAATGAGCACAAACGATACTTCCACCTTTAACCAAAGCACCAAAAACGCCGTGCTGGCGGCAAAACCGTCAAAAAAATGCTGCAAGCGAGCGCACCTTTTGGGCATGCTTCTTTTCGGTCAGGTCTTTGGCATGAGTGAGATCAGAATAGTCGGCGAAAACGAGCATATCCTCGACCACGCGGCAGGACTTTTGAAGTCGCTGGTGGAGGTGGACGTTTCGCCTTTCCGCGAAACCCTTTCGAACCAGGGGAAAATTGCCATAAAAGACGAGGTGATCTGCGCAAAGATCCTTTCGTTTTTCGGCTATGACAAAAAAGAACTGACCACCTGCTACACCATTCTTTCAGAAATTTTTAAGTGCGAAAACTGCAAAACCGAATTTATAAAAGGCGTTTTCCTTTCGTGCGGAAACGTCAGCTCGCCGAGAAAAAGCTATCACCTTGAATTTGACGTGTCGTATTTCAACCTGTCAAGAGAATTGCTGTTTTTCCTAAAGGGAATGTCGTTTGAGGCAAAGTATACCAAGCGCAGCTCGCACTATGTAATATATTACAAAGAAAGCGAAAAAATCGTGGATTTTCTCGGTCTTATCGGCGCGACAAAAGAAAATTTTGAATATAACAACACCCTTATTGCCAAGGATATCCGCAACAATCTTAACCGCCTGAACAATTGCGAAATGGCAAATATGACAAAGCAGATACAAAGCGCATCAAAGCAGATTGAGGCGATAAACAAGCTTTTTGCCACGGGTGGCGCAGAGGGTCTTTCGGACGATCTTCTTGAAACGGCGCGTCTGCGCATCGAAAACCCCGAAGCCTCCCTTTCACAGCTTGCAGAGCTCCACGATCCGCCCGTTACAAAATCTTGCGTGAACAGAAGGCTGAAAAAGCTGACTCAGGAGGTATAATAGCTTGCGCAAAGCGCGAATTTAGCGAAATATTACACGGAAAAATTTCGGACAGACAAAAGTAAATATTTGTGAGGTGCCAAAATGAAAAAACATATGACAATACGCAAAAAAATGCCGCTGATCCTGTCTGTGGTAGTATTCGTTTCGCTTTTCGGGCTGTTCGGTTGCGCGGCAGGACAGAAAAAGACGGTTTCGTCTGTCGAGTCGATGTCGCTTGTCCGTCGCGGAATGCGCGGTGGCACCGAATATAAGATCGAAGTCGACGGTGAAAAAACAAAAATTTTGCGCTATCGCGAAGTGTATGCCGACGGCCAAATAAATCTTGAACCCGAGGCAAGCGCGGTTGTTGACACGGTGGAATTTGTTGAGCTTGTAAATAACTGCGGAGTTATCCGCTGGGACGGATTTCACGGCAAACACCCAAAGAACGTGCATGATGGGGAAATGTTTCGCTTTTCTGCCTGTGTGAACGGCGATAAAACCATTGAGGCAGATGGCTCGGCGAATTTCCCGAAGGGTTATAATGATTTTGTCAGAGCGCTTGATGAAATGCTTGCACAGCATGAGAGCGTGTGAGCTATAGATCCGGAACAAGCAAAAAGAAAGAGGATAGCATGGTTATTGATTGGAAAATCATTGCAGAACTTACCGACAAGAACGTGCTTGGGACCGATGGATTGAGCAATAAGGAGCCAAGGAAAAAAGCAAGGGCCATTTTGATAAATGAAGACGGGAAATATGCGGTAATGTACGAAGAAAAAACCGACATTTACTCTTTGCCGGGTGGCGGAATTGAAGACAGGGAAGATGAAACGGCGGCAATAACAAGAGAAGTGTATGAGGAAACAGGCTGTATATATGATGATATAAAACCTTTGGGGGTTGTTTCCGAAAACAGATACCATGCCGACATTACAACTTTGTCGTATTTTTTTGTGATACATACGAAAACAAAGCATACAGTTTCGCACTTGACAAAAGAAGAAGCCGAGCTTGGCACAACACTGAAATGGTGTTCGCTCGGCGAAATGATTCATTTGATCAAAGATATTAAGTATGAAACAAATCAAAAAAGATTTCTGCAGGCAAGGGATCTTGCGGCGATTGATGAATATATGCGAGTTTTTAACATAACCCGGATATAAATTGAGATTAGCGCGATGGGAAATATAAGGCAGACAGTGAGGGGAACAGCATGGATATTTTATTCCGCACAGATGAATACGTGTTTTCATACAGAGTTGCGGGGATTTGCATACAGAAAGACAAAGTTCTGTTGCAAAAACCCATCAATGACACAGCTTTTGCTTTTCCGGGTGGTCAGGTGACCTTTGGTGAAACGAATGAACAGACTCTTTCAAGAGAGTTTTTTGAAGAAATCGGTGTAAAAATTTCGGTGGGCGACTTGAAATGGGTAGGAGAAGTGTTTTTTCCATGGGGCAACAAACAATGTCATCAGATTTGTTTGTATTATATTGTGGAAATAACCTCCGATAATATCCCGTGGGAAGGTGTTTTCACAGGAAAAGAACAAATAGAGGGTGGGAATTTCAATATGGAGTTTCATTGGGTTCCCCTGACAGAATTGAAGAATATAGAAATCTATCCTACTAATGTTGTTGAGCTTATGGATCGTATAGATAATGATGGAGCACAGCATTTTATATATCGTGAATGAGAAAACACATAAAGGTTGATTTGTGAAATGGATGTGATGCAAATGCTGAGTACCACTGTATAACGGTGGGCACGAAAGAGGACAAGATATATTCTTTGAATATTTTGGCAGCGGTTACTCGTTTGTTATAAATAACCCAAAATGTAAGAGCATAGTAATTGGCGATACTACCGTGCCGGTTACAGAAATTCCGTTTGTTTATTACTGCCCCTTTGCTCCAAATGAGTATTATTTTCTTGATGCAGACGGAAACGAACTTAATTAAACAAATAAAAATTTGATAAGGAGAGATTTTGTGAAAAAATACATTGTACTTGGAAGTTCTTTGTTGTTGGTTTTGTTAATGATTTTCTCGTTTTCTTCATGCTATAAAGGTGAAGTGGCAGAGGGTGAAATGATTGCGGTTTTTCAGTATGGCGATGCTGATATAACTACCCCTTTGTCTGACGAAGATTCTGCAATTGTTCAAAAAATATTTGACGGAAAAAGTTTGTTTTCAGATTCTCCGTCTTGCGGTTTTAGTGAAAATGTTGCACTTATAATAGGCGGTAACACTTACTGTATCGCTTGCGATAGTTGCGGTAAAATATATAGTGTCGAAGAGGATAAGTATTTCAATTTGAGTGACGAAGAAAATAAAACACTTCGCAATATGCTCTGTGAATACGGCTTTACATTCCCGTGCATTTAAACAGATTCCGATTCGTCAAACAAATGAGAGCGGAGGGAAATCCTCCGCTCTTGTTGTCTACAAGAAAACCACGCGATAGTCGCGTGGTTCAAAAGAGGTTAACCGATGAGAAAAAATCCTCCTAATGTGATATAATATGGAAGACCTGCCAGTCGAACATAAAAACACATTAGGAGG
>SVTM01000058.1 GCA_015063785.1 Oscillospiraceae bacterium
AATACTCGCCCTCGTAAATGTCTCGATTATCTTTCTCCTATTGATTTCATTTCTAAAAAGTGTTGCACTTGACTTGACAATTTGCCGTCCCCCTCCCTTTAGGCAAGGGAGGCGTTTGTTGGGGTGCGGATTCCCAAATCAATGATAAAAATTCTAACCGTAGGGGCGAACTGTGTTCGCCCGTTTTTCCATTGATTAAATTCTGTACCAAACGGCAGGACGGGGCCCCTGCCCTACAATAAAGGTGGGGGCGTTTGTTGGGGTGCAATTTTTCCAAAACCCTTGATTTTGCCCCGAATTTGTGGTATACTGTCGGTATAAACTGCAAAGGAGGGGCAAAAATGATTGACGAAAAGCTTTTTGGCAACTGCAACATGTCGGAATTTGTCGGTGTCGGCAAGCTTGACACCATTGGTCTTGTTGTCCCCTCGGTTGAAGAAAGCCTGAAAAATGCCGCAGCTATTCGGTCGGACATTTCGTCTGTGGGGCTTATCTCGTCGCGCACGGGCGCGGCAGGTCAGATACTTGCCGTGGACGAGGCTGTCAAATCCACCAACTGCACGGTGGTTTCTGTTGAGCTTCCGCGCGACACAAAGGGTTGGGGCGGCCACGGAAATTACATCGTCATCGGCGGAAAAACCGTTTCTGACGCTCGCCGTGCGGTGGAAATTTCGCTTGAGCTGTGCGACAAACATTCGGGCGAGGTTTATATCAGCGATGCGGGGCATCTGGAATTTGCCTTTTCTTCATCTGCAGGCGAAGCTCTTGCCATGGCGTTTGGCGCGCCGATCGGCAAAGCCTTTGGCTTTATCGCCGCATCCCCTGCCGCCATCGGCTTTGTTCTTGCCGACAATGCGCTGAAATCTTTTTCGATAAAGCTTCTCAAATACATGTCCCCGTCGGTGGGCACAAGCCATTCGAACGAGGTTATCATCGCCTTCACCGGCGAAACGTCCGACGTGAAAAACGCCGTCATCTCGGCGCGTGAGCGCGGAATCGAGCTTTTGCTGTCGCTGGGCAGCGTTCCGCAATCGCCGGGGGTACCATACATAAAATAAAAAAACGGATCACTTTTGCGGCGATCCGTTTGTTTTTTAGAGGTAATATGCTTACAAAAATATATCTTGAAACCACCAACGTCTGCAATCTTGCCTGTTCTTTTTGCCACGGCACAAAGCGCAAAAAAGCTTTTATGACAGAATCCGATTTTTGCCGAGTGCTCGATAAGATACAGGGGAAATCGAAATATCTGTATCTGCATCTGATGGGTGAGCCTTTTTTGCACCCGTCGTTGGCGCTCTTTTGCACGATGGCGCGCGACGCAGGCTTTGAGGTGATGCTGACCTCCAACGGAACGCTTCTTTCGCAAAAGGGTGATTTTGTTTTTTGCGATAAAAGCGTGAAAAAAATCAGCATTTCGCTGCAGGCGGCGGAAATTTCGGGAGAAAATGCGCAGATTGACGGCGAAAATTTTGAAAAATACCTTGCCGATATTGCCGAATTTGCAAAAAAATGCGCAGAAAACGGCGTTATCTGCGTACTTCGGCTTTGGAATATTGAAAACGGCGTTGACAACAACGGCGAAATTGTTGAAAAGCTTCATCGCCTTTTCCCCGACGAATGGATAAAAAACCGCTCGGGTTACAAGCTTTTTGATGCGCCAAAGGGGGAAATGGAAGTTTTTCTCGAATACGGCGAAAAATTCGTCTGGCCGGATCAGCAGGGCGAAAAAAAGGACGTTTCGTTTTGCTATGCCCTGCGCGATCAGATCGGCATTTTGTGCGACGGCACGGTGGTGCCTTGTTGTCTTGATGCCGATGGGGCGATTGCTCTCGGAAACATTTTTGAAAGCGATCTTGACGATATTCTCGCGTCCGACAGGGCGCAAAGGCTTGCCGCATCTTTTGAAAAGCGCGAGCCGTGCGAGGATTTGTGCAGATCCTGTGGGTTTGCACAGAGATTTTAGGGGTTGTTGGTTTTTTTGCCGCCCTTTAGATTCCAAAATCCCTCCACCGTCTTCGACGGTCCCCCTCCCTTTAGGCAAGTGAGGCGTTTGTTGGGGTGCAAATTTTTAATCATTGATAAAAAACCCAATCGTAGGGGCGAACTGTGTTCGCCCGTTTTTGCCACCCGTTAAATTCCGCACCAAACGGCAGGAGCAAGCCCCTGCCCTACGATGTTGTTGATTTCGCCGTTGATGTGATTTCAACACCTCATCCACCGCTGGCGCGGTCCCCCTTCTCCTGAAAGGAGAAGGCATTTGTTGGGGTGCAAATTTTTAACCATTGATAAAAATCCCAAACCGTAGGGGCGAACTGTGTTCGCCCGTCCATTGATTAAATTCCGCACCAAACGGCAGGAGCAAGCCCCTGCCCTACAATAAAGGTGGAATGCATTTGTTGGGGTGCGGATTTTAAAACAATGACAAAAAACCCAATCGTAGGGGCGAACTGTGTTCGCCCGTCCAATGATTAAATTCCACACCGAACGGCAGGACGGGACCCTGCCCTACAGTAGTTGAGGCACCTTCCTTGCGGACGGTGCCTCAGTTATATTCGCCTTGCGGCGAGTGATATTGCTGCGCAGTGATATGATGCAAAGCATTGTGATATTGTCCTTCGGACAGTTATAAAATCCCTGCCCTACGATATTATCATTTTTCGTCACTGTTTTCTTCTTTTTTATCCTTTTTTGGGATAAGGTTTTTGATCTTATCAATCATGCCGGGGGCGCGATCAAGCAGCTCGTCCACACCGTTGACAACGCCGACAATACCCTCGTTGCCCGAATATCCGCTGTTTGCCTCAACGTTCAGCATTCTTGCCTCGCCGTCCTTGTTGATAACAATGAAACAGACGGGCGTGACGGTGATACCCGTGCCGCCACCACCGCCGAAATTTTTGGTTTTCAGCTCCTTGCGGCCGTCATATTCGGTACCTGCCGAGGCAAAGCCCACCGAGATCTTCGAAACGGGCACAATGACTGTGCCGTCAAGCACAGTCACGGGGTCACCCATGACGGTATTGGTGTCAAGCACCTTTTTTATGTTTTCAAGGGAGGATCGGATAACTTCGCTGAGGGGCATATTTTCTGCCATGTCTTTTTGTTCCTTTCGATAGTATTGTTATTATAAAAATGCTTTCAGTGCCGCAAAGATTATCTTTATCAGCCGAACTTTCAGCACAACGTCAAATTCGCATCGGAATTTTTCTTCAAGATAATCGCAGGCGACGTACACTTGGTCGCTGATAACAAATTTTTTTGTCCGCTCGCCGATGGCATACAGCCCGTCGATGGCACCGCAGACGGCGCCATAGCTAATTGCCGTCTGTGCCGCGTCCTTGCCACCCACGACGATATCGAGTTTTTTTATTTGTAGCGAAAGCGCCCCGAAAACCCCGGGCACAAGAATGCGGATCTTTTCGCAGATATTGGCAAAAAGCTCGCCGAACGCCGCAATCTTTTCAGAAAGTGTTTTCTTTTGGTCAGAAGCATCGGCGGCGTTTTTTTCGATTTTTTTGGCACTTTTTTGCTTTTTTTGCTTTTTTGGAAAAAGGTGGCCGTCCTTTTCCATATTCTTTTTGTATTTTTTTGCCTTTTTCAGCATCTTTTTGCGCTTTTTTTCCTCGTTTGTGGGAAGTATATCAAGATTTACAAACAAAACCTTCAAAGAAAGCCCAAAAACGCCGGTGTCGGTGTCAAACCTAAATCGCACGCGCGCCACAAGCAAAAACAAAAGCAAAAATATCAGGGCAAAAAAGCCGAGAATACACCCTGCTACGATTAGAAAAGTCATCTTGCACCACCGCTTTTTTTGCCGCCGGGACGGGAAAGAAAGTCAATAAATTCTTCGGCGGTCTTGCGCTGGCCCGCAGACAGCGACGAAAGCTTTTCGAGAATGCGCGCATCGTGCGAGCTTGGGGCGTCGGCGCTCTTTTTCTTTTCGCAAAGGCCTGCCGCGAAGATATAATCTTCGTATTCAACACCGCCAAGGCTGTTTTCCGAAAGCTTTTTGATCAGCTTTTTGCCGGGGGGATTTTCCTGAAGTCCTGCGTGGAGCTTTCGAAGCTGGACATAGCTGATGTCAGCATCCTTGGCAAAGCGGTGGATGCTTCGGTCGCCGCAGGCGCGCTCGATAAGCATGGAAAATATTTTTTTGTTAAAGCGATTTTCCTGCACGCTCGTCACCTCCCGAAAATATAATGTATCAATTATATTTTACCATATAAATACGATTTCTTCAAGTTTTTTTGCCATCTTTTTTGCGATTATTTGCGCTATTGCAGGGGCAAAATACACATGATGCAAAAAAAATTTGAAAAAGTGCAAAAAAATTTTGAAAAAGTGTTTACTTTTGGAAAGTTTTATGTTATACTTGATTCTGCGAGTATGCGTCCGCGAACACGGTGTTGTGGATAAAGCCTTACCGCAAGGGTTGACTGTGCCTTTGGGCAAGTGCTTCTTTTCCCTTCGGTTCAAGAGGTCTTCACACGCCCTACGCCTTGTCGTCGGACAGCATATTTGACATTTATTTTTTGAAAGGTGGAAAAAACCATGATGCAGAAAGACGAAAAGCAGGGTATCATCGAACAGTACCGCACACACGAAGGCGATACAGGTTCTCCCGAAGTACAGATCGCGATCCTCACATCGCGCATCAACACCCTTACCGAACATCTCCGCGCCAACAACAACGACCATCACTCCAGACGCGGTCTTCTCAAGATGATCGGTCACAGAAGAAACCTTCTCGGCTATCTCCAGAAGAAGGACATCAACCGTTACCGCGCAATCATCGAAAAGCTCGGTCTCAGAAAGTAATTTTCTGTAAAGGTGGGGCTGTTGCCAAAGCAACAGCCCCAAAAAAGTTTATTACGGCAGGCGTCAAGAATCTTTTAGCATTTACAAACGGGGCAAACCCACAGACACCGCGACGGGCGATCCCACAGACACCGCGACGGGCGATCCGCGTCAGGCGGTGCGGCAAAAACAACAATATTGTAGGGCAGCGCTCATTCCTTCCGTTCGGTGAAAAATTTTACCGATGGCAAATCGGGCGAACACAGTTCGCCCCTACGATTGGTTTTTTTGTCATTGTTTTAAAATCCGCACCCCAACAAACGCCTCCCTTGCCTAAAGGGAGGGGGACCGTCGAAGACGGTGGTGGGATTTTGGAATTTAATCAATGGCAAAAACAACAATATTGTTGGGCAGGTGCCCTATCCTGCCATGTGTGCAGAATTTCACAGGCAGCAAAAAGTGCGGCACAACCGTGAAAATAGCTTTTGCTCTGTCTGTAAGTGCTAAGACTTACGCCTTCCGTTTTAATAAAAATTTTTATCAACGGAGGAAAAATCCATGTTTGAAAGTTTGAAAAATCTTTTCGGCGGCCTCCGCAACCAAGGCAAAGAAACGGAGGTAAAAGACATGTTTGAAAACTACAGAAAGTTTTCGTTTGACTTCGAGGGCAGACCCCTTGTTGTCGAAACAGGAAAAATCGCTCAGCTCGCCAACGGCTCTGCCCTTGTGCGTTACGGCGAAACAGTAATCCTTGCCACAGCCACCGCCAGCGCCGCTCCCCGTGAGGGCATCGACTTTCTTCCCCTGTCGGTTGACTTTGAAGAAAGACTTTATGCCGTAGGTAAGATCCCCGGCAGCTTCCTCAAGAGAGAAGGCAAGCCCAGCGAAAAGGCTGTGCTCACATCCCGCGTTATTGACAGACCTATCCGTCCGCTTTTCCCCAAGGATCTGCGCAACGACGTCTGCCTTAATCTTCTCGTTTTGTCGGTAGACCCCGACAACTCCCCCGAAATCACCGCCATGATCGGTGCATCCATCGCCCTTTCCATTTCCGACATTCCCTGGAACGGTCCTATTGCAGGCGTTTTCATGGGTCTTGTGGACGGCGAGCTTGTGGTTAACCCCACAGCCGCTCAGCGCGAAAAGAGCGAACTCGAGCTTACCGTTGCCGGCAGCGAAAAGAAGGTCGTTATGATCGAAGCCGGCGCCAAGGAAGTTCCCGAGGACAAGATGTTTGAAGCTATCATGAAGGCTCACGAGGAGATCCGCAAGGTTGTTGAATTTATCAACACAATCGTTGCCGAGATCGGCAAGCCCAAGTTCTCGTATCCTTCCTGCGAGGTTGACCACGATATGTACGAAGCTATCGCAGATTACGCTATTGAAAAGGTAAGAGCTGCTCTTGACACCGACGACAAGACTGTCAGAGAAGAAAGACTTAACGTTGTTTATGACGACGTTTTCACTCACTTTGAAGAGCAGTATCCCGACTCCAAAACCGCAATGTCCGAATGCCTTTACAAGCTGCAGAAGTTTGTTGTAAGAAGATGGCTTCTTGACGACGGCAAGCGTGTTGACGGCAGAAACCTCAACCAGATCCGTCCCCTTGCATCCGAAGTCGGCATTCTCCCCAGAACTCACGGTTCGGCTCTCTTCACCAGAGGTCAGACCCAGGTTCTCACCACCGTCACCCTCGGCCCTGTCAGCGACCAGCAGCTTCTTGACGGTATTGACAACGAAGAATACAAGAGATATATGCACCACTACAACTTCCCCTCCTACTCGGTTGGCGAAGCAAAGCCCACAAGAAGCCCCGGACGCCGCGAGATCGGTCACGGTGCTTTGGCTGAGCGTGCACTTGTTCCCGTTATTCCGGATGTTGAAAAGTTCCCGTATGCACTCCGCCTTGTTTCCGAAGTCGTTTCGTCCAACGGTTCGACATCCCAGGGCTCTATCTGTGCATCCACCCTTGCACTTATGGATGCAGGTGTTCCGATCACCGCTCCCGTTGCAGGTATCTCCTGCGGTCTTGTTACCGAGGGCGAAAGATGGATGACCATGCTTGACATCCAGGGTCTTGAGGACTTCTTCGGCGACATGGACTTTAAGGTTGCAGGTACAAAGAAGGGTATCACAGCCATTCAGATGGACCTTAAGATCGACGGTCTTACCCCCGAAATCATCAAGCGCGCCTTTGAACAGACAAGAGAAGGACGTATGTACATCCTTGACGAAGTTATGCTTAAGGCGATCCCCGAACCCAGAGAGGACGTTTCCAAGTATGCTCCCAAGATGATCTCCACAAAGATTGATCCCGACAAGATCCGCGAAGTTATCGGATCGGGCGGAAAGGTTATTCAGAAGATCTGCGCTGATACAGGTGCAAAGATCGATATTGAAGACGACGGCTCGGTATTTATTGCCGCAGTTGACAGAGACGGCGGCCTCAAGGCGCTTTCGATCATCAACGCCATCGTTAACGATCCCGAAGTCGGCACAGTATTTGTTGGTAAGGTTACACGCCTTATGACCTTTGGTTGCTTTGTTGAATACGCTCCCGGTAAGGAAGGCCTTGTTCATATCTCCAAGCTTGACAAGAAGCGCGTTGAAAAGGTTGAAGACGTTGTTTCTGTCGGCGATGAGATCAAGGTTAAGGTCGTTGAGATCGACGACAAGGGCAGAATCAATCTTTCCAGAAAAGATTGCCTTGAATAATTTTTCAGAAAAACATAAAGGACTGACGAGTTGTCAGTCCTTTTTTGTTGTATATGCGCGGGGCTGCTCGCCCCGAACCCTCGGTCTCTTTTTTGTAAAAAAGAGACACAAAAAACTTTTATTAAAAGTAATACTATATATTATTCAAAGTATCCGTCTGCAAAGCCGCAGTATGATTCCCAACCGCTTTCTTTTGTGATAACCATCTTCATTCGAAGAGCTCCGTTGAGAGGAATGGTGATTTTCTTTGCAGGTTCATCCCACTTCACTTCTTCCTTATATGCCACTGCATCATCCACATACACAGTCAATACTGTGTTTTCATTGCGAGTGTCATCCACATGACCGGCGGTAAACGTTACACTGTTGTATTTTCCGTCAAGATTGAAAATACAAAATCCCGAGCCTCCCGATTCTGCGCCCCAACCTCTCATTGTAAAAGCGTTTGTATATTCTTTGCCCGACATTTTAAAAGAGTCTATTCCGTTGTAAGGGTACATATACATATTTTCCGATGAATATGGTGGGCACTGAACCAGCCAGCTCTCATGTTCGCCGGGTTTTGCACCGATATATACCGTCTTTGTGGCACCATCCCACGAAACTTCTTTGCCAAAAGCTTCGCCGACAGCTCTGACAGGGAGATATGTTGTGCCGTTGTAGATAAAGGGTTCGACCTTGTTGCCGAGAGCATCCTTGGGGTCAATGGTTTTGCCGTCAAGGACGATCTGAATGTTGTCATAGGTGACGTCAATGGTTTCTGTTCTGCGTGCGCTTGTGGCAATTGCCGTACCGCAAACAAGAGTTATTCCGACAAGAATAAACGCAATTGCGGCTGTGATGTGTTTTTTTGCTCCACTTCTCATAGTGAAACCTCCTTATAAAATAAAAAAGTGCGCAGCCGATGTTAAATGACTATAAGGAAGAAAGGTGAAAATGTGTTATACAGCCGGATTGATATGATATTGTAGAATATAAAATTTGGAGAAAACAATGAGAAATATTTATATCTACAAAAATGAAAACGAAAATCAAGTTGAACACTTTTTTGAAAATGCTGATGAGAAAGTGAAACAGAAATTCAAAAGCATTCTTACTTATATTTCTAATGATAAAAATCCATTATGCGAACCTTATGTAAAACATATTTCTGTTGGCAGATATAAGGAGCTTTACGAAATCCGTATGAAAGTCACTGGAAATATGGTGAGAGTTTTGTTCGTTAAGCAAGTTACAGATATTGTGCTTCTGTATGCTTTTTACAAGCGAAATGGCAAAGATACGGAGAAGGCACTTGAAGTAGCGTTTAAGATACTAAACAAGATGAGAGAAAGTGGTGAGATGGTTGAAATTAAAGTAGCATAAAATTTAGATTACAACTGAATAAATAAAATCAAGCCCAAACTGAGTGCGTGTTTTACACAAATCTCGTTTGGGCTTTTTGTAGAAACAATACATGAATTGCTCGTTTAATACTTGTTAGATTCTTATATTACAATAAAAGTACATGTTCCCGGTGCCAATTCAACAGCACCGATTATTTTATGCACACTTTTGA
>SVTM01000013.1 GCA_015063785.1 Oscillospiraceae bacterium
TGGCCGTTCAACCTCTCAGTCCGGCTACTGATCGTCGCCTTGGTGGGCCGTTACCCCTCCAACTAGCTAATCAGACGCGAGCCCATCTATCTGCGATAAATCTTTGACAACCTAAACATGCGATCAGGTTGTGTTATGCGGTATTAGCACACGTTTCCATGTGTTATTCCCCACAGATAGGCAGGTTGCTCACGCGTTACTCACCCGTCCGCCACTAACTTTCAACAAAAGCAAGCTTCCGTATCAGTTCGTTCGACTTGAATGTGTTATGCACGCCGCCAGCGTTTATCCTGAGCCAGGATCAAACTCTCTAAAAAAATATCTCAAGCCGAAACCTTCCGTCTCGACTCAATTTCTTAGAAGTCTGAGCTTTTGCTCTTTTACTTTTTCCTTGGGTAGTAGTTACACTACTTCTCTTTGGAATTAACGAGTTGTTCTTTGTACTTCTCGTCTTTCGTTGTTCAATTTTCAAAGTCCGCGCCGCCGCTCTCGCGGTCAGCTTTATTAGAATACCACAAACATCTCACTTTGTCAAGTACTTTTTTTCATTTTTTTGAAAAAATGTCAATTTTTATAGTTTTGTTCTACGAAAGAACCTCAAAAGTTGTCGAGTTTGGCAAAAATTGCTTGTATTCTGTCGAAGTCAAGCTTTTTTCTGTGCCCCTTTATGCCAACAACAAGATTACTTGTTCTGAAAACGCGTTGTGCAAGGTCTGTTATATCCTTTTCGGCAACCTTTTCATATCTTTCGCGCTTGTCGTCTATGCTCTTTATTTTTTCATCAAGGATATAATTTTCGTACGCCATGTTCCAATTGAGCTCTTCGGCGTTGTCGAGAGAAAGGCAGGCGTTGGAGGTATAGAAGACCTTGGCACGCGAAAGTCCCTCGGCATCTTTTTTCATTCTATTGAAAAGATCGGTTGCCATATCAAGACTTTCATAAAGATCCTTAAGGCTGACCTCGTAGGAGATGCTGAGATTTCCTGCGTTTTTATATTCCTCTATCTTGGCATCATAGCTGTAGATATATCCCATATCCTCCGACAAAGCTTTAAAAAATTTGCAGTTCTCTCCGGCAAACATCATATCATAAAAAAGATTGCGCACAGGTTTTGAAGCCGACGGCACGTCGAAATCGAAGCACATCTCCACCATATAATAGGAAGCATCCTTTGTGAGCACGCCGCCTTTTCTTTTCATATAGTCGCAGGGCAGCTCGCATACGTTGTTGCGCGTATCCGATTGCTTTATATCAAGTGCACCTACCCGACGGGCAAGATCCTCAAGGTCGGCATTGTTGTAATTTCCCGTGGCATAAAAGAAAAAGTTTCCGTGAGTAAACATTTTTTCACGGGCTTTTTCGCATTTTGCAACAGTTATTTTTGAAACGTCACCCAAGGTTCCCGTTATCATATTGGAAAGGGCGGTCTTTCCCCATACCTTGCTTTTCACAAGCCAGTCAAGAGATGCTTTTTCATCGTACTCGCGGATCTCGGCACGCACTCTTCCGCGCTCGAGCTCGAAATCCTCTTTTAGATTATTTACCGAAAGCTTTTCGAAAAGCTTCAGCAAAATATCGCCTGCCAGCAAAAATTTTGAGCTTTCGCCGGTGATGCAGAACTGAATAAACTCCTTGTAGGTCGCGGCGGTAAAGGTAAGCCCTGCCTCGTCAAGAACGTCATACAGCTTTCCACCCATAATGGCGTTTATATTTCTGAAAACAACATGCTCTACAAAATGCGATATGCCGTGTTCGCTGTTTTCTTCATACAAAACGCCTGCCTTTGCATAAACGCATAGACAAAACCCGTGAAGTCCGGGGCTTTTGAGACTGTATAGATCAATACCGTTTGCCGCTGTGATTTTTTCCTCGCGCCGCGAGGTGTCGGAAAATTTCATTTTTTCTCCTATCCTGCTTTTCTGCTTGTTTCAAACCATTCTATCATATTTTACAAGCAATTGCAATAGTCAAAAAAACGCTCGACAAACGCCACAGCTTTTAACGAAAAAGAAAGATTTTGCGCCGCGCCGATCAATTTTTCGCCAAAAAAGCCGATCTGAGGAGATAATATGACGGCGCTTTTTTCGGGACAAAAAGAATATTTGCGTTTACAATTTTATCAAACAACAACTACTACACTTAAAAGGAAGGTTCGTCGTATGTCCCTGTTTTTCAACAATTCAAAAAACGATCGGGTGCTGAAAAGGCTCCCCATCGAAAAGATCGCTCCAAATCCATATCAGCCGCGCAAATATTTTGACGAAAACGCCATAAATTCGCTTGCCGAAAGTATCGCAAAATACGGCGTGATCCAGCCCATAACCGTTCGACAGACAAGTATCGGATATGAACTCGTGGCAGGCGAGCGCAGATTGAGAGCTGCACGGGTGGCAGGACTATCGGAGATACCCTGTATCATAATAAAGGCAGGTGAAAAAAGATCGGCACAACTTGCCATAACCGAAAACCTGCAAAGATGCGATCTTGACATTTTTGAAGAAGCGCAGGCACTCGAGCGTTTGCTTTCATCGGCAAACATGACGCAAAGCCAGCTCGCCATCGAGCTTTGTATGTCCCAAAGCGCTGTTGCCAACAAGCTCCGACTTTTGCGACTTGATGAAAGCACCCGTCAGATCGTGCGCAAACACGGACTTTCCGAGCGCCACGCACGGGCGCTTTTGAGGGTGCCGCCAGAAAAAAGAAGCAGCACAGCCGAAAGAATAGGCGAATGCGGCATGAGCGTGACGAACGCAGAAGAATATATCGACACGATTCTTTGCACCCGTATGGCGCGAAACGTGATCTCAGGGAAAAACGCCAAAAAAAGCGAACGTCCCTCCCTTTCGGAACAAAAAGAGAACGAGCCACCCGAAGAAAAACCGATACGCCGATTTATCATCGGCGATCTTACCTTGTTTTACAACAGTCTTGACCGCTCGCTTTCAATGCTTCGAAGCGCAGGCTTTGATGCGGAGCTTGAAAAAACCGAGGATGACGGAAAGATCACCCTTGCCATAACCTTGAAAAATGCCGAAAGGCGGCAATAAACAAGAAAGGCTGTCCGAACGACAGCCTTTTCTTATTTAAATTTAAGTTACGCAATAGGTTCAACAACAACCTCATTACCCACCTCGTTTTTTGCCAGAGTGTAAGAATAGGTGTTGCCTGCCTCGTCGGAAAAGCTTATTCCGATGTTGGGGCTGCCCTGTACTGCAAGCTCGGGGAATATCCAAATGACCTCCATGGGTTCAAGCTTTTCAACAGTATACAGTTCTTCTCCGCGCACTCCGTCTGTCACAGCAAAAAGAGAAATGTCGGATATAGGCTTTGAGCAAAGGCACATAACCGGTTGTTTGGTCTGTGCATCACCGTAAAAATACGCCTTGGAGAAAATAACCTCCTGCGTACCGTTAAGCTGAGAGGGATAATACGCCGCAAAAAGCTCGTCAAACCAAACAGAGGTTACGTCGCCCACAAGCGGAACGTGCTCGTCGGGGATCTCCACTCCCGAAAGGTCGATCTTGCCGGGATCTTTGTCGTCTGTTTCGTCTTTTTCCGCAGGTTTGTTGCATCCGCCAAACGCCAACGCAAGCATCAGCATTGCCAGAACGAAAGATATCTTTCTTTTCACTTTAATTACATCTCCTTCAAACTGTCCGAACCGTCTCCGAACTCGTTTTCCAATCCTTCAAGAACTTCTTTCAGAGCATCCCCCGCCTCTTCCAGGTTTTTGATGGCCTGCGAAAGGTTGGCAGAGGGGCACTTTTCTTCCTTGCCGTCGGTGGCAA
The DNA here is from genome assembly GCA_015063785.1 of Oscillospiraceae bacterium. Taxonomy (GTDB): domain Bacteria; phylum Bacillota; class Clostridia; order Oscillospirales; family CAG-382; genus UMGS1052. Next base: position 3,790 of record SVTM01000013.1, read on the forward strand.
GCTCTGCTTCCACCGCCGAGGGGATGTCCTCTTCCGAGACGGCAGAAAAACCGTCGTCAAAATTCTGACCAAAAGCATTTTCAGCATTCCATTTTTCTTCTGCCTTCTTTTCAGCCTGTTCCTTTTTGTAGATAAGGACGGCGGCAATGGCGGCAAAAATTCCCGTTGCTGCAAAAATTCCTGCAGACGTCTTCTTTTTTGTCAGTATCGAAACTACCGTTCCGACAACCGACACCGCCTGAACTGCAATAAGGATAGGTCGGATATACTTTTTCAAAGATTTCACGCTGCGTTTCCTCCCTGATAAGATGATTTTTTATTTAATAAAATTGCCCTTGGCGCGAAGGTAAGCGTTCATAAATTCGTCGAGGTCGCCGTCCATAACAGCAGAAATGTTGCCGTCTTCGTAACCTGTTCTGTTGTCCTTTACAAGTGTATAGGGCATGAAAACGTAGGAACGTATCTGCGAACCCCATTCGATATTTGCCTTTTCGCCCTTGATATCCTCGATCTTGTCAAGGTTTTCGCGTTCTTTTATTTCAACAAGCTTTGCCTTAAGCATCTTCATGGCAGTTTCCTTGTTCTGAAGCTGGCTTCGTTCGGTCTGACAACCAACCACGATACCGGTGGGCTTGTGGACGATTCTGATGGCAGAGTCAGTCTTGTTTACGTGCTGTCCGCCTGCGCCGCTCGAACGGTGAGCCGTGATCTCCAGGTCTTCATCACGGATCTCGATATCGGTACTGTCGTCAAGCTCGGGCAAAATCTCAACCGAGGTGAAAGAAGTGTGTCTTCTTCCCGATGAGTCAAAGGGAGAAACACGCACAAGGCGGTGAACTCCGTTTTCGCTCTTAAGATAACCGTAGGCATAGCTTCCTTCGATAAGTATGGTAACGCTCTTGATGCCGGCTTCTTCACCGTCGAGATAATCGAGCACCTTCACCTTGAATCCACGGCGTTCTGCCCAACGGCAATACATACGGTAAAGCATTTCCGCCCAGTCCTGGGCTTCTGTTCCGCCGGCACCGGGATGGATGGAAAGGATGGCATTGTTGCGGTCGTATTCGCCCGAAAGAAGCGCCTGGATCCTCTGGCTTTCCTTGCTCTTTTCAAGGTTTGAAAGCTCGGAAAGGATCTCTTCGGTAAAGCTTTCGTCGTTTTCTTCAATAGCAAGCTCGATAAGATCACGAAGGTTTGAAGCACCCGATGCAAGGGCGTTGTAATCATCAACCGTTTGCTTTGTATTTTTTAGAGAGGTAAGTATTACCTGGGTATTTTCAACGTTGTCCCAGAAGCCTGCCTCGCAGGTGATCTTTTCAAGCTCTTCTGCCTTTTCTCTGAGTTTGTCGATCTCGAGCGAAACGGCAAGTTCGCGGATCTCTTCGTCAAGTTTATTAAGGCTCTGCAAAGCCTCTTCGAGTTGAACTAACAAATTATATATTCTCCCTTCAGGTGTTTGTTTCAAATGTCAAAATATAATCTACCGAATATTTTCTGCACAAAATTAAAAAATATTCGTCACTGCCCGGAGTAAAGTCCCGAGCGTTTCACAAGGCTGTGGCGGCAGTTGTAGCAAACATTCTGCTCGACGCGGCAAAGCTCGCCGCAAACCAGACACAAAACGTCGCGGTCGCCGGTTTTTATGGATTTTTCCAGGTGTTTTGCTCCCCAGAAATGGCGGACGTGATCGCCGATCTTGTAATATCCGGCATCCTTGAAATCGGGATCCATCACCGTGAAAACGTGTTTTTTGCCCTTGTCGCCCCTGACGGTAAAGGTCATCAACCAGTCGTGGTGATCGTCCTTGAGGCGCGTTCGGGTTATGGTCTTGCTGGTCTTAAGGGTGCGCTCGGTCTCGATTTTTTCGATCTTTCCCGAAAAAGCACGGGTGCGAAACGCCGCCTTTATCCACCCCATCATAAAAGGAAAGAGGACGACGAAAGCTGTGACAACGTAAGCCAGAGGGTTGGTTAGACGAAACTCGTATTCGCCGTACACGATATACTCAAATACGATGAAGACGAAAAGCGCATACCACGCCACGGGGCGCAAAACAAGCATGGCGCCGCGGAAGAAAAAAGATCGCTTTACATCTTTGTTTTCGTGCATACAAAACCTCCGCAACCTGCAAGTTATTCTTCGCTTTCTTTGGTCTTTGTGCCGATTGCACGCAAGATCAATGGTACAACGGTCAAAACAAGAATAAATACAAAAGCAACAAGCTCCTCAAATCTGCCCACAGAAAGAGTTTCAGTGTCAGAGCTTATGTTTTTATAGTACAGCTGTGTTATCAATTCAATGCATACAATAGAGGCAAGCATCATCACAGCATTCAAAAAAACGAACGGGAAACACTTTTTTGTACCCGAATAATTCAATATAGCAAGCATGATCTGGAGCGGCGGATAAAGAAACATAACCAAAACTCCTCCACCGCGATAAAAGAAACAGCCGATGGCAAACGGAAGAATGTTTGCGATAACAGCAAGAATAAACTTTGTTTTATCTTTCATTCTCATACTCCATTCGTTTCAGAAATATGCAAAGATGCACACAGAAATCCATACTACGATATATTATACTATATTATCCGCGATTTGTAAATGATTTTTTCAAAAAATTAACCTGTGTGAACAAAAAAATCGGGGGTTTGTGAAAAAACACCATAATTTGCAGGCGACATTCTGCCTTTTTGGGCTCATCAATCATTGACATAAATACTTTTTTGTGTTAAAATTTGCATGTATTATTTATATTGAAGAAAGGATTCGAAATGAAACTTCTTTTTCAACTGTTTTTCGCCTTTTTCAGAATTGGCGCGCTGACCTTTGGCGGAGGCTACGCCATGCTTCCCATGTTCAAAAAAGAGCTGGTTGAAAAGCACGGCTGGTGCACCGAAGAAGATATTCTTGATTATTACGCCATCGCCCAGTGTACCCCCGGAGTCATTGCCGTAAACACAGCGTCGTTTATCGGATTTAAGAAAAAAGGAGTTGTCGGTGCCATATTTTCCACCCTTGGCGTTGTGGCTCCGTCGATACTCATCATCACGGTCATTGCCGCTTTCATCAACCATTTTGCTGACAATCAATACGTTGCCCACGCCTTTGCAGGCATCCGTGTTGCCGTGTGCGCCCTTGTTTCGGTGACAATCTTCGGACTTCTCAAGAAGAACGTAAAAGATATTCTCACAGCACTTCTTGCCATTGCCGCTTTTGTTGTGACGTATTTCTTTGGACTTTCGCCCATCATTGCCGTTTTTGTGGCGGCAACGGCAGGCATAATCGCAAGTGTTATCCGCGAAAAAAACAGAAATTCAGCCGAAAAGGAGGGTAAAAAATAATGACTTTTCTCTATCTTTTCCTTGAATTTTTCAAAACAGGTCTTTTCTCCGTCGGCGGCGGCCTTGCCACCATTCCCTTTTTGCAGGAACTTGCCGTAAACGAAAACTACGGTTGGTTCTCGCTCGATCAGCTTTCGGATATGATCGCCGTTTCCGAATCCACCCCCGGCCCCATCGGCGTAAACATGGCAACCTATGCAGGCTACAACGCCGGTTTTCAGATCAGCGGCATCGGCACGGGAATACTTGGCGGCATTGTTGCAACCCTCGGCATCGTCTGCCCTGCCATCATTATCATCTGCATCATCTCCAAATTTCTCGAAAAATTCCGCGACAACAAATTCGTAAACTATGCCTTCTACGGCATTCGTCCTGCCGTGGCAGGACTTATCACAGGCGCCATGGCAAGCGTTTTTGTTTCGGCGGTTTTCATTCTCGGCGAAACGGGTGCCATTTCGGGCGTAAATCTTGTTGCCTCCGCAGCCTTCGTGGTGCTGACGGCACTGTGCGCCATATTCAAAAAGCTTCATCCCATCGTTTTCATCGCGCTGGGTGCGCTTGTCGGTATAATATTCGGACTGTAAAAATTGGAGTTTAAAATGACGTCAATAGAAACAATAGCAAAAAAAGTACAGTCACAGGGCCGTCACGCCTTTTTTCTCGACATCGACGGCACCATGATCGTGGCACTCGCCGAAAACGGAGTTTCGCCCCGCCTTGCAAAAGCAATATCCGACGGACACAAAAAAGGACATCTGTTTTTCGTAAACACGGGACGGGCATACGGATATATTCCCCCGTCGCTTCTCGCCTCCGCCGATTTTGACGGCGTGGTGTCGGGTCTCGGCGGCTACATAACCTACCGAGGTAAGGTGATCCACTCATCTTTTCTCACCGAAAAGACCGTCCGAGCCCTTTGCGAATACTGTGAAGAGCACGGTGAGAGCGTGATATTCGAGTGCGAGGAGCGCGACGAGCACGGCGGCAGAGTGACCATCGGCAATTCAGGCTTTTTCAACGCCCATCGCGACTTTGACAAAAAAGAAGAAGTGTATGATGCAATAAAGGATATGCACCCCATAAAGATCACCGTCCCCTACGTCCCGCGCGAAGAATACGCCGCTTTTCTTGAAAAAGAATTTGATATGTCCTATATAAAGCCGATCTACGCCGAGGGCGCATATATCGGCAACAACAAGGGCACCGCCATCTTCAAGACCTGTGATATACTCGGCATTCCTTATGAAAACACCATTGCCGTCGGCGACAGCGACAACGACGTGAAAATGCTGTCGTGCGCCGCAATTTCGGTTGCCATGGGCAACGCCCCCGAGCATCTGAAAGCAATGACCACCCTGGTCTGTGACAGAGTTGAAAACGACGGTGCGGCAAAGCTTATCGAAACACTTATCGGATAGGAAGAAAAAGCAATGATAAAAGACAAAAACCTCCCCCACGCCATTTTTCTTGATATCGACGGAACTTTGATGGAAAGCGCAGGGGCAGCAAGCATAATATACGGTGAGATACCCGAAAGAAACAAAAAAGCAATTCTCAAAGCGCAAGCTCTCGGTCACAAAGTGCTGATAAACACAGGGCGCGGCTATGCTTGTCTTCCCGAAGCATGCTTTGACAAAAGCATCACTTTTGACGGTTTTATCACGGGACTCGGAAGCTATGTTGAGGTTGACGGCAAAACTGTTTTTCGCAATGATATTTCCGATAAAGCCCTTGATGAAATTCTTGAATACGTTCTGTCAAACAAGCTTTGTTGCCGTTTTCATGGAAAGTATAAAAGGATATATGCCGATCCCGAAAAAAGAATTCCCACCCTTTGGGAGTGGATAGATTCAAAAGAAAGCTTCTATGAGATGTTGGGAGACGACCGAATCTCAAAGATAACTATCGACAGAAACCTCAGCGGAGAATATCTTGAATTTCTTTCACAAAGGCTGGAGGTTTACAGACATTCGCCCGTCATAGGAGAAGCAGTATCTGCAGGTTGCAGCAAATCCCGCGGAATGATGCTTGCCCTTGAAGCACTCGGCATCCCCACCGAGCGAAGCATTGCCATGGGTGACAGCATCAACGATACCGACGTTTTGCGCGCTGCCGGCACAGCTGTGGCCCCCGCAAACGCCTGCGACGAAATCAAATCCATCTGCGAAGTTGTGACTCTTTCGGATGTGGAGGGCGGAGTCGGCGCCGCCATAGAGGAGCTTCTTTTATAAAAATTGCATAAAATTCGGTTTTTTTCAAAAAAGCCCTTGACAAATGCAAAAAACAGGTATATAATGCAAGCATCAATTTGAAACATTCACCGAAGCGAAAGGAATCAACACCCCTATGCTCACAATGACAAGAAACTACTTTTATAGCTTCTTTTTTGGCTTTGCTTTTTACTTTAGCAAGGTCTTTCGTCGTTGTGCTTAAATTCATAAGGCTTGATTTTTTAAGAGAGTAAAAACGATGAAAGACCGTAGCAGATTATCGCCGCGGTCTTATTTTTATTCTCGCACAAAGCAAATGAAAAAAAGAAATTTTTTTATTACCGAAAGGAAGAAAATATCATGGTAATCGTATTAAAGAACAACTACGACCAAGTACAGCTCGACAAACTCACCGCATGGATCCGCGAAATGAAGATCGAACCCCATTTCACCCACGGTGAAAGCCAGACCATCATGGGTCTTGTGGGCGACACCTCCAAGATCGACATCGATATGCTCGGTGCTCTCGACATTGTCGAAAGCATCAAGCGCGTATCCGAACCCTACAAGCAGGCAAACAGAAAATTCCATCCCGAAGATACAATCATTACTCTTGAAAACGGCGCAAAGATCGGCGGCGGCAACCTTATGGTAATGGCAGGCCCCTGCTCGATCGAATCGGAAGAACAGCTCACAGAGATCGCCATGGCAGTAAAGAAGAGCGGCGCAAACGTGCTCCGCGGCGGCGCATTCAAGCCCAGAACTTCTCCCTACGCTTTCCAGGGCATGCGTGAGGACGGACTTGCTCTGCTCATCAAGGTAAAGGAAAAGACAGGTCTTCCCGTCGTCACCGAGATCATGGACTACGAACACCTTCCCTACTTCAAGGATGTGGATATCATCCAGGTCGGCGCCCGCAATATGCAGAACTTCGAGCTTTTGAAGCATCTGGGCAGATGCGACAAACCCATTCTTCTGAAGCGCGGACTTTCCAACACTCTTGAGGAGCTTCTTATGAGCGCCGAATACATCATGTCCGAGGGCAACGAAAAGGTTATCCTTTGCGAGCGCGGCATCCGTACCTTTGAAACCGCCACAAGAAACACCCTTGACATTTCGGCAGTTCCTCTTCTTCATCAGATGACACACCTTCCCGTCGTTGTCGATCCCAGCCACGCCACAGGCAAAGCGGCACTTGTTCCTTCAATGGCTCTTGCAGGCATCGTTGCAGGTACAGACGGTCTTATCATTGAAGTGCACAACAATCCACAGAAGGCTCTCTGCGATGGCGCACAGTCGCTCACCCCTGCCCAGTTCGACGAGCTTGCAGGCAAGATTGCCGGCGTAAAGGCAGTAGCTTACAGATAAAACACGAAAGGTCAAAAATTTCATGACAACAGTTGACGTCAACGCTTCAACAAAGTACAGCGTTCACATCGGAAAAGGTCTTCTCCCCCACGCGGGCGAAATGATATCAAAGGTCGTCTCGCCCTGCAAGGCAGCAATAATTTCTGACGATAAGGTTGCGCCGCTTTATGCAAAAACGGTGAGAGAAAGCCTTGAAAAGAGCGGTTTTTCGGTGGTTGAATATGCTTTTCCCAACGGGGAAGCTTCGAAAAACATTTCAACCTTTGCACAGATACTCGAATTTCTCGCCTCATCAAAGCTTTCGCGAACCGACATTGTGGTTGCTCTGGGTGGCGGAGTGGTGGGAGACATGGCAGGCTTTTGCGCCGCGTGCTATCTTCGCGGCATTCGCTTCGTGCAGATCCCCACAACTATCCTTGCCGCCTGCGATTCGTCGGTCGGCGGAAAAACGGCGGTCGACCTTGCAGCAGGAAAAAACCTGGCAGGGGCTTTCCATCAGCCCTCTATCGTCCTCTGCGACACCGACACTTTCAAAACCCTTGACAAAAGGCAGATCTCCTGCGGTTATGCCGAGATAATAAAATACGGTATCATCTGTGATGAAAAGCTTTTTGAAAAGCTTTCATACGATGACAACGATATTGAGGATATTCTTTCGGTCTGTGTTTCGATCAAGCGCGACATCGTTGAACGCGACGAAAAGGAAAGCGGCGACCGCAAGCTTTTGAACCTTGGCCACACGCTGGGACACGCCGTGGAAAAGCATTCGAACTTTTCCCTCACCCATGGAGAAGCCGTGGCAATAGGCATGGTGATGATCGCAAAGATCTCTGAAAAGCTCGGTGTCGGCCAAAACATTACCCAAAGGCTTCTGCCCATTCTTTCAAAATATTCTCTCCCCGAAAGCTACGATATTTCGGCAGGCGAGATTTTTGACATTGCGACGGGAGACAAAAAGGTCGACGGATCGTCGATAACCCTTGTGCTTCCCGAAGAAATAGGAAAATGCAGACTTGCAAAATACTCACTTTCCGAATTTTCAAAGATCCTTTCCGAAAACATCTGACGGAGACATCATGGAACAGAACAATATAACAAAAACTCTTGCCCCGAAAATGACTCTTCGGGGCAATGTGGCTGTAATATCTTCAAAATCAGAGCTTCACAGGCTGATATTTTGCGCCTGTCTTGCAGACCGTCCCTGCACAATCGCTTTCAATTCCTCCCTGTCAAAGGATATTGAGGCAACCATCTCGTGCTTTCGCGCCTTGGGGGCGCAGATCGAGATCGGCGACGGCGAGATTTTGATCAAAAAACCGCTTGATTTCGAATATATACAAAACGGTCTTGAAAAAGACTCAGAGATATTCTGCAACGAAAGCGGATCTACGGCACGTTTTATTCTGCCGCTCGTTTCGCTTCTGTGCAAAAACGGTGCTGTGCTGACAGGTGCAGGCAAGCTTCCCGAACGTCCTTTTTCTGATCTGTGTGGCAGTCTTTCTGCCCACGGAGCTATCTTTTCTGGCGATAAAATGCCGATTAAAGTTGTAAGAAACGCAAAACCTTGCGATGGCGCCACCTTTGAGATCAGCGGAAACATAAGCTCCCAATATCTTTCGGGGCTTCTTTTCATTCTTCCCCTTTGCAAAAACTCCTGCATTCGCCTGACTACGCCTCTTGAATCGGCAGGATATGTGGATATGACGATCGACGCCATGAAAAAATTCGGCGTTGACGTGGTAAATAATAACGGAGTATATACGGCAAGAGGAGAATACCGCGTTATCAATGACAAAATACGCGCTTTCGGCGACTGGTCAAACGCCGCTTTCTTTCTTTGCGGTGCAACGCAAGAACCTCTTACCGTTTCGGGCATCGATCCGTCATCACTTCAGCCCGACAAAAAAATACTTGACCTTCTCACGTCGTGTGGTATAATAATTGAAGAAAAAGCCGATTTGGTAATCGTGAAACGAGGCGAAAAAATTCGTCCTTTCAGCTTTGATGCAGGCGAAAACCCAGATCTTGTTCCGATCCTTTGCGTGCTTGCGGCATCAATCGCAGGCGACAGCGTTATCTCAAATATCCGCCGTCTGCGCTTCAAGGAAAGCGACAGAGTGGCAACCGTTATTGATATGATAAGCTCGCTTGGCGGCAAAATTTGCGAGGAGGGAGACTGCATCCGCATCTGCGGAAGTGGGAAGCTTCTGGGCGGACGCGTAAACAGTCACAACGACCACCGCATTGCCATGTCGGCCGCCATCGCATCAATTTTTTGTGAAAACGATGTTATCATAGACGGAGCACAGGCTGTGGCAAAATCCTATCCCGACTTTTTCGAAACATTCAAAACTCTTACGGAGGAGACCTGATGAACACTTTCGGAGACAACATAAAACTTTGCGTATTCGGGCAGTCGCACGCCGAGTGTATCGGCGTTACCATCGACGGTCTGCCCTCGGGCACAGCTGTTGACGAAGAATACGTGGCAAATATAATGGCGCTTCGCGCCCCCGGCAACTCTCCCCTTGCCACCAAGCGCAAAGAACCCGACAAAGTTGAATTTTTGTCAGGTGTTGTCGACGGAAAAACCGTCGGCACGTCGGTCTGCGCCATAATCCGCAATTCCGACAGCCATTCTTCGGACTATTCGAGCATATTCAAAAAACCCCGTCCCTCCCACGCAGATTTTCCTGCCTACATACGTTACGGAGAAAACTTTGATCTGCGCGGCGGCGGACAGTTTTCGGGAAGACTTACGGCACCAATCTGCATCGCAGGAGCAATTGCGCTTTCAAATCTTGAAAAGATGGGAATCTCGGTTTCGTGTCACATAAAATCTGTGGGAGAGGTGCAGGATGTCCCCTTCTCGCCTACCGATGACGAAAACGAGCTTGCAAAAAAGCTCAACTGCATGGCTTTTCCCGTTATTGACGAAAAAGCAGGCGACAAAATGGTTGAGACGATCGTAAAAGCTTCGGCAGAGCTTGATTCTGTCGGCGGTGTTATCGAATGCAAGATAACGGGACTTCCTGTTGGTGTCGGCGAGCCGATGTTTGGCGGCATCGAAAACGTAATATCGCGCATGATGTTTGGAATCCCTGCCGTCAAGGGCATCGAATTTGGTGCAGGCTTTGAGGGAAGCAAAATGCGTGGCTCGCAGTTTAACGACAGTTATTATTACGACAAGGACGTCAACGTCCGAACAAAGACCAACAATGCAGGCGGCATCTGCGGAGGCATGGCAACGGGTATGCCCGTTATCTTCCGTGTTGCCATAAAACCCACTCCGTCTATTGCAAAAGCACAGGAAACGGTTGATCTTGCCACCGGCAAAAACACCGTCATCGAGATCAAAGGCAGACACGATCCCTGCATTGCATCGCGCGCTTCGGTGGTTGTTCGCGCTGCCGCCGCTTTTGCGATATTTGATCTTTTGCAAAGCTGAAATCAAAAAAGGTAAGGTGACAAAAAATGCAGCTTGATCTTGAAAAAATACGCGGCATGATAAACGGCATTGACGATGAAATAGTTGAGCTTTACAAAAAACGCCTTGCCCTTTGCGACGAGGTGGCGGCATATAAGATCAGCACGGGCAAAGCCGTGCTTGACAGAAGCCGCGAGGACAAGATAATCGAACGTCTCACGTCAAAGGTCGAAGAAAAAGACCGAGATGCCGTGGCAGGACTTTACAAGAGAATATTTGAAATAAGCCGCGCACGCCAATCGGCAAAGGTTTGCGGAATCAACGATTTTTATACCGGCATCCGCGAAAAGGCGCAAAAAAACGCCCCCTTCCCCAAAGAAGCGGCGGTTGCCTGCCAGGGCGTTGAGGGAGCATATTCCAGCATTGCCTGCAAGACTCTTTTTGAAGAGCCTGCGGCGATATATTTTGAAAACTTCGAAAGCGTTTTCAAAAGCGTTTCGGCAGGTCTTTGCGAATACGGCATTCTCCCCTTTGAAAACAGCATCTACGGAAGCGTTTCGGAGGTTTACGAAATGCTCTCGCGCTTCGAGGGCCATGTGGTGCGCTCGGTGAAACTGCCGATACATCACGCACTTCTTGCAAAAGGCGGTTCTTCTGTTTCTGGCATAAAGGAGGTATATTCCCACCGCCAAGCCATAGGCCAGTGCAGCATTTTCCTCTCGCAGAACAAAAATCTCAAGGTCATCCCTTGTGAAAACACCGCAGTTGCGGCAAAAATGGTGGCCGAAAGCGAAAGAAGCGACATTGCCGCCATCTGCTCGCCCACCTGCGCCGAAAAATACGGTCTGTCGGTGCTGAAAAAGGATCTGCAAAACAGCAGCGTAAACTACACCATGTTCTATTGTATTTCAAAAGAACCCGAAATTTTCGAGGGCATCACCAAAACAGCCTTTATGTTCAATATCAAAAACGAGTCGGGCTCGCTTGAAGGAGTTCTTTCGCGCTTCTCGATGGCAGGCATCAATCTGACAAAGATCGAAAGCCGCCCCATCCCCGGCAAGGATTTTGAATTTATGTTCTATGCCGAGGCAGACACCGACGGTATAAACGACAAGATGCTCGAACTGTTTACCCAGTTTGAAAACGAGCTGGATTTCTTCAAATTCATCGGAGCGTACAAAGAGGTTTGCGCAGAATAAATAATAAAAACAGGGCAGATAGCGAACCGACCTCCAAAAGTTAGACCAAAAATCTAACAAATGGGAGGTCGGTTCAAGTTTCTGCCCGTTTTTTATTACACTTAATCTATGCCAACGATCTTCTCTCCGTCAAATCGAAGCACGCCGTAAGAGTCTCCGAGATTGCCGCCGTTTTTAAGATAAGCCACAAGATTTCTTCTCAGCGAGCTGTCCTGCGGAGCTTTGTCGATGTCCTTGTATTCAACGCCGAAAATACGCCAAAAATTGTCATTTTCAGGGTCTTCTTCCGAGAAAACAAGTTCGAAAAGTTCGGCAAACTTGCGAAGATTGGTGTTTTCGCCAAAGACCTTTACGGTTTCGGGATATAGTATCCACGAATGGCAGGTGATGATCATAATATCATCCTTCAAAACGCCCTCTTTTTTGAAGAAAGCATACGCCTTTTTCAAAGAGGCATACACTTCCTCTATGGGAAGTCTGCCTCCCGAGGGAATGTGACAATCAAAAACGCGATCGCCCTGCTTTATTTCCTTGAACTGTTCGCGAGGATAAGTAACCGCGCCGATCTCGAGACGACCAAAGCTGAAAAGGGTTGTGAGGAAAAAGCGTCTGAACCAGCGTTTGAAAACAAACGTGCCACGAATACCAAAAACTTCCTTGCACTCGTTGTTTTTGCATGAAAGATCGTGCATTGTGTCATAAAACATCTCGTCATCATAGCCCTTGTTGCGGTAGATGCAATGGAGTGTGCGCGCACAGTAAAGAAGGAAAGTCATGTCAAGACTGTAGCGATGGATACAAAGCTTTTCGGCGATCTCTCCGAGGGTGTCAAAATATATTTCGCCGTTTCCGAAATAATCATCGTGGGCATCGAAAAATTTCGATGTGCATTCTTTGTCTGCAAGCACCTTTGCAAGACATTCTTCAAAATAATCGCCGTCTTCGGCGGAAAAACCGATTTTCTCACAAAATTCTTTTATCATTTCGTACCATTCTCCATTATGATTTTTTGTCTGTATTCCCCAAGGTGCTCGTCAATAGAGTAACCAAGGGGAGATATTTTTCCGTTTTCGTAACTATACAAGTTTACCGATGCATTTGTCGGCCATGGCACCTCGCTCATTCTGTCAACGCTTCCATACCTTGCAAAGGTTTCAAAAGCTCTGACCACCGTGGCATGGGACGTCATGGCAACCGTTTTTCCGTCATTTTCCGCGGCAATCCGCAGAATAGCCTTTCTCGAACGTTCTGCCATCTCGCGGACGGTTTCGCCCCCTTCAATGCGACATTCGGCGATGTTTTCTGCCCAAACTGCTCTTTGCTCGGGGAAAAGCGCTGGAAGCTCGTCGATATTGTGTCCTTCCCATTTTCCTGCATATATTTCGCGCAGACCGACCTCGGTGATGATGGGGCACATGCCAAGCTTTGTGGAAATGGGGCACGCCGTGTTGTATGCACGCAGAAGATCGCTGGAATAAAGCTTGTCGATCTTGTAATTACTTGTTATATAATCTGCCGTCTTTTCGGCCTGTACAAAGCCAAGCTCGGTGAGCGGAAAATGTGAATGTCCCGCAAAACGGTTGGTAAGATTTGCCGCACTCTGTCCGTGGCGGACAAGAAGTATGGTCGTCATTGATGTTTCGCCTCCGTAGTTCAGATATCTTTTACGCAAGTTTCAAAGGTGTGTGCCGAGATCGTCGGACAATCGGGATTTTCAGCTTTGTACTTTTCTGCAATATCTTCAAAAGAAAGATCGTTGTGCTTTTCAGCATATTCTTTTAGCACAAAAATGTACTTTTCGCACTCGTCGAGGTATTTTTTAACCGCTTCTTTTCCAAAAGCACAGCTGCCGAGCGGTGCGTATTCATGAGAAGCAATGATGTTTTCGGGATCAAGATCGCGAACTTTTTGAATTGATTTAAGATACTCTTTTGCACTGCAAATGCCCGTGCCGTATATTCCGATGCCCCACAGCTGAAGACTGTCGGCGCTGACAAGAGTTTTTGTTCTCGTGTCAAAAAGAGCCATAGAGTCATCAGAATGGCCGCGCAAATGCACCGCCACAACGCTTTCGGTGATCTTCTCGCCGTCGCAAAGAGCTTTTTTGCCCTCCTCCGTTTTGCCGTCGTTCGGCATTTTTGCACGAACCGCCAGGGGATATTCTTTTGCAAGAAATTCTTCGCCCCCCATGTGATCTTCGTGGTGATGAGACGAAATGATGTGTGTAGGTTCAAATCCCTTTTGTCTTATGGCAGGAATTATTCTTTCACTCACGTCGTTTTCTGTTGTTGCCGAGTCAAAAATCACAAGTCCGTCCTCGCTCTTTATGGCAAAAACGCAGGTATTGACGCTCATAAAAGGCACGAGAAGGCGATAAATACTATCGGTTATCTCCTCAAAAACAGGAAGCGGACGGGCAACCACTCGGTTTATGCTGAAACCCTTTGCCGAAAAGTTTGCTTCGTATTCTGTGACAACGTTGTCCTTTGCCCACTGTGAGTTGTGCAGATCATATGTGACGTCCGAAAGGCTGTATGCCGAATCGTGCATCTCCTCCAGCGAAAAATCAAAGAGAGGACGGTTGTCTGTCTTGAAATATATCACACCGTCGTCACAAAGGATGTGACGGTAGATATTGAGAAAAGATCTGAAGGTCAGGCGTCTTTTTGCGTGCTTTTTCTTGGGCCAGGGATCGGAAAAGTTAAGATATATTTCGGAAAGCTCGTTTTCGGCAAAGACTTCGCAAAGTTTTTCGGCGTCGATATCCGAAAAAACCACGTTGTCAAGACCTGCATTCTTTGCCTTTTCCATCGCCATAACCATGACGTCGCGTACCTTTTCGACAGCGATGAAAAATTTGTCGGGGTTTCTTTTTGCGGTCTCGCAAACAAAAGTGCCCTTGCCGCATCCGATTTCAAGACAAAGCTTACGGCCGTGTGCAAGCTCGTCCCATTTTCCGGGCATCGCGGAGGGTTCTTCTATCAACAGCGCACCGCAGGCAACTATTCTGTCATCGGTGTGCTTCTTTTTTCTCATTCTCATGGCGTGTGTCGGTCCTTTCCGAAATAAAACTGATTTTTTGAAAATTGCTTTTTTGTGAAAATGAATATTTGCCGCATCTTCGGACAAACTATTTTCGGACACGGCAGAAAAAAGTGTGCCGTTTTCCGAAAATCGTATTTTTTATAAACAAAGAGGTAATTTGATATGCTTGACAGAATAGCGCTTATTCTGACAATTGTCGGTGCGCTCAACTGGGGCGGTATCGGTCTTTTCGGCTTTGACACCGTTGCATGGATATTCGGCGGTCAGGACGCACTTTTCAGCCGTCTTGTCTATTCGCTGGTGGCGCTTGCGGGCATCTGGTGCATTTCGCTCCTTTTCCGCAGCCGCGAACACGTTCTCGACGATCACATCGACTGACCGTCGGAAAAGTGTCAACACCGACATCGGGCATACCCGATGTCGGTGATTTTTTTAATGCACAAATTTTTGTCTGATAAATGCCGAAAAAGGCTTTACACTCTGGTTGTACAGATTCGAAAACTTGACGTTTTTTTCCATAACCGACTGCAAAAGGTCATAGGAAACCATGGAAAAGTCTGCCATTCCCTCACCAAAGGCATAGGCAACGTCATAAACCGTGCCGTCTATCGCATCGCGCATTGCAAGGACAGAGTCGTTGTCGCGCAGGTAATAGTAGGTCCACGAAAGGTCGACGATGTCTGTACCGTAAGATTCCTCATAGGCGCAGATGGCGTCAAGTACCCGTCCCGAAAGAGACGAATCGGACGCCCCCTGAGGCACGGCATATCCGCAGACCGACGAATCGACCAGCGATGCATAACCCGCCTGATTTGCCCATCTTTTCGGCATGGGCAAAATCCCCCAGTTCACCGGGCTGTAGGCAAGGGTGGATGCCAACGAAAGCTTTTCGCAGAAAAAGGCGAGTCTGCCCTCGTTAAAGGCGTCAAGAGCCAAAGCACCAGGATCAGAGGCAGGATATTTTGCCTTGTGCGAAACGCAGATGTTGCGGATGACAGAAATATAGTCGTCTTCTTTGGAAATGTCAAAATCCATTTTAAGAAAGCCTTCCTCGTCCACCGAGAAAAACTTTTTGCCAAAAGAGGCAAACACGGCGTTTGCAAACGAAGACGTGTTCATCGACGAGGAATATCCGTATCTGTCCTTTGACGCCTGCATTCTGCCGTTTTTGTCAAGATCAAGAAGAGCGCCTTCGGAAATGGCAAGAAACATATCCCACGTCCAGCTGTTGTTTTCCACAAGGTCATACGGATCGGCAAAGCCGAGATAGCTTAAAATATCCTTGTTGTAAAAAACGCACCAGACAGAGCGCTCGTCATACGCCGCATCGCCGTAAACACCGTAGGTGGTGTCGCTTTGGGACAGCGACGAGAGAAGCTCGGGGTCGCAATGCTCGCTTTGGTAGTCAAAGTACGGCACCGAGTAGATGTTCATCAAAAGTCCCGAGCCTGCGCAGGAAGCAATGGTATCCTGCGGAGCATAGATAAGATCGGGCAGAGGGTTTTCCTCGCTTGCGCCCTGCAGAGAGGGCTTAACAGAATTTTGGTCGGCGCTCTTACATACTATTTTTATGTTGAATTTTTCTTCAATGGCGCGGTTTCTCTTGTAAAGCTCGGCACCCACAATGCCCTTGCCGTCGACAGAGTCCGCAAACTGCGGCTCGGTGGCAAGGATCACAAATTCACGTCCGCCGTAATCGACAGATGGAATATTGTCAAAAGCGGCGGTTTTGGGAAGTCCGTCTTTTTCGTTTTCGGATATATCTTCATTTTCCGATACGGGAGGAATATCTTGATCTTTCTCGGGCATGGGAATGTCAACATCCTGCCCCCGATCATTGTCGGAAGACGCTCCGTCGCTTTTCGTACACGAAAAGGCACAAAAAGAAAGCATCAGAAAAGAAAGCAAAAGCGCAATGATTCTTTTTTTCATAATTTAAAAGTTTTCTTCAAGCTTTGTGATAAGATCAACTCTTGCGGCGTGTCTTCCGCCGTCTTCAAATTCTGCTTCAAGATATGCATCAACGATCATCTTTGCGGTCTCGATACCAATAACACGCGCGCCAAAGCAGATGATGTTGGAATTGTTGTGGATACGGGTAAGCTTGGCGCTGTAAACCTCGCTGACTGCGGCGGCGCGCACACCCTTTACTTTGTTTGCGGCAATAGACATTCCGATACCTGTTCCGCAGATCAGAATTCCGCGGGAGGTATTGTCGGCAACGACTTTGCGTGCAACCTTTTCGGCGGCAACGGGATAGTCGATCTTTTCGCCAACGTTTATACCAAGATCTTCAACATCATGTCCCTTTTCGCGAAGGTATGCGGTAATCTCGTCTTTCATTTCAATGGCTGCGTGGTCGCAAGCAATATAAAGTTTCATGGTTTTATCTCCTTAAAAATTATTCTTCTGTGTCTTCTGTGTCATCGATGGAAATCTGTATTCCCTCGTCCGACAGGTCTTCGATAACTCCCTCTTCGGGGATAACATCGGGAACATTTATCTCACCCTCGGGGTCGTTGTCCTCGGTAAGCTTTCCGTCGCCGATGTCCATTTGCTGCTGTTCCTCGCCTGCCGCAAAGGCTTTTCGGATCTCCTCAAGCTCGGGCAGATTCTCGAGTTCTGCTGTTGATTCAAGTCCAAAGGTGCGCAGGAACACGGGGGTTGTGCCGTAAAGAATCGGATGACCGGGGGCATCAAGCCTGCCGACCTCCTCAATAAGGCCTTTTTCCGCAAGGGCGGCTGTGACCGACGGCGATTCAACGCCACGCACACGGTCGATGAACGCTCGCGTCACCGGCTGATTGTAGGCGATGATGGCAAGCACCTCCAACGCCGCGCGCGAAAGGGGCTGGTTCTTTCTCAGTTCCAGCGCAGTGCGGACGATGTCGCCGTACTCGCTTTTTGTTATCAGCTGCGCATAGCCGTCGTAAATAACAAGCTCTATGGCCGAACCGTTTTCTTGGTATTTTTTCTGCAATTTTTCAAGGGCAGGCAAGATATCGTTCTGCGCCGCTCCCACCGCAAAGGCAAGCTTGTCAAACCCAACAGCACTGCCGCAGGCAAAAAGCACCGCCTCCGAGGCTTTGATTATATATTCAAGATCGACGATGCCGTCGAACACCTGTTGATTATTCATTGTTTTCCATATCTCCGTTTTCTCCGAGAGGCTGATATTCGTCCTCCACCTCGCGGTTCAGGGTGATATCGCAATCGGAATAGTTATCGCTGTAATAGGTGATGCTGATTCGCTTGCCCTTTATCAGCTCGAGCAGGGCAAGAAACGTTGCCACCACCTCGCCTCGGCTCTGAACCTTGTCAAAAAAGCTGTCGAGTCTTTGCTTGTCCTTTTTTGCAAGGCTTTTCAAAACGCTCACAATCTTTTCGCCGACGCTGACCTGACGGGTGGCGGTAAGATGCTTGCCGATGTTCTGCTCCATCTCAAGGGTATTTTCCTCCAGCTCATCGTTTCGGGCAAGAATGCGATGAAGAGCCTCTTTCAGTATCTCTATGTCGTGGGTAAGCTTGTATTCGGGGTCGACGCCAATGTCCTCGGCAGGCTTTTCATAGCGTCCCCAATATGTAAATTCACGGTCGTGCAAAACCTCTGCAGTCTTTTTGGCGCGCTGATATTCGAGAAGCATATCCACAAGCTCTTGCCGTGGGTCCTCCTCGTCCTTCTGCACCGGCAAAAGCATACGGGATTTGATCAGCATAAGCCGCGCCGCCATGACGATAAACGAGGAGGCAACGTCCATGTTGAACATTTCCATCTCGTGGATATATTCCATGTACTGGTCAAGTATCACCGCGATGGGAATGTCGTAGATGTTGACCTTATTCTTCGCAATAAGCGACAAAAGAAGATCGAGAGGCCCTTCGAAAATTTCAAGTTTAAATTTCGGAGAATCGTCCTCTTCGGCGTCAAAAAGCGATATTTCACCGTCGTTTTTTGCGGCATATTCGATTTCGCCGTCAAGTGTTTCTATATCTGTCATACTGTCTGATCTCACATTCCTAACATACTCATGCGGATTTTGTAAAGTCCTTCTTCATTGATAAGCCCGTCGATCGGAATAAGGTTTACCGTATCAAGAATAAAACCTGCCACAGCACCCGTTGCTGTCGAAAGAATGCCCGAAAATGCGCCGAAATAAAGAAGAGCCAGCAGCGCCATCATGAATATCTGCTCGTATTTGAAAACGAACATCGCCCAGCGTCTGGGGATAAGAGCGGTGAGAAGGCGCGAACCGTCAAGGGGCGGAACGGGAAGCATATTGAAAACGGCAAGCGAAACGTTCATGAAAATGCCGATCTCAAAAAAGCGCAGGATCAGATTGAAAACCGTGCCCGAAACAGCAACCGCCACCGCAAGGTGCGACATAATGATGAAAGCGATGACGTAAACGATCGCCATAACAAAGGCAAGCAAAAAGTTGGAAAAAGGTCCCGCAAGCGCCGACACCACAAAGCCCCATTTTCCGTTTTTCATATATCTCGTGCTTATCGGCACGGGCTTTGCCCAACCAAAGCCGAAAACGAGCATGCAGAGAAAACCGTAAAGGTCAAAATGCTTTACGGGGTTAAGGGTTATTCTGCCAAGATTCCGCGCCGTCGGGTCGCCGAGGGCATTCGCGGCAATTGCGTGCACGCTTTCGTGCACCGAAAGAGAAAGCAGGATAATGGGGATAGAAAGCAAAACGTCGATGAGAAGGCTTGTTTCAAAGCCCGATTGTATCAGATCAAGAAGCATAATTTCACTCTTTCCGTTAAAAATAAATATGGTATGTTTCGCTGTCACGGAAGCTTTCGGCAAATGTCCGTGCGGCAATTCCTATACATTCTATATTATATATTATTTTTGCACCAAAGTCAATAAACAACACCCTATTTTTGATATAACGGCAAGGAAAATTCTCCATGAAAAATCCCATATCTTTCTTAACATTCTCGTCAATATCTCTGTCGGTCTGTCTGCTGGCACAATATCTGACAGAAGCAGGAGCAGACGCTTTCTTTTTGCAAGGAGTTTTTGAAGGCGGAAAAGTGATAAAAACGGCTTTTTTCGGCATCTCGCGACTGTCCCAATTGTTTTTCGGAATATATTGTGCCCTGATCTGCGAAAAAAACCGATTTGTCAATCTATATTTTTTCGGTTTTTCAAACGCCCTGTTTCTCATCGTCCACGTACTTCTTTTCGAAAACCGAGCCTGCTTTTTTGCTGCGGCTTTTTCTGCCGTCCAGCTCTTTGTTTCGGCGGTGCTTCTTTTGACTTCGGACGACAAAAAAACAAGGGGTTTTCTGATGCTGCCTAATATTCTGACGGGCATATTTCTTTTCACACTGTCTGTTTTGGGCGCAACAACATGAAGACCCATGGCAGGATAGCCATGGGTCAGGTATGTTATTTTCTCGGTATCAGCACAAAAACACAGTCTTCGTCGCCGAGCTTCTTTTTTATCTGATATGCGCTGTCTCGGCAGGCGGATGCTCCGTCGCCCTTCAATCCGCCAACCGTTTTGTCCTCGTCCTGAACATAGATGTTGTGGCTGAATTTTTCTTTTGAATTCGCGTCTACGTCAATAAGAAATCCCGAGCATCTGTCAATGATGGTGTATTCACAAAGCATATCCTCGTTTTTTCCGTTGACTCTGGAAAAAGAATAAAGCCTTGCCAGCTCCTGTCTGTCAGTAACGATCGAGCCCCAACCATATCCGCCGTTGCGCAAAAGGTTGTAGCGCGAGCGATAGTTTTTCTGGCGGCAGGTTTTCTCTCCCGTCTGCCAACATTCTATTCCCCAATGGCAATATTCCATAAGGTTTTCGGAATATTCAATGTTTTCCATGGCAGAATCCGAACCCTGATGGGTAACGGCAGTGTCGTATATCTGATACATCCAGTTGTTGTTTACATAAAAACCGTCGGTGTTTCCATAATTTTCAATGGCGTTGCCGTATTGAGTGGTGGTCTCGCCGTGCTTTCCCAAAAGCGATCCGCCAAGCCACGAGAAAACGCAGTTGGTAACGGTGATATTGGTGCACGAGCGCAGACCTATGGCATGCGTTCCCGTGTTTCTCATCGAAAGATTGTCAAAAACCACGCTGTCTGCGGCGGCACCGTCAAAAATTCTTACGGTGTTACCTATCTCTATCGATTGGAATCTTTCACCGGGATTTCCGCCGTCGCTTCTGACATAAAGGGTGTCGACATCACAATAAAACTCAAGATCCTCAAGCAGAGACGAATAGTTGCTGATATTTTTGCCATAGATCCTGTTTTTGCCGTAAAGGGCATCATAGTTGCCGTAATCGTAAAGTCCGTGGTCAAAGCAGATGATGCCCACGTTCGTCAGCTTTTCTTTAAGAACGTACACGTTTTCGACATCGGTCTTTTCCCACAGCGACGGGTCGGCATAGTTTTTGAGCGAACCTGTGAGCACCGGCTTTTCGCCCTCGCCGTATGCGCCGTAGATCATACCGGGGGTCACATTTGTCTGACCGCGATATACCCCTCCGCGCTCAAACAGAATCGACGTTCCCTTGACGGGAAAACGCATTTTGCCCGTAAGCCCCGTTATGGTCTTGACGGCAGTCTGCGGAGTTTTTCCATCGTTGTTGTCATCGCCGTGTTTTTCCGAAACGTACCATTTCTGTCCCGTCATTCGGTCGGCATAATACTCTTCGGTGTTGCCCGTCGAAAGGATATCCTTTTTCATCTGTTCGGAAACGGTGTCTATTCCTCGGCGGACAGCATCGGCACAAAGGACGTCTGACTGTTCATAAAGGGCGGTGATATAATCCTTTGCCGAACTTCCCGAAAGGACATATTCCTTTTTCGTATTGTTTTTTTCAAAATTCCCGTCGGAAGTTTTTGATGCCGAGGCGATTATCTGTCCCTTTGCCCAATGACCTTCGATATCCGAAAATTTTTGTGCCGCAAGGGCGTTTTCGTTGAAAACTCTGCCAATAAGGCGGTTGATTATCGTTACGGCTTCCGCTCTTGTTATCTTGTTCAGCGGTTTGAAACTGCCGTCCTCGTAGCCTGTGATGATTCCCTCGTTCATGGCGTACATAACCGCATCATAGCAAAAATCCGCAGGAACAAGGTCGCTTACCACCGTATACTTTTCGTTCTGTCCTTTGCCGTCGCACACCGAATAGACAAGCTGAATAAATTCGGCTCTGGTTATCGGCTCGTTAGGATTTAACGTTCCCTTCCAGACATCCTCGAAAGCGCCGATGTTATCAAGTGTTGCCACCGAATTGTAATACCACGCATCGGGCAAAACGTCGGAAAAACTTGCCGATGAAAAAGCTTTTGACTCGGGGTTTATCAAAGACGCGATGATCTTGCACGCCTCTGCCCTTGTAATGCTGTTTTGCGGGCGGAAGCTTCCGTCCTCGTAGCCGTTTATATATGCTCCGTCAAGCGCCGAAAAGTCAAACGAATAGCGCAGTTTCGGCACAAAGCTAACGTCACACCCCGCAAGCAGACGATAGCTTTCGCCGGGATGATATATTCTGCCGTCGTAGCTGTTTTCCCAGCCCGAAAGTCTGGCGTTTTGGGGAAGCTCGCCCTTGTATTCGGGAAGTGTAACATATTCAAGATCCTTTGCTGAAATAACAAAGCTTTCATCCTTGCCACAGGTCAAAAAGGTCAGCTTTCTTTCGGCATCGGGCATTTTTTCACGCGGGTCCCAGCTTTGGAAGGTGACGTCCCCGATATAAAGGACATCGTTTTTCCCCATATCACGCTCGATCGGATAAAATTTGAACTGATGAAGGAAATGAGCTCCCTTTTTCCTGTATTTTTCAAGAGTGGCAAAGGCCGTCTTGTCATCTTTCAGCGATATCACAAGCTTGTCCCATTTGTTTGCCACCATTGGGGTGGACATCACCTTGGTGTTCCATGCAAAGGCAAGCTTTTCGGAAAGATTATCGCGCGGGACAACCCTTCCCTGCACCCAGCCCATGCGGTTTCCCACAAGGGCCGGCTCCTCATCGGGAGAATGATAATAATAATCCACAACGATGTAATTTGCCGTTTCTACGGGTACAAAATTTCCCTGAGAATCTTTTATCAGCTCCCACGAATACATATTGAATCCGGTTGCCGTTTCATCCGAGCCGTTGCGGTTTATCACGCGCACCAATTTTCCGTCAAAATAATCGATGCCGGTCTCGTAACCATCGTAATTTTCTTCAAAGCCGTATATATTTGTACATGGAACGGTGTTGTGACCGAAAATGTTCAGATTTTCTGCTTCTTTGGCACTTGCCGTGACAAGCGTCGCAAATATCAGAAAAACCGCAAGGACAACGATTGTTTTTTTCATAAGCAGTTTCCTCTCATCAGGAAGTTTTAAAATCAGTCGTTTTCAACAAGCACAAATACACAGTTGTCGTCGCCAAGATTTTCCGCAATCAGCTTTGCGCCGGATTCAGAAGCGTTGGTGTGGCCGCCCTTAAGTCCGCCGAGAACGTGTCCCTCGTCCTGAACGTAGATGTTCGAATAGAACTGTTCGCTGGAGGTCTTGGCAATATCAAGAAGATAACCCGAGCATCTGTCGATGATGGTGTATTGGCAGTACATATCCGAATTATTGCCCTCAACCGTCGAGAAGGAATAAAGACGTGCCGAATCCTGACGCTTTGTTACGATCGATCCCCAGCCGTATCCGCCGTTGCGCAGAACGTTGAATCTCGAGTTGTAATCACTCATGGCAGGCGATCCGCCCTCGGCACGTGTCCAGCATTCTATTCCCCAGTGGCAGTATTCCATAAGGTTTTCTTCGTATTCGATGTGGTGCATCTGATAGTTGATACCCTGGTGGGTGATAGCAGTGTCGTAGATCTGATACATCCAATTGTTCTTTACATAATAGCCGTTGCAATCGCCGTAGATCTCAACTGCGTTGCCGTACTGGGTTGTAGTTTCGCCGTAGTTTCCGAGAAGCGAGCCGCCAAGCCACGAAAATTCGCAGTTTGTAACGGTGAGATTCTTGCAACTGCCGCTGCCGACACCATGGGCGCCGGTGTATTTCATGCTGATGTTGTCGATGATAACATCGTTGCCGTTTCCGTCAAAAATGTCGGTTCTGTCGCCCATTTCGATCGACTTAAATCTTTCGCCGGGATTGCCCTTGTCGCTTCTGAGATAAAGCACTCTGTCGCACGAGAAAAATTCGAGGTCCTCAAGGAGAGCGTCGTAGCTGCTGATATTCGAACCGTAAATTCTGTTTTTGCCGTAAAGAGCGTCGTAGTTGCCGTGATCGTAAAGACCGTGGTCAAAGCATATAATACCGATGTTGTAGGTGCTTTCGGTGAGCTTATATACGTTGGGAACATCGGTTTCTTCCCAAAGGGCAGGATCGGCATAGTTTTTCTTTGCTGTGGTGATAATCGGCTTTTCGCCCTCGCCGTATGCGCCATAGATGTAGCCCGAGCTCATCATTATCTGTCCGCGGTAAAGTCCGCCGCGCTCAAACAGAATTGCGGTTCCCTTGCCGCCAAAACGGATCTTTGCGTTGAGTCCCGCAATGGTTTTAACCGCAGTTTCGGGACTTCTGCCGTCGTTGGCATCGTTGCCGTTCTTTTCGGAAACGTACCACTTGATACCGGTCATCTTGTCGCCGTAGTATTCTTCTGTATTGCCTGTCGAGAGGATATCCTTTTTCATCTGCTCGGAAACGGTGTCGATTCCGCGACGGATAGCATCACCCGAAAGGTGCGCCGACTGATCGTGGAGCGCCATGATATAATCCTTCGCGCTGGTACCCGAAAGAACGTATTCGTCCGAGTCCGCCTTTGCCGCGCCGAAAAGTCCGTCGGCCTCAACTGACGCAGAGGCAATCACCTGTCCCTTTGCCCAATGGCCTTCGACGTCCGAAAACTTCGATGCATCCTCTGCCTTTTCGTTGAAAACTCTGCCGATAAGGCGGTTGATAACAGTTACGGTTTCGGCTCTTGTGATATTTGCATCGGGCTTGAAGGTCTTGTCCTCGTAGCCTGTGATTATGCCGTATGCCGCAGAATGCATAACTGCGTCAAAGCACGGATCTTTTACATCAACGTCGCTGAAAACGGTGATTTTCTTGTTCTGTCCGCCTCTTGCGGAGATGTTGTATATTATCTGCACAAGCTCTGCTCTTGTTATGGGAGTGTCGGCAGAAAATTTATCTTCGAAAATATCGAGAGCTCCAAAGCTTTCAAGGGTGGTAACCGCACCGTAGTACCAATCCGCCTCCGAAACGTCAGAGAAAGCTGTTTTTCCCATCGCCTTGCCGTCGGGATTGATGATGGATGCCACGATCTTGCAGGCTTCGGCACGAGTTACGTTGTTCTGGGGACGGAATGTGCCGTCGGGATAACCGTTGATATATGCGCTTGTGACGCTTCCGGGCTTGAACTTAAAGCCGAACACGGGGAAAAATTCAACGTCGTCACCACTGTTTATTTTATAAGTCGAGCCAACCTTTGTTTCTTTGCCGTTAAAGGTGTTTACCCAGCAAACAAACTCTGTGTTTTCAGGAGCTTTGCCCGAAAAAGCGGGGATGGTAACCTCTTCAAGGTCCTTTGCCTTTATTTCAGAAATAGGCTTTGCACCCGATGCAAGGTCGCTTTCTGAATTGTAAAAGCTTAAGGTTCTTGTGGTTTCGGGCATGCCTTCGGCAGGATCCCAGCTTTGGATTGTAATGTCACCGAGATAAAGAGCATCGTCGGGACCCATATGCTTTTCGAGGGGGAAAAGCTTCATCTGGTGGAGATAATGAAGACCCTCCATGCTGTATTTTACCTGACCGTCAGAATAGTTTTTGTCGTCAATAAGAGGGAAAACAAGGGTGCTCCACTCGTTGGCAACCATGGGGTTGGAATATATCTTGTGTCCCCATCCGAATTCTATTATTTCACCGAGATTGTCTGCAGGAGTGATTCTGCCCTGCATCCAATACATGCGGTTGCCCTCGAGGGCTGGGTTTTTATCGGGGGTGTCATAGTAGTATTCAATAACGATGTAGTTTGATGTTTCAAGGGGAATATAGTTGCCGTCGGCGTCTGTCATGTGTCCCCATTTGTAAAGGCAAAAATCGGTGCTTGTTGTCGGTTCGCCGTTGCGCTTTATAACGCGGACGTTTTTGTCCTCATAAACGTCGAGGGTGCTTTCATATCCCGAATAGTCGTTTTCAAAGGCGCTGAGAAGCGAATATGAAACGTCGCTTTTTCCTACCGAGCTCGGAATGTACTCGTATTCGTCAGCACGGACGAAGCACGCGCAGGACACAATGATTGTAAAAAATAAGAGTAAAGATACCAGTTTTTTCATATTTTTCTCCTTTATACAGTTGTGACATCCGAGAAGGCGCTATTGCGGGATTGCGGATGTCACAAAAAATATGCTTTTTATTTTTCTGCCGGAGCAAGAACAAAGACCAGGTTTTCGTCGCCGAGGTTTTCGTAAATATCCTGTGCTCCGTTCTTGGTGGCGCTCTTGCTTATACCCTTAAGGTTGCCCAGCGAATTTTCGTTGTGCTGGATGAAGATATTACCGTTGTAGGTTTCTGTCGACGGTGCAACAACGCCGATAAGGCTTCCGGCACAGCGGTCAAAGATCGAATAGTTACACTGAAGGTTCTTGTTGGTTCCCTCCATGATACCGTAGGTGTAAAGGACAGCCCCCGTCGTTCTGGTGGAAACAATCGAGCCCCAACCGTAGCCGCCCATGCGCATCACGTTGTATTCCGCCTTTACATTGTTGATAAGGGCATTTCCGCCTGCTTTCTTGACCCAGCATTCGATTCCCCAGTGGCAATATTCCATAAGGTTTTCGGAATAATTGATATTCATCATCGAAGCCTGGTTTCCCTGGTGGGTAATGGCGGTGTCGTAGATCTGATATATCCAGTTGTTCTTGACGTTGTATCTGTTGGAGCTGCCAAAGATCTCGACGGCGTTGCCGTACTGTGTGGTGGTCTCGCCGTAGTTTCCGAGAAGCGAACCGCCCAGCCACGAGAAAATGCAGTTTGTAACGGTGATATCTGTCGAGCTCTGAAGACCGATACCGTGTGAACCGCAGTTTCTGATGCTGAGGTTATCAAAAATGTTGTTTCTTCCGTAACCGCCAAAAACTCTTTCCTTGGTGCCGATCTCGATCGACTTGAATCTTTCGCCGGGGTTGCCCTCGGTGCTCATGAAATAGAGGGTGTCGGCGTTCGAGAAGAACTGCAAATCGCCGTTAAGGCTCTGATAACTACTGATGTTTCTTACTCTGTTTTTGCCGTAAAGGGCGTCGTAGTTGCCGTAATCGTGAAGTCCGTGGTCAAGCGCCATGATACCTACATTGACGATGGTCTCCTTAAGCTTGTAAACGCCTGCCTTGTCGGTCTCTTCCCAAAGGTCGGGGTTGGCATAGTTCTTGACAGAACCCGAAAGCACGGGCTTTTCGCCCTCACCGTACGAACCGTAGATAACTCCCTGGGTCACCGTGATGCTTCCGCGGTAAAGTCCGCCGCGTTCAAAGAGCACGGCGTCACCCTTTGCAAGGCTCGCCTTTGCATTGAGAGCCGCAATGGTCTTAAAAGGCTTTTCGGGGGATTTACCGTCGTTTTCGTCGTTGCCGTTTTTTTCGGAAACATACCATTTCTGACCTGTCATCTTGTCGGCATAATACTCTTCGGTGTTGCCTGTCGACATGACGTTTTTCTTCATCTGCTCTGAGATGGCGTCAACGCCGCGGCGGATGGCATCACCCGAAAGATTTTTTGCCTGTTCCTGAAGTGCCGGAATAGCTTCGGAGGCTCTTGTTCCTGTCAGAACGTATTCTGCCTCTGCGCCCTTGGCGGTCCATATTCCGTCGGCGGCAGCTGCGGAGGAAGCAAGAATCTGTCCCTTTGCCCAATGCCCTTCGACGTCCGAGAATTTGGATGTCGCCGTCGTGTTTTCGTTGTAGATTCTGCCGATCAGGCGGTTGATAACGGTGACTGTTTCTGCACGGGTGATGTTGCCTTCGGGTCTGAAGGTCTTGTCTTCGTAGCCCGTGATGATTCCGTTGGCAACGCCGTAGATAACAGCGTCAAAGAATCTGTCATTTTTGTCAATGTCATTAAGGGTGAAGATCTTAAGGCTCTTTCCGCCATCATCAACAAGGGCGTAGATTATCTCCACAAGCTCGTGACGCTTTATGGGAGTCTGCGCTTCAAAATTTCCGTTCCATATGGTGAGCGCACCCGCGTTTTCAAGGGTGGTGACTGCGTTATAATACCAGTTTGCACTTGTCACGTCAGAAAAAGCCGTGTCGCCCATAAAAAGCCCTTGCGGGTTGATGAGAGAAGCGATGATCTTGCACGCTTCGGCACGCGTTACGTTGTTCTGCGGTCTAAAGGTTCCGTCCTCGTAGCCGTTGATGTAAGCCGAACTAACACCCGAAAAATCGTAGGTGTATTTGAAAATAGGAACGAAAGCAATGTCCTTGCCTGCAAGGATGGTGTAAAACTCGCCGGGGTTGACAAGCTTGCCGTCGTGGGTACATTTCCATGCCATAAATTCAGCATTCTCGGGAACCTGCCCCATATAATCCACAATTTTTATCTTTTTCATGTCCTCGGTGGTAACGGTGCGAAGAGGTTCTGCGCCGTTCTCCGCCGATTCGTAAGAATCATAGTATCGTACGGTTCTTTCCGAAAAAGCGTTTTTGTTTTCGGGGTCCCAGCTCTGGACGGTGATCTCTTTTATGTAAAGAGTTTCGCCCTTTGCCATATCACGCTCAAAGGGATAAAGCTTGAGCTGATGCAGGAAAAACCTTCCGCGGGCGTTAAAAGCTTGCTGTGCTGCGGCATAGCCTGCATCTGTGATAAGCGGAATGGTAACGGTTGCCCACTGGTTTGCCACCATGCCGTCTCTTGAATAAACCCTTGCCGACTGTCCTGCGCTTTCGGTGGCGGTCAGGGCGTTTTCGGGAACTACCTTTTCCTGAAGCCAGCTCATGCGGTTGCCGACAAGCGAGGGGGATTGTGCAGACGACTCGTAATAATACTTGATGACGATATAGTTTGCCGTTTCAACCGGGATACATTCGCCGTTTTTGTCGTTGATACGCGACAGCTTGTAAAGGTTGAAAGCCGTGCCCACACTGTCTGATGCGCGGGTGATGGCACGCACTCTGTCACCCTTGAAGGTCTTGACAGAACTGTTGTAGGCGCTGACATCAGACGAAGGATTCAGCTCGGAAAATTCAACCGTCTGCTGACCGAATCCGTTAAGATTTGCGGCGCCTGCCATCAGCACCATGGGGATGCACGACAAAAGCAAGCACACCGTCAGCAGAAAAGATAGGCTTTTTTTCATAATTTTCTCCTTTTCCGGAATAAAAATTTATTTTGATCGGACCAAAAATTGTTTTTTGGGCAAAAACGTCATCTTTTTCCGATTTGAAAAGATAATTTATAGTAATTATAACATATAATCGTGTGTCTGTAAACAACTTTTTCAAAAAAGTCTGTCTATATTTTATGGACTTTGCCGCAAAGGAAAAAAGAGATGCAAAATCTTTTTTGCATCTCTTTTTTATCATTTTTTGGAATTAAAAACCTCCGATGTCGCCTTTCTGATCTCAAAGCTTCCGGGAGAACAGCCCTCGATGCGCTTGAAGGTGCGGATAAAATTTGCATAATCGTTGAATCCCGACAAAACGCAGGTCTCTTTTACCGAATGACCGAGATACAAAAGCTTTTTTGCCTCGGCAATCTTGCGCAGGATTATGTAGTTGTTAAGGGTAATGCCCGTTTCCGCCTTAAAAACCTTGTTCAGGTAGTCCTCATTCACATAAAGGCTTGTGGCAATTCCGAGAACACTGATCTTTCTGAAATTTTTTTCGATATAACCCAGCGCCTTGTCCGACCAGCTTTCGGGGACGGCGCTTTTATCATCGCAGGGGCTACTGCCAAATTCCGCACGGGCAAAAGCGAGTATCTCAAGAAGCTTTGAATAAAGCATCAGCTCGTTTCCCACTTCGTCAAGACGGTCGTACTCGCGGATATGCATCATAAATTTTTCGTGGCGTGACTGCGAAAGGCGCACTTTTCGGGGATACTTTGTACCCACCTCGTCAAGCCACGACAGGCAGGAATTCATCTGGGGCATGGAATTGACCGACGAAATAATCTCGTCGTCAATGTGTATAACGCATCTTTCGTAGGGCATATTTTTTTCTGCCACCACCTTGTGGATGTGAGTCTTGGGAATAACGAAAAGATCCCGCGGACCGCATTCGTAAAACTCGTTTTCTATAAGAAAGCTTTTTCCGCCGTTGATGTTGTAATATATCTCGTAATGATAATGCA
Organism: Oscillospiraceae bacterium; assembly: GCA_015063785.1. Lineage (GTDB taxonomy): Bacteria > Bacillota > Clostridia > Oscillospirales > CAG-382 > UMGS1052. Next base: position 33,716 of record SVTM01000013.1, read on the forward strand.
GATGGGGCACGGTGATAAACTGATTTACGTTGATACTGTGCTGAACCGACACCGCCAACTGATTATCGCGGAATATCTCCATTTTTTCGTTTATCATAGATTTCCTCTTTGTTTTTTGTTACCATACGATTATAGCAATCAAAAGTTTCATAGTCAAGCGTTTTTTTCGCAAAAATCGCTTTTTGACAATCTAAAATGACAATTTTTGATGAAAAAAATGTCATTTTTCGATATTGTCCCCACTCGGTATAAAAAAGCTCTGTTTCAACGAAAAAACAACCATCTGAAAATATATGTCAAAATAGATAAATAAAAAAATATATTTTGTCTGTTTTGACAGTTGAAATTTTTTTCTCATAATGTTATAATGCCCCAAACGGAAAAGATTTTTACCGTATTCGACAGAAAAAGGAGTGATCCTTAAATGTTGCCTGTATATTTTCTGACCGAAGAACAAACCAAGGTTTTTGCCGGCCGCGGCGTTGAAAAAGACAATATCCTCGCCGCCATCCGCTTTGACCTTGACACCGACGGAAATTTTGGCGAAACCCTCCTTGTAATCGACAAAAAGCGAAAACGTCTTTGCAGATACGACACAGGAAAACAAAAATACGACGAATTTGAGCTTGCCATGCTCGTAAATCCGTACATAGATAACTACTGCACCTCGAATGCCCTGCTTGCATACGCGGTAAAAAACCCTATCCTTTTTTCAGAAGGATCGAACGAAAAAGAGTTCGAAAGGGCTTGCGAAAACGCCGCAAAAGAGGGAAAAACAGAGATTATCGGTTTTTGTACGAATGCGTGCAAGGGCAGGCTTTTTGCTTTCGTGCACATTTGGGAACGTCTTAACGTGGGCGAGATAGTCACCGAAGACGATCCGATATTCGAGCAGTTCCATGCAAAATGCCCCAAGTGCGGCACGGTTTACGAAGATCAGACCCGCAGGATCTGTACAAATTGCGTAAACCGCAAAGGTCTTCTCATCCGCCTTCTGGCATATTTCAAGCCTTTCAAATTACAGCTTATCACCCTTGTCATCTGTCTTGTGCTGACGTCCATGATCTCGCTGATGTCGCCGATACTTACGGGTCAGCTGATGTACGACCAGGTGGTTTCTACCACCGATCCCAACGTTTTTGTCGAGCACGAAGAGCTGAAGCTTGAAAGCGAAGGCTTCTTTGGCAAGATCGGCGATTTTCTGACGGTGCTGACAAGCAGAAAGTATTATTACTACGACGAGGCGGAAAACGGAAAATTCGTTTTGTCTCAAGATCCGCAATCCGCTTCAAAATACGTTTATGCCGACAATACAACCCCCGATGATGCACAAAGATACGACCTTGTGATAACCGGCAACAAAAAGGATTCGCCAAATGCCGTGCAGGTAAACGGCCGACTCCGTGACATTTCAAACGTTTACGCCGTCGTTGCCGTCATCGTGCTGCTTGCCATCATCTCGCTGTGCGTCAGCATCACCTCCAACCGTGCCAATGCGCGCATGTCCACCCGAGTCACAAAAAACATGAAAACCGATATCTTCAAAGCAATGTCGGATCTTTCAATAGCATATTTCAACAAGCACCCGACGGGACGCCTTGTAACCCGTGTAAACTACGACGCCGTTAAGATCAAAAATTTCTACACCGGCGGTATCCCATATCTTATCGTAAACATTCTCAACTTCGTCGGTCTTACGATCTTCCTTTTCTCGATAAACGTAAAGCTGACACTCATCGTTTTCATCCCCATCCCCATCATCATCTGCCTTTTCAGATTCATGCTTCCGAAACTGTGGAGCTCTTATTCCCGCCAGTGGAGAAGATCCTCCTCGCTCAACGCCATGCTCGGCGACGTTTTGGGTGGTGCACGCGTTGTAAAAGCTTTTGCAAAAGAAGCCGACGAAACCAACCGTTTCATCAACTACAACGAAAAACTTTGTAAGGCAAACCTTCGCACAAACCTTATCACGGTGCTGCTCTTCCCGGTTGTCGGTCTTCTCATCGGCATCACCTCGCAGGCGATCTGGGGATTTGGCGGTATCACCGTTATGGGCGGAAAAATGACCTACGGTCAGCTCGCCACGTACATCGGATATCTCGGAATGATCTTTGGTCCGCTCGACTTTTTCTCGACCTTCACCAACCTTATCACCGACACCATAAACTCGGCACAAAGAATGTTTGAGGTGCTCGACACAGTTCCCGATATCACCGATGCAAAAGACCCCCACAAGCCCGAAAAGATCGAGGGCAACATCTCGTTTGACAGAGTTTGCTTCCATTACACCCCCAACCGCCCCATTCTTAACAATATCACCTTTGATATCAAAAAAGGCGACCACGTCGGCCTTGTGGGACACACAGGTTCGGGAAAATCCACCGTTGCAAACCTCATCACCCGTATGTATGACGTAATATCGGGTACTGTCTCGATAGATGGCGTGAACGTAAAGGATATCAGCCTTGACGTTCTGCGCAAAAACGTTTCGATCGTGTCGCAGGAAGTCTTCATTTTCGGCGGAACGATAGCTGACAATATCCGCTATGCAAAACCCGAGGCGACCATGGAGGAGGTCATTGCCGCTGCCACTGCCGCCAACGCCCACGATTTTATCATGCGTCTGCCTGAGGGCTACGAAACAATGGTTGGCATCGGTTCGCGCTCTCTTTCAGGCGGTGAAAGACAAAGAATTTCGATTGCCCGCGCCCTTCTGATGTCGCCGTCGATCCTTATTCTTGACGAAGCAACCGCCGCCATGGACAACGAAACCGAAAAGCAAATCTCTGCCGCCATCGACAAGCTTATCGAAGGCAGAACCACCATTTCCATCGCCCACAGACTTTCCACCCTCAAAAACTGCAATTATATCATGGCAATAGAGCACGGTGAGCTTGTTGAGATGGGCACCGCCGAAGAACTGCTTGAAAGAAAAGGCGTATATTACAACCTTTACACCCTGCAGAACGAACAGATGAACAGGGTAATGCAGGGACTTTAAGTTCCCGACCGAAAGGAGAGAATTTTAATGCCGACAGCAACAGAAACAAAAAAGGCCGATACCAAGCCGAAAGTGACCGAAGATTACACCGACGAAGAGATAGAGGCGATGTTCAACAAGCGCGAAAGCGTGCCTCTGACCATGGAAAACGCCAGATTTTTCCTGTCATCGGGCGGACTTGTTTCGCTGGAACTGAAAAACAAAAACGGAGAAACCGAAACCTTTGAGCGCGTTGTCATCATCCGCTCGTTTCCCGTTTCGAACCCCGACGAATACATATCCATCCGCGAACCCAACACCAAGCGCCGTGGAAACGGCGCCGAGATTGGCATGATAAAAAATCTTGCGGATTTCGACGAAGCGACGGTGCAACTTTTAAACACCGAGCTTGACAGAAGATATTTTACCCCCGAGATAACAAAGATCTTTTCCATGAAGGAAAAATTCGGATATTCCTATTGCGAAGCCATGACCAGCGCAGGAAAAACCACCTTTGTTCTCAACAACCCCTATTCCAACTTCCGCAAGCTTGAAAACGGAAGCGTCCTCATATCGGACATGGACGGCAACTGCTTTATCATTCCCTCCCCTGAGGCTCTTGACAAGGCAAGCTACAAAAAGATCGAGATCTATCTCTGATAACAAAAAGACCTAACCGAAAGGCATGGTGACGGTATGAAACTTTTATATGAGCTGCCAAAGAAGCAAAAAGAAGTCTTCGAACAGGCGCGCTCAAACGACGAAAAGCTTATGTACTGTCTGCCCTACAATATCGAGGGCGACAGCTTTATAAACGACGGATATATGGTCTTTACCGACAAATATATCTACAAAATCCGCGGCGAAAAGCTCGAAAACAAATTCGACCTTTCAAAATGCTCGGATTTTTCCACAGAAATACTCTACGGTTCGTGCGGCTTTTATGCCAAGGTGGATGGCGATACGACTCTGCTCTGCCGCTTTGTTACGGCGCGGCATATGCCCAGATACACCGTTATGGTAAAAGCCTGCGAGCTTTTGGCAGAGCGCGCATCAAACGAACCCATAACCAACAGCGAGCCCGAAAAATTCTGCCCCAAATGCAACAGACCTTTTATCTCAAACACCCACTTCTGCCCCTACTGTCAGGACAAAAAGGTGGTTTACAAAAAGCTTTGGGCAATGACCAAGGGTCTGCGTCTGATGATGCTCGTTCCCCTTATCACGGTCATGATCTCGGTTGCCTTCAGGTTCATTCTGCCGGTAATACAAAAAATCGCTATCAACAATTTCATCCAGAATCCGTCGGTTGACATCGGAAACAGCGAGACCCTCGTGCACTTTATCACCATAATTCTGTGCATCGTCACGCTGGACATTTTCCATCGCGCCACCGTTGTTGTACGAAACAGGATTGCAGCTATCTCAGGTAACAAATTTACCCAGATGCTGCGCACGGTGCTTTTTGAAAAAATCCAGACTCTTTCGATGTCCTCGATCCAGAAAAAGTCCACAGGCGACCTCATGGGAAGAATCAACAACGACGTAAACGTGGTGCAAAACTTTATGACAAATCTTCTGCCCACCTATTTCGCCCAACTCTTCTCGTTTGTTCTTGCCCTGGTGCTTCTTTTGATGATGGATCCGTTTATGAGCCTTTTTGTGCTCGTGCCGGTACCCATCGCGATAACGGCAATAACCCTTTTCCGCAAGGTCATGCGCCGCCGCAACGTGCGCGCGTGGATTCTCGGTCAGCGTACCAACCGCAAACTGCAGGACATTCTTGACGGTATGCGCGTTGTTAAATCCTACGGCAACGAAAAAGCCGCCGTCGGCGAATTTAACGAATGCACCGAAAACCAGGCGGATCAGGACGAATCCAACTCTAAATTTTACGACACCTTCTTCCCCATCGTCGGTTGGGTGATCGGTTTCGGCAACTATCTCATCATCCTCTACGGAAACATTCTGCTTTTCGGCGGCACGATGCAGGTGGGTACCCTCAATCAGTTCACCAGCTATTCAAGCATCATCTACGAGCCGCTGATGCAGATAACCAATATCCCCAACAACATATCGCTTTTCACCACCTCGTTGAGCAAGATTTTCGAGATCCTCGAGGAAGAACCCGAAGTTTCCGATATCGGTCTTCCCATCGATATCCGCATTGAAGGTGACGTCAGCATCAAAAACGTAACCTTTGGCTACGATTCCTACAACCCCGTTCTCGAAAACATCAACATCGAAATAAAAAAGGGTGAAATGATCGGCATTGTCGGTCATTCGGGATGCGGAAAAACAACCCTTATCAACCTGATCATGCGCCTTTATGACGTAAGCTCGGGAGAGATAACCATCGACGGAGTAAATATCAAGGATATTTCGCAAAACGCTCTGCGTTCGCAGATGGGTGTTGTGTTACAGGAAACCCATCTTTTCTCGGGCTCGGTGCGTGACAATATCCGCTATGCCAACCCCCATGCCACAAATGAGGAGATAATAAACGCGGCAAAACTTGCCAATGCGCATGAATTTATCCTCAATCTCCCCGAGGGTTATAACACAATGGTCGGCGAAAAAGGATTTTCGCTGTCGGGCGGAGAACGTCAGCGAATTGCCATTGCCCGTGCGCTCATCCACGATCCGCGCATACTTATCCTCGACGAGGCGACCGCTGCTCTTGACACCGAAACCGAAAAGCTTATTCAGGACGCCATAAACAAGGTGGTAAAAAACCGCACCACCTTTGCCATCGCCCACAGACTTTCCACCCTGCGCAACGCCGACAAACTGGTGGTTCTCGACCACGGCAGGCTTGCAGAATTCGGTACACACCGCGAGCTTATCGACAAGAAGGGTATTTACTACCACCTTGTCACCGCTCAGCAGGAAGCGCTTTTGAAACAGCAATAATCAACAAAACAAGGGAACCCCTCGGGTTCCCTTTCTTTTGCTTTTTATATAATTACAGTTCAAAATCCATATTGTCGGTGAAAACAACAACCTTTGTGCCGAGTATCTGTTCGGTCACACGGATGGCGTTTTCGGGATCGTTGCGAACATCCTCGCCGTTGTGGATATATCCCAACATTTTGGGGCAAACTCCTGCTTCCTTAAGAGTGTTTGCAGTCTTTTCGCTCGAGTGATGGCCCGTTTCGATAAGCAGCAGGTCGATCTCGTTTTCTTTGAGAATATCGGCAAAATCCGATACCTTGCCGTAATCTCCCGTGAAGAAGACCTTTTTGCCGTCCCCCTCGATAAGATAGCCGAAGGATCTCCAGTCCTCGCCCTCGGCGTGGGGCAGATGGGTGTTGTGGTAGGCAGTCACACGAAAGTTTTCGTCCTCAAAAACAAGTCCGTCATACACCTGATGCGGCTCGATCTCGAAATTGCAAACAAAATTGCCCTCGGTGTTTTTCAGTATCTTCATAATACCCTCGTAGGTCTCGAGGTTGGGAATGTGGATATCAATGTGGGGACAAGGCTCGCTGTACTTGTGCCAGTCGAGCTTTCTTACATACCAAAGGAGATTTGCAAGTCCGCCCACGTGGTCCATGTGGGTGTGGGAAATGACCACTCTTCTCGTTTTTGCAACGTCAATACCGTTTATATATGCGTTGTAGGCACAGCTTTCGCCTGCGTCAAAAAAATACTGCAGACCGTTGCGCTCTATCGAAAAAGAAAGATGGCGCCATCCACGCAAGGGCTCTGTGCCTGCACAGGTGCCGTACATATGAAATTTCATATCAATTCTCCTTTTATTTTTTGTTCACATATTATTATACTTAAAAAAAGCCTTGAAAAAAGGGGTTTTTGAGTATATAATGTAAATAAAAAAGCAATGGAGGTTTTTGCTATGGCAAACGATATCATAAAAGGGCTCGGTTTTCACCACATCGCCCTCAAAGCAAACGATTTTGAAAAGTCAAAGGAATTTTATAAAGCTCTCGGACTTAAGGAAATAGTCGGCTGGGGAGAAGGCGACGGAAGCGTTTTGATGTTTGATCTCGGCGACGGCGGAAGACTCGAGCTTTTCGCAGGCGGTTCGGACGAATATCAGGCAGAAGGAAAATATATGCACTTTGCCATGTGCTGTGACGACGTTGACGCCGCATACGAGATCGCCCTTAAGGCAGGCGCAACACCTTTCAAAGAACCCAAAACCGTTCCGCTCGATTCTTACCCCGAAAAGATCGCCATTCGCATTGCGTTCGTTCTCGGTCCTTCGGGCGAACAGCTCGAATTTTTCAAGCGGGTATGAAAGGGGACGAAAAAATGCTTAAAATAGGAATGTGCGACAGCGCCTATTATGCCCCCGGCACTACAGACGCGGATTATGAAAAAATGGCGTCCCATGGTTTTACCTGTGCAGATTTCGGCGGTATCTCCCGTCCCGAGCATCCCTACTACTCGATGAACGACGACGAGTTGAGAGAGACTCTTCTTCCCATCAGAGAAAAGGCTCACAAGGCAGGCATCACATTCTCGCAGGTGCACGGCACATGGCCTGCAGGCGACGATTGGCGCGATACTGACCGCAACCTTGAATGGCTGAAACGCTGTGTCAGAGCCACCGACATCCTCGGCGACGGCAGAAACCTCGTTGTTCATCCCCAGATGCCCTATGCCTGGGGAGAAGAACTCGACCCCGCCTTTGCACGCGAAGAAAACAGAAGATTTTTCAGCGCCCTTTGCGAATATGCAAAGGACTACAACGTAAATATCTGCATCGAAAATATGCCCACAAAAAGGCATAAGCTTGCAGGTATTCCTGCCATAGTTGACTTTGTAAAAGAGCTTAACTACGACAACTTCTTCATTTGCCTTGACACGGGTCATTGCTGTGTTTCGGGTGACGACAGCGGAGAAATGGTAAGACTGTGCGGAAAACTTCTCAAAGTTCTGCACATCCACGACAACAACGGCGAGCGCGACCAACATCTGCCCCCCTATTATGGCAAAATCAACTGGAAGAGCTTTAAGCAGGGGCTTTCCGACATCGGTTTTGACGGTTGCATTTCAAGTGAAACAAGTATCAGCCGCGGCATTCCCGAATCTATCAGAAACAATCTTCTCATCGTCTACAGTCAGCTTATGAGAAGCTTTGATTACACCATCTGACGTTTTTGCAAAAGAGCTGTGAAGCATCTTCACGGCCCTTTTTGCGTCGGAGAACAGAGAGCAAAAAGTTGCTTTTTCCCTTGACTTGCGGAATTATATATCATATAATTGTGTAAGAAATCATTTCGTCAAAAGGAGCAAAAACAATGGCAACAGTAACGATAGTTGGTTCGGGCATGATGGGCAGCGCCCTTGCTTTCCCTGCCCGTGAAAACGGCAACGAAGTAAGACTTGTCGGCACACATCTTGACCGCGAAATAATAGAAAATTGCAAAAAATGCAACAGACATCCTAAATTCGAAAAGGATTTTCCCGACGGGGTATCCTTTTATCAGATCGAAGAACTTTCGGACGCCCTTGACGGTGCCGATCTTGTTATCGGCGGCGTCAGCAGCTTTGGCGTTGACTGGTTTGCAGACAATATTCTCCCTGTCATCCCCGAAAACATGCCTGTTCTCACCGTAACAAAGGGACTTTTCGACACTCCTGACGGCAAGCTTTTGACATATCCCGACCTTTGGCAGAAAAAGCTTGATTCGATCGGCAAAAAGCTTTCGCTCAACGCCATCGGAGGCCCTTGCACAAGCTACGAGCTTGTGGCGCACGATCAAACCGAGGTTTCGTTCTGTGGCAAAGATATCGGGATACTTGAAAAACTGCGCAATATAATGCAGACTGACTATTATCACATCAGCATCACCACCGACGTCACAGGTATCGAATCTGCCGTGGCGCTCAAAAACGGCTATGCCCTCGGCATTGCCCTCACCATAGGACTCAATCAGAAAAATTTCGGAGACGACACCCTGCATTTCAATTCGCAAGCAGCCGTCTTTGGCCAGGCATCAAAGGAAATGTACCGTCTTCTCGATTTTCAAAGCGCCCTTTCGCTCAACAACCTTTGCGTGGGAATGGGCGATCTTTACGTCACTGTTTACGGCGGAAGAACCCGACTCGTGGGTATTCTTCTCGGCAAGGGGCTTGACATTGACAAGGCAAAAGCGCAGTTGAACGGCGTCACCCTTGAATCGCTCGTTGTTGCCGAAAGAGTGGCAAGAGCCGTAAAGAAGAATATTGCAGACGGCATACTTTGCGCAGAAGATTTTCCCCTTCTTCTCCACATTGACGAGATAATCAGCGAAAAAAAGCCCGTAAATATCCCGTGGGAAAGCTTCACCTACACCGAAAAATAAAAAAAGGGACCGAATATGAAAAAGATTTATCTTTCAGACGTCGGCATACTGCCGGGCACGGATATAACCCTTGCCCTTTATAAGCTTTTCAAGGAAAATCCATACGACACCGAATTTGTTTTTGAAAATGCCGACTATTATTTTTCCCCTCATGAAGAAATGCGTTTCGATTATCGCCTGTCAAATTCCGATATCGTGCCGTGGCGCGTTCTTGCGGTGTGTATGAAGAAAATGAAAAACTGCATTCTTCGCGGCAACGGTGCTCGCCTTTTTCTTGAGGGGCAGATGCAGGTATTCACAATCGACGAGTGTGAAAACATTACTCTTTGCGATTTTACCGTAAATTGGAAAAAGCCGCTTGTGGCAGAAGGAAAGGTTTCTGCCTGCGCCGACCGATATCTTGACGTTTGTATCGACGGCAGGGTTTTCCCCCACAGATTTTGCGACGGCGTTCTGGAATTTGACACAGGTGCCGACGAATGGTATCGGGCAAACCGCGGACTCATTGCCTTTGACGAGAATATGTGCGTCAGGCGTTCCACGGGGGATTTTTTTGTCACAAAAGTGCATGAGCTTGAAAAAGATCTTTACAGATTTGAAACGAATTATCCCTGCGGCATACGGGTTGGCGATCTTCTTAACATCCGCCATAACGCGCGCATCCATGCCGGCGTTTTTGCCGAAAAAAGCACAAATACTGTGGTAGAAAACATAACCTTTCATTCGTGCGGCGGCCTGGGATGCCTGGCGCAGTTCTGCCGAGATATCTCCTTTCGCGGCGTAAACTTTCTGCCGGATACAAGCTCCGGCAGGCACGTTTCGAGCGGCCGCGATGACGGAATGCATATCACCTGCTGCTCGGGCAAGGTAACGGTATCCGGTTGCTCTTTTCATGCATTGATGGACGATCCGATAAACATCCACGGTTGTTGCGTAACGAGTAACGAAGTGGTGGATGAATACACACTGCGCTGTAACTATCGCCATCCGCAAGCGTGCGGATTTAAGTATTGGGCAGAATACGGCGACGAGATCGCCTTTATCGAGCGCGGTGCCATGAACCGCATCGGTACGGCGCAGGCTCTCTCGTACACCCTTGAGGACGACAATACATTTCTTCTGAAATTTTCGTCACCTATCCCCGATGAAATACTTGCTCTTGCCCGCCGCGGCGAAAGTCTTGCCCTTGACAATCTGACGAACACTGCCGAATTTTTGTGTGAAAACAATCGCTTCGGTAGCTGCCGCGCCCGCGGAATACTCGTATCCACCCCCAAAAAAGTGGTTATACGCAACAACTATTTTGAATCGTCCGGTTCCGCCATACTTGTGGCAGGCGACTCAAACTATTGGTTTGAATCGGGCGAATGCCGAGATGTTCTCATATGCGACAATATTTTCACATCAAAGTGCAATTCGTCGGAATATGAGTTTTGCGAAGGGGTTATAAGTATCTGTCCTGTGGTACCAAAGCCCGAGCTTTCAAAACCGTACCACAAAAATATCAGCATCACAAGAAACGTTTTCGACCTGTCCCAAAAAGCGGCTTTGTACGGTTTTTCGTGCCAAAACCTTGTTTTCTCCGAAAACCGCATCCACAAAGATCCCGCCTTCGGCCGAAAAAACGAAGATCTGTTTGTTTTATCCTTCTGCTCTGACGTTGTACTGAAGAACAACGAGTTTGTAGGCTTTGAAACAAACGAACCTAAAATGTACGCTACAAACTGCGAAAACATTGTAAAATAACAAAAAACGGTATTTTAAGACCTTTCTTAAAATACCGTTTTATTTTACAGAATATCAATAAGCTTCAATGAACCGTTTTTTAAAAAATCAATATTCTCATGTCTGTAAACCGTGTCTTTTTTCGTGTGTATGCGGTCTATATACAATATGCCGAGCTTTTTCGTTTTCTTAAAAGCTCCCACGCCAACACCGCACGGAAAATTCATCTGATCCGACGGATAAAAAATTCCTTTATCGGCAACCTCCACCAAAACGGTTCCGTCGCTTTCAAAAGCCTGTCTTATAACGGGCATATACTTTACCGCGCCTCTTCTTACAGCAAAAAGGATGTTTTCGCCGTCCGATACACAGTCAAATTTGACAAGAAGCTTGTTTTTCATGACCTTTTTGTGCTTAGACGCAAACGCCATCGAACCAAAAAGTCCTGCCTCTTCAAGGTCAAAGAAAACAAGTGCAATATCCCCACGCGACGACGGCGGACAGGATGTAATTATATCAAGCAAAAGCGTTACACCCGAGGTGTTATCGTTGACAGTGTGCTTGTTGGCAACTCCAAAAAGTGCCAGCCACAGCAAAACCACTGTTGCAAAAACAGGGATCAGTTTATATATCAAAATTATCGTATCAAAAGGCATTTCAAGAGCTATCATGCCATCAAAGGCTAAATTCTTTGTCACCAAAAGAAGGGCGCTGTACGGAATGCAAAGCAGAAGAATATACAAAATATAAACAAAAATATTCTTGGGCGCCAGAAAATTCGGAAAAGGCAAAACGGCGCAGGTATCGTAATGTGCGCCAAACACCACCTTTGCCTTTTCGGGATCGCCCACAACTATGTTGCGAACACCGAACGCTCCTTTTTCGACATTAACATCAAATCCGTTTTCAGAAGCAATTTCAGAAACATAGTTTATAAAAGCACTTTTTTGCTTTTTGTTTTTGCGCACCTGATATTTTTCAAGCACCACAGAAGTAGTTTGTGTCATTTCTGTTCCCTCGCAATTTTGCTGATACCGTATTTTTATTATACCAAAATCTGTAAAATTGTCAACCTTTCGTGCACACCTTACACAAAACAGCGTTTTCTGCCAATTTATGCATTATTTTTCTCGTTTAGGCTTTACAAATTAGCACAAATGTGATATAATGTGTTTGTATTGTAAATATTTTTGACTGTTTTTTGAGGACCAACAGATATGAACTTTACACCAACTCTTCGCTTTGCGGTAATGAGCGACTTTCATTATTCAAAGGACAATCCCGAGTATAGGGAACGCTTCGCAAAAACAATGGAAGCCTTATATAAATATGCTGAAGCCGAGAGCTACCCTTGTCTTGACGCTCTTTATGTTGTAGGCGATTTTACCGAACGCGGGACAACCGAAGAAATGCAGATGTTCTGCGACGATTGCAAGGCAAACGTAAAAAGCGATACTCTTGTGGCAATAACTCTTGCCAATCATGAGCTTCACTATATGCCCGATTACAACAAGGCACTTTCGGACTTCAAAGAGATATTCAACATGGCTCCTGACAGACACGAGATTATCAAAAGCTACCACTTCATTTCCCTTTCCACCATCCGCGACAAAGGGCCATGGGACGATTCTTTCAACGATGAAAAAAAGGTTTTTTTGAAAAAAGAGCTCGAAAAAGCGCGTGCAGACACGGGAAACAAACCAATATTTGTTTTCCGCCACCCGGGAATCCCCGAAACGATACTCGGCGGAGTCGGCGGAAACACCGACGTTTATCCGATACTGTCCGAATATCCTCAGGTCATTGACTTTTCGGGTCACAGCCACAACCCGGCCAACGATCCGAGAGAGATAAATCAAAAAAACATCACCACAGTGGGCACAGGCTCCATGTCATATATCTGTGCCGGGGGATGGTCGGATTTTCACATAGCAAACAGACGGCTTGGCAGAGGGTGCGCCCATTGCAGAGTTGTCGAAGCAGACAACGCAGGAAACGTTCGTATCCGAACTTTTGATGCTTCAAGCGGAAACTTTTTTGAAAATGACGCTTTCATTTCCGATTGCCACGACAAATCAAAGCACAAATATACCGCAAGAAGAGCAATTGATGCCACACCGCCATATTTTGATCCGCAAGCCTGCGTGACAGCACAAATATGTGACAGAAAGCTGACAATTTCTTTTCCGAAAGCCCATTCCGACCACGAACGGGTGAAAGAATATAACATCCGCCTTTTTGACAAAAACGGCGTGGCTATGGGACAAAAGAATATCTATTCGGATTTCATGTATTATAAGCAAGCAGATACCGTAAGCGCAGAGCTTGATTGGACATACGATTTCATGCCTGTCATCAAGGTTTATGCCTGCGGATTTTGGGAAAACATGTCTGAATGTATCGTTTTTCCGGGCAATTCGTAAGTTAAAAAACAAAAATATATTAACTTAAAAGGAGATTTTTATGAAGAAGTTTTTCGGTTTTTACACCAAAACTCCGCTGATCCTGCGAATCCTTGTTGGTCTTGTGATCGGCATTTGCCTCGGTCTGTGGGTTCCCCAGGCTGGCTTTGTCACTGTTTTCGGTGACGTTTTCGTCGGTGCGCTCAAGGCTATTGCACCTGTTCTTGTTTTCGTGCTTGTTGTTGCCTCGCTAGCAAGCGCAGGCCAGGGTATCGGAAAACGATTCCGTACAGTCATCATTTTCTACATGCTCAGCACATTCCTTGCCGCTGTTGTTGCGGTTATCATGTCCTACATTTTCAAGGTAACCATTCCGCTCAGCGAAATGGCAGACAAAACAGCCCCCACAGGACTTGGCGAAGTGTTCAGAAACCTTCTTTCGAACATGGTAATGAACCCCGTTTCCGCTCTTATCAACGCAAACTACGTCGGCATCCTCTTCTGGTCGGTTATTCTCGGTCTTACCCTTCGCTCTGCCGCAAGTGATACAACAAAGGGCGTTCTCACAGATATCTCCAACGCGGTTTCCAAAGCGGTTGCCTGGGTGATCCAGCTTGCTCCCTTCGGAATCATGGGCCTTGTTTACTCTTCTGTCAGCGAATACGGCATTGAGATCTTCACAGACTACGGCAAACTCCTTGCAGTTCTTGTGGGCTGTATGCTTCTCGTTGCTTTCATCGTCGATCCTCTTATCGTTGCCATTGCACTTAAGAGAAACCCCTATCCCCTCGTGTTCAGATGCTTCAGAGAATCGGGCATCACCGCTTTCTTCACCAGAAGCTCGGCGGCAAATATTCCCGTCAATATGAGCCTGTGTGAAAAGCTCGGCCTTGACCGCGAACATTACAGCGTTTCCATCCCCCTCGGTGCCACCATCAACATGGACGGTGCAGCTATCACCATCACGGTTATGGCTCTTGCCGCCGCTTTCTCGCAGGGCATCAATGTTAATATCATTATCGCCATTCTCTTAAGCTTTGTTGCAACCCTTGGTGCTTGCGGTGCTTCGGGTGTTGCAGGCGGCTCGCTCCTTCTCATTCCCATGGCTTGCTCGCTGCTTGGCGTTGGTCAGGACGTTGCAATGCAGATGGTTGCCGTTGGTTTCGTCATCGGCGTTGTTCAGGATTCTCTTGAGACCGCCATCAACTCTTCGGGCGACGTTATCTTCTGCGCCACCGCGGAATATCGCGAATGGATCAAGCAGGGCAAAAAGCTTCCCTTTGACAAGAAATAAGATATAAAAAATACAAAAATCAGTCCCGTGTGTCACACTCGGGACTGATTTTTTGTCATATCGGTTTTTCGTTACCATTCGATAAGTATAAGGGCGTTGTTTTCAATTTTGTTTGCGTTTGGCGCCCACGAAAGAAGCCTTTCGTTGTCAAGAACGTAAAAACGAGCCGACGAAAGATCTGCTCCGTTTATCGAAAGCTCTTGGGTTTTTCCCGTAAGATTAACAACTATACACGCATTGTGATTTCCGTCGGATGCCGCAAGAACGTGCAGACGTTCCGCATCGCTTTCTGCATACACCTGATCTTTCAACTTGTAAAGCTGATTGAAAGCAACCATGGAATAGTATGCATGTATCGGTTTTTTAGTGCGGATATCAAAAAGCGGACAATAGGGCGCCGAGTTCATTGCCATGTCGTAAATGCAAAGCACGTCGGCATAACCCTTTTGCATTTCAATCATCATGGCGGCAACCTCTGCGCTGTGATGCGCCGTGCCGTATTCGGTGCAGTAGGGGTTCCATTCGTTAAGATGAGTCTCAATTCCGCCATACCCAAGCTTTTCAAGCTCGTGATGCAACCATTTATCCATAACCTTTGCCCGGGTAACGTCGGTGTAGGTGTGCCACGAGAAGAAATCTATGGGCGAAGAATGCTCTTTTATATATGCAAAAAAACCGTAGAAGAAATCCATCAACAGTTTTTCGTGATCTGACGGAGGAATAGTGCCGGGAAGATTTGTTTCGGGATCAAGTCCCTTTTCCGGCGCAATGGCATAAAAACCGCAGCTGGCATATCCGCCGATCATAAGATGCGGAAAACAAGCTTTCAGATGCTTTGCGGTGACGTCGTAGAGGTTGTAATATTCCTCGGGTGTGCCGCACCACATCATTTCGTTTTGAACCTCGGGCTCGTTCCATATTTCCCAATAACGGATGGTATATCTGTGTCCGTTCGCCCAGCCTTCTGTGTAATGGCGGATAATATGCTCGCAGATGCGTGCCCATTTTTCGGGATCTTTTGGAGGATGCGTATTGTATGCTTTTATGTATGCGTGGTTTTCGATGGTTATTCCAAGACGGAAATATGGCTCTACTCCCGCATCGATTATCGCCTTTATAAGATAATCGGTAAAGACAAAATCGTAATTGTCGGGGTCGTTTTCATCGGCATCAAAATTTCGAAAAATGTTGGGGATGTCAACAAAACGATTGCTGCCAAAGGGTCCGCCAACATCGTGTAAACGGGAAAAAGGAATGCCTGCATCTGTCATATAATGAAAAAACTCGACAAGGTTGTATCCGCCAATGGGAGGCTGACCGCCACCGTGCATAGGCTTCATTTTTTTGACTTTCCTGTCGGTTGAAATGTTTATATTCGCCATATCGCATTCTCCTTTCGTATCTACTAGATTGTAACATCAGACAAAGACATTGTCAACCTTTCGATCACCGAAAAATTTTCGTTTTTTGGCATAGCCAAAACAGCACAAATATAAAAGCTCCGAAAATTGTTGTGCCCCAATTTGTACGGGCAGCACAAAAAGCCCCTAATGGCAGAAAACATTAAAATTTAAGCAACGAACTGACATCGCTTTTCGAGTGGGGTCAGTTTTGTTTTAAGTTGGATGCGTTGATGGTTGTAGAAATGGATGTATTATTCAACTTCTCAATGAATCCCCGAGGGGATTCAAATTTTTCGTCGTAATACACATTTCAACTTTCAATCTGCCGAAGAAGTTTTCCATTATGCCATTGTCCATACAGTTACCTTTTTTGCACATAAAAAATATGTACCTCCCAAAGTGTCTAACCTTTGGAGGTGCATATCATTTTTGGTGCTTTTTTATTATCTGATTTTTTGTACAAAAATGCGCCTGCGATACACAGGCGCATTTGGGGTATTTTATTTTTTCAAAAGTATCGCATTCATGGCAGGAACCGTGACCTTTTCGCCGTCAACGGTGCACTGCGCATCGGTCTCTTCGGGATTTACGAGTATCAGCGCTGTCTTTCCGCCTTCTGCCTCCCATGCCGAATAAAGCACAGCAGGAAGCTCTGCTTTGCACTCATAACCCTCCACACGGATATCGTAGATTGTAGTGCCGCAACATATTTCGGGGGGTGCGATCATTCTGCCTGCATAAAGATAGGGCTTTGCCTGTTCTTTGTAGAAACACGAAAGATTTGCAATGAATCGGAAAGCCTTTTCCTTATCGGGAAGCACCGAAAAATCTCTCATTCCCCAGTTTGCCATAAGCTCGCCGTCGGGGGTGAGCACCAGCGTCATGCAGTCACCTGCCGCAAAGGAATATGCAAGTCTGTAACGCAGGGTGTCGGTGTGGGTATCAAATGGGCAGGAAACCTGATTTCCCATAAAGTTACGCAGATATTCGTGGTAGATATATGCATAAAGCGGAACGGAAATTCCCACGCGGTAGTTTACTTCGTATCTGTTGTCGCTGAAGGCGAGATTGCCGATAAAAGGCTCTGCCGCCGACGATTCGCAGCCAAAAAGCATATTCTTTGCCGAATCGTTCCAGTCACCAAGCATATCCTGCATGCTTGTTGTCATCCACTCGCCGGGTACCGGGGGATGGCCGTGGTCGCGGCTGTAGCAAAAATACTGGCCACCGCCGTGATTTTGATCGAGTATCTGTGCATAATCCACGCCGCTTTCAAACAGAGGTGTGTATGCTTCTTTAAGTATTCTTCTGCCGACCTTTGATGCAGGGCAAACGTCATATCCCGAACGCTGTGCAGGGCAGATGGCGCTGATTTCAACTTTACCTTCGGGAGATACGCACATTCCACGCCAAAGCTCGCCTTTTTTGAAATCTTCTTCTTTGTTGTATTCGTCAATAAGATTGCTCTGCATAGTATATCCGAATCCCGAGCAATAAACGCCAAGCATATCACCCTTGGCATGAAGTGCTTCAAGAAATTCTTTGAAATTCTCCTCGCCGCCAAAGGGAGGCCAAACGTAGGGCGGTGCCCAAGGTGCCGTGCCCTCCCAGTGCATCAAAAGCACGAGAAGTCGGCTGTCGCAAGCCTTGCGAATGTCGTCAAGAAGCGGTAATGCGTTGGTGTAGGGATGCAATTTGTTGGCCTTCATTTCGTCCATGTCGTGCACACCGCGAACGGGATATGAAACAACAAGGGGAGAATCAGCATACCATTCGGGTATATCGCCGTTTTCGGTAACTTTTTTTACTCTCGGGGGCAGGTTTTCTTCAAACCAGGCGCGATAACGCTCTGCTGCAGATTCCCATTTGCCGTCGGTGGCAGCAAAAACCATGGGGTATGCGTTTTCGTATTTCTGTCCAAACTCTGTGCCGCAGAAAAGGCGGAAAATAAGCGTAACTCCATCCTCTTCCTTCACAAATTCTATGCCTTTCACACCGCGCTTTTCATCGTGCGCACCGATATAAAGACCTGCATCCTCCCAAAGATATGCCAGCATCTGCGAGCAGACCATGTTAGGGAAAACCGGGTTGATGCCATGCGAGGGATATTCGGGATACAAGTGCGGAAATTCCAGCTTGTCGCGCAGATCGATATCCGAAATAAGCACACCTTCGTTGTAAGGATAAAGAATCTTTCCACCCTCTCCTTTGGTGTTGTTCTTCTCAAGGGCAGGCAGATTGACAAGGGGAAAATCCACCCATTCTACAAAATACTTATCACTTCCGGGGTCGACAGCAACATGCCACTCGGCCTCGCCGTTTTTTTCAGAAACGGCAACTCTCACAGATACGCCGTCGATCGGAAAATCAGAATAAAGAGCGCCGTCACAGACAAGCTCGCATTTTTTCGCATCATAGGCCGAAAGGACGTATTCTTTTGCGTCAACGTCGCGAAGACGTGCACGGAAAAGAGGCAGAAGCGCATTTATTCGTTCGTGTCCGCCAAGGACAAGGGATGTTATGCTTCTTTTTTCAAAATCAACTGTAAGCAAAAGGTTCTTAAGTTCAAGCTTCATAAAAATATACTCCGTTTTATGTTGATTTTTTTGACATTATATGCTATTATGATTATATCAAACTTTTTGCTCACAATCCATAGGAAAGGCGCGCATAAATAATGCTAAAACACGCAAATTCTTCATCAAAACACTATCAAAAGCTTTTTGACCCCCTGCCCGATCCTGCAGACGGAACTCTGTTTTTTGACAAACAACCTTTGCGGCTCCCCTATTCCGAAGATTTTCCCATGCTGCACTATCACGACAGATACGAGATTGGCATTTGCGAAAAAGGCGGCGGACTGTTTTTGGCAGAGGGCGTTTTTTCGTCGGTATCAACCGGCGACGTCATATTTGTTTCGCCCGATCGATGCCATTATTCGCGCTCGCTCGACAAGGACGACATGTGTATATGCCGCTTTGCTTTTGTGCGTGTTGAAACAGTATCCCGACTGCTTGACGTCATTTCCAACAGCAAAATCGACGGCGCGGCAGCAATGAAAAATGCCGCAAAATGTGTGCCTCCCGTCATCCACACCTCCGAGCATCCGCAGGCGGTGGCAATACTTACCGAAATAATGAATTCATGCAATCTGGACGAGCCAAATTGCGGCGCAACGGCGGCATTAAGACTTGCGGCGTTTATCCTTGAGGCAGAAAAATACTTTGGCAACACGGCATCCGCTCCTGTCATCTACAGCACAGACGACGCCGTAACCAAAATATCCGAATATCTCTCGCTGCATTACAACAGCACCGACACGGTGCAGGAGCTGGCGGCAAAATGTCATCTCAGCGAAAGCCAGCTGCGCAGGCGTTTTATCGCAGTTTACGGCATGCCGCCCGTGGCATACAGAAATTATCTGCGCAGCAAGATCGCCGCAGAGCTTCTTTTGCGCACACGCCTGCCTGTATCAGAGATCGCAGGTCGAATAGGATATGCGGCAGAATCGGATTTCTACCGTGCTTTTGTAAAAACCTACGGCAAATCCCCGTCCGAATACCGCAAAGATGCAGGAAAATAAAAAAATCCGAAGCGAAAAGCTTCGGATTTTTTATCGGTCTGTTTTTAAAAAGTATTTCCCGTCAATACTTTCAAAGTCATTTTCGTATACGTCATATATGTGTCTGTGAAAGCATTTCACAACCACATTCTTGTTTTTCACCTTAAGTATCAGCAAATAATATGGGTCTCCGATTTCAATCGAATCCGCCTCCATACCGGAAAGCTTCGGAAAACTCACGCTCGGCTTTCCGTCAAAAGATATCTCAATGTCGGATTTGTAATGGCTCTTTTTGTCTTTGTGTTTTCCGTGTTCTCTGAAGATATAGACGTATTTATATCGCATCATAGATCTTCCAACCGGCAGTGCAAACCGTTTTTTAAAATCGGTCAGCGTATCCTGCGCGATATAAAACGAGTCGGAGTTTATAGCTTCAATTCTTCTCTTTGCAATAATGCAAAGGTATATCAACACCACGGCACACGAACAGATCGAGACCACCACGGCAATATCGTTTTGGGTCAGTATCCATATAGAAGAAATGACGATAAACGATATAATCGACGGGATTAGTAACATTGATCTTATGTGATCTTTGATATAATCAATGCAAATATCTCTTGTAATGCGCATAAATCCACCCCTTTGGCTTAATAATCCGCATACTTCAGCAAAGCGTAAGCTTCTTTCGAAACAGACACCCCCTCTGAGGCAAGCTTGTCATTAAGCATCGCGAGTCCCGAGAGCCATATATAGTCCTTTTTTTGATACGCTTCAAAAATTGCATCCTCGACAAGCGGAAGTATCTGGGTAGATCCAACCGATGCCATAAGATCGACTGCCTCCCACGCGCCCGGCCAGTTCATGTCCTGCAAAAGCTCGAGCAATAAGGGAAAAAGAGGCATATTGTCCGGAAACCCAACCGCTGAAACAACAGAAACAAAAGCTTTCCGTTCGGGCTTTCCTATCGCCGCAAAAACTTTTTTAAGATCGTCTGCGCCAAGCTTTTTGAGGTATTCGATCGCTTGTTTCTGCTCTTTTTCCGTCGAATTGTGGTTAAGTCCCAAAATTGCTGTTTGAAGATCCATAAAAACCTCCTTTTTATATCAAATGTACACAGTGAACAGAGCAAAACCGTACGGAGGAATATCACCCTGCAACAATACTTTGTTTTTGTCTATTTTGCCGGCACAATGATAAAAATCCGCCTTTGCATACGAACGGTCCAACGTGATAACGGGGCATATCACTTCGTCGGCAAAAATATTCCATATTCCGACCGACATAGAACGCTCGTCTTTTTTGCAAATTATATATAGTTGCGGATGTCCCTCGCATACGGCAGGCAAAGGATGGCCTTGCAGCCGTTCTACGCCTGCGATCAGTTGGGTCTGACGCAGATAATGCCTGAACAAACCTTTGCTCCATCCGCTTCTCACCCTTGTCGTATGTGCCACAAAAGAATATACCAAAAAGCGCTGACCGTCGCCATTTTCATAATAATAACAGGCAGGAAAACGCGGCAGTTCATCGATGTCCCCGTCAATAACACCAAGTCCTTCGGCACCAGCCAAAAATTGCGAGACCACCTCTGCCCTATCGGCAAGGTCAAATTGATAAAATATCCCTTCTCTGTCCAATGCGCAGGACACAACGTCGTTTTCTGCACAAAAATACTCGGCACAGGGCACAGGAGCTTCTTTGACCCGTCTGATACCCACGTCAATACCTTTTTGGTGCAATATCAAAGCGGCAGTGGCATCAAGTATCACGCCGCGACTCAAATCTTTCTCGCTCAGAAAATGTGCACTTTCTCCAAATACAACAGAAGCACTGCCGGGATCGTTGTACGCAGTCGGAACAGAATTGTCCACGCACATCTCCTGCGCCATGGTCGGCAAATGCCCGTTTTGGCACAAGGTGTTGGGAGTAAGTTTTTCGTTAAAAGTTGTCTTGCCGACAGTCATCATGGCTTCAAAAACGTTTAATCCGACAGACCTCTTATTTGAAAAACGTCTTTCTATCTCAGCATAATGCTCGGCATTGCGAGCGTGTCTTTCAAAATATCCCGTTTCATACTCCGCATTTGACGTATAATCTGCCATATACTTCAAAATGCCGTCAAGATTTCCGTCTGCCCTCAGCGACATATCATAGTGCTCAAGCAGATTTGCAGGAACCCAATGACGCGGACGCGGATAGGTATCCCCTTCCGCAACTATCTCGATGAACGGATCGAATCGCCTGCACCAATCCGCCTGCAGACGAACAGCCTCCATATTGGTGGCGGCAGACAGAGCGTTTTTCCAGTAGGGCGCACCCGTCAAACGAATAAAAGGGCGTGTGCTTCCCGCAATTATGGTGGCAAGCTCGGGAATC
Organism: Oscillospiraceae bacterium; assembly: GCA_015063785.1. Taxonomy (GTDB): domain Bacteria; phylum Bacillota; class Clostridia; order Oscillospirales; family CAG-382; genus UMGS1052. Next base: position 55,775 of record SVTM01000013.1, read on the forward strand.
GCCACACCTTCGAGATTATACGAAGAACTGTTGGCAGAAAGCCCGATGCGCACCTGCGGATAATCGGCATGGACTTCGCGTTCAATCTTTTCTGCAAAATTGACCAAGGTTTTCCGCAAGGCAGCTTGCCAAACCGAACGGATCTCGTTTTCCCCGCCCTCATACAAGGCTTTTTTCATCTCGACTTCGGAAATGTTTTTGCCAAGCAATTGCCTGTAAAGCGCCATGTGCTTTGGGCACGCACAGCCAAGATCGTAGCCTTTTCCGCCCGAAATGGTAAAATCATCCTCAAACATGATAAATTTAACCCCTGTCGAGCAAAGTGCCTTCAGCGTTTGAATGTAGTCATCGGTAAAAGCATCGTCCAAAGGGCAGTAGGCATAAACAAGGCTTCCGTCAAAGTGCTTGATACGGGTATAGGCAATGTCAGCATCGTGATCGTATTGAAATTTTCTTCCCGTTCCCCCATATCCTATGGTGGGAACCAGCCAGGCGTTTACCTCGATCCCTTGTTCTTCAAGAAAAGTCTTGTTTCGCAAGAAAATATCTATCTGTTCTTCAAGGCTTTGTTTGCTTCGCAAAACGCGGGGAAATGTCAGTAATATCTCGGAGACATTTGCCTTTTTTAGTTGTTTTGCAAGCAACGCCAATTGTTCCGCCGTGAATTTTTTGTTGAAGATCGGGACAATAACACGGTACATAAAAACACCTCGCAATATGTGATCTCTGCCTTTTAAAACCATTTTTAGGCATTCGTTCGCTTTTCTGTCTTTGCAATAGCTGTTTATAATATATCATACGCCCATGGGTTTTGTCAATGGAATGTCATTTAATAATTTTTTCGATTATATCACTAAAGACTCCTGAAGTCAAGGCGCTTTTGCTTTAGTGCAAAAATTTTGATACAATGTAACACCATATCAAAAATACAACTTTTCATTCACGCGAAACGCAACATCGTTTGGAATAAGCCCACATCATTGCGAAGCACATCATTTGCTCCATCGGCACAAATGAAAAAATCCAAGTCTTTCTACTTACTCTTTTGATAAAAGACCAAATGATTTGGATGACACTTTTTATGCTTTTTGTGCCTGCTCTACTAATTCTTTAATTCTGCACTGCCAAAGTCCGAAAAATTCTTAAGTTTTATACTTCCTTTAAAGATGTTTCCAAATAAGCACCCTGTTATTATAGATAAAAAATTCATTATTATTCCCATATTTTCACCTCGATATTATTATATCACATATAATAACAAAGGTGGTAATACTTAAATTCTGTCACATTGTAACGATAAAAACGATACTAATCTTGAATGAAATATGTATTTAAAACACTTAACACTTTTATCATCTAAAGATTACACATGCGAAATCTTCCGCAGTCACGTGCTATACCCGTTTTGTACAAAAAAGTCCAAGTCTTTCGACTCGGACTTTTAGTTACCCCAACAATTTTGAATCTAAAACTTTAAAAACAGATTATGGATTTTGTTGTTTCTTCTTCAGCATTTCATTGAGTTTTGCTGTGTTTCTTCTGATAATCGAGTAAATGATAGCCCAAATCACAATATAACCCACAACAAAAATTGCTGTGAATACTATAATCGGTATTACCCCGAAGTCAAGCCAATCGTTGAGTAAATACGTACCGAGATATCCAATATACAAAACACCGCCGTGTATCAATATCGCCGTCATTAGAGGTAAACGCTCAACTTGATAAATAGCATTCATACCGCCTGCAATAAAGGCAAGAATGGTGAGTGAAAGTATACCTATGCAGACCTCATGAACGGTTAAAGTGCTTACGTCGGCAGATTGTTGTAAAATCAGATATACTATTGCTAATACAATCGGACCGATACCCGCGGCAATGAAGCCACGGCGCAAAAACTCCAAAACAAATTTTTTCATATTCCTTCATATCTCCTTCTGATTTCCGCAAAACAACGCCTTGAAACATATTCTCGGTAGCCACATTGAAATACGGCATCGATACCACCGCTGAATACTGCGTCAAATCTCTGAATTCGGTGTTCATTGGCAAGAGTTGATTTGTTAATGCGGATAAAGTAAGATGGCAAAATATCCTCTAATTCTCGCAGTCTATCTTTCAGCGCAAATCGGTTGCCTTTCGTATCAATGGCAAATACCTTTCTATCAATAACAGTAATACACTCTATTTCTCCAAAAGGAAGCTTTCGTATTTCTTCTTCATGGTGTCCTATGATATAGTCTGCTCCCGAAAAGTTATGCACGAGATCTTCTATCTCTTGTGTCAGAGAAGAAGGCGCGTGAACGATTGCTATTATTTCTTCTTCGGCATCCTTGTCGATGATAAGTTTGTACTTCATTTCCTATAATCCTTATTGTTTTTTCATTTGTCTGAGGAAACAGAACACAGCGATTGCCGTGATTGCTACACTATACAGAAAAATCGGCAGGATGTGTGTGCCTGCAAGCCCAAAATCTCCGCTGAATAACG
>SVTM01000014.1 GCA_015063785.1 Oscillospiraceae bacterium
ACCGGTATGGCTGCCTTTGGCGAGGACTTTGTTGTGGATGGCAAGCTGAACCTTGAAAGCGAAGCCTTCGGCAAGGTATGGGAGCCTATGGCTCACGCCGGTATCCATGGCGGTTTGTGTCTTGGGATGCGACATCTCTTTTCACCTCCTTTGGGTACAAAAAAAGAAGGCTGTCACGCCCTCGTATTGAGAGGTAACAACCTTCTTTCTATACATTTGTTATGCTGCTAATTTGATATTTAATATCATTTCCGGTTCTTCAGCTTGCTTTTTTCTCGTGTAATCAGGGCTTGTTCCGTACTTCAAGCAACGCTCAAACACCTGTATTTCTGCGAGTTTTTGGGTGTTTTTATCAAAAGGAGCATTAGGCACACGATGTAGGCACGGAGGAGCTGGCGCACATGGAGATGGTTGGAGCGATAGTTCATCAGCTGACTCGCAATCTCACAGAAAAGCAGATTGAGGAGCAGGGATTTTCAGACTACTATACCGACCACGCCTTAGGCATCTGGCCTCAGTCGGCAGGCGGAATTCCCAACAACGCATTGACGTATGCATCGAAAGGCAACACTGTCTCGGATCTTAACGAAGATCTTGCAGCAGAGCAAAAAGCAAGAGCAACCTACGACAATATCCTGAGACTTATAGACAATCCCGATGTTATAGCACCCATACGTTTTCTGCGCGAGCGTGAAGTTGTGCATTATCAAAGATTTGGTGAAGCTCTTGACAGGTTTCAAAACGGCGATTACGAATCGAAAAAAATATTCTTGAACTCCAAAAGATAAAAACACAAAGAGGAAGAACCAAAAGTTCTTCCTCTGCTTTTTACTTCACAATATCATACGGCCAATCAATTATTCCGCCAAATTCTTTTACGTTTTTATATCCAAGTTCGACAAGTGTTTCTGCAGCAATTTTACTTCGTCTGCCAGATCTGCAATACACAAGCACCAATGTATTTTTATCAAAGATTACATCTTGAGCCTTTTGCTCAATCTCGGTATATGGCAAAAGAATCGCTCCGGGGATGTGACCGGCGTCATATTCTTCTTGTTCTCTAACGTCAAGAATTATATGATCGCTGCCGCTATCCATAATCTCTTTTGCAACTTGCGCTGAAATCATTTCGTACATTATTCTCTCCTTATTATCCTCAATATCAGCTACTATGATCGCTGTGGGACCGTCTGAACCTCCTATAATACCAATGTCTGCTTTTTCTGTGCATGAACAGAAAAAGCAGAGAAAAACGGAAAATAATACTATAATTTTCTTCATTGTTATCACCTACTCCCTGTAATCATCACGGACAAACACTTCGTCCTTTGCGGTATCTGTAAGAATATCATACTTTTTAGGACGCCTATATGCATTGCCATGTACTTCTTCTTTTCTGTATTTTCTAATCATATCAAGATCAAATTCTGACACAAATATACCTTCGGATGCATCTGCTTCCAAAACACAAGAGTCTCGAGATCCTGATAATTCGGGAAGATATGCCACTCCGTCAAAAGCACTTGAATGTCCGTTGCAATCAGGAACACTATCGGGATAGTTGCATGTAGCAATACCAATCATGTTTTCATATGCCCGAGCACGAAGTTGGGACAGACGATTTATTTCCATCGGACAAGCATTTGGAACAAGAACGATTTCTGCCCCCTTCAACATCAAAATTCTTGCACTCTCGGGAAACTCGCGGTCATAACAGATCATGCACCCGACCTTAACAGGTCCGTGTGCTGTATCAAGCTCTGATACATAAAAATCATCACCCTTTGCAAGATATTTTTCGACGCCAAAATCGCATGTGTGAACCTTTGCATATTTAATCTTAATTTCACCATGTCTGTCAAACAGAACAACACTGTTTTTTTCACCATATTTGCATTTTTCAAGAAAAGTGATGCCGATTGCCATATCAAGGCATTTTGCAAGATCAGCAAATGTCAAAACAAATCTGCTATCAATAGTTATTGCATCATGTTTCCACACATCATACGGGCGGTCATATATATCATATCCGCAACTATACATTTCTGGGAAAAGAGCAATATCAGCACCAATATTTTTTGCTTTTTTGCAACAATCAATACCCTTTGCAAGATTCTCTTCAAGGCTTCCGGTCGGAGCTATCTGTAAAAGTGCGACTTTAAGTATATTCATTTTATCCACCATTCAGGAGTAAGATCTGACATCTTTACCACACGACCTTCACCGTAATCAAGCATTATTTCGATATCACCGTAAGTTTTCGGCATAAGTTGTACCATAAGTTCTCTGCACGCTCCGCAAGGTGCGCCCGTTTTTCCGTCAGGCATTATGGCAATAACTTTTTCAATGCTCTGTTCGCCACACGTCAGCATATTAAAAATTGCGTTTCTTTCGGCGCAGATGCCAAGCGTAGAACATGTGTCAACACATACGCCGGTGTATATTTTCCCCGAGGAGGAAAGAATGGCAGCTGAAACGCCGCCAGCCTCTACGTAATCTGATATTTTTCGTCCGTTCTGTACATTTTTTGCTGCACAAAACATATCATGCCATACATTTTCCATATTTAAAAGCCCTTCTCTTTCAACGCGGTATTATTACAGATTTCAGTTTCTTTCGTTTTTCATACCAATCAGGACATATTTTTTCAAGCTCGTGATAAAAACGAGCAGAATGGTCAGCACGCAAAAAATGGGTGAATTCATGAAAAACAACATATTCAACACAACCCATTTCTGCATATAAAAGATTGATGTTAAAAGTTACGATGTGTTTTTGTGGGTTACAACTCCCCCATCTGGAGACCATCTTTCGAAATTTTATGACAGGAAAAGGAAAACCCTGCTTCTGATAGTATGGATATATCCTTTCGCAAAAAGATCGTATATACGCTTTAAGCGCTTCTTCGGTGAAGTGCTTTTTTGGCTCATCGTCAACATTTTTGTATTTTTCAAGGGCTGACAATATAAACTGAGTCTTTGACACTACGAAAGAATCCACAAAAGAAGCCGGAACTTTTTTGCTTGCAGAAACGTAGATTGAACCGTCAGATCTTATTCTGAGATTTATGTTTTTAACTTTTTTATATTGCAACTCGTACGAAAAAGGCTTTCCGTCAAGCAACACGTTTCTTACAGCCACTGTCATTCTCCCAAAAACTCTTTATTGATAAGGTTTACCATAATACTCGTGTTTAACTCCATGGCATCAACGGGATATATTTCTTTTACATATCCGTAATAGAATTTTTCTTTGAAATATTCTATTGCCTGTGCTACATCTCCACCTTTTTTTAAAACAGCAAGTATGCCTTGCGCAGTATCGTACGCACTCTTTTCGCCATCAAGAATATATTTTTGTGTGGTTTTCTCATCAAGAAGACCATAATGCGGAGTCAACACGTTTTTTATATCGAGCATCTTTACCTTATTTATAGACTGCATGGTTATATCATATCCGATAAGATATGAAGGAACAACAGGAAACTTTCCTGCGTAAACGCCAATAGTCTCAGATCCAAGGAGAAGTTTGTTTTTTTCAAGATAAAAACCAAAAGAGCACTTTGTGTGTCCGGGAAGATGTATCGCTTTGAAAATCATATCGCCGGCTCTGATATCGTCGCCGTCAGACACGGCAAAGTCGACAGAAAGGTCATCTATCAAATCTTCATATTCGAAAACATTGCATTTTGAAGCGTACTTTCTATCGAGATCGCGCATAACTGCCTTTGCCGAATCTTTTGCAAAAATCTTTGAGGCATATTCACCTGCAACGACAACCGCATCGGGATAATACCTTTTTGCATAGACTGAACCGAGCGCGTGATCGTAATGAGAATGAGTTAGAAATATATAATCAAGTGATCTATAACCTAATACTTTTTTAATATTCTCTGCAACAGCAAACCCTGTGAACGCAAAACCCGAATCGTACAAAATCGAAGTTTTTCCATCGTCAAGCAAGAATGCGCTGTCACCGGGAACGCTTCGAACGTCATATATTTTTAGATCATGCATTTTTGCTTGCCTCTTCAGCGTTTTTTGCAAGGGTATCGCCTGTCAGACGGTAGATTGTCCACTCGTCAAGCGAACACGCCCCTAGAGATCTATAAAAATCAATGCTCGGTTTGTTCCAATCAAGGCAGCACCATTCGAGTCTGCCGCAGTCTTCTTCGTGTGCGATGGAAGCAAGTTTTTGCAAAAGCCCCTTGCCATATCCGCGGCCTCTGTATTCCGGCAAAACGAAAAGATCTTCGAGATATATGCCTGCCCTACCGAGAAATGTTGAAAAGTTATAAAAATAGAGAGCAAAACCAACCTCTTTCTCCTCCTCCATTGCAAAAATAACGTTTGCTTTTTTCTTTTCAAAAATCCATTCGCAAAGGATCTCCTCGGTCGCGACAACGCCGTTTTCCATTTTTTCATAGATAGCAAGCTGTTTTATAAAAAACAATATCTTCTTGCAGTCTTCTTTGTTTGCTTTTCTGAATTGCATAATAAATTCCTTTTATTCTGTAATAACTGTGATTTCCCGAGGATGCACAAGCGTAAAGCTTCCGTCGCTTTTTATATCGCAAACGATGTTACCGTATGACGTTGGGATTTCAACGCGGGGATTGTCAAACCCCAAAGAACACGGAGAAAGCTTTACTTTTTTCATACCCGGTTCCAATATTTCAAAGCCTGACAAAGCTTTTGGCAACGAATACAGTGGAGTTCCGCCCCATGCGTGACTGTGGTCAAAACCGTAGGTCGGCTCGGGAGCAACAAACCCCTCCACAAGTCCTTTTGAACATTCTTTTACAGGTTCTATCCATCGGTTTATAATGGGCATTGTATATTTTTCTCTCAATCCGTTTGAAAAAACGGCTTCGAGCAGATAGTGGCAGAAATAAGGTTGTACGTCTCCGGGTATCTCGTCTGCCATTATCTTTTCAATAAGATCGCACGGATCTTCCTTGCACACTCCAAAATATGCGGCAAGAATGTTGGAATGTTTGAGATAATACCTTTTGTCAACGTTTTGGGGCATATACTGACCGATATATTCTTCGGGGCTTTTTGTATTAAGTCCCTCAAAATACATGTGTTTTTCATCATCGTAAAGTTGAGCGTTGATATTGCCGCAAAGTCTTGTTCGGCGCTCATCAAGAACCAAAGCCATTTTTTCGTTCGACATAAGCCTGAATATTCGAGCCGCATAATCAAGAGCACCGTAATAGAACATATTGAGACAAGTTTGCCCCAAAGCTTTTGGAGGATGGTGCATAGAAAGTCCGTCTATGTATATCCAGTCGACAAACATATAATCAGGAGGATTTTCGATCAATCCGTTGTCTCCGACGTATGATTCAAAGCGCTTTAAGAGCATAAGAAGAGCATCTTCACAATCGGTAAGAAGCATCTTATTTCCCGTTATCATGTATACATCATAAAGCATACGAACCCAAATAAGGCTGTAAGTAGTATGAAACATTCGCCCGTCGTTGTTTCTTAAAAGTTGCGCCGTTCGCAAAACGTCAAACTCGCAAAGGCTCATATCACCGAACGAAAAAGACGTCATCAGGCTTTCGATATAATAGTCTCCCGTGCAGGCAAGGGGTTCACAATGACGCGGGCTGTCGAGATGATGAAGCTGTCTGCAATACTTAAGGGTGTGAGCGCAGACGTCAAGAATAAGGTCAACATCAGCGTCGCCTGTTCTTGTTACTACTTGCTTGTTTACAGGATAAAAGGTGGTCATAAACCGCGGAGATACTATAGCTTTACTGTCAGAAAGATTTTTTATCTTAACCGAAAAGCTCCCTGCGCTGTGCAATTGAAGACCGCGATAGTTGCAACAGCCCACGGTGGTTATATATTCCGAGCTTCCCTGCTCGCCCGTTTCGCTGCAAACTACTTCTGTTTCCACCTTTCCGTAACACACGACATCAAGCATTATATATCCAGCATAGATCATATCAAAATAAAATATGCATTCCGCATCACCACGCGGCGGAACAGTGACAAACTTTTCACCAATAGGATGTTTGACATCTTCTGTCCTGATAGCCAACGGCGCCGTGGTGGTATGCCATATATTGTCAACAACACAGGAATTGCAAAAATCATCCTCGTCAAGTCCTGCATCAAATCTGTACGGCGCATAATACGCTTTATTAAGGCGCGACTGCCAATCGGGACCTGTTGTTAAAACAATCTTTTCTCCGTCGTCGAAGGTTACTGTCGCGGCAAGCATAAAACCGCCGTGTCCTTTTGAATATTCGCATATCTTGACAGGCATCATTTTAACAACAGAAAAGAACGAAAGCTCGTTCCCGTCGGGATAAAAGTCCGCTTCGGTAGCATAATAATTGCTTCGCGGATTTTCATTGCCTATAAAATCCCCTTCAACCGTGACAGGACCTGTTGCAAAGATATTTCCGTTTACATATAACCTGAATTCGGTGTCACCGCAAAAGCGAAGGTGTACCTTTTGTATTTTTTTGTTGAATATATAACTTTTTTTGAATTCGGCAACGCTATAATTGCCATTGTCATTGGTGCAAAAAGCACTGAAATTTGTTGTCTGATTGTTGGGATATTTTACAGGATCAAGCCATATCCATTTTTCGGGTAGTTGCACGTTATCACCTTTTTCATAAATTGTTTTAAACTTTTTTAATTGTGGAACAAGTTCAAGAATGGACATAAAGCAATACGAATTAATACGTCGCACCGCAGGTATATCGCAAAACACGTCAGGAATTTATATTGCCGAGTTTAATCGTTTCATGATTAAACTCATTATAACATATATTATTTTGAATTACAACAAAAAGGCAAAAAAAGAAGCTGTAAAACACAAGTTTTACAGCCCTTTTGTTTAATAATATCTGAGTTTTTTTGCACGTCTTATTCTCATAAGAATAATAAGAATAATAAGACCAAGGCTAACGATAATTGCAACAGGAACGAGTGCTTTGTTAAAGCGTGAGTTTTCGTCAATTCCAATGATAATGTCGTTCCACTCCTCAACAACAAGATCGTTGGTATCTCTTGTGAGGTTGACAAAACTTTCGGAACGAGAAAGGGTCTCGTTATCAGGATAAGCTATAGCTCTGTGCCAATCTTCCATCTCATCAAGTACAATATCCTTTGCTTCTACGTGAGGTGTAGAATAGCAAATATACTCACAGTTTGCAACAGCAACCTCCGTTTCGCACAGGAAGTTGATGAAAGCTTCTGCAGCCTCTTTGTTTCTTGATCCTTTTGGAATACATATGGCGTCGATAAATCTGTTGAAAGTTTCCGTAGGATAAGCAAATGCAAGATTTGGGTTTGCATCGATCATCGTGACTGCGTCACCTGCGTAATAGGGGGCAACCCATGCTTCTTCAAGCTGCATCTTGTCAAAGATCTGGTCCATGACGTATGTCTGGACGTATCTTTTTTGCTGACGCATGATTTTTGCCGCTTCATAAAGCTCGTCGTGATTCTCAGTGTTAAGAGAATACCCCAGCTTTGCAAGACCTATGGCAAAAGCGTCTCTTGAATTTGAGAACATAAGGATCTGACCCTTAAAACGTTCGTCCCAAAATACGTCCCATGTAGAAACCGCCTCGACAGGTATTCCCTGTTCCTCAAGTTTAACCTTGTTGTATATGATACCGACCGTTCCCCATGTGTAGGGCACAGAATACTTTCCTTCAGGGTCAAACGCCTCGAATCTGTACTGATCGTCGATATACTTGATGTTGGGAATATTGTCATAATTAAGCTCTTCGAGCATTCCCTCTTCTGCCATCTTTGCAATCATATAATCAGAAGGGATAATAATGTCGTAAACAGAGGAATAGCCTTCCTGACCAACTTTGTCGTTGGCAAGTTTTGTATACATATCCTCGTTTGTGGCATAATTTGTGTAATTTACGTTTATACCCGAGATCTCTTCAAAAGCACCGATAACATCAACGCTGCCCTCGCTGCCGTCAGATATATATTCACCCCAGTTATAAACATTTAAAGTTATGTTCTTATCTCTGAATTTTGCGTAATACGAAACGTCGTCTACCTCTACCTCGTAAACCGCTTCGGAAAGGTCTATCTCGCCATCCTCTTCGAACTCTGTGGCACAAGATGCCAAAAACGGAACGCAAAAGAGCGTCAGAACCAAAAGTGCTGATATAATTTTTTTCATTTTTAAGTTATGACCTCCTTAATCAAGCAGATTTCAGACAATATCTATCTTCTGCTTGCGTTTCTTTTTCTTTTCATCGTGACTGCTTTTGATGTTTGATGCAAGCAGAACGAGGAGAACCACAAGGAAGATCAAAGTCGAAAGCGCATTGAGCTTTGGAGTCATAGGCTTTCTCGTTATCGAATGAATAACTATCGGCAAAGTCTGAGACTGAGGACCAGATGTAAAATAACTGATAACGAAATCGTCCATTGAATATGTCAGCGACATAAGGAAACCGGATATCACACCCGGCATTATTTCAGGAAGAATAACCTTGAAAAATGCCTGCCATTCTGTACAACCGAGATCGAGCGCCGCCTCATATACGTTTTTATTGATCTGACGGAGTTTCGGCAGAACGCTGAGAACGACTGTCGGTACACAGAAAGTGATGTGTGCAAGGATCATGGTCACAAAGCCGCGGCTGATCCTGCAGAAAGAAAAGAGGATCATAAGCGAAATACCTGTAACGATTTCCGGATTGATCAGCGGAAGGCTGTTTATATTCTTTACGATCGAACGAGTGCTCTTCTTCATATTATGAATACCGATTGCGGCAAACGTACCAAGTACTGTTGCAAGAAGCGATGCGATAACGGCGATGATCACGGTGTTGCCGAGAGCACCGAGAATCGTGCGGTCGTGAAAAAGCTCACCGTACCACTTGAATGAAAAGCCTGTCCAGTTTCTGCCCTTCGACTCATTGAAAGAAAACGCAATAAGGACAAAAATAGGAATGTACATAAAGAGAAGCACGAGCGCAACGTAAAATTTGGAGAAAAACTTTTTCATTTCAATGTCTCCTCCATTTCTTCATTGTCAAACTGGTTGAATATACCCATGCAGATAAATACAACCACCATCAGCAAAAGCGAGATCGCCGAACCGTAGTTGGGATTGTAAGCAGTGATAAACTGGCTTTCGATAAGGTCGCCGACGAGGCTGTTTTTTGGACCGCCGAGCATCTGCGAAATAACGAAAGTACTGACCGCGGGCACAAATGTCATTGTAACACCCGAGGTGATGCCGGGGAAAGACAAGGGAATGATAACCTTTCGGAAAACATTAAACGTGTTGCATCCAAGATCCTGTGCGGCTTCGATGAGTCTGCCGTCAAGCTTTACCATAATGGTGTAAAGAGGAAGGATCATATACGGTATGTAGTTGTAAACCATACCGAGAATAACCGCGCCCTGCGTATACATTACGTTTACAGGTTCAAATCCGAAAAATGTTATCACCTTGTTGAGAAGGCCTGAATTTGTCTCGAGAATACTCATCCATGCGTAGGTGCGAAGAAGAAAGTTCATCCACATGGGAAGCATGATAAGCATCATCATGGTTCTCTGATGATTAAGCTTCATTTTTGACATAATGTATGCCAAAGGATAAGATATCACAAGGCATATAACCGTGGCAACTGCAGCAAGCCATACAGACTTTACGAGAACAGGCAGATACTTCGAAGCATACTGGATGTTATCGAGGGTAAATGCACCCGTATCTCTGTCTGTAAAAGCAAAAAAAGCGATAAGGGCAAGGGGAATAATTGTGAAAACTAGCATCCATACCAAATATGGGATTGAGAACATACGAAATTTTCTGTTATTCATTTTCAAGGCCCTCATTCACAAGCATAGAGCTCTTCTTTTCCTCCTCGCTCTTTTTCATGATATGGATATCATCAGGAGTGAAAGAAAGACCGACAAAACTACCGACTGGAGTGTGCTGGGTCGAATGGATAAGCCACTTGACGCCAAAGCTTTCAACCACCATTTCAAAATGAACACCTTTGAAAGTTACGCGTTCAACGGTTCCGTCGATGGTATGGTCGCCGGGTTCGGTAATCTTTATATCCTCGGGACGGATGACTACGTCAATAGCTTCCATCTTTTCAAAGCCCTTGTCGACACACACAAACTTCTGACCCGCAAATTCAACAAGATAATCATCGTGCATGATGCCGCTGATGATGTTGCTCTCGCCGATAAACTTTGCAACGAAAGCGTTGTTGGGTTCGTTGTATATATCCTCGGGGGTACCGATCTGATTGATGATACCGTTATTCATAACAACGACGCGGTCAGACATGGTAAGAGCCTCTTCCTGATCGTGGGTTACGTAAATAAAGGTGATTCCAGTTTGCTGCTGAATCTTTTTGAGTTCAGTCTGCATTTCCTTTCTGAGCTGAAGGTCAAGCGCACCCAAAGGCTCGTCAAGAAGGAGCATTCTGGGGTGATTGATAAGGGCGCGGGCAATGGCAACGCGCTGCTGCTGACCACCCGAAAGAAGATCGACATTTCTCGAGCCATACCCCGAAAGGTTTACAAGCTCGAGCATTTCGATAACACGCTTTTTTATCTCGGATTCGGGCTTTTTCTTTAATCTGAGACCGAAAGCGATATTTTCATATACGTTCATGTGGGGAAACAGGGCGTATTTCTGAAATACCGTGTTTACCTGTCTTTTGTACGGCGGAACATCGTTTATAAGCTTTCCGTCAAAGAAAACGTTACCCGACGTGGGTTTTGCAAATCCGCCGATGATTCTGAGTGTTGTTGTTTTACCGCAACCGGAAGGCCCGAGAAGTGTGATAAATTCCTTGTCATTGATATCGAGGTTTATGCTTTTCAGAACTTTTTCATCATCATAAACCACGACAATGTTCTCAAGCTTAACAATTACGCCATTTTCCAAATTTCTACCTCCGTGTTTTGTGTGAAATGTTGAATAATGAATATAAAAACATATTACTCAAACAATATATAGGATATTGATCGATTTGTCAATAGTTTTTTATAAAAAATTCGCCAAAATCCGAAATTATCCGTGATTATCCGTAAATAACCGCGATTTTTTCAAAAAAAATCGCGGTTTCGGCTGAAATGCTCTGTTATTCTCTCGTATCCTCTGTTTTTCTGTTAAAATTTTGACTTTTGAGATTTATGATAAAAATGTATTATTATGCAACTCACGGCATATTGTTAGAATACAAATTTTACATTACGGACGATATTATGATAATACACACAGTAACAAGCGGCGACACGATTTTTTCAATAGCGCAACAATATGGTGTAAGTGAAGAGCTTCTTGTTGTGAACAACGGTCTTTACGGACTTGAAAACTCTCTTCCCGAAGGACTATCAATAGTTGTTTTGCGACCTTCAAAACTACATACCGTAAAGCAAAATGAAACGACAAGGTCAATAGCCGCCAGATACGGGATAACTGTTAACGATCTATACAGAAAAAATCTGATACTTGAGGGGCAGGATCTGATATTCGAGGGACAAACGCTTGTTATAGAATATGACACTTCCGCATTATACGATTATGATATTGGCGGATATACATATCCATCGATATCCCAAGAGCTTCTAAACACAACACTGCCATTGATGAAACTTTTTATGCCCTTCACCTACGGGTTCGAACCCGATGGCAGTCTCGTACTACTTGATGATACACTGTTGCTTGAGAGAGCTTTTCATTATTCAATCCGTCCATATATGCACCTTTCTACCCTTACAGCAGAGGGCTCTTTCAGCAACGAGCTTTCTACGCAACTGTTAAACAACAGAGACCTGTGGACAAAACTTGCGGATAATGTAATAAACACCATGACTACAAAAGGATATGTGGGGCTTGATATCGATTTTGAATTTCTCAATGCACAAGAAAGATATCTTTATCCTGAATTTATTTCATATATGCACGAAAGGTTGATTCCCTACCCTTTCCCTTTGATAGTTGCTTTGCCACCAAAAACATCCGACGATCAGCAAGGACAACTATATGAAGGAGTTGACTATAAGCTTCTCGGTGAAGCAGCCGACAAATGTTTGATTATGACTTACGAGTGGGGGTACACTTTCGGACCTCCAATGCCTGTTTCGCCTACGCCATCAATACGAAAAGTACTTGATTATGCGGTAGATGTCATCGATAGAGACAAAATATATATGGGAATTTCAAATTACGGATATGATTGGACATTGCCGTATATTCGAGGTGAGTCAAAAGCCAGATCCCTGTCGAACATTGATGCCACAACGCTTGCATCGCAAACCGGTTCGCAGATACTGTACAGTACCGAATACGACGCACCATATTTTTATTATACAGACGGCGACGGCAACGAGCACGAAGTATGGTTTGAGGACGCGAGAAGCATTGCAGCAAAACTTGCATTGATAAATGAATATTCGTTGTTTGGCGGTCTATATTGGAACATTACTCGTCCAAATCCTCAAAATCTTGCAGTTTTATCTTCTGTTGTAAATTATTTTACATAACAAATATAGCATTGACAAAATGCTCAAATAATGATATTATATACGTGTATAATTGGGTATTATGCTTGGAATCAAGCATAATCAGCACACAAATCTATACGCAAGGAAGTGTAACATGAAAAAACATTTATCCGCATTGGTTCTTGCAGTCGCAATGATACTTTCAGCGATCTCTGGAGTATTGGCTGAAGATATCACCACATGCACCGACAGCAACGGCATTGTTTATCAACTTTCAGAAGACTCGTCGTATCTGATACTAAAAAATGCCATCAACACCACAGGCCCATTGACAGTGCCTTCCGAAATTGAATATGAAGGAAAGCTATACACAGTAAAAGAGATCGCAAGCAAAGCATTCTGCGGTAGTACTGCCACAACCATTACGCTGCCGTCTACTCTCACTTATGTCGGAGACATGGCGTTCGCCTACTGTCCACAGCTTACAAAAGTCAGCTTCGGCAGATCTAAGGTAGCTCTCGGAAACCGTGTTTTTGCAGGTTCTCCCAACCTCGCGGGCATCACAAATTACAGCGGAGTTGAAAAGATTGGCTACGGAGTGTTTGACGGTACAGAATGGCTCAGAACAAAGTCGATTTCTACCGTTGACTCTGCGGTATACCTCGGCAAAGTACTCGTTGCATATTTCGGGAACGCTTCATCGTTTAATATCAGTACATCTTGTACTTCCATCGCACCAAATGCTTTTAACGGCAACACCACTCTTACAAGCATTGATCTTTCAAACGTAAAGTCTGTTGGTAGTTCTGCTTTTGAAGATTGCATAAATCTTTCATCTGTCACTTTTGGCAACTCTCTTGTTGAAATCGGTTCTTATGCATTTGACGGTTGTTCGTCGCTTGGCGGAGAAATAACACTGTCTGATACTTGCGAAAAGCTTGGAGCCTTCGCATTTTCAAAAACATCTGTTGAAACAGCAGATCTTTCGAAAACAAAAATTGAATCTATCGGAAACGGTACTTTTAAGAACTGCGACTATCTCAATTCGGTCATTCTCCCCGAAAGCACAAAGCACATTGGTAACTATTCTTTCCAAGGTGACAGTTTTCTTTCGGACATAAATGCACAGAACGTGCTTACCATCGGGTACGATGCTTTCAGAGACTGCTCTATCCTTTCAGACAAAGAATACTTTGAAAACGTTGAATCGGTTTTGTCGGGTGCGTTTGACGGAACAATCATCTACGAAGATGTAAACGGTTCCGCCCTTGTGATCGGAAAAACTCTTTACAAAACAGAAGAAACCGAAATCAACCTTGCAGTTGCAGACGGTGTAAAGAGCATTTCCCCCTATGCGTTCTATGCGGCTGAAACAGCACAACTTCTCGCACTTCCCACATCACTCGAATCGATTGACGAAAAGGCTTTCATCTCTCTTTCCGACGGCACGATCTTTGTTTTCACGAAAAATGAGCAGGTGTATTCCGACCTCGAATCCCTCACATCCGGCACAATTTACGTTCCCGAAGGAAATACAATTGAGAACGAAAATGTTTCTGTCGGTTACATAACAGGCATAACAATAACTAAAAACCCTGTCAAGACCGAATACACTTATAACGAAAATTTTGATCCTACAGGTATTGAAATCGAAGTTAACACAGTTCTTAACGGAAAGGAAAGCTCATACAACATTTCCCAAATCGGATATGAGCCAAGCTACACTTACAATTTTTCGGCTTCCCCCATCGTTACAGTCAGCTACTGCGGATATGAAACAACAGTCATCACATCCATTAAATTCACTTCCGTTCCCGGTGACGTAAACAGAGATAAGAATGTAACCTCCGACGACATTCTGCTTCTCAGAAAGTATATTGCTGGTCTTGTGTCAGAAAAAGAAGTTGATTTGATCGCGTCTGACATCGACGGAACAATAGGGGTAAACTCAGACGACCTTCTCCTTCTCAGAAAAGTCGTGGCGGGACTTGTTTCGCTTAAATAAAATTCACTTTCCTATTGACACAACATCAAAAACAGATTATAATATCGTTGATTACAAAATCATGGAGGTATATAATGAAAAAGATTACAAGCATTCTTCTCAGTGTTCTTCTTCTCGTTTCCTGCTTCACATTTGCAGTAAACGCTGAGGTAGCAACACAGACTGTTACCATTGAGGCTCCCAAGGATATCATCGCAAATCCCGGCGACACATACGTTCCCGTCACCTGGACCATCACAGAAAACGAAGGTTGGGGTGCATTTAAGTTCTACGTAGAATTCGACGGCGACGTTTTTTCGTTCGCTCCCGGCGGAGAAATCGGCTTCTCTGACGAACAGGGCACATTCGCTTTCTTCATCGACGATGCAAGAACTTACAGAAACAACATCGGCGCTGTAACAACAAATATTTTCGGCATCGACTCGGGTGTTGACCCCATGATCACCAAGGATAGAAGCTCTTTCCTCGTTGAAGGCAAGTCCAACACTGATGACGTTACAGTAAAGGGCGAATTTTTCACTGCTTTCCTTAACGTTGCCGAAAACGCTCCCGCAGGCAGATACACTATCAAGATAACAACAGACCCCAACAACTGCTCGTCTGTTAAGGGTCCCACAGTTGCAAAGCCTTCTATCACATGGGGCGAAGCAACAATCGTTATCCCCGCTTCTTCTTCAACAGCGCTCACCGTTGAAGGCGCACAGGTACGTGTGGCTACCAACACCGTTGCTCAGGGTCTGCGTTTCATCAGCACAATCGATGCGGGTCTTTACGAAACTATCAAAGAAGCAGGTCAGCTTCCTACATCTGCGAACTCCACAGGAAACGGTTTCGGTACTGTTGTTATCCCTACAGTAATGCTTAACGGAGCAGATCTTACAAAGGATACCGCAAATGCAAAGGTGGTTCCTGCCGTCAAACTTTATTCTGCACCTACAGGTGAAGAAACCACATATAGATACACAGCTTGCCTCACAGGCCTTTCGGAAGAACAGTACGAAACATCATACACTGTTCGCCCTTATGTGACCATCGACGGTGTGACAGTTTACGGCGAGCAGTATGCAACATCCGTTTTCGCTGTTGCAGAAGCAGCTTACCTCAGCAACAATGAAACACAATCTGTTTCCGAGTACCTTCTCAACAACATTCTCAGCAAGGTTAAGCCCGATAAGTATAAGCCTGAAGGTTGGAGCGGTATATACAAGCCGTAAAACAAGTATAAGCAAAAGCGTGCGTCGTGCAGATGCACGCTCTTTTTAAGGAGAAAAATTCATGCTATTATCTAACGCAATTATAAACTACAATGACGGCACAAATAAAAAGGTTGCAATCTCCTCAAGAACAGCAGAAGAAAGAATTGAAAAGTACCTTTTTGACGATGCTTCACTCGATTATGAAAAGATATCTTCAATCGATTTTCCTCTCAACCAATCGCCCATCAGCGCGGGTGACGATGGATTCTATCTTATTTCCGGGACATCATCGGTATGCCGAGAATCGTCTATCGGCTATTTCCGCGAAAGAGAAGATTTGGTTCACGAAAACAAGCTTCAGCATTTGCCAATTTTCGGACTCTGCCACGGTGATATCTGTTTTATTTCCATTACGACCGGAATGCAGTATGACAGCTACGCCGTAATCGAGGTTAAAGACGGAAATTACAATTTCTACCTGCGTTTTCTGCTCGATGGCGAAAAGCCTTATGAAGCCCTAACTTTTGAACTTCATATGCTTGAAGGCAAAGACAAAACATACAGCGGAATGGGAAGAGAATACAGAAAATTCCAGCTTGCAAACGGTTTTCGCACTATCCGCGACAAGAATGACGAGGAACTAAATTTCTGTGCCGAATCTCTTCTTGTAAGAATCAGGCACGGCTGGAAGCCTGTTCCCTGCTCGGTATTTGAACAGACTCCAGAAACTGAACCCCCTATGCATGTCGCCTGCACCTTCTCGCAGGTTATAGAAATCATGCGCTCATACAAAGCCGCAGGAATTGACAAAGCAGACTTTTCTCTAGTCGGCTGGAACATAAAAGGTCACGACGGCAGATGGCCACAGATACTTCCTGTTGAAGAAAGCCTTGGTGGCGAAGAAGGTCTGAAAAAACTTATAGATGTAGCACACGAACTCGGATACAAAGTCACATGTCACACCAACAGCACCGATGCGTACAACATTGCAAACAATTTTGACAAAAATGACCTTGTTGTGGATCGCAACGGCGAATACAACTGGAGAGACGCCTACTGGGCAGGCGGAAAAGCATACCAGATATGTCCCGAATGCGCAATAAGACTTGCAAAAGAAACTTTACCCGCGGTTAAAGAACTCGGCTTTTCCGGTACTCACTACATTGACGTTATAACAAGCGTTATGCCGCACACGTGCTACAGCAAACTTCACCCTCTTACAAGACGTCAATCTGCAGAAAAATGGAACGAACTTTTCGCATATGCAAAAGAACTTTTTGGAGGTATCAGTTGCGAAAACGCCTGCGACCACACTCTTAAAGACTGCAATTTCGTACTTTACGTTTCTTTCTTCAATGGAGAACTCCCCTCTTTCGTTGATGAATCTGTTCCTTTCTGGCAGATCGTTTACCACGGAATCGTCGTCAGCAATCCGCATGCCACCACTGTAAACGCTGCCGCCAGCGGAAAAGAAAAACTCCTCAAGGCAATTGAATACGGTGGCAGACCCGTTGTTTATTACTACTCAAAGTTCGTAAATGACGGCAAAAACTGGATATCAGACAAAGACTTTATCGCTGACACACCGGAGGATATAAAGCGTACCACCGAGCTTGCCGCGCAGGAATACAAGATATTTGAGCCCCTCACTTATCTGCAATATGAGTTTATTGAGGAGCACGAAAAAATATCCGACGGAGTTTATTGTACAACATACTCTGACGGCACAAAGGTTACCGTAGATTACAACAATCTTACATTTGATGTTACAAAATAAAATCAAGCCCCGAAAAGTTTAAACTTTTCGGGGCTTTGCTTTATATCGGATTATTCAGCGTCAGGAGTATTTTGCTTTTCTTTCGTGTCGGCACGTTCGCTTGCGGGAAGGCCATTCATATATACGTCAAGGTAATACGCCTTTTTAAGACTCTTTTCCTCTTCATACTGGCTTCTGACAGTATCGACGATTGCAACGTCACCGCCTGCTTTTGTAAGCTCCGCTTTCAAATCTGCAAGAATACCGTCAACTTCAGCATCACATTCAAGCTCGAGGCTTGATACAAAGCTGATATACTGCTTTGCAATCTCTTTTCTCGACGTGGGAACCCTTTGATCCTTGGGAAGACTGCTATACTGCGTCTTGATCTTTTTTTCAAGTGATGCAAGCTCTGAAACAAACCTGTTTTTTAAAATGTACAGCTTTGCAACGTGCTTATTTACTATCTCGCCAACATTTACGGCAGGCACAGGTTGAGGTGCGATTTCAGTGGGTGTCTGTTGATTGTTTCCTTCCGTCACAGGCGGAACATCAGGCGTTGCAGGCTGCGTAGGTGTGACGGGCGTGGCATGTTCAGGGGCTGTCTGAGGCTGTTGCACTGCAGGCGGCGTTGTTATATTCACGTTTGCAGATTCACCTCCGTTGCCGCTGTGAACAGTTTGTGATTCATCAGGAGCAGGCTTTTGAGCATCAACAGCAGGCTCAATCGGAGGCTTTGTTTGTTCTTTCTGTTCTTTTTCGGCGTCAATCTGCGCCAGAGCATCTCCCTTAGATTCTATTATCAAAGCAATCTCATCTTCGGTGTATCTGCCACTTTCAATTGCTGCAATAACTTCGGAAGAAAGTTCGCTCATGATATCATCAACACCATCGGCATTTTCTATGTCTTCATCTATTTTTTCCGAGGCTGCAAGCTTTGCAGCGTCAATTTCTGCAATAGCTTCCCCTTTTGTATCAAGAATGATTGCAATCTCTTCGGCAGTATATTTGCCGCTTTCAATCGCTTCAAGTACTTCAGGTGAGACTCCAAGAGTTTCGCTCTTATTTTGCTGATTAACTTCAATCTGCTCAACTATAGCATCGTTGCTGCTGGTGAAAACAATCCACGCTGCTTTCATGTTGTTTGCGGTTAGAAGTTTTGGGAGATTAGGTATAACAAAAGTTATGATAAACATAAATAGATCCGGGCTTATAATCCAGATGACGACCATTGCAATAACAAAAAGTGCAATGATTCCGAGAAGTATGCCGAGAATAATCTTTGCCCAAAGCGGGATTCTTCCTGTTTTCTTTTCTTTTTTCTCTTTAACCAAGGGTTTATCCTCCTTTATTCTTTTGCATATGAATACTCTCCCACAAAGAGTATTTCATCATTAACCTTATCTTTTATCACAAAGGTGAAGGGGTTGTCGAATTTTAGCTGCATTGGCTCGGGTGGCATAGCAGAATTTGGCATGAACCCAATCTTTGTGACGGCTGCAGCCTCTGTTCCCTCTTCGTCAACAGAAATATATGTCTTGTGAATCACTTCGGAAATAAACATTCCTTTTCTGTTAAACATATCGGTAAAATCTGCAGCATAAGGCGAAAAAGCGTGTGAAAGTCCAAAGTTTTTTAATGTTTCGCTGAGATCTGTGCTGAACTCTATTTTAAATTTTGGCACAGACAATGCAATAAAACGCGATTCCGAAGAAGCCATGTCAAGCGCTCTTATCGGATCAAAATCGTAATCCGACATCATAAGATACATGCTGACCTCGACGTTATCAACTGTTTCTATCCCGATAATATCACCGTCATCAGATAATTTATCCTGTCTTGTAAGATAAGGAAGCTCGACTATCTTTACTCCGTCCACATTCGAATATGACATCCATCCGTTCTGTTTCATAAAATCGATCTGAGAAACTGATCCGTCTTTAGATGTAAAATTGTCTTTTACTGTTCCGTGTTTGCTGAACTCGTTTTGCCATCTTGCCTTGAAATATACAGCGTTTATAAGCATCGCCCAGAAATCGGCTTCTCTATCGGAAATGATCGTGGGGATCTTGCCGTTTGTCTTGTCGTTTACCCAATCGTTAATAGCCCTTACTGCATTTCCGCTTGTTACAGTTTCTGAAGTTGATCGGTAATAATCCGCCATCTTTTTCTCGTACTCCGGCAAAAATCGCGTATCGCCGGCCGTAGAAGTATTGATCCACGCAGAATTTGAAATATCAAGTCGAAGAAGATCCGACTGCGAATAATCGCTAAGCATCTTCTTTACCTTTTCATTGTAAGTATCAAGGTCTTTTACATTAACAGCTTTCAGAATTTCGGATTGTGTTGCACCTTTTGCACCGTTTGCTGCCAAAAGCAGAGCCATTTTGATTGAAAGAGGAGAAAACATATAATTTTCACCGTCTGGCATTGACCTATTCAATCTGTCTGCAAAAGATACATCAACCACACTGATTCGGAAAAGATAGTCATACATTCTGATTATTGTTGTAACCGCCTGTTCAGCAGTATATTTTCCTTTAGGGTCAAACTTATTGTCGCCCACGCCGTTCATCACTTTCAAATTACAGACAGTCTGTACAGATTCTTTTGCCCAATCCGATATATCCTTGGAATCTTCAAATACAAAATCCGTAACAAAAGCGTAGATATAAAGATAACTTGCTATACGACCAAGAATCGTTGCTGCCTCTTCGCGTGTAAGCGTATCGTTTGGCGCAAAAATTCGATCTGCTTTACCGTTGATAATACCGGAAGCGTACAGATCATTAACCTCTTTTTTGTTTGTGTCTTCAAATGGATTGTTTTCGCATACTGCAAGCTGTCTTTTAGGGATTTTTGTCAGCATATTATATACAATAACACAAAACTGCTCTCTTGTGATATCAGCTTTCCACACAAGATCAAGATCTCCAAGGATACCCAAAGACTGCGCTTTCTTTATGTGTTCTGCAGACCAGTCACTATACTCATTCTTGTTCTCGGCAAAAACGGTGGATGACACGAGCATTAAAGCCGCAAGCAGAATAGAAATAATTCGCTTCATAATTTTTCCTCCATTGTCGATGAAGTGCATCTACCTGTTAGACTCGTATATTTAAAAAAAGTTCCCATTTAATTGGATGATGACGTTTTTATCACACAATAAACGATCAGAAAACGACACTTTCACCTCTCCACTTGTTACAACAAAGAGTTCGATGATGTTTTCTTTTCTATTCCATTCTGTTTTTACCGCGCCGTTTGGAGTTTTGTATTCGGCGCAAGCGCGGTCAAGCGCCGAAACAAAATGCGGATCAATTTTTACAAGATCTGCATTGTTTTTGTCGGGATTAACAATGATTCCCGCCACACTTTCTATATACCATCCGGAAACGTCAGCCATAAAGTGATGATTGTGCGACCCTGTTCTCTCGCCAGGGGCAACAAATCGTTCCCAAACGGTGGTCTCGCCACGGTAGATCATGTTGGCATACGACGGATACGAAGGTTTTGTTATCATTTCATATGCAAGATCAGAATATCCATGTTCAGACAGTACTCTGAAAATATACCTCATACCAAGGAAACCGCAGTCAAATGAATTGTCTTTTTCGAAAATGAAGCGAACAAGAGCTTTTATCGCGTTATCAATTTCATCCTCTTCAAAGATGCCAAAAGCAAGCGCCAGGACCTGAGAAGTCTGGCAAGGGCGATATGTAGGCTTGTGATACTTTTTGTTCTTACCTTCCGTTATAATTCCGTTATCGTTGTATTCTCGCCGGATGGCATCTCTTAAGCTCTTGCCTTCGTCTCGAGCAAACTGCGCCATTTCATACATTCCGACCACAGAAAGCATAACGTCAAGCATTCTGCTTTCTTCCAGAAGTATGGCACTGCAACAAAAACCGACAGGTGAAGCGTACGACGCAGCGGAGCAATCAACCGGAAGCCAATCACCATATCCTTTATCAATTATACCACGTTCGTCCTTGTTCGTCAAATGGAATTTGAAGTTTTTAATCATCGCCTCGGCGTTTTCGATTATTATCTCCTTATTCCCCGAGTAAATGTAGGCATAATACGGTAAAAAGATGATGGCGCTGTCCCAAACGGGAAAGTCAAATCTGTCCTTTCCCGACGGCACGACAAGAGGTAGCCTGCCACAATCGTCCTGAGCAGCACGAAAACACGAAAGCCAGTCCTGAAACACTTTTTCAAGAGCAAGCTGCTGCATCATATGCTGTGCGGATATTGCAGCATCCCCCGTCCATCCGTTTTTTTCGCGATGGGGGCAATCGGTGATAATGTGCAATATGTTTGAAAGATCAGAGCGCAGACAAGCTGCAAAAATCTGATTTGAAATCTTATCCGAACACTCAAAATTTGCTTTTTGTTGCACATCATTGTGAAGCACAAGCGCAGTAATAAGATCCTCTGTCACCTGTTCTGCAGTTACTCCGTATATATAGCAATATCTGAAGCCGTGGTAAGTGAAAGGCGGAATAAATTCCTCTTCGCCAACGCCCGAGCATATGTAAATATCCTTTTGGCAACAACCGTCAGGATATACATCGACGTTTATGTAATCCGCAAAACCCTCGAACATGATCTCGCAAAACTGCATTTCTATCTTCTGTCCGCAAAAACCTTTGATTTTAAGATGCGGTACACCCGAAATGTTTTCACCGAAATCAAAAATATATCCACCGCAGGTTGGGGTTTTTCCCATAATGGTTTTGCCGTTATATAACATGTTAACAAGCTCGTCGCGCATTCTGTAATCGCGGAGTTCGCCTTTTCGTAAACAAACGGGTTTAATAGTACGAACTGAACGAACGGGTTCGCAAATTCGTACTCTTTTTTCAGCGTGAGAATAACACCTTTCAGTAGGTGCATTCCAAGTGGAATCATCCAGCCCGCAAAGATTCCAGCCTTTGATTTCCCTTGTCATATCGCAATAAACACCGCACCGAAGATCGTCAAAAAGGATATGCGAGTAGCTCCATTTCATATCGCGGGCATCAAATGAAAAGCTGTCGCATACAAAATCAAGCGCAAATGAAGGGGCAGAACTTCTGTCTTTGTCGTGTTGCCATATCTGTCCGCCGACAGGGTTTGCAAAACCGTTTCCAAGCATTACAGCAATTACGTTTTCACCATCTGCAAGTCGACCTGAAAGTTCATATTCATCATAAAAGATGATTTCATCGGGATTAGAAATATATGGTGCAAGGAAACCATCTGTGATCTTTTCTCCGTTGAGAAACAGATCGTAAAATCCGGTAGCTCCTATTGTCAACTTTGCAGTATCAGAAGAATTTGCCACAAAGCTTTTTCTGAATATAGGTGCAGCAACAGGGTCTGTGTAACTATTGTATTTCAAGCCTGCAGATACAAAATTATTGGAAAGCATATTATTTCCTTTCACAAAATCATATTTTTATGATCCCGAACAAAATAAATCCAACAATGTTTATTGCAAAATTGGCAAACATGTGCACAAGCCACGAAGGGTAGATATTTCCGCTTTTATCATTGAGAAAATCGAATATAAGACCACCGACAAAAAGACCTGCCATAACAAGAAGGAAAAGTCCGGCCGAGAACCATCCGATCATCATAGCCGCGTGATATATCGCAAACGCCGCCGCGCTAAAAACGTACGCAAAACGAGAAGAAGCAATCCTTTTAAGCGTAAGAAAAGCAAATCCGCGGAAGAAAAATTCCTCAAGCAGAGAATTAACAAAGGATATGTAAAGAGAAACAAACACAAAATTTTCTTTTGTCACGCCAATATTCTCTGTGAGTTGTCCCGTGATTGCCGAAAAATCAAAAACTCCGCGCAACAAAAGATACCCACCGAGAATTACCGTAAAAACTCCGACGGCAAGAAGCGCAGATAACAACATCCCTTTCTTTTTGGGAATGAACAACGGTCTTATGCTGACATCTTTGTCAAAAGCAGAATAAATCGCAGGAAAGCCTAGGAACAAAACGAGCTTTATTGCCGATTTTACAAAATAGTCGGCTTTCAAAACACCGTCGACCAAGGCCATTATTATGCAATACAGTATAACAAATATTGAAATAATGGTTATCTTTTTTCTCGATATCATAACGTACTCCTTTGTATTACTGTGTCAATCGTAGTTTCTTACCCAAACGAAAGCT
Source organism: Oscillospiraceae bacterium (assembly GCA_015063785.1). GTDB lineage: Bacteria > Bacillota > Clostridia > Oscillospirales > CAG-382 > UMGS1052. Next base: position 23,611 of record SVTM01000014.1, read on the forward strand.
TCTTCAATCGCGGGAGTTATTTTAATTTTTTCGCCGCAAAACATATCTTTTCCAACAGGACTTTTTACAACATCCCCAACAAATTGAGGTTCGTGACCACCATAAGGAAACGTCCTGAGTATAGCTGTACCTCCGTTATTTTTGATAACTTCAACAAACCTTCTTGTCACATCGTACGATACGGTATCATCGTCGATGCAGTGCCAGAACTTCAGGGGCACGGGATAAGTTTCAGCTTTTTTATTACTTGCAGGATTAAAACCGAATAACTTTTTCTCGTCGTAGATATATTCGCCCAATTCATCTATATCAAATCTGTACATCTTTCCCATAGCTACCTTGGGCAAACCGCCACTCCAAGGATGAAGAAAAATCTGGTTGTACGTATCAAGGACAGGACAAAAAGCCGAATGCGCAATTACAGGAATTTGTCCGCTCAAGACAAGATTGGCGCTGCTTATACCACCCATAGATGCGCCGTGTACAAACACATCGGTTTTCAAATTAAACGTATCCATACAATAGTGATATGCCTTCACATAGCTTCTTATTGCGATTGGGCTGCCAATGTTATTTCGTATATCAATGCCGTTTTGCTGTGCATAGTCGGACGGCAAACCGTTGACATCCATAACCGCATAGCCGTTTGCAACAAGGTACTTTGTAAGCTCGCTGTGTTCAACCTGCGAATCATCAGTTGTAACTGTGCCACCGGCACCGTGACAAAAAATCACGAGCCGTGTCGCTTTTCCCGAATCTGTATAACTGTCAGGCAACATGATAAATCCGTGATCTTCAAACATCATTTCTTTATCTTGAAGACTGTCAGTCATGAGACCATCATTCGGCAAAATGCAATTGACACATACCGAAAAGCGATGTACTTCAAAAGACATAAACTTACCTCCTGAATTAACGTTATTTTTTATCCACAAATGTCAATATACCATAAAGCCGAAAAAAAGTCAACAAAACAATGTTACAAAATAATATATCAAATACCCCTTGATAATCTTTCAAAAATCTGTTATTATAAAGATATGTGAAAAAAACAACTTCTATTTAAAGGTGGATATTTTGGCAGAAACAAAAAACAAAAAGCCGGCTTCCGAGAGTCTTGTTCCAAAAGCAACAAAAAGAGCGGCTCAATCAAAACAAAAAAATTCTGCGCCCGAAAAAACGCAGAGCAATAAAAAAGAACAAAAAGCTAAAACCGAGACTAAGACAAAAAAAGAAACTGCGCAACCTGCTGTTCAGCAAGAACAAACAAAGGTTAAGGAAAAAAAGCCTCTCGACGAAAACTCGATACTTTTCAATCTTTTACCTTATCTTTTGGGATTTCTCGCGGTGTTCGTTGCATTCTGCATCGCTCTCCCAAAGCAATCGGGACTTTTCAGCTACATAACAGAATCGCTTCGTTTTCTTTTCTCTTATGCTGTGTGGGCAGTGCCAGTATTCATGCTGTACGGTGCATTCAAGCTTAAGGATGACATGCGCCGCGGACGTGTGACACAGAAATTCGTTTTCAGCATTGTAACAACGATATTTATTTCCCTTCTCATCGGGTTGATATATATTCTCAACTCCGCCGAAGGAAAAATAATCGATCCCGTGTCAAGTACTTCTTCATACTGGGGTGCTTACGTTGGCGGTGGATTTATCGGCGACCTTCTTGGTATCGGGCTTTATAAGATCACGGGAAAAGCATCTATCTTTATTGCATCCTTCCTTGTTCTCATATTCACGATGTTCGAATTCGGACTTACACCCGAGGACATTTTCGTTTACATTAGAGATAAGATACGCGCACGCTGCCACGATATAAAAAACAGACAACGTGTGTCCAAAAAAGAAATGCAAACATCAAACGCAGACCAAACGCCTACCCAAAGCAATGTGCAGACACAGAAAAGAACTCACACATCATACAAGATCAACCGCGACCTTGCTTATCGTCTTACCAAAAAGAACATCGACATCGATATTGACGACAAAAAAACAAATAAGAGGTCTGTTTTTGACCGCATAGATGCTTCCGAGAACTCCAATGAAGAAGAAAAAAAGCGTATAAAAGCAGAAAACATTGCAAACGTCAAGGCAGATATAGAAGCTATCACTGCCGCAAAGGACAGTTATATTCCCGACGAGGATGCCTTTGAAAAGAAAGAGAATCTCACCTATTCCGAAGACAGCGCAATGCCCGGTAACGAAAGCGATCTTGCGCAGATAGACGACATTTTTGCCGATGGCGCTGTGATCGAAGCAGGCGGCATGGCAATGAATACCTCTGTTCTCGAAAAAGAGATAATCGACACCACAGAAGGCTCGGAGATTGTATCCGAACTATCCGACAGAGATGCGGACGACACGGGATTTGAAGTTTCAAACGGCAAACTCACCGTTGAATCCCGTCCCACAATTGAGGAGCTTTACAGTTATCCTGACACAGAGCTATTAAAAGCCGATCCCAATCCCACAACTTTTACCGTAACCGAAGAACTGAAAGCCACGGCAGTGAAACTTGTAGACACACTTGCAAATTTTGGTGTCCGCACCAAGATCACTAACATAAGCTGCGGACCAACAGTTACAAGATACGAGCTTCAGCCCGAAGTCGGCGTAAGAGTAAAGGCGATTCAAAACCTCGCCGATGACATTGCTCTTCACCTTGCGGCAAACGGAGTGCGAATCGAAGCACCTATTCCGGGAAAAGATGCGGTTGGTATCGAAATACCGAACAAAACGGTTTCCACCGTGTATATCAGGAACCTTATCGAGAATCCTCAATTCAGAAATCTTAAAAGCCGTATTTCCGTATGCCTTGGTATGGATGTTGCAGGAAGCCCTGTATATATGGACATTGCCAAAATGCCTCATCTGCTTATCGCAGGTGCAACAGGTATGGGTAAATCGGTATGCATAAACAGCTTTATCATCAGTATTCTTTATAAAGCTCGTCCCGACGAAGTCAAATTTATCCTAATCGACCCGAAGAAGGTTGAATTCAGTCTTTACAAAGGCATACCGCACCTTCTCGTTCCCGTTGTGAACGACCCCAAGAAATCCGCCGGTGCTCTTTCATGGGCTGTATCCGAGATGGAACGCCGCTTTGCGCTTATCGAAGAAGTGGGTGTCCGCGACATTGCGGGCTACAACGAGGTAACCAAAAACGACCCCGAAAAGCCTAAGATGTGCCAGATCGTTATCATCATCGACGAGCTCGCCGACCTTATGATGACAGCCCGTGACGAAGTAGAAAGCTCTATCTGCCGTCTTGCGCAGAAAGCTCGTGCTGCAGGTATGCACATCGTTATCGGCACACAAAGACCCTCTGTTGACGTTATCACAGGCCTTCTGAAGGCAAACATTCCCTCGCGTATCGCCTGTACCGTTGCTTCGCAGGTAGACTCCCGTACCATCATTGATATTGCAGGTGCTGAAAAGCTTGTCGGTAAGGGTGACATGCTCTTTGCTCCCGTTGGATGCCTAAAGCCCATTCGTGTTCAGGGTTCCTTCGTCAGCGACAGCGAAGTTGAAGCAGTAACCGATTTTCTAAAGCAGAACTTTACCGCCGAATATGACAAGAGCATTATAGATGATATCGAAAGAGAAGCAGCAAAATGCGGCGAAAAAAAGAAAGGCAAGGCAGATATTGACGATAGTGATGCTCCTGCATCAGGAAGTCTTGCAGATGCAGACGAAATGATTATGCCTGCAATTCAGGTTGCTGTCAGCGCAGGACAGCTTTCCACTTCCCTGTTGCAAAGAAAACTTTCGCTCGGATATGCACGAGCTGCACGAATTGTTGATATTCTCGAGCAGATGGGCGTTGTCAGCGGTTTTGAGGGCTCAAAACCGAGGCGAGTACTTATAACCGAAGAACAATACCTCGAAATGAAAATGCGCCAGGATGGCTCTGAAAACTGACTTGAAAACAACAAAAGACAAAAAACCGTTGCGAAGCCAAAAGGTTTTGCGACGGTTCTTTTGTTAAACGTCATTTATTAGAAAGTTTATAGTATTTTTTCTTTGCACGTTCAAGCTTTACTTTCTGCTCGATGTCTGTTTATTACAAATATCTGCAGTCATCATATCGTCGCCCGTAAAACAAGTAAGTTTACCAATCACTTTTTATATAAAACAGCCTTCCTTTTGTTAAAATCAAACAAAATCCACAACACAATTTGTACTTTATTTTGTTTTTTCACCCAAATATGCTTTTTTTTAAAAAAAGCCATTGACAAAAGTATATTTCTTTGGTATAATAAACAAGCGATGTTGAGGGACATAACCTCACGCGAAATATGGCGGAATAGCTCAGCTGGCTAGAGCATCCGGTTCATACCCGGCAGGTCATTGGTTCAAATCCGATTTCCGCTACCATATTCACCGGCAGGCAGTAGTTTGTCGGTCGATGTGGCCCGTTGGTCAAGCGGTTAAGACACGGCCCTTTCACGGCTGTAACATGGGTTCGATTCCCGTACGGGTCACCAAGACGACCTGAACCGATTTTCGATTCAGGTTGTTTTTCTTTGATAATATTTTAATAATGGCCCGTTGGTCAAGCGGTTAAGACACGGCCCTTTCACGGCTGTAACATGGGTTCGATTCCCGTACGGGTCACCAACACAAATCCGAAGTTTCTCGAAAGAACTTCGGATTATTTTTTTATCCCCCGTTTTTTAAGTTTTCGAAGTGTTCCGCTTTGCTATCAACAAGCGAAATACAATCAAATTCCTCAAATTACAGAGTCGCACGAAAGTTCATCAGAAAGTCTGATATTGAATAATTTAATAGAAATAGAAAAAACTTATCGTATTTCATAATTTGCTTGAAAACAGCGAGCGAATATGGTATAATTTAAAAAAGTGTTGCAAGGAGGTACAATGATGCGCATTATATTTTTTGGCTCATCCCACGGTTTACCCGAACCCGATCGCAAATGCTCTTCAATCATGATAAAATCAGGCGATTCATGCTATTTTATTGACATGGGTACTCCCCCACTCGATCAACTTGCAGAGCGTGGAATCTCTGTTGAAAGCGTTAAAGCGGTGTTTATCACCCACATGCACGGCGACCACACAAACGGGCTAATCCCCTTTATTGATTTGTGCAACGGATTCTACACAAAAGCAAACCCGGAGTTTTATCTGCCCGGCAATACAGAAAAAACCGTTTCCGCAATAAAAGAATGGATCAAATGCCAAGGATGCACCTGGTTTCGTGATTTCAAATTCAATCACGTTGATGACGGATTTGTGTACCGGGACGAAAAAATAACGCTTTCTGCTTTCAGAACCGGTCATACAGACGAGTCTTTTTCGTATCTTCTTGAAGCAGAAGGAAAAAGAGTGTTTTTCTCGGGCGACCTTAAGATTCAGGAGTCTGATAACGAAGAAAACCCCGATCTTCCCGCAGAAGAATTTGACAAAGGGCTTGATCTTGCAATTCTGGAGCTTGCACATTTTAATGCGGTTGACAAATACTATAAATTCCTAAAAGACAGAACAAATATAAATACAGTGTGCATAAATCACTATTCGAGCTTCAAGATTGCGTCGTATTATTCTCTTTGCGAACTTCTGCCGAAGCAGAAATTTGTTCTTGCGACAGACCGATTGGAATTTGAACTTTAACATTTACAAAGGAGGAAACCTATGAAAAAACAACTACTTTCGGGTATTTGGCAGCTATATGGCTACAGCGACAAAAACCCAATATTATCGTCAGAAAATATAAAAGATTGCGATATAAGCATTGCAGGAAAAGTCCCCGGTGATGTAATGCTTGATCTTTCCGAAAACGGATATTTACCCAAGGATATCTTTATGGGTATGAACACAACCAAAACCTACGATTTCGAAGGATACGGCTGGTGGTACAGAACAAGCTTCAAAAAAAGCGAGGATTTGGGTAACGACAGATTGTTTCTTCATTTCGAAGGCGTGGATTGCATAGCCGATTACTACCTCAACGGTATCAAAATCGGAAGTTCCGACAACATGTATGTTGCACACGAATTTGACGTAACAAAAGTTATTCGGGACGAAAACATACTTGAAGTGCACATAAGTTCCGCAATGCTCGAGGCTTACAAGCACGAATACAAGGCTTTTTCTCTTGCCAATCACAGACAAAACCACTATCTTGAAACCGCTTATATCAGAAAAGCCGCCCACTGTTTCGGTTGGGACATTTTTCCAAGAGTCGTAACAGCAGGCATTTTCAAAGACGTTTATCTTATAGAAAAAGACGAGTGCTGTGTGGAACAGCTTTTCTGCTACACTTACAGCATTTCGGAAACAAAGGCTGTTCTCCGCTTTTGCTACGATCTTAAAGTTCCTTTCGGCAGAAAACTGACCTTAAACATCGAGGGGCACTGCAAAGACTCACATTTTTCTGCGACAACAGATATTCGCTTCAAAGCAGATGTCCTTGATATTGTCGTTAACGACCCTTATCTTTGGTGGCCAAAGGGATACGGCGATGCCAACGTTTACGACGTGACAACAACCATTCTTGAAGACGGCAAGGCAATTTCTCAGCACAAGATGACAACAGGCATCAGAACTGTAAAGCTTGATATGACCGAAACCACAGACGGTGAAAACGGAAAATTCAGCTTTATCATAAACGGAGTTCCAGTTATGTGCCGAGGATCAAACTGGGTTCCGCTTGATGCTTTTCATTGCCGCGACCGCGAGAGATACGAAAAAGCGCTTGATCTTTGTGAAGATATAGGATGCAACATCCTTCGTGTTTGGGGCGGCGGTGTTTATGAGCAGGACATTTTCTATGACTACTGCGACAGACACGGCATTATGATATGGCAGGATTTTATGATGGCATGCCTTGCTTATCCGATTGACGATGATTTTCAGAAAGTCATATACAACGAAGCAGAGGCGGTAATCAGACGACTTCGCAATCACCCCTCCATAATTCTTTGGGCAGGCGACAACGAGTGCGATCAATTTATAAACGGCGTAAATCACCTGCAAGACGTAAACATTCTTACTCGCAAAACACTTCCCCAGGCCGTGCTTGAAAACGACATGGCGCGTCCGTATCTTCCCAGCTCTCCTTTTGTTACAAAAGCATCGGGAGGCGTAGTGACAAAGATACCCGAAGCACATCTTTGGGGCGTTCGAGATTATTACAAAGCAAAATTCTATGCCGGCTCCCCTGCTTGCTTTGTCAGTGAAACGGGATATCACGGATGCCCGGCAAGAAGCTCGGTTGAAAGATTCATTACCCCCGAAAAACTGTGGCCTATCTACGACAACGAAGAATGGACACTTCATTCCACCGACTGTAAGGGCGAGAACCACAGAGTATTGCTTATGGAACAGCAGATAATTCAGCTTTTTGATTTTATTCCCACAAATCTTGACGATTTCGCTCTTGCCTCACAGTATTCGCAGGCAGAAGCTGACAAATTCTTTATCGAGCGTATACGAGTCGGAAAACCGAAGAAAACAGGTATCATTTGGTGGAACATTCTCGACGGCTGGCCTCAGATGTCTGACGCCGTTGTGGATTACTACTTTGAAAAGAAAAAAGCATATAACTATATCAAGCGTTCGAGCGAGCCTTTCTTTATCATGGCTGATGAAATATCCGATTGGACTTCTGACATCGTTGCTTCAAATGACACATTAATGACTGTCAAAGGCTATTTTAAAGTTTCGGATCTTGAAAGCGGAAGAGTTTTCAAAGAAGGCAGCTTCTGCGTTGATCCCAACTGCAACAAAAAGCTTTGCTCTGTTCCCGTCATGTATTCAGACAAAGGAATGTTTCTTATTGAATGGGAGATTGACGGACAAAAATATATCAATCATTATCTCCACGGTTTCCCTGCTTTTGATTTTGAAAGTTACAAAAAATGGAACGAAAAGCTTGAGAGCATCTACTCAAATCTTAACCAAGGAAGTGAAAAAAATAAAGACTGCAAAGAAGTATAAAACCTCATATCTTATCAAAAAATTTCTGCCCTATTACGCCAAATATAAGGGGATTCTCATATTTGACCTATTCTGCGCCGCGCTTACCACAGTGTGCGAATTGGTTTTTCCGATAATAGTACGCAACATCACAGGTATCGCAACGGAAGATCCCGCATCACTCACCTTTTCAATCATTGCAAAAACAGGCGCACTTTATATCGTTCTTAGACTTATTGACACCGCGGCAACCTACTATATGAACGGCAGAGGACACGTTATGGGAACAATGATGGAAACAGATATGCGAACAGACCTCTTTGCCCATCTGCAGACTCTCTCTCACAATTATTATTCCGAAACCAAGGTAGGTCAAATAATGTCGCGAATCACGTCTGACCTCTTTGACATCACTGAATTTGCACACCATTGCCCCGAAGAGTTTATTATCACAGGGCTTAAGATCATCGTCGCTTTCGTATATCTTATGACGATCGACGTGACTCTGACTCTCATACTCTTTGCTCTCTTCCCCATCATGCTCTTTGCTTCTTTAAGCTACCGCAAGAAAATGCGAGACGCTTTTAAAGAACGCAGAGCTCAAACGGGAGAACTTAATGCCCAGGTGGAAGATTCACTCCTTGGTGTTCGAGTTGTAAAATCCTTTGCCAACGAAGAAATCGAAAAAGAAAAATTTGGCAAAGGAAATAAGATATTCTTTAAAGTAAAAAAGAAATCATATCATTACATGGCAGGTTTTCAGGCAACAACAAAACTTTTTGAAGGCCTTATGTACATATCGGTTATAATAATCGGTTCCATTTTTCTGAAGCAAGGTATTATAAAAGTTGAGGACTTTGCGGCGTATATTCTTTATATTGCGACTCTGACGACATCCATCAGAACCATACTTAATTTTTCTGAACAGTTCCAGAATGGTGTCACGGGGCTTGAACGCTTTATCGAAATAATGGACACCAAAGCCGACATCGTTGACAAGGAAGACGCCAAAGAACTTGAAAGCGTACGCGGAGACATTGAGTTCAAAAACGTTACCTTTGCTTATCCCGGCAATGACACCGAAGTTCTTTCGGACATAAACATACATATAAAGCCGGGAGAAAACATCGCCCTTGTCGGTGCATCGGGTACAGGAAAAACAACAATTTGTAATCTTATCCCAAGGTTTTACGACATTAACGAAGGCAGCATCACTGTTGACGGAAACGATATTCGCAATATCAAAATGAAATCGCTGCGTCGCAGCATCGGTATCGTTCAGCAGGATGTTTATATGTTCTCGGGTACAGTACGTGAAAATATCGAATATGGAAACCCGGGTGCATCCTTTGAACAGATCAAAGACGCTGCAAAAAAGGCAGGAGCGCACGATTTTATCATGTCACTTCCCAACAAGTACGACACCTATATAGGAGAACGGGGTGTAAAGCTCTCCGGCGGTCAGAAACAGCGTCTTTCCATTGCTCGAGTATTTCTTAAAGACCCACCCATTCTCATCCTTGACGAGGCCACATCGGCCCTCGACAACGAAAGCGAAAAGCTTATACAAAAATCTTTAGAACAGCTTTCAAAAGGACGCACCGTGCTCACTATTGCGCACAGACTTTCAACCATAAAAAATGCAGACAAAATTCTTGTTATCACCGACAACGGCATTGAAGAACAAGGAACGCACGAAGAACTATTAAAGCTCGGCGGAGTATATCACCATCTTTACAACATATAAAAACAAAGGACGAACAAAATTGTTCGTCCTTTTAAATTTATATTTCCTTTTCCATATAAACTTCGCCCGATTCAACATCTTTCCACAAGAACTTTTTGCCGTCGAATGTAACGTAACTATGGCACGAATTTTCTTTTGGAATAGAAACAGATCCGGGATTTATATGAAGATATCCTTCGCTTTCGTCACAAAGCGGCACGTGGGTGTGGCCGTTGAGAAGAATACAGTTCATTTCAGAGATATCGGAACGGATCTTGTGTCCGTGGGTCAGATACAAAGTTCTGTCACCGACGAAAACGAGAGCATTTTCGGCATCAACGGGGAAATCGAGAACCATACCGTCAACGTCGCTTTCGCAGTTACCCTTGACGCAAAGAATCTCGGAAGCTTTGGGGTTGAGCATTGAAATAACCTTTTTGGGAGCATAATCCTTCGGAAGATCGTTTCTTGGGCCGTGATAAAGCACGTCGCCAAGCAATATAAGCCTTTCTGCTTTTTCATCACTGTATCTTTCAAGAAGTTTTTCGCAGTAATAAGCAGATCCGTGGATGTCGGATGCAATTAGAATTTTCATATTTCGTCCTTTCTGATATTTGAAAATGGCTGCAACAAAATTGCAGCCATATCTTTTATTACATTTCTGAAATTTCTTTTGCAATATCGCAATACGCCATGGCGCCTTTTGAATACTTATCGTAATACATGGCAGGCATGCCGTAACTGGGAGCCTCACTTAGACGGACGTTACGCGGAACGGGTACCTTGAAAATCTTACCCTTAAAATGCTTTTTGATCTGCTCGAGCACCTGAAGAGAAAGGTTTAATCTACCGTCGAACATGGTTATGATAACGCCCGAAAGATCAAGTCCCGGATTGTAAAGTCGCTTTACCTGAGCAATGGTGACGGTGAGCTGAGAGAGTCCCTCGAGGGCGAAATATTCACACTGCATGGGAACGATAACTCCGTCGCATGCGCAAAGGCTGTTTATCGTCAAAAGGCCAAGAGAAGGCGGGCAGTCAATGAAGATAAAATCGTAATCATCACGCACAGCATCAAGAGTCCTTTTAAGATAAAACTCGCGATCTTTCTTGTCGACAAGCTCAAGCTCTGCTCCCGCCAATGCGATAGTTGCGGGCAGGATATCAAGCTTTTTATACTTTGTCTTTTTTACCACCGATTTGAAAGGTATGTCGTTTGCAATAAGATCGTAAGCTGATTTGGTAACAGACTTTTTGCTTACGCCGACACCGCTTGTGGCATTACCCTGAGGATCCATGTCTACAAGCAAAGTTTTTTTGCCCAAAGCACCAACAGCAGCGGCGATATTTACGGCAGACGTAGTCTTTCCTACCCCGCCCTTTTGGTTGGCAAACGCATATATCTTCGCCAATTAAACAGCCTCCTCAAGAATAGTCGCATTTAGTGCGCAACAGTTATTATAACAAATATAAACATAAAAGTCAAATACTTTATTACAAATTATTTGAAATTTCGTCAAATTCGTCATTTTGACCTGTATTTCAGCGCAAAATAGCACTGAAGCGGCTGTTTTTTAGTACAAATCGTAAATTTCAGTTTTCTTCGTCAATAAAGCTGGAAAGAAATTCGCGTGTCTTGGGGTGAGTAGGATTCTCGAATATCTGCTCTGGCGTTCCGCACTCTACTATCTTTCCATCATCCATATAGATGATCTTACTCGAAACCTCTTTTGCAAACTTCATTTCGTGGGTAACGATTATCATCGTCATATTCTCCTCGGCGAGCTTTTTGAGAGTGGCAAGAACCTCGTTTGTAAGAAGTGGGTCAAGGGCGCTTGTGGGCTCATCAAAGAAAAGAATATCGGGGTTAAGAGCAAGTGCACGGGCAATGGCAACACGCTGTTGCTGACCACCCGAGAGCTGACAAGGATAAAAGTGCAACTTATCCTCAAGGCCAACACGCTTGAGATAGCTTGCTCCAATCTCGTTTATGTCGCCGTCAAAATGCTTAAGACCATCTTTTGCCAAAGATTTCATAGCAAGTGTTACATTTTCAAGAGCCGTATACTGAGGAAAAAGATTGAAGTTCTGAAAAACAAGTCCAAAGCGAAGTCTGCTTTGTCTGATATCATTTTCCGTAAGCTTTTCGGCAGACGACGCATTAAATATAGTCTGTCCGTCAACGATTATCTCGCCCTTTTCGGGTCTTTCAAGGAAGGTGAGACAACGAAGAAGAGTGGTCTTTCCGTTTCCGGAGGCGCCTATGACAGAAACGACTTCACCTTTTTCAACAGAAAAATCAACACCTTTGAGAACGTGGGTGTCATCAAAGCTTTTGTACATATTTTTTACTTCAAGAATTGGCATCTTCGTTCCCCTCCCCTACGATTTATAATAGCTGAGCTTCTTTTCGAAGAAACCGAAAAGAAGTGTGAGCAATCCACAGAATGCAAGATAGAAAAGTCCCGAATAGAAAAGGGGCCAGAGAATACCTGCGCTGTTCATAAAGCGCTTTGCATTCCACGTGATCTCATACACCATGATCGTATTGGCAAGCGAAGTGTCCTTGACGAGTGTCAAAAACTCATTACTCATAGGCGGAAGGATATTCTTGACAACCTGCATAAGTACTATTTTGAAAAAGACCTGAGCCTTGGTAAGCCCCAAAACCGCACCTGCCTCATACTGTCCGCGCGGAACAGCTTCTATTCCTCCACGATAGATCTCGGAAAAATAGCAGGCATAATTGATGACAAAGGCGATCATCACCGCAAGGAATGTATCCATACCCTTGATCCCGATAAGACCGGGACCAAAACCGAAAAGAATAAGCTGGAGCATCAACGGGGTTCCACGAACTATCCAAACAAGAGTCTTTATCGGCCATTTGATCACGGCTATCTTGCTCATTGAACCGAATGCAATGATAAGTCCCAAGGGAAGCGCCATGGCAAGTGTCAGAATAAAAATCTTGAATGTCGTAAGAAAGCCTTCAAGAAGGGATAAAGTAACTGTAATAAACATCAATAATACACCATTTATGTTTTTTGTCATAAACCAACCAAAAAGGCAGACGAAAATCTGCCTTTCATGGATGGTGTTTAAATCGTAAAGTGATTATTCAGCGAGGTTAAGACCGTACTTTTCAGCAAGTGCGGGAAGTGTGCCGTCGGCGATAAGCTCGTCAATGATACCATTAACCTTTTCTGTAAGCTCGGAATCCTTGGGGAAGCCAATGCCGTATTCTTCTTTTGTAAGTTCGATGGAATAGTCAAGGTCAGCGTAGCTTGTGCCGTCAGCTGTCATTGTCTTTGCCATTGTGATATCGATTACACAAGCGTCAGCCTGCTTGCCCATAACTGCGAGAAGAGCGTCTGTCTGAAGAGCAACAGGAGAATAGTTTTCATCAAGACCGTTTGCCTTGATAGCTTCTTCGCCTGCGGAACCTGCTTCTGCAGTAAACTTGAGTCCCTTGAGACTTGCGATATCAGCGTAATCAGCGATAACGTCTTCGTTCATAACAACTACCTGAGCGTTCTTTACATAAGGCTTGGAAACACTGCAGTTTGCTTCAACGTCGGGAGAGATTGTCATACCGTTCCAGATACAGTCGATCTGACCTGCTTCGAGAGTAACGAACTTTGTATCCCAGTTGATTTCAACGAATTCGGGAGTAACACCGAGCTTTGCGCAAACGGCTTCTGCAAATTCTGTGTCAAAACCGGTGAGCTTGTCGTCTTCCATGTAGTTCATAGGTTCGTAGATGGTGTAACCGATAACGAGAGTATCCTTTTCGCCGTCGGCTTTCTTTTCACAACCTGCAAAAGCAACGCAGGATGCGAGCACAAGAAGAGAGAGAATAAGAGCAAGTGTCTTTTTCATGATTTTCCTCCAAAAAATAAAATGTATTCGCTTCCACTTCATCACTTTAATCTGCTAAAGTGGATCACTGCACATATTATAACACAATTTCAAAAAAATGCAAGGGGTTTTTACAAGTTTTTTTGATATTGATGCATTATTGTGTAAACTGCACAAACATAACAATGAATATTATTCATAATAGCGAAAATAATAGAGAAAAAAGAAAAAACTTCATTGTTCGGAAGGAAATTTAAATGAAAAACGCATCAGAACACGAAACCCTTGAAAGCTCAAACCTCATCTCTTTGTGCGACAACATTGTTTCTCAAATAGAGATTGGCAATAAGCGCAACGGAAAATGTTCCAAAGCATTATCTTTGTTAAGGCACAATTTTTCAATTGCTCGCAGATTATACATTAAATCTGTTGAATTCGAGCAGAAGAATTCCGAGCTTTCGGATTCTCTTTCATGGCTATGCGACAATTACGCAATGATAGAAGAAGAGTATTTATCGTGTGCGTCTTCTTTAAGGAAAGAAAAGACCATAATCGAAAAAAAGGGTCTTCCCCTGCTCTTTTCTGCTTTTTCAAAGCTCCTCGAATTTTGCGACGGGAAGATCGAAAACCGGCATATCGTAGCGATTATAACAGCATGTGACAAATACTTAGCATCAGGATTTGGCGTTTGTGATTTTTTATCCGTTCCAAACGTAATGAAATCCTCGGTACTTTGCCACATAGGGAAAAGTTGTGATTTGATAATGAAAAACGCAGGGTTTACCGACAACGATGACTCTGCTCGACAACTGATAAATTCCATCAAAAGTCTCAGGTTTCTTTCGGTATACGACTTTAATGAGGCTTTTTCAAAGTGTAAACTTGAAGTTTTACTTTCGCAAGATCCGTCGGGCGCCTATCAGAGAATGACAACAGATTCCAAGTCAGAACTTCTTCACAAAATTTCTCTTTCCGCAAGAAGAAAACGCAAAACCGATTGCGAATATGCAAAAGAATTGTTAGCCACTGCGGAAAAAGCTCAGAATGAAAACGAAAAATACATCGGATATTCAATCGAAAACAACAGTCTTCTCTCAAAGCTTTATTTTCCAATCCTTTACGTTTCTTCTGTCCTTTGCACATTGCTTCTTTGTTTTGCTACAGATATTTTGCTTTTTCCGGTACTGTACTTCCCTGTTTTTGAATCAGTAAAAATCTTAGTTGATACTATATTTTCGAAATTGTGCAAAGATGCACGAAATCTTCCCACAATCGATATACGTGATATACCGGAAGATGCCAAAACTTTATGCGTTATAACCGCGCTTTTGTCAGGCAGCGAGAATGACAGTGCGCTGTTTGACAGGATCGAAAAGATAAGAAATGCTAACAGTTCAAATAACATTCGCTTCGGTCTGCTTTGCGATCTTCCCGACAGCGACAGAGCAACAAATGCCAACGATTCAAGCATCATACAGAACGCCGTCGAGAGGGTTGAATCTTTGAATTTGAAATACAACAAAGCATTCATTCTTCTTATCCGTGACAGAAGCTACTCAAAAAGCGAAAAGAAATTTATGGCGTATGAGAGGAAACGCGGAGCCGTAATAGATCTTATAAAAATGATAAAAGGCGAAAAACACGGTTTTGACATTAGTTTTCCCGGAATATGCGAAAATTCAGGATTTATTGAAGACGTAAAATACGTCATAACCCTTGATGCCGATACAAATCTCGGCCTTGAGGCAGCACACCACCTTGTGGGTAAAATGATCCATCCAGCCAACAAAGCTGTAATCGACAAAAAGCATCACTGTATCACAAAGGGTTACGGTATTCTTCAACCGCGTATGTCGACAGATCTTCAATCATCAAGGGCAACACCCTTTACCCGACTTTTATGTGGAGCGGGAGGAACAGATATCTATTCTGATGCGGCGTTTGATATTTACCATTCGATTTTTGGGGACGGCATTTTTTGCGGGAAAGGCATTATAGACGTTAACGCTTTTTATGAATCTATCATAAAAGCCGATGTTTTCCCTGAAGATCGTATTCTAAGCCACGACATTCTGGAAGGAGAACGTGCACGCACGGCACTGTTGTGCGACACTGAATTGACCGACGGGTTTCCGAAAAATGAGTTATCTTTTATTAAACGAAAACACAGATGGATCCGGGGTGATATACAAAACCTGATTTTTCTAAAAAAATATAAGAAAACTTCTGATAACACAAGAGTAAAAGTCTTTTCATTTCTTTCCAGATACAAAATATTTGACAACGCAAGACGCGCATTAACACCAATCTTTTCTTTTTTGTTAATACCGTTGTCTTTGTTATTTTCGCAGGAAAAATCAACTATAATGTTCTTTGTTTCTTTTTCGCCCTATATCTTACCTTTCATTATAGAAACATTGAACGTTGCAAAAACACTTACTCTAAAAAGCACCGCTCGACGCTTCTTCTCAAGGGGAGTCACTATCAGCTTATGGCAAAGCTTTTTGAGAATGCTGTTTTTCGGTTGCATGCTGGCAAAAGACGCTTTTCTTTCCTTATCAGCCACAGTTCTTTCTCTATACAGAATGATCGTTTCCAAGAGAAATCTTCTGGAATGGGTAACAGCGGCACATTCTGAAAACAAAAAGAACGGGATATTGCTTTTTGTTTTAAAACACCTCTTATCTTGTTTGGCAGGAGCCTTGATCTTTGTTTTTGCGCCAGGAGGCTTGATAAAATTCTCAGGCCTTGCGTTTTTGGTTATGCCGCTGATAGGTTATTTTACCTCAAAAGACAGCATACCGAAAAAATTGACAAGTGAAAAAAACAAAAGAATCATGCGCGCATACGCCTCTGATATCTGGAAATTTTTCAAGGAAAACGTAACGTCGTCTGACAATAATCTGCCACCAGACAATATACAGTTGTCACCGTATGAAAAGATAGCCCACAGAACCTCGCCCACCAACGTGGGACTTTATCTTACAAGCATACTCGCGGCTCTTGACTTCGGTTTTATAGATTCAAAAGAAGCCGTAGACAGAATAGAAAAAACAATAAACACAGTCGAAGAACTGCCAAAATGGCACGGACATCTATATAACTGGTATGACACAAAAAACTTATCTGTTCTCGAACCAAAATATATATCGTCTGTAGACAGCGGAAACTTTATAGCATGCCTCATTACTCTTTTGCGTGGACTTGCCGAATACACAGGAGAACAACCGACAATACTTGATCTTATAACAAGGATTAACAGAATTGTAACCGAAACCGACTTTGAGATACTGTACAATGAAAAGAGAAACTTGTTTTCTGTTGGAATTACTGTGTATGACAATTATGCCAAAAAAGACGAGGGGTGCTATGACTATCTTATGAGCGAGGCACGCATACTGAGTTACGTTGCGTGCGCATTTCGAAAAGTACCGGCACTTCACTGGAAAAAACTTTCTCGCCCTATTGTATCCGACGGAGGATATATCGGCATTTCATCCTGGTCTGGCACTGCATTTGAGTTTTTTATGCCCTGTCTTTTTATGCCGGCAGGAAAAAACTCGATGCTTTACGAATCGATGCTTTTTTCATACCGAGCACAGTCCAAAAGGAAAATCAGCGGAGTGTGGGGCATCTCGGAAAGCGGATATTTTGCATTTGACAGCGAGCTCAACTATCAGTACAAAGCTTTTGGGGTGCCAATGCTTTCTCAAAAAGTAACATCAGATCATGATTTGGTAATATCACCTTATTCTTCATTTCTTTCAATGTGTGTTGGTGCTGACGGTGCACTTTCAAACCTTGCTTCTCTTGAAAAGTTGAAAGCCTACGGAAAATACGGCTTCTTTGAAGCGCTTGACTTTTCCCCATCCAGAATCAAAAGCGGAAACGCTCTGATTAAAAGCTATATGTCACATCATCTCGGAATGAGTTTGCTCGCCCTTGGAAACGCCTGTTTTGATGACATATTCGTACAACGCTTTATGTCAGATCCAAAAATGCAATCGGCAAGCGAGCTTCTTGAAGAAAAGATCCCGGTAAACGTGCGGATCAAAAAACTGAAAAGAACAAAACTCCCCGTCATTCATCGAGACAAAAAGGACGTTGAAAACGAAATAACAATAAAAGACCCTGCGCCTCTTTTTCCCGTTTGCACATGTGTTTCGGACGGAAAAATGTCACTTGTTGTCAGCGATACAGGGCATATTGATGCAAAAAAAGGCGATTGCAACCTGATAAAAAGTGTATACAACAAATATCCGGACAATGCTTCAGAATCTATCATGACGTATATTTCGCTTGACGGCAGAATATACGGAATGACACCGATATGCAACGCAACTTGTGCTGACAGCAAATATTCTTTTTCATACACCGAATACAGCGCAAATCACAATCTTTCGTGCGATGGAGGAAATTTTACTGTCGGTTACACGATATCTTCCGACAGCGGTTCTGTTTTGCGCATAAAACTGTCTGGCAAAACACAGGCAAAAAAAGCAGAAGTCAGGTTCGCTTTCACTCCTTGTCTTGCAAATGAGCGCACTTACGCATCTCATCCCGCTTTTTCAGAACTATTTATCGAATCAGCTTATGATGAAAACGACAAAATATTGTATTATATTCGTCGTAAAAGGTCAGAAATTGAAGAAGACGCGGTGCTTGCCGTAGCTTTTTGCAACAAAAACAGCTTGCCTGTTTTTTCTACTCGCAAAAATTTTTGTGAGTACGACAAGTATTCTTATTTTTCAGACATCACAGACAATGTATGCGGTGCATGCATAAACCCGTTTTGCATCTTTGGTACAGAATTTGATTCAAAAGTAAACACCGAGTTGCTCATTGCCATGACCCACAGCAAGCAAAGCGCAGCAGAAGCAATAAGCAAAAGCAGAAGCACAAGTTTTGAAGACGCAAAGGCCGAGCTTTTTGATACTTCATCTCAGTTCACATTAAATGCAGGAATATCTTCTCTTTCGCCCGACGGTGCCGTTAGAAAAATGCTTACCGGGATATGCTTTTCGGATACTGACCAAAAAGATAATTTGTCTGTATTTTCTAACAAAACTGTTTTTTCAAATCGATCTGAAACACTATCAAAAAATTCACTTTGGAAATACGGAATATCGGGAGACGAAAAAATAGCTCTTATAGATACTGGCGGATATTTCTTTAAAGAACGACTTGAAAAACAGATACGTGCATACAAGCTTCTTGCCATGAAAAACAAACGGTTTGACCTTGTAATCCTTTACAACGAAACAGACGGTTATGAAAGATCGCTTGAAAAGCGCATCAGAAAGCTTATCTCCGACTGCAATGCAGATGTTTTTTTGGAGCGAAAGAAATGCGGGATAATCTTTGTTGAAAAAGAAAAAGCCTCATGCGATATTGCCGCAATCGTTCACGGAGCGAGTTATATTGAGGATATAACAAAAACAAAGAATGTGACGATTGAGAAAAAGAAGGCCGCCAATATTCTGCATCCAATAACACGCGGCAAGCCGACATCAAAGAAATTTGATGGTTTCAAAGTGCAAGGAGGAACTTTTGCGAAAGATGCTTTCATCATCGACAAGTATTCAGCCGCATCACCTGCGGCGCCATATGCACACGTTCTGTCCGGAGAAAACTTTTCATGTGTCCTGACGCAGGATTCTCTTGGATACACCTTCTGCAAAAACGCGTCCGAGTGCAGAGTTACACCTTTTTCATCAGGAGGAAACAAACAGTGCGAAGGTGAAAACTTATATCTTTTTGAAAAGGACAAACTCTTTGATCTGATAAAGTGTGCACAGATAGTAAAATACTCGTGCGGAAAAGCCGAATATTTCGGCATGGTGGCAGAGACGAAGTATCACATCACAATCATCTGTGCCGAAAAGCTATCGGCAAAAGCGATAAAAATCTCATTTAACGGAGCAGTTTCAGAAAACGCAAAAGTATTTTATTGTGTTGACCCATGTATGGGAGACGTTTCTTCGCGCTGTTCTTTTTTTGTAAAAGACAATTCGACGGTAGTGTTTAAAAACCCTCTTTCACGCACACTTTCCGATTACACCGGGCATCTGTCTGTTTTTTCAAAAAACAAAAAATATGCTCTTTGCGACAAGGCGTCCTTTTTCACAAACGGTAAAACAAAACTTGCGCACTGCGAGTTTGCATGTGTGGGTGCTGACATATCCAAAAACGAACAGTTGTTGTTTGTTTTGGGTGCTTCAAAAAACAAGAAGTGTCTTGAAAACATCGAAAGAGAGTTTTCACAATACAGCGATAAGTTATTTGACGGCGCAGAAAGATTCGCAAAAACGCTGATACCAAAAATCACATTCACAGGCAAATGCCACAACATCAGATGCGAAAGCATCAGCCAAATGTTCAATCTTTATCTTCCGTACGACACCGCTTTTTCAAGAATGCTTGCCCGTTCCGGGTTTTATCAATCCGGCGGTGCATATGGTTTTCGCGATCAACTGCAGGATGTTCTCTGCATCATTTACGCCGATAAAAAACGTGCGCTAAACCACATATATCGTGCCGCTACTCATCAGTTTTTAGAAGGTGATGTTTTGCATTGGTGGCATGAACAAACACTCTCGGGAGTAAGAACAAAGTGTTCTGACGACTATCTGTGGTTAGTGTATGCTTGTGTGGAGTATTACAAAATAAGCGGAAGCAATGAATTCCTAAAAACACGATTGCCATATATCTCTTCACCTGCCCTCGCAGAGAAAGAAGTGGAAAGATACGGTGTTTTTTCAAAATCAGATGTATGGGAAAGTCTTTACAACCACAACCTACGCGCTCTCGATAGGGCGTTATCTCTTCGTGGAAAGCACGGCCTGTGCCTTATGGGCAGTTGCGACTGGTGCGACGGATACAGTCTTGTAGGCAAAAACATGCAAGGCGAAAGTACTTTTACTACCATGTTTCTTATCATGCTTCTGAAACTCTTTATTCCGATATGCATAGAATTTGGTGACGATGAACTTTCTGAAAAATATCAAAAAAGCATCAACGATTTAGAAAATTCTGTCAAAACACATTGTTATGACAAAGAAAACGGATATTTTCTGCGCGGTTTTTATGACGATGGAGAAAAACTTTGCTCAAATGAAAGCGATGAGGGGAAAATAGACCTTATGGCACAGAGCTTTGCCGCTCTATCGGACATAGACGACGAAATGAGCATAGGCGCTCTCATAAAAGCGCATGAGCTTCTTTTTGACAAAGAATATGGAATAATGAAGCTTCTATCCCCGCCTTTTGACAAAACAAAAAAAGAGCCCGGGTATATAAAAGGATACCTCCCGGGTGTGCGCGAAAACGGAGGACAATACACTCACGGTGCTATGTTTTATGCTCTTGCGTGCTTTGAAATGGCAGAAAAGAAATATGTTCAGGACAAAGTGCTATCAAAAATGCTCGCTGAATACGCAACCAATGTTATTCTGTGGTCAAATCCTGCATTCCGATCGTCGTTTGCCACGAGAGATGATGTAAGATGCGCATACAAAACAGAGCCATATTCTGTGGCGGCAGATATTTACTCTAACGTCGACCACAAGGGACGCGGAGGCTGGACACATTATACAGGCGCGTGCGGCTGGATGTACAGACTGATATTGAGATATCTATTCGGAATCGAATTTAAAGCCACCGAGTGTGATTCGCCGCAGTTGGTTTTGCATCTTGACAGGATTTTTCCGATGAAAGATGATATTAACGAAGGGGAGCTGAAAATCAACGAGTTTGGCTTTGATGTTGAAATCAAATACATTGCAGATGGGCAAAAATTCGTTCTCGCTGACAACAAAAAAAGCAAATCGAATATTTTCGGAAATAACACGCGCAAAATAGAAGCTCATATATGAAGAAAGGGTTGACAATTACGTCAACCCTTTTTCATTATTTTTGCAGTTTTTCAACAACGAAGATCATATATAAAACTACGCCTATGCAAATCACTGTTGAAATTGCGGAAAGGATCTGCTGGGGATACACCGCCATTCCAAAAACTACATTTCCGCGAGACTGCACAGTATGTACAATGAACGCTCCTGCGAAGGTGGATACAAAAGCCGAAACGCCTCCAAGAGCTGTGCGGATGCCGAGAGCAGGAGCTCTGTCGTCTGTCGGCACGTAATCAAAAATTATATTCATAAGGCCGCTGTTGATGCCTGCCATTGAGATGGCATGGATGCAGGAATATATAGCAAACATAACTTTACCGTTGGATGGAACGGTGAAAATGTTTACCGCAAAAGAGACCGCTGCAATGCCAAAGCATATACCAAGCATTCTCTTCCACGAATATTTGTCGGCAAGCTTTCCGAAATACCGGGAAAAAGCAATACGCGAAACAGCAGAAAGAATACTTAAAAAAGCTATATACTTCATCGAAAAGCCAAGATCGTTATTTTTGTACACACCGTAGTATGCCAACGAGATCTTGGAACCAAACTGCCAGATAACATCCATCAGAATGAGGGCGAGAAGCGCTTTGTTTGTAAATGTCTTTTTGAGAGCTGTCGAAAATTTTACGTGCTGTTTGTCGCCTGCGGCATCATCCTTTACATCTTTCACAAGGATTATAGAAAGCATGTGAAGAATGGCGAGAACGAGAATGGTTGCGGCGCAAATACCAAAATACACGTCATCTTTGCCAAGTGCTTTGTAATAATCGGATATCGAACCCATGGCCATCGAAAAAACGGTGCCTGCAGCAAGCGAAACGATCTCTTTGTTTGCAGTAAAACTTCCGCGATGTTGGTCGTCTACAAAAGACATGAACCACGATATCTTATATGGTGAAACAATATTGGCAATAAGCTGACCGCCAAGAAACATGACGACGATGAGAACAACCTTTACCGAAGACGGCAAATTGAAAACAGGAACAAAGTACAAAAGAACGAACATCACCTGGTTTATCAGATGTAGTATCGTGATAAAGCTTTTCATACCCTTTCTTTTCCTGAAAAAAACAGAAACAAGCTGCGCAGAAAAAGCAAATGCGGCAAGCTCTGTGATGATACCAGCAGCGCTGTCCGGAACACCGTTGCTTGTGAGAAGTAAAGCGAGAAAAGCATCTGTTATCAAAAGGGATATCAGATATTCAATACCTGCCTCGGCTATATAGTACCATCTGTTCTTTGAAAGTTGTTTTTCCGATATAAATCTCGATTTCGGATTTGTTGAAGTATTCAGATCTATCACTCCCTATTCATTTGCAAATAATATTATATATCAACAAGTTATTTTTTCAAGTATTTTTGCTACGAAAAATTTTCGAAATTTAAAAACGAGGTTTTAATAAATGATAAATTGAGTGGGAGATGAAAAAATTATCAGTTTATTATTGATATCAGGAAAGTTTTGGATTATAATATACTTGGTATGATATTTAAATTAAAGTGGAGGTATCATGAAAAGAATACAATTTTCCGAAAGTGTCTTTCTAAACCTTATCGAATCGGACAAATTCAAGACAGATTACTTCGAGATCAACTTAATTCTCCCTCTGCGCGAAGAAACCGCGTCGTACGCTGCCCTTCTCCCCCAGGTTCTTCGCAGAGGAAGCAAAAAGTATCCCCAGATGTCGGATATATCAAAAAGATTTGACTATCTTTATTCCACAGGTTTTTCGGCTCGAGTTACAAAACGCGGCGAAAACCAGATCGTAAGCTTCACAGCCGATTTTCTGCGCGAATCGCTGCTTCCCCCGGGCGAACATCTTATGGACGACGTTTTTGAAACAATGCGCAGCATCATTTTCGAACCGCTAGTAAATGACGGAGCTTTCAAGGCAGAATACGTTGAATCCGAAAAAAAGAACCTTATCGACGCCATCAAATCGATCATAAACAACAAAAACGCGTATTCAATGAAAAAATGTCACGAGGCAATGTGCAAAGGACAGAACTATGCCGTCAGCGAAAGTGGCAAAGTAGAGTTGGTTGAAAAAATCGACGGAACATCTCTTTATAACTTTTACAAAGACTTTCTCTCTCACGCAAAGATAGAAATGTTCTACACAGGGACCTGCGACGAAAATGTGATAAAGAACCATGCTCGTTCGCTGATCTCTGATATAAAATCCGAAAAGCTTTACGATCTTCACTCCGAAAGATTTGAAAGAACCCGTGACAAGGTTGTCGAGATCACCGAAGAAATGGAGGTGGCACAAGGCAAGCTGGTTTTGTGCTTCCGCTCGGGACACACCATTTCTGACGAAAAATATTCTGCATACGCACTTTTCAACAACATTTTCGGCGGCTCCCCCACCAGCAAGCTTTTTGAAAATGTACGTGAAAAACTAAGCCTCTGTTATTTCTGCCGCTCGATTCCCGATGCACACAAGGGAATTCTGACCGTGGTAAGCGGAATTGAAGTTGCAAACCGCGACAAGGCGCAAAAAGAAATCCTTGCACAGCTCGATAACGTAAAGAGCGGCAATATATCTGACGAAGAAATGTCATCTGCCAAAAACGATATGATAAATTCCTATCGCTCTCTTTGCGACAGCGCGTCTGACATATCCACATGGTATCTTTCACGTCTTTTAGGCGGCAGCGGCAAGACAATTGAGGACGTTATCGATGAAATCGGCAAGGTAACGAAAGAAGACGTTGTTGCCTGTGCAAAAGCCACTGAGCTTGACACAATCTTCTTTCTAAAAGGCACACTCACAGACGGAGGTGAAGAGGAATGAGCGCATTTGTTCTTAAGGAAAACAAAGCCATTGACGAAAAATACTATTACATGAAGCACAAAAGCGGTCTTCCGATATACGTTATTCCTAAAAACCACACCACAGGATACGCCGTTTTTGGCACAAACTTCGGCTCTGTCGACAACAGATTCAAGGTAAACGGCAAAGAACATCTGCTCCCCGACGGTATCGCCCATTTTCTCGAGCACAAACTATTTGAAAACGAAGACGGCATTGACACCTTCAAAAAATATGCCGAATTCGGTGCCAGCGCAAATGCCTATACTTCGAGCGACAAAACCGTCTATCTTTTTTCGGCAACAGAAAACATGAAAGAATCGCTTGGCATCCTTCTTGATTTTGTTACACACCCCTATTTCACCAATGAAACTGTTGCTAAAGAACAGGGCATCATCGGCCAGGAGATCAGAATGTACGATGACAACCCCGGATGGCGTCTCTATTTCAACATGCTTACAGCCCTTTATCACAACCACCCTGCAAGAATTGACACGGCAGGCACAGTTGAAACTATTGCGCAGATAACCCCCGAAACCCTATATCTTGCGTACAACACTTTCTATAATCTCAACAACATGGCTCTTTGCGTGTGCGGCGATATGGATCCCGAGGAAGTCCTTGAGGTCTGCGACAAGTATCTAAAAGACGCTCCTACAATCTCTCCCGAACGAATCTTTCCCGATGAACCCGAAACGGTGTTCAAAAAGGAAGTTACACAGAAACTCAGCGTTTCTATGCCAGTCTTCTCGGTTGGAATCAAAGACGTTCACCAGCCCTGCTCAGGCAAGACCTTGGCAAAAAAACAGGCAGAATACGAGATTATACTCGAGCTGCTTTTTGGTAAATCCTCGCCATTCTATACACGCCTTTACGAAGAAGGACTTATTAACAACGCTTTTTCGACAGGCTATGAGGCACACACAAACTTCGGTTTTTGCGAAATATCCGGTTATTCCAACGAGCCCGACAAAGTTTACGAACAAATCCTTGCAGAAATTGAAAAATACAAGTCTTCGGGATTTGACAAAGAAGATTTTGAGCGAGTTAAGCGCGTTTTCTATGCGGCAAATCTGCGATATTTCAACAGTACAGAGGATATTGCAAACGAATTTATCACCCACGTGTTCCGAGATTTTGATATGCTCGAGTATCCAAGTGTAATATCCGAAGTAACAATCGACGACGTAACACATCGCTTCAATCAAGACTTTATTAAAGACAGAATTGTCCTTTCAAAGGTGCTTCCGCTTTAAGGTGTGCGGCATGATAATATTTTTTTCAAAACGACCATATACCGTACTTTTGTCGGTAGTTGCATTGATCGTATTGTGTCTTACTTCCTGTCTTGGCATGTCAGCTATAAACGACACAGACACAAACGAGTCAAAAAGCGGACTTGAAGTGCATTTTATTGACGTAGGTCAGGCTGACGCGGCTCTTGTTTTCTGTGACGGAGATACCATGCTGATCGACGGTGGAAACTCGGACGATTCAAGATTGATCTACACCTACCTGAAAAAACACGACGTTACAAATCTTGATTATATTGTCGCCACCCACGCCCACGAGGATCACGTGGGGGGACTTTCGGGTGCTCTTGATTTTGCGACGGCAGAAGTTGCCCTGTGCCCTGTGACAGAATATGAATCTAAGGCTTTTTCAAACTTTGTCAAAGGACTGAAACAACAAGGGCTTGAAATCACGATCCCTGAGGCAGGCGACAGTTTTACACTTGGAAGTGCAAAAGTCAACGTGCTTGCATGCAATGCGGCGGAAGATCCCAACAACTCTTCCATTGTTCTCAAGTTGATCTACGGTGACACCTCTTTTCTCTTTACGGCTGACGCCGAATACGAGAGCGAAATGGCAATGCTTGATGCAGGGTATGACCTTTCTAGCACTGTGCTGAAAGTCGGTCATCACGGAAGCTACACCTCAACAAGCTATCGGTTTTTAAATGAAGTTGATCCGCAGTATGCGGTGATCTCATGTGGGAAAGACAACGACTACGGTTATCCGCACGACGAGGTAATATCAAGACTTGAAAATGCTGACATCACTTATTACAGAACCGATCTTATCGGCGATATCATCTGTACAAGCGACGGTAAAAATGTTTGTTTCAATGTGAGCACCGGAAACACCAATACCGAAGCAGACATCGAAAATCCACGTGACATGGTGCTTAATACCGGAAGCAAAAGATATCACGAAATAGGTTGCGAATCTATTCCCGAAATAAGAGAAAGCAATAAAAAGGACTACTTCGGCACGACCGCTGAAATAGAATCAATGGGATACTATCCGTGCGGAAGTTGTCACTAACCACAAACACAAAGGAGAAAAAAATTGACTAGCAGTATTTCTTTTCCCGGGTTGTCTCTGGGCCCTATGAACATAGACCCCGTCGTTACACCTGACAGTTTTCCATTTGAGGTACGATGGTATGGTCTTGTTATTATGCTCGGCATGATACTCGGCGTTATCTACTCTTTGCGCAAGGCAAAAATGTCGTGTATATCTACAGAAGACCTTCTTGACTACGTTCTTTTTGCTGTGCCTGTGGGTATTATCTGCGCAAGACTATATTATGTTCTTTTCAATCTATCCGAATATCACTCTATTGGCGAAGTTTTTGCAATCTGGAACGGCGGACTTGCTATCTACGGTGGCATTATAGGCGGATTTTTCACTATGCTTGCCGTTGCAAAATTTAAAAAAATGAATTTTCTTTCGGTCATCGACTGTTTCGCTCCGGGTGTAATGATCGGACAAATACTCGGCAGATGGGGAAACTTCTTTAATGCAGAAGCATACGGCGCTCTTTCGCATATCTCCTTCCCTTTTATCGGCGATATTGCAACACCAATATTTGAAAATGACTATATCTTCAGAATGGTCATCGAAAACGATCGCGTCGGAACAATTGCAGTTCATCCCACTTTTCTTTATGAATCATTGTGGAATGTTGCCGGTCTTTTGCTGATACATTTTTATTTTAAAAACAAAAAGTTTAACGGTGAGATTGCGCTGATATATGCATCGTGGTATGGTTTTGGACGTTTTTTCATAGAAGGACTGCGCACAGACAGCCTGACACAGGGCGCTTTCCGCGTTTCCCAGATGCTTGCTCTTGCATGTGTAATAGCAGGTATAACACTCATCATCATCGGTAGACAAAAGGCAAAATCAAAGGCAAAAGAGCTGGACGAATACATAAGTCAGTTCAGCGAGCCGAGCGAAATACAAAAAGAAAACAAATAACTATATAAAGGAGAAAACAAAGAATGGCAATTTTAATGGACGGCAAAGCAACAGGCGCAAAGGTGCGTGCAAGACTTGCCGAAAAAACTGTTGAATTCAAAGAAAAATACGGCTACGCCCCCGGTCTTGCGGTAATTATCGTCGGCGACGACCCTGCGTCCAAGGTATATGTACGCAATAAGAAAAAAGCATGTGAAGAGGTTGGTTACAATTCGTTTGAATACGCACTTCCTGCCGAAACGACAGAAGAAGAACTTCTTGACCTTATTGCAAAGCTGAATGCAGACAACTCTGTGCACGGAATACTCGTACAGTCACCCGTTCCCAAGCATATCGACGAAAAGAAGATCCAGCTCAACATTCTCCCCGAAAAAGACGTTGACGCTTTTCATCCCGTAAACGTTGGCAAGATCATGATCGGCGATTACGATTTTGTCCCCTGCACCCCTGCAGGTATCACAGAGCTTCTTGACGAATACGGCATAGAAACCTCGGGCAAAAGTTGCGTTGTGATAGGCAGAAGCAATATTGTCGGAAAACCCATGGCAATGCTGATGCTGCACAAAAACTGTACGGTGACCATCTGCCATTCAAGAACCCCCGACGTAGGAGCAGTGACTCGCGAGGCAGACATTGTTATTGCTGCTGTCGGCAAAGCAGATTTTCTTAAAGGCGATATGATAAAAGATGGTGCGGTTGTCATCGATGTCGGCATGAACAGAAACGCCGAAGGAAAGCTTTGCGGCGACGCAAACTTTGAAGAATGTGAAAAGAAAGCGTCGTATATCACTCCCGTTCCCGGCGGAGTTGGTCCCATGACCATAACAATGCTTATGAAAAACACCCTTAAATCGGCAGAACTTTTTGCAAATAAGGACTGAAAACAAGTTTTTTTCAATAAATCATTGAAATAAATGAAATATTGTGATATACTTATCATAAAGATGTATCGGTTACATCGTATTTTCAATTTTTTTATTTTTTAATCTAAAGGAGGTTTTTTGACATGTTCAAGAAACTCGGCGTTCAGGCCTACACCTTCCGCAACTATTACGACGGAGAAACAGCCACCGAACAGACCCTTGACAAAGCTTTCAGAACCATTAAAGAACACGGATACGACGAGATCCAGACCGCAGGCTTCGGCAAGATAGGCATTGAAAAGTATGCAGAGCTTGCTCACAACGCAGGCATTGACATCGTTGGTACACACTACGATTACAACGAAATGCTCAACGATACAGACGAAGCAATGCGCAAGCATAAGGAGATCCTCAAGACAAGCATCATGGGTATCGGCGGCATGCCTCTTGCTCCCAGAAACGACAAGCAGGAACTCTTTAAGTTCATCGACGATTTCAACAAGATCGGCGACAAGATCAAGCCCTACGGTTTCAAGCTCACATATCACAACCATCATTTTGAATTCGTTAAGTTCGACGATGGCAAGTCTATCATGGACTATCTCTATGAAGAGCTCAACCCCGAAACAGTTTCTTTCTGTCTTGATACCCACTGGGTACAGAGAGGCGGCGGAAATCCCACCACATGGATCCAGAAGCTTGCAGGCAGAATCGATATTCTCCACCTCAAGGACATGGGTGTTATCAACACAGAAAACGGCACAGTTCCGCTTATCACAGAAGTGGGCAACGGTCAGATCGACTTTGACAGCGTTGTTGACGTGGCAGAAAAGTGCGGCGTTCAGTATTACTGTGTAGAACAGGATATCTGCCCCGGCGATCCTCTTGACAGCCTCAAGCAGTCTGCTGAGTATATCAAGAAGCGTTACATGGCATAAATTTCAGTTATCATTTGCGCACCTGCACAAAAGCGGGTGCGCTTTTTCACTGTGTGAGTGAAAAAACCTCCCGATATGTGATATTGATTCTTTTGTTGCAAAGTGATACAATGTTTTCAGAACCAAGCGCTTGTTCAATATAAAAATGAGGTACGAACAATGAAATTAAAAATTGGAGAAAACATAAAAAGATTGAGAAAAGACAATGATATCACACAAGAAGAATTTGCAGAAATAATTGGTGTTTCATGTCAATCGGTTTCAAGGTGGGAAAATGATCAATGTTATCCCGATATAGAATTGATCCCAACAATTGCCGATTTTTTCAACATATCCGCAGACAAACTGATGGGCATTGATGATCAGGCTGAAAAAACAAACGTAAACAAATATCTAGACGCTTTTCAGGAAGCCATCAGTATCGGAAAGATTGAAAAATGCATTAAAATTGCCAGAAAAGCAGTTGCTGAATTTCCAAACAATTATAAGCTGCTGAACAAATTGATGTATGCTCTTTTTGTAGCGGGAAGCGATGACGCCAATATCCCAAATTGGAAAGAAAACATGGAAAAATATGACTCCGAAATAGTTGCCATCGGCGAACGCATCATAAAGCATTGCCCGGACACAGAACTGAGACTTGAAGCAACCGCTCGCCTTGCTTTTCAGCACTGCGAAATGGGCAGAAAGTCAATAGGACGCGCCATTTATGAAACTATGCCTTCAATGACACATTGCAAAGAAAACGCTATATGGTGGGCGCTCGACGAGGATGAAAAGTTACCACACACAAGAGAGCGTATTGCAAAAGCATATTCAAATCTTTCTGCTGGCATATATCAACTGGCCACCTTGCTGCCGTATAAAGAAGCCTTGAAGGTTTTTGAAAAGTACCATAATCTAAAATGTCTCATGCACGACGATGAAATATATATTGGCACACACAGCAACTGCAAGATAAACTATATGATAGCAAAGATCTATTCCAAACTAGGCAAAAAAGAAGACGTCATAAAGCATCTGAAAATAGCAGCAAACGCTGCAATAGCTTTTGACAACCGACCTGACGAAAGGGTATCTTATTCGCTGTTACTTGGTAGTAGTGTTGAGAAAAAAACGGATTTTGATACCGCTGATTCCCGTCCACTCAAAGAAATACTCAAAGACATGTGGCTTTCAGAAGGTGAATTTGATATTTTGCGTGATACCGCAGAATTCAAAGAAATAATTAACAGACTAAACTGAACCACCAAACCCCTTGATCAGAACACAAAAAACGCTCCATCATAAGGAGCGTTTTTTTAATTTATATATTCAGCAATACAACAGATACAACGCCAAGGGCGTAACCCACAAGCTGTGTATTGGAAAGGCGTTCTTTATAGATCGCAACAGCAAGAACAAAGCCAAGAACTATGCCACCTGCGGAAATAACAGGGAAAAGAATAGCCGTAGGTATAAGGCCTGTCAGCACCATAACGAGAAAATTTGTGATGCCGTTGGCAATACCTGTTGCCGCACCCATGGGGATACATCCGACAAATTCACTTTTGAAGCTCTTTCTGTCATACAAGGAAGCAATAGTGAGAATACTGGTACTGATGAGAAGCGCCATTATCATAAATTCGTTTTTATACGCTTCGTCAAAGGCGATCTGCTGCATCTTCTGAACAGTCGAGCACATTCCGTTACCGATAAAAGCGAGGATAAGAAATATCACCCATTTGAAATTGCCATTTTTCTTTTTGCCATCGTCTTTGACTCTGATGAGAAAGAGAGAAATGAAAAGAAGTACGATACCTGCATATCCGACCACTTTCAACTTTTCGCCAAGAGCGATGATGCCGTATACCGTGGGTATTATGAGTGAATATGACGAAACGAGCATTGTTATTGAAAGAGATCCGTATTTGATAGCAAGAAAAAGACCAAGAGAAGCAGACCCGTGAGAAAGCGCAAAGCCGATGGAATATGGCAGCACAGCAAGGTCAAAATGAAGATTTCCCCACCCTGTTATAAGAAATACAACAACTGCAAAAAATGATGTAATAGCGGTAAAAAGAAAAGCGTTTGTACCGTTGTGTTTTACGTTATACTGTTTTTTTGTGACGCTTTGCAGGGTGCAAAGAACAACGACAAGAGTCAGCCAAAGATATTGCATTTTTTAAAACCTTTCAAAAATTCTTATTTCAAGTCGATATTATATCATCAAAAAGGATTTTGTCAATATACAATCAGAAATAAGTTGTAAAATACTGACTTTTCTTTCGAAAACAGTTGACAGAACGAGTTTTCTGGGGTATAATTACTTATTAGATATAATCGTGGTATTATTGAAAGGAGATATATAATCATGGCACAGGTCAAACAGATCACAGTTTCCAGCGAAGGTCTTAAAAAACTTCAGGAGGAACTCGAATATTTAAAAACGATAAAGCGTAAAGAAGTTGCCGAGAACATCAAAACAGCGCGTTCTTTCGGTGACCTTTCCGAAAACAGCGAATACGACGAAGCAAAAGATGAACAGGGCAAAGTTGAAAAGCGCATTGCAGATATCGAGGCGATGCTTGCAAATATCCGTGTTGTTGACGGTACAGAAGGAAAATCCGACGTCGCAGGCGTTGGCTCGAAGGTAAAAATCCTTTACGTCAACGACAACGAAGAAGCAGAATACACCATCGTCGGTCCCACAGAAGCAGATCCCCTTTCGGGCAAGATCTCTGACGACTCCCCTGTCGGCAGCGCCATCATCAACAAAAAAGTCGGTGATGAATTTATCGTTGAAACCCCCGGCGGCAACGTTACAATTAAAATTGTAAATATTGCAAAGTAATAAAGTATAAAAACAGCAAGGACGGTGCAAAAATTGAGCGACAATCAAAACCAGAACAACAATCAGGCGCCCGCACGCACTGAAGACATAAACGAACTTATGAGAGTTCGCCGCGAAAAGCTTGCGAATCTTCAGGAAGCAGGCTGCGATCCCTTTGAAATAACAAAATATGACGTCACACACCACAGCTCTGATGTAAAGGACAACTTTGACGAGCTTGAAGGCAAGGAAGTTTCTGTTGCCGGCCGTATGATGGCAAAACGTATCATGGGCAAGGCATCCTTCTGTCAGATTCAAGATCTCAAGGGCAACCTTCAGATCTACGTTGCAAGAGATGCTGTGGGTGAAGAACCCTATGCAGGCTTTAAAAAGTTTGACATCGGCGATTTTGTTGGCATCAAGGGCACTGTTTTCAAAACAAAAACAGGCGAAACCTCTGTGCATGCCACAGCACTCACCCTTCTTTCCAAGAGCCTTCGTCCCCTTCCCGAAAAATTCCACGGTCTCACAAACACAGATCTCAGATACCGTCAGCGTTACGTTGACCTTATCATGAATCCCGAATCAAAAGATACTTTCCTTAAGAGATCCAAGATCATCAGCACCATCAGAAAGTTCCTTGATGCACGCGGATTTATCGAGGTTGAAACCCCCATGCTCGTTTCAAACGCAGGCGGTGCCGCTGCCCGTCCCTTCGAAACGCATTTCAACGCTCTTGACGAAGATTTCAAGCTCCGCATCTCGCTCGAACTCCCCCTCAAGCGTCTTATCGTCGGAGGACTTGAAAAGGTATACGAGATCGGCCGTGTTTTCAGAAACGAAGGTCTTGACACCCGTCACAACCCCGAGTTTACCCTGATGGAGCTTTATCAGGCATACACCGACTACCACGGCATGATGGACCTTACCGAAGACCTCTTCCGCCACGTTGCAAAGGAAGTTCTCGGCACCACTACCATCGTTTACAACGGCATCGAAATGGATCTTGGAAAACCTTTTGAGCGCATCACAATGGTTGACGCCGTAAAGAAATATTCGGGAGTTGATTTTAACGAAATCAAAACCCTTGAAGAAGCACGCAAGGTTGCGGATGAACACCACGTTGAATACGAAGACCGCCACAAGAAGGGCGATATTCTCAATCTCTTCTTCGAAACCTTCGTTGAACACCACCTTATTCAGCCCACCTTCGTCATGGACCACCCCATTGAGATTTCTCCCCTCACAAAGAAGAAGCCCGGCAATCCCGAATACGTTGAACGTTTCGAGTTCTTTATGAACGGCTGGGAAATGTCCAACGCTTATTCCGAGCTTAACGACCCCATCGATCAGCGCGAACGTTTTGCCGCTCAGGAAGAACAGTTTGCAAACGGTGACGAAGAAGCCAACCACACAGACGAAGACTTTCTCAACGCGCTTGAGATCGGTATGCCCCCCACAGGCGGTATCGGATACGGCATCGACAGAATGTGTATGCTTATGACAGACTCTTCTGCTATCCGTGACGTTCTGCTCTTCCCCACAATGAAGACTGTGGATAAATAAAATTTTACCCCTGCATATTTGGACTGCCCCAAATTGTGCAGGCAGTACAAAAACCCCTTTATGGTAGGAATTATTAAATTTTAAGCAACATACTGACTTCGTAATTCAAGCGGAGTC
>SVTM01000015.1 GCA_015063785.1 Oscillospiraceae bacterium
TAAGGGCGGAGAGATTGTTCCTGCATTTTTTGTAGGCTCAACCTTCGGATGCACGGTGGGGCCGCTATTGGGGCTTGATGCAGGCATTGCGGCGCAGATAGGTTTTGTGGCCCTTTTCTGCGGAGTTGTCAACTGCCCCGTCGCCTCTCTTATTCTCGCTCTTGAAGTTTTCGGCGCAGAAAATATACCAATCTTCGCTCTGATATGCAGTATTAGCTATATGATGTCGGGCAGAACGGGGCTTTACAAAAGCCAGACCATCGTTTATTCAAAGATCTCCGACGATCTTTCGGATTTTGAAATAGTGCATGAAAAGCAACAACCGACGGAATAACGGTATATTTACCATATTTTGCTTTTTCTATTGACAAAACACATATTATAGGTTATATTAGTAGTGTAGAATGTGTTTTTGCGGTTTTTTTGCATTTTGTGAAAAAAATCTCAAAAAATGCGGAACAAAACGCAAAATTTCACGTCTAATATCATATCTTTATTGAAAAGGAGCAAAAAAATGAAAAAGTTTTTCCTCGCGCTTCTCGCAGGCGCACTCATTCTCACAGCAGCAGCTTGCACAAAGCCCGCTGAAAACACAGACGGCGAAGGTGCCGGCGAAGAGATCGTTGAACCCACAACAGTTGGCACAAAGCTTGCAAAGGCATTCAAGGACAACCTTGCAACAGCTGAAAGCAACGAAGCTCTTGCAAACACCCTTACAACCGACCTTCCCTTTATGGCTGGCGTTATGCCCGTTGAAGAAGGTTTCCTTTCCGGTTTTGACAACTACGAAGTAAAAGGCTTCTCCGAAGGTTATATGTTTGGTCCTATGATGGGCTCGATCGCTTTCGTTGGTTACGTTTTCGAACTTCCCGAAGGCGCTGACGTTGAAGCATTTAAGACAGGCCTTTCCGAAAACGCAAACCTGCGTTGGAACATCTGCGTTGAAGCAGAAGAAATGGTTATCGACAACGTTGACAACAAGGTATTCTTCGTAATGTGCCCCACATCCTTTGAAGAACCCGAAATGCCCGAAGACGAAATGATCGACGACGAAATGCTTGTTGACGAAGACACAGAAGTTGTTGGCGGCGAAGTTGAAGACGAAGCAGAAGTTCTTCCTCCCGTTGCTGAAGATGGCGAAGAAAACCTCGACAACGAGATCTCTGCTGACGCATTTGAAGTTGAATAATCAGTATTGACAAAGAGGTATAATAAATGCTCTTTTCCGGAATACCGTTTCTTTACTTCTTTCTCCCCTGCGTTCTGATACTCTATTACTTAGCACCCAAGAAGCTTAAAAACTCTGTGCTTTTGTTTACGAGCCTTTTCTTTTACGCCTGGGGCGAACAGACAAAAACAGTATTTTTGATCATATCGATACTGTTGGGATACGTTTTCGGACTGCTGATAGAAAAGACAAAAACACGGGGAAAAGCCTTGCCGAGGCTTTTCCTCGTTCTTTCTGTGGTCCAAAACCTTTCTTTTCTGTGCTATTTCAAATACACAGACTTCTTTATTTCAAACATCAATGCGCTGACAGGGCTTTCGATTCCCCTTTTGAAAATCGTTCTGCCCATCGGCATCAGCTTTTATACCTTCCAGATGCTCAGCTACACGGTTGACGTGTATCGCGGCAACGTGAAAGCGCAAAAGAACATTGTAAACCTTGGTGCATACATCACCATGTTCCCTCAGCTTATCGCAGGTCCTATCGTCAGATACGCTGACGTCGAAACCCAGCTTGAAGTGCGCACTCACTCGTTCGAGAAATTTTCTTACGGTGTACGCAGGTTTGTTCTCGGACTTGGCAAAAAGATTCTTATTGCCAACCGCCTTGGCGAGCTTTGCGATATTTTCCGCGAGTCGGGCGAACAGTCGGTGGTGTTCTATTGGATCTATGCCATCGCGTATATGCTTCATATCTATTTCGATTTTTCGGGATATTCGGATATGGCGATCGGTCTTGGCAACTTCTTTGGTTTCAAATTTATCGAAAACTTCAACTATCCCTTTATTTCGAAAAGCGTAACAGAATTCTGGAGACGCTGGCATATGTCGCTGGGCACATGGTTCAGAGATTACGTTTATATTCCCCTCGGAGGCAACCGTGTGCACTTTTTGCGCCACATTTTCAATATCCTCGTTGTGTGGATGCTGACGGGTATGTGGCACGGAGCTTCCTGGAACTTTATCATCTGGGGACTATATTTTGCCGTGCTGCTCACCATCGAAAAGCTCTTCTTGCTAAAGCTGCTTAAAAAAGCTCCCATCATCAACAGAATTTATCTTCTTGTTTTCGTTGCGATCAGCTTTATCATCTTTAATGCAGACAAAGGTATGTCGCAGGCGTGGACAGATATTCGTGCCATGTTCGGCTTTGGAGGACTGCCTGCTATTTCTGCCGAAACGGTTTATTATATCAAGTGCTATGCCGCAACGCTTATCGTGTCGATAATCGGTGCAACACCGATTCCCAAGATGATCTTTGCAAAGCTTTGCGAGATCAAAAACGGACGCGGCGTGAAGGTGATGAACATTGTGGAAGCCATCGTTCTTCCCGTTATGCTCATCGTTTGCACGGCATATCTTGTGGACGGTTCTTTCAACCCGTTCTTATATTTCAGATTCTGACGGGAGGTAGCAAAAAATGAATTCTAAAATCAAAAATTATCTTCTGTCGGGCATCTTTCTTCTGATCGTTGCGTTTTTCACAACGTCCTACTTTATCAAGGGCACTTCGGACTTTTCGGACGCCGAAAGAAGAGCTCTGAAGCAGTTTCCGGAGCTCTCGGTTAAAACTCTTGAAAACGGCAAGTTTATGACAGAGTTCGAAACCTTCTCGCTCGATCAGTTCCCCATGCGCGACACCATGAGAAGCATAAAATCGGTGTTTGAGCGCTTTGTTTTTGCCAACAAGGAAAGCAACGACCTTTATTAC
Organism: Oscillospiraceae bacterium; assembly: GCA_015063785.1. Lineage (GTDB taxonomy): Bacteria > Bacillota > Clostridia > Oscillospirales > CAG-382 > UMGS1052. The sequence goes on from SVTM01000015.1 coordinate 2,939, forward strand.
CACAAAGGTCACATCGCGTCGCTGCTATATCCCCTTGACAAAACCATGCTCGACTATGCTCTCGAGCGTTTTAACGGGCTTTACGACCGTTATGCAAAGCAGGGCGATGCGAAGGTGTACTTCTCGATGATCCCCGACAAAAGCGCATATCTCGCCGACGAGGCGGGTGTGCTTTCGGTGGATTACAAAGAGTTTATCGACTATATGATCGCAGGTATGCCGCAGGATATTGAATATATCGACATTTCGGACCTTTTGTCTGCCGACGATTTTTATTACACCGACCAACACTGGCGCCAGGAAAGTATCACCGACGTTGCAAACGCTATTTCGGACGCCATGGGCAATCCCCTTTCGGACGAGTACACAAAGGTTACTCTTGAGACGCCCTTCTACGGCACCTATTATCACCAGGCGGCAATTCCCGGCGTTTCCCCCGACAGCATTTCGTACCTTACAAACGATACGATAGAGGGGTGCAAGGTTTCTCTGCTTGACGGATACGGAAAGATGGCAGGCTCGGAAATGTACGTTTTGTCGTATGCAGAAGGACGAGATCCTTATGAAATGTATCTTTCGGGCGCGCAGCCGCTCATCACCATTGAAAACCCTAACGCCAACACAGACAAGCAACTTGTGGTATTCCGCGATTCTTTTGGAAGCAGCATAATGCCCCTTCTTGCCGAAAGCTATGCAAAGATAACCCTGTGCGATATCAGATATATCGCCCCTGCAGATCTTGCAAACTACGTGGATTTTGAAAACTGCGATGATATGCTGTTTCTTTACAGCACCCTTATCGTAGACGCAGCAACGGCGTTGAGGAAGTAAGATTCATACTAACACAAAAAGCACCCGAAGGGGTGCTTTTTTATTTATCGAAACGATATATACGGCATTATTAATTATAAAAGCAATCGTTTTCCCAACGGATCACGTTTGTATCAATATACTCCCATATTTTTTCATAATCTTTCTCTCCTCGAATTATGTGGTCGTGGAAAGATTCCTGAAATAATTGGCGTTGCTCAAAACCTGCTTTTCTGCATAATATCGTAGAAATCGATTTGAATGAACATACAACGTCTGATATTGTAGGGCATGGGCTTGCTCCTGCCGTTTTCGGAAGAATGCTAATCAATGCATGGAGATGGTTTGGCATTATAACATATTTATCTATCGAGACACACTCGTATCTCTTTTCTGTTTCCTCTAACTGTTCTTTGATTATATCACCATATTGTGTCAATCTGTTTTCGGCAGGAGCAAGCCCCTGCCCTACGATTATATGGGATAAAATCTGTTTTCTTTCCTTTGTACAAACCGTGACAAAATATACCCCGGGGGCAGAATAATCATATCCGGACAGTCTTCGAGGTTTACGTTTGGGAAATGGCATCTCTTTTTCAATAGTATCTTCTTTGATTCTCTCCGAAAATGTACTATAACCTTCTTCGCCTCGTAGTTTTTTCTTGTTTATAATAAGTTTTTCTTCCACTATTTTCACCCATACATATTATATCTTTGCAAAACAAACAAATATATGTATAGATGTTAACATAATTCTTTTTTGTATACCGCACAGACGGTATTAACACAATAATCATATTTTCATTCTTTATTATTCAAAAACCGTTGGTACAATATATCCTTGTAATACAACAAAAAGGAAAAGAGGCAAAACAAAAATGAGAGTAAAACAGTTTAAAGCAGAGAGCAAAAAGCTTCTCGACCTTATGATCAATTCGATCTATACCAACAAGGAGATCTTTTTGCGCGAGCTTATCAGCAACGCCAGCGACGCCATTGACAAGCTTCATTTCAAAGGATTGACCGATCAGTCTGTGGGCATGGCGAGTTCGGATTTTCGCATCCTCGTAACTCTTGACAAAAAAGAGCGCACACTCACCATTTCGGACAACGGAATCGGCATGACAAAAGACGAGCTTGAAAATAATCTGGGCACCATCGCCAAGAGCGGAAGCCTTGATTTCAAGACTGAGAACAAGGACGAATCGATAGACATTATCGGTCAGTTCGGTGTTGGTTTTTATTCGGCGTTTATGGTGGCTTCCAAGGTCACCGTTACAAGCCGTGCTTTTGGCGAAGAACAGGCATACAAGTGGGAAAGCGAAGGTGCAGCAGGCTACACCGTTGAAGAATGTGAAAAAGACGATGTGGGAACAGACATTGTTCTTAAGATCAAGGAAAACACCGAAAACGAGAACTATGACAATTTCGTCGAGGAATACGGCATCTGCGATATCATAAAGAAATACAGCGACTACGTGCGCTATCCCATAAAAACCCTGCGCACAAAAAGCCGCATGAAACCCCGTCCCGAAAACGCGCCCGACGATTACAAGGACGAATATGAAAGCTACACAGAGCTTGAAACGATAAACAGCATGATCCCCTTGTGGAAGAAGAACAAGAAGGAAGTTACCGACGAGGAATACAACGAGTTTTACAAAAACACCTTCTACGACTACGAAGCTCCCGCAAAGGTCATTTCCACAAGCTCGGAGGGCATGGTCAGCTACAACGCTCTCATGTTTATTCCCTCCCACGCGCCCTTTGATTTTTACAGCAAGGAATACAAAAAAGGTCTTGCTCTTTACACCTCGGGCGTTATGATAATGGAAAAATGTGCAGATCTTTTGCCTGACTATTTCAGCTTTGTCAGAGGTGTTGTGGACAGCGCAGATCTGAGCCTTAACATCAGCCGCGAAATTCTGCAGCAAGATCACCAGCTTAAGGCGATAAGCAAAAATCTTGAAAAGAAAATCCGCAACGAGCTTTCATCGATGAAAGACAACGACCGCGAAAAGTATGTGGAATTTTTCAAGACCTTCGGCCGCATCATCAAGTTTGGCATCTATTCCGACTATGGCATGAACAAGGATAAGCTTCAGGATCTTCTCGTCTTCTATTCGGCAGCACAGAAGAAATATATTACCCTTGACGAATACGTTACCGCCATGCCCGAAGCGCAGAAATTCATTTATTTTGCGGCAGGCGATTCGATCGAAAGACTCGAAAAGCTTCCGTCGGCAGAAGCGGTTATCGACCGCGGCTACGATCTTCTCCTCTGCACCGAGGATGTGGACGAATTCTGCCTGCAGATGTTGAGAAGCTACAAGGAAAAGGAATTCAAAAACATCGGTTCGGGCGAGCTTGGACTTGAAACCGACAAGGAAAAGGAAGAGTTGAAATCGGCATCCGACGAAGCAAAGGATCTTTTTGAAGAAATGAAAAAAGCTCTGTCGGGCAAGGTTGCGGACATCCGTCTTTCGTCCTCGCTCAAGGAGCATCCCGTCAGCCTTTCGAGCGAAGGTCCCGTGTCCATCGAGATGGAAAAGGTGCTGAAAAATATGCCCGGTAGCGAAGGGGTTGTCAGCAGCAAGGTGCTGGAGATCAACGCTTCGCACAGGATCTTTGAAACCCTGAAGGCGGATTTTGCAGCAGGAAACGCCGAAAAGGTGGAAAAATATGCAAAGCTTCTTTACAACCAGGCGCTTCTTATCGAAGGTCTTGCCATTGAAGACCCCGTGGAATACGCAAAGAGCGTTTGCGAACTGATGATATAAAAGTAAAAGAGGAACCGCCGCAGGTTCCTCTTTTTTGCCTGTATAGCACCGCAAACCCAAAAGGAAAAGCCCCGATTTCTCGGGGCTTTTGTTATTGGCTTTTGAATAATTACTTATTCTTTGTAAGGAACTTGATTCCAAAGAGAGTACCGAGCATAAGAACGATACCAACGGGAAGCATGATATACCAGTTGGGAACAAATCCTGCGATGACATAGCAAACGAACGATACGGCTGCAACTGTTATTGCATAAGGAAGCTGAGTCGAAACGTGGTTGATATGGTTACACTGGCCGCCTGCGGAGGACATGATGGTTGTATCCGAAATAGGCGAGCAATGGTCGCCGCACACAGCACCTGCAAGACAAGCGGACATGCCGACAATGTAAAGAGGATCTGTGGGAGCAAACATAGCTGTTACGATGGGAATGAGGATACCGAATGTACCCCAGGATGTACCTGTTGCAAAAGCAAGAACGCAAGCAACAAGGAAAATAACTGCAGGCAGGAAGCTTGCAAGACCGGCAGCCGCACCCTTCATAAGGCCTTCAACAAATACGTCTGCACCGAGAAGACCTGTCATGTTCTTAAGAGATGTTGCAAAGGTAAGAATAAGGATAGCGGGAACCATTGCGATAAAACCCTTGGGGATGCATTCCATAGCTTCCTTGAGAGAAACAACTCTTCTCAAAGCAAGGAAGATGATGGTGAATACGAGGGCAAGAAGACCGCCCCAGGGAAGACCTACTGTGGCATCGGTGTTACCGAAAGCGCCAACAAAGTCGCCTGCGCAATCTGTGCCGCCCCAGACGTCAACGCCAAAGAAGCCGCCAACGTAAATGAGGGCAAGAACGCAAACGATGATAAGAACGATGATGGGAAGAACGAGATCCACAACCTTACCCTTGGAGCTGGGAACTACTTCTGCCGCTTCGTTCTTTTCGCCGCAGGTGTAAAGGTCGCCCTTTTCAAGTGCGTTCTTTTCATGAAGCTTCATGGGACCGAAGTCGAACTTCATAAGTGCGAGCGCAACTACGAATACGAGAGTGAGGATGGAGTAGAAGTTGAAGGGAATAGCCTTTACAAACAGAGCAATACCTTCTCCCTCGGGAGCATAGCTGGAAACTGCTGCCGCCCAGGAAGAGATGGGCGCGATCATACAAATGGGAGCTGCTGTGGCGTCGATTATGTATGCAAGCTTTGCTCTGGAGATCTTGTGGCTGTCTGTTACGGGGCGCATTACAGAGCCAACCGTAAGGCAGTTGAAGTAGTCGTCGATGAAGATAAGAACGCCAAGGATGAAGGTGGCGATCATGGCACCTGCTCTGGACTTGATGTTCTTCTGTGCCCATGCACCAAAAGCAGCACTACCGCCTGCCTTGTTTACAAGAGCAACGATTACACCGAGGATCACAAGGAAAATGAATATGCCGGCTGTACCGGATACTGCGGAAATAAGACCGTCGTTGATCAAAGCATCAACAGCTTTTACAGGACGGAAATTGGTTGCAAGAAGAGCACCTGCAAGCATACCGATGAACAAAGAAGAATAAACTTCCTTGGTGATAAGTGCAAGGCCTATGGCAATGATAGGCGGCAAAAGAGCAAGCCATGTGGCATAATAGGGAGAGCCGGCTTCTTCTTCGGCAGCTTCTTCTTCAGCCACTTCTTCGGTAGCTTCTTCCGACGCCGCACCGTCGTACAAAATTTCTTCTTCGGCAACAGCATCTTCTGCTGCGGCTTCTGTTTCGGCATCGCCTGCGGGCGCGGGAGCGATAAGAAGAATATCCTCTGCGGGCTCGTCAGCAAATACCGGCAAAATTGCGGTGGATACGCTGCAGATCATGAAGACTGCAAGGACGATCGCCCACATCTTGCGAGTTTTACTTGAAAACATAAAACTTTCCTCCATAAAAATATTGTTAAAAGCCTTTTTGGACTTTACCTTAGTATGATACCACAGAAATGCCGTTATGTCAAGATTTTTGGTATTTTTAGTAAAAAAATAGCTGATTAAAAACATAAGTTTTTTACAGAACATACACAAAAAACGAACGGTATGCAAAAAACGCACCTTTTATTTGTTTTTTGGCGGGATATTTTTCGTTGGGCTATTGAAATTATCATTTTGCTACACTATAATATTTATATATACTGTTTGCAGTAGAAAACATCAACTTTTTGATAGTTTTTTTCATTTACCATTTATCTCGAAGGTAGTACAATTATTCAAACAGAATTTTTTCATAAAGGAGTACAAAAAATGAAACTCAGACCCCCTTCAACTCCCCTTATCACCATCGACCCTTTCTTTTCTGTGTGGTCAAATGCCGACAAGCTTTATGATGCCGACACGGTACACTGGACAGGAAAGCGCAACGATGTCTGCGGCACCGTGACTATTGACGGCGAAAGCTACAGATTTATGGGCACAGGTGACGAGCCGGTTATTCCCCAGGTTGCTTTTGATTACAACGCACTTTCGACAAAATACACTTTCAAGAACGAAAAGATCACCCTGCGTCTCACCTTCACCTCTCCCCTTTTGCCCTCGGATCTCGATCTGCTTTCTCGCCCTGTTTCATATCTCCTTGTATCGGCAGACAGTGCCGACAAGAAAAAGCACGACGTGACGGTGCACATCTGTGCCTCTGAAGAACTTTGCCTTGACACGGCAGGTCAGTCGAAGGTAGTGACCGAAAAGGTGGATATTCCCGACATGGCGTGCATCCGCATGGGAAATGAAGTTCAGAATGTCCTCAACCGCTCGGGCGACGACCACAGAATCGACTGGGGTTATCTTTATCTTGCCGCCAGCGGCGACAACGCAGAATGCGGCAGCTGCACAGGCGACGGCATGACCTACGTCCACGTTTCGGCAGACCTTACAAGCGACGTTCTTGTGCTTTTTGCATATGACGACGTAAAATCCATCGACTATTTCGGCGACCATATTCCTTCCTACTGGAACAGAAACGGCAAGACCATAACTAAAGCCTTGTCCGAGGCTCTTTACAGCTACGAGGAAACATACCTCAACTGTGAAGAATTTTCCGAAGGTCTTTTCATCGACGGCGTGCGTGCAGGTGGCAAAAAATATGCCGAAATGCTCGAGCTTGCCTACCGCCAAAGCGTTGCGGCGCACAAGGTGGCATATACCAACGACGGCGAGATCGTATTTATCTCGAAGGAATGTTTCTCCAACGGCTGTGCGGCAACTGTTGACGTAAGCTATCCTTCCATTCCCCTTTACCTCATCTACAATCCCGAGCTTGTCCGCGGCATGATGCGCCCCATCTACAAATTTGCCGCAAGCAAACATTGGCAGTTTGATTTTGCTCCCCACGATGCAGGTAAATATCCCCTTGTTACAGGTCAGGTATACGGATTGCAGAAAGGCGGCGTTGAAAACTACCACCTTACAAGATCTGCCGAATACGGCGAAGACAAGGACGGATTATTCAACATTGACAGACAAATGCCTGTGGAAGAATGCGGAAATATGCTGATTATGGAAGCGGCAACCATGCTTGCCGACGGAAACGTTGAATTCCCCAGATCTCATATGGACATTCTTGAACAGTGGGTGCAGTACCTCATCAAGTACGGATATGATCCCGAAAACCAGCTCTGCACCGACGACTTTGCAGGACACCTTGCGCACAACTGCAATCTGACCTTAAAGGCTGTTATGGGTGTGGCATCTTTTGCTATCATCAACAAAGCTCTTGGCGACAGCAAGACCCACAACAAATACATGGCAGAAGCAAAGAAGATGGCAGAATCCTGGTGCAAGCGCGCATCCAACGGCGACGGAAGCTATCGTCTTGCCTTTGACAGACCGGGCACCTTCAGTATGAAGTACAACGCGGTTTGGGACAAAATATTCGGCACAAAGCTCTTCCCCGAAGAAGTAATTTCAAGCGAGCTTTTCTCGAACTTCAAGCATTTCAACCCCTACGGTATGCCCCTTGACAACCGCTCGGATTATACCAAGTCCGACTGGCTTGTATGGACAGCCACCATGCTTGATGACGACGATGATTTTGGAAAATTTGTCGCTCCCCTTTGGGACGCCTACAACAAGACCGAATCCCGTGTGCCCATGACAGACTGGTATTTCACCACAACTGCACATCAGCGCGGTTTCCAGAACAGAACCGTTATCGGCGGTCTTTTCATCCGCTCGTTGCGCTATCTTGACAAACTGAACATCGAAAACAGCTGAACGAAAAAAGAGGTTATTACAATGATAGAAAAGAATCTTTTTGGCAAAATGCCAGACGGCACAGAAGTATATGCCTACACCTTCGGCAACGATTTTGTTAAAGCCACCGTTTTAAATCTCGGCGGCATCATCCACAAGCTTGAAGTGGACGGAGTTGACGTGGTTTGTGCATACGGTAACGTAAACGATATTCTTGAAGGCTCGGGATATCACGGAGCCATCATCGGAAGATACGGAAACCGTATCAAGGACGGAAAATTCACCCTTAACGGCAAGGAATATCAGCTTGAGAAAAACGAGCGCGGTGTGACACATCTGCACGGCGGAAAGATCGGTTTTAACCACCGCATCTTCTCGGTGGCACAGATCGTCGAGCCCGATTGCGAAAAGCTGGTGCTTTCGCTCTTCTCGCCTGACGGCGAAGAGGGATATCCCGGAAACCTTGACGTCAGCGTTACCTACAAGATCAAGGGTGGCGACTTTTCGATACATTACACAGGCGAGAGTGACGCCGACACCGTTCTTAACATGACCAACCACGCATATTTCAACCTCAACGGCTACGACAGCGGCACAGTTATGGGACACAAGCTTGCCATATATGCCGACAAAATTTCCGAGGTGGACACAGACCTTATCCCCATCGGCGAAATGAAGGTCAAGTGTACTCCCTTTGACTTCAATGTTGCCAAAGAGGTCGGCCGAGATATTGACGCCGACGACGCACAGTTGAAGCTTGGCAGCGGATATGACCACAACTTTATCCTCTGCTCGGACAAAACCGAAGCTTTTGAAGACAAAAAGCTTACAAAGTGCGCTACCCTTTCGGGAGATACACTTTGCATGGACGTTTTCACCGATTGTCCCTGCGTTCAGCTTTACACAGGAAACGTTATGAACTGTCCCATTCCCTTCAAGGGCGGAGTAAAGCAGGTGCCGAGAAATGCACTTTGTCTTGAAACCCAGTATGCTCCCGACAGCCCCAACCACGGACAGTCATTCCTTAAGGCATACGAAAAATACGACACCGCAACACTTTTCAGATTTTCGAAGTAAACCGTATATCGAAAGGCAAAAAAATGAACCTTAAACCAACAAAAATTTCCGCCGTCATCCTTTCTGCCCTGATCCTCACATCCTGCATCTTCGCGTGCGAGAAACAGTCCGAGGATATCGTTGAACATTTTGACACCCCTGTGGAAGTATCGGATATCACCGGCGTTGAGCCGATCGAATTTGTTCCAGAAGGGTACAAGATTGCTGCGCACAGAGCAGTTTATGACATCGTTTCGGAGGTGGAATATACTCCCGTCGAAGGTACCGACAAGAAATATCCCAAAATTGCGGTTTTCAGAGCGGTGGATGCCATATTCAGCACCACAAACCTTTCGGGTTTTGCCGATACTGCACTGACAGAAGTATATTATCCTGCCCTGCGAGGCGACCTTTCGCTTTCGATCGAGGCGCGGGACGAATTTCTTGCTGTTGAATGGAGCGACACCTTTGGCGGAAAAGAATGCAATTTCTCGTTGTCGCTGACAAACGGTAGTGTGGAAGAATTTAAAAATATAATTGACGGCGCGCTGGAATATATTTCCGCTAACGCAGAATGATATGAACGGTATTCTTAACATCAAGCTTGCTGACAAAACCGCACGGTGCTTTATTGATACAGGCTGTGTGCAGAAAGAACAAAATTTTTCAGCTTATCACAACCACAGCTATGCCGAGGTGCACGTGATCGTAAAGGGCGAGGTTGTATATTATATCGAAAAGACCGAATATCGCGCCACAGCAGGAAGTGCTCTGTATATTCCTGCAGGGATATACCATTGCACAGTTTCTGCCACACCCGGCGCGTGGCGAAGCGCTTTTTTGATTGATCTTGATAACGATACGACGCGTTTCAAACATTTTGCGCCCGATTTTGCCACTGAGTTTTTTGAGTCGTTTGAGAAAGCTTTTGAAACAAATAATTACGCCGTTATTTCGTCTTTTATCAGCCTTATCTGCGTTCGGCTTCTCGACGACGTTTGCGAATGCGCCCGAGAAATCACTGATTATGCCTATGCCATAAATGACTTTTTCGGCAAGCGTTACAATCTCGATATCACCGTTTCCGACCTTGCAGAGTATCTCGGGCTTTCGGAAAAGCAGACCACGCGGCTTGTGAAAAAGCACACCGAAAAGACCTTTGTGGAAAATCTTCTCGATGCACGCATGCGCACAGCAGACTATCTTTGTCACAACACCGACATGCCCATGGCGCAGATAGCAAAATACGTGGGATACAATTCTTACGGCGGTTTTTTTAAGGCAAGGGAAAAATACAACGCTTTAAAAGATCAGGAAAAAGACATTTGAATATCAAAAAAGATCACCCGAAAAAATCGGGTGATCTTTTTTGTCTGCAATCACACAAATAAAGAAAGGAAAAAGACCGCGGCATAGCCGCGGCCTGTTGTTTGTTATAACCCAGTTAGAAATTACTTAACCTTTGTGTTCTTGCCCTTGAAAACGGTCCAGAGAGAACCTGCAAGGCAAACAGAGGAATAAAGACCTGCAAGAATACCCACGATAAGGGGAAGTGCAAATTCCTTGATGCTCTGAACGCCGAGGATATAGATGAGACCGATAGTGAGAAGGGTTGTAATGGTTGTATTGATCGAACGCATGATAGTCTGGTTTACGCTTACGTTAACCTTTTCTTCAAAGCTGTCGTTCTGCATGATCTTAACGTTTTCGCGAACGCGGTCGAAGATGATGATGGTGGCGTTGATCGAATAACCGAGGATTGTGAGCATAACTGCGATGACATTGGAGCTTACGGGGATTTGGAAGATCGAATATGCCGCAAGGACAATGAAAATGTCATGGCAAAGGCAAACAACTGCTGCAAGAGCCGAGCTGAACTGGAAGCGGATTGTGATATAAAGGAGCATGAGAGCAACGGCAATAACTGTGGAGATAATAGCCGAGCTTCTGAGGTCCTTACTTACAGATTCGCCGACGCTGTCAACGCCTGTTCTTACAACAAGCTCAACTGCGTTTTCGTCTGCCTTTTCTTCTGTTTCGGGTTTTGTTTCAGCTTCTGTTTCAACTTCTGCTTCTGCATCTTCAGCTACTGTTGCATCAGCGGCTTCATCTGCATTTGCTTCTGTTTCGGCATCGTCTGCCTTTTCTTCAGCGGCGCCCGAAAGAGCAGCAAACTCTTCCTTGAGAGCTTCCATTGTGTAAACGGGAGCAACGGGATCGTTAAAGTGAATTTTGAGAGCTGTGTCGATTGCAGCGATCTCGGTCTTGGAAAGCTCGAGAGATCTGATAACGATACCATCGCCTGCAGAGCGGACGATATTGATGAGATTGCGGTCGGAGCCGATTTCTTCAAGTGCGCCGCGGGCGGTGTCTTCAACTTCTTTCAAAAGCTCGGAAGCGGGCTTGTCGGAGGCGATGGTGTAGGTGATCTCGGTACCGCCGCGGAAGTCAACGTCCCAATAGAATCCGCGAAGGACCATGGAAAGAAGGCCTGCAACGATGATCACTGCGGTGATAATGAAAAATATTTTCTTGTTCTGAACGAGTTTGAGATTAAACTTCATTTTCATTACCTCCTTACTTACTGCTTGTCGGCGGACTTTGCGCCGAAGAGCTTGATATTTGTTACGCCCATGCCAACAAGTGCGTTAAGAAGCACCTTGGTGATGAAGAGGGCGGTGATGAGCGAAAGAACAACACCGAGGAAGAGGGTCACAGCAAAGCCCTGGATAGCGCCTGTGCCGAAGTACCAAAGTACAACTGCGGCGATGAGGGTTGTGACGTTCGAGTCGATGATGGCGGTGAAGGCGCGGTTGAAGCCTGCCTTTACAGCTGCCTTTACGCTCTTGCCTGCATTGAGTTCTTCCTTGATTCTCTCGAAGATTACGACGTTGGCGTCAACTGCCATACCGATGGTAAGGAAGATACCTGCGATGGCAGGGAGAGAAAGGTTTACCTTAAAGAGAACAAGGCAGATGCATGTGAGAGCGATGTATGCCACAAGTGCAAGAGCCGAAACAACGCCGGGAAGTCTGTACATAATGATCATAAAGAGCATTACGAGGATGATGCCGATGATACCGGCTGTCATTGCCTGCTTGAAAGCGTTATCGCCGAGAGAAGCGCCGACTGTACGGGTTTCGATGGCTGTGAGCTCGCAGGGAAGATTACCCGACGAGATAAGGTTTGCAAGATCTGCGGCGCTCTTAGCGTCGAAATCGCCCTGGATTACACATTCGGTAGAATTGATCTCTTCATTTGCAACAGGTGCGCTGATGATCTCATCATCAAGGAGAATGTAGATGGGAGAGCCTGTCTGCGAGGTAATTCTTGTTGCCTCGGCAAAGCTCTGTCTTGCGCTGTCGTCAAGCTGGAGAGCAACGACGTGGTTGAGAGTTTGGTCGGTTGTTGCAACCGCGCTCTTTACCTGGTCGCCTGTGAGAACTTCAACCAATTCACCGGCATCAGTGATATAGAAGAAGGTAAGTTGAGCAGTCTTGCCCATGAGCTCGAGGGCTGCCTCTGCATCGTCAACGTCGGGGATATCAACACGAATGCGGTTTTTGCCGGCTGTGTTGAGTCTTACGACCTGAGCTTCGGTGTAGTTTGCATTGGTGGCACGTCTGCCGAGAATTGCAACAACTGCATCCATGTCTGAATCAGTGATACCGTCGATAACGGTTTCCTGGGGTACCGAGGGATCAAGGCTGTCGGTCGAAGGAGCTTCGGCTTCCATGCCCTCCTTGGCATTGGCTTCAAAGGTGATAGAAGTTCCGCCTACGAGGTCAAGACCCATGATAACGGAATTCTCTTCGAAAATGCTTTTGAGTCCTCCGTCTCCGATGCGAACGCCATAGCATACCATCGAAACGAGAAGTACTATGACAAGCATCATGAGAATGAAGACGCTTGCGCTTTTTTTCATTGTTTTGCATCCTTTCTGCATTTTACTTCTTCGGGAAAGACTTTGATTGAAATACAAACAAAGCCAAAAAACCCACTAAATGATATTATATCAATTTATCGCGCCAAAGTCAACAGTTTTGCAACAAAAAACGGCGTTTTGCAGGATATTTTGGACAAAAAACCGCACCGAGGGGGTGCGGTTTTTGATATGGTTGCAAAGAATAAATATTATTCCGCCTCTGTCTGTGCTTTTTCTGCTTCTTCAGCTTCTTCTGTTTCTTCGTCTGCCGCGTTTGCAATGGCCTCTTCAATCGCTTCTTCTATCGCTTCGTCGGCTCCATCTTCGTCCTGTACGCTTTCGGGAACAAGGGTTACCACAAAGGTAAGGTTGCCCTTTTCGTCAAAACCGCTCTGCGAAACCTGAAGCTCGCAGGGCATAACGCCCGTGTCGATGCACGCCTTCAATATGCCTGCGCGCTCGTCGGTGAAAGATCCTTCAATGACGATCTCGTTGGAATCAACAGGCTCTTCGGGGACATATCCCGCAACGATGGCGTGGTCGAGAAGAACGTATATGGGCGATTCAAGACTTATTGCCGTTTCTGTGGCATCATGGTACTTGGCTCTTGTAGAATCGCCCACCGTGAGCTTGAGAGATTTTTTGTCGCCGGATTTTATGATTTCTGACTTTTCTATCTCGTCTGCGGTCAAGATCTCAAAATAGCTTTCGCCGTAATTGAGCATGAACAGCGAAAATCTGCCGCGCATAGATGCAAGCTCCATGTACTTATTGGAATTGATGATGGAAACTTTCTCGTGCTTGTCCTTTGTAACTGTGACGGTCACTTCTTGTTTGTCGTTGTCGCAGACGGTCTTTGCGGTGTAGCCTGCGCCGTCAAAGCGTTCTTCGATGATATATGCCACCTCTTCGGTGATGGTTTCGGGGGCTTTTTTGCTCTTACCGCAGGACGACATGGCAAAAAGTGATGCAATTGTTGCAGCACAGATGATCAATGCAAGTATTCTCTTTTTCATTTTATTTATTCTCCCTGTGTTTATTTATAAATCCTATGTGTTTTTGCCAGTCTTCCCTGCCGAAATAGTGTGTTCCGGCTCTCAGGTGATAGCCGACATGGCCTTCGTGGTAGGTATCTCCGATCTTTGGCAATCTGTCCTCGCAGACAAAGCCCGAAAGACCCATGCTTTCGTAATACTTTCCGACAGAAACGCAGTTCAGCATCTCGTGGTCGGGATCTGCCCAGGTATCTTCAACAGCGCTTGCAATATAAAGATATCTGGGTGCGATGCATGCAGTTAGAAAATGCTGGTCAAAGGGGCACGCGTATTCGCGGCCCGAATATTTATAATAGTTCTCGCAGAACCAATACGGAAAGACCTTGACGATTTTTTCAATCGTTTCGCCGGATTTTCCACGGGAAATGGCAGAACCAGAGCATCCCGAATCGTTGGAATGGCAAAAAGCAAATCTTTCGTCGCAGGCGGCGGCAAGAAGAGCGGTTTTGCCAAGTCTTGAATGTCCGCAGACGATGGCGCAGCTCATATCGAACGCCGAAACGGTTTGTGCATAATCAAGTGCTCTGTGTGCCGCCCACGCCCACATGGAAATTTTACCTGCGTCGGACGGAGCACGTTTGCCGTCCTTGTAAAGCACTCCGGCAAGACCGTTTGTAAAATCGCCGTCGTCGCTTGTCACGTCCTTGTAGCAGAACGAAATGATGCCAAATCCGCTGTCCACAATCTCCTCGCAGGGGATATACATATCGGGGAGGTTATCGCGGAAATTGATGCAGACGAAGAAAGGGTGTGGTCCTTTTTTTGTAGGCACTGTGACGTATACGGGAAAAGTAAAATCCTTGCCGTTTACAACAGTTTTTATATAAACCTTTTTGCAGACCGCTTTGCCTGCGCAGAAATTCGGGATGAAATCTTCTTCCGTGAAAGAGATGCTTTCGGGTGAAGGCGGAAGATAGCCGTATTCTTCCCTTTGTATCATATCAAGCATTTCGGAGCGGGTCAAAAAAGAAGGAAGCCTTTTTTCATCAAGTATTTTATCGAGCATTTTTATCACCTCCGAGGGTATACTTTTTTATTATACCACAACATAACAGAAATTGCAACAAAAAAACACAAGCCCAAAGAAATGAGCCTGTGTTTTTTGTTAAGGAGGATGATACTATCAATAGATAAACATCTGTGTCCAGTAATATCTTCCGTCGGCGCCTATATGAAAACCGACGCCGAGCTTTGTAAAGCTTTCGTTAAGTATGTTTTCGCGGTGACCTTGCGAGTTCATCCACTCGGTCATCACCTGTTTTGCGCTTGTTTGTCCCATGGCGATGTTTTCGCCTGCTCCGCGATAGGACACGCCGCATTCGTCAAGGGCGGTGAAGCAACGCGAACCGTCGGGTCTTGTGTGGGAAAAGAGCTTTTCGGTCTCGACAGCTCTTTTCTGTGCCGCGCAGGATGCCGACTCATCGTACGAAACGGGGGCAATTCCATATTGTGCGCGATAGGAATTTACAAGGTCAACTATCTGTCGCAGGTTGTCGGATGCGGGAGTTTGAAGCTCTTCTTCAAAATCGGCAGGCGGAGTGGCGGGTTTTTCGGGAAGCTTTTCGGGGGGATTGACGTTTTCGCCTTTTTCGGGGAGCTTTTCTTTTATAATATCAAAAAGCTTTTGGGCGATATCATCCTTAGTGAAAGCATCGTTTTTTTCGAAAACACCGCCGATAAGATCAAAAATGTCGCACGGGGCTTTGACCGAACACTCGCCATCGGTGCAGGCGGTGTATTGTGATATATTACTCAAAATGTCCTTTATTTTGCAATTGTTGTCAGATGCGGAAGCCGATGCCGCAACGGGGGCGCAAAGCATCGCACTTGCCATAAGTACGGAAAGCAATTTTTTCATTATTTTGTCCTCCTTTCTTTCCATGGCTCTATTATACAGCGGCAAAACCTTGATTGCAATGGAAATGAAAGCCGCAGGTGGCAGACCTTTGTTTGAAAGGACAAAGCAGGAAAAAAGAAGGGCTGTTTTTCATAGATCTTTTCTGATTTTGAAAAAATTGGCACGGAACAAAAAATTGAAGTTTTGCTCAAGTTTTTGAAAAAGCTTGTA
The DNA here is from genome assembly GCA_015063785.1 of Oscillospiraceae bacterium. Lineage (GTDB taxonomy): Bacteria > Bacillota > Clostridia > Oscillospirales > CAG-382 > UMGS1052. The sequence goes on from SVTM01000015.1 coordinate 18,840, forward strand.
GTTTCCAAAGGCAACGCCTTTGGTCGCTCGCGCACGAGCGAAATTCCTTTTTTCCTATTAAAAGCGCAGGATGGGTGAATTTTCGACCGATTTGCGGTCGAAAAGAGGGAAACCCTCGCCGGGGGTTTCCCTTTTTTTTGTCAAAACAACCTTATCGGTAAAAAATGGCAGATTTTCTACCACCTTTGCAAAATATATAACTGTCTATTAAGGGCGCTATTAAGGGCGAACCCCCGGCGAGGGTTCGCCCTCTTGCACTACGTGCAATTCACCCACTCCTGCGCTTTGCGAACGCAAACGGGTGTTTCGCTCCTGCTGGAGCGACAAGAGGCTCTGCCTCTTGACTCCGCAAGCTTTTGAAAAAGCTTGAGCAAAACTTTTATTATTTAGTGCGGTTCTCCCTCTTGCGCTTTGCGAACGCAAACGGGTATTTGCTTCTGCGGAAGCAACAAGAGGCTCTGCCTCTTGACTCCGCAAGCTTTTGAAAAAGCTTGAGCAAAACTTTTATTATTTGGTGCGGTTCTCCCTCCTGCGCTTTGCGAACGCAAACGGGTATTTTGCTTCTGTGGAAGCAACAAGAGGCTCTGCCTCTTGACTCCGCAAGCTTTTGAAAAAGCTTGAGCAAAACTTTTATTATTGGGTTTTGTTTTAATTACAACACGACGGGCTGGGAGGGAAAAAGTCGTCTGTGGGGAAGTTCATTTTCTTAAAGAGAGCGCAGGGATCGCTGGAATCCGAGCAAACGGTGCTCTCCTTTTCAGGAATGCAAAATTCGCTTGCCGAAAGCACGAGTGCCACGGGGCGCTCGATGCGGATGACGCTGAAAAGTCCGAGTGAAACATAAAGGCATTTCACGCCGAAATCTTCGGTCATATTGCCTCCGCAGGTGCGGCAGACGTGCTCGGGGATCTGATCGCAGGTGCAGCAGCAACAACCGAATTTGTACTGTTTTTCAACAAGCTTTACGGCAAGGCAGATGGGAGGTGCGACCTCGACAACGACCTTGGGCATATTGGTCTTGTAATCGCAGGGGATATCCCCTATGCTGCTGCAAAAATCGTTGCAATACTGCTCGGAGGTGAAGATGCTGATGTTGCCCTCGCTTCCGAAAAGCACGCATTTTTTGTCATACACAGCAATACCGCAAAACTCCTGGCTTTTGCCGCCGGGAACGCAAGCTTCGAAATGCAGCTTGAAATAAAAGCGTACATACACTGAATAATATCCCTTGTTGAAGGGCACTGTGTCTACCGTTATGTGGGTCCAGAGCACTTCGGCACCTTTGCAACGGATGTTTGTGGCTCTGTCGATTATATCCTGACCGCATTCGGTGAGAAACACCTTGAGATCTTCAAGGCAATCCTTGTCTTTTACCGAATCGTATATTTTGTCACAGTCAACACAGGTTCCGCAGGCGGTGTTGTGTTTTCCGCCGGGGGTCTGGTTAAAGCCTGTCGTGCCGCACACCGACGTGTTGTCGCGGAAAGACGGACAGTTCTTTTCTGACATTGTTGTTCCTCCTTAAATGATGGGCACGGATATCCCCCGTACCTTTGATGTAAAGCGGAAAAGCGCGAAACGGCGCACTTGCCGCTCTTGTTAACATTCTATGCCGAAAGAATATAAAATGTTCAAAAAACTATTGCTGTATCGGGTTGTTTTTGTGTGAAAATCGTATTGATTATATCTTTGTTATGCTGTATAATATTATATGGAAATAAAATCTTCACGATTGGAGAAAAAATGATAGAAAACGTTATTTCAAGGACGATCCAGCTTTTGTTTATTATGATCGTCGGTTTTTATGCAAGAAAGAGAAAGTTTATAGACAGAGGGAACGTCCAGGCTCTTGCAAGGTTGCTTTCAAACATCACAAATCCCCTGCTCATCATCTGCTCTTTCCAGATGCCCTTTGACAAGAATATTATGTCAACAGGACTTACCATATTTGCAGGCGGCATTGTAATCCACGTTGTCACCGCCGTCATCTGCTATTTTGTTTTCAGATCAAAAACCAACCCCAAGGACAACGTGGTTTACGAGCTGAACACCCTTTTTGCCAACTGCGGATTTATGGGATTTCCCATTCTTGCCGCCATTTACGGCGACAAGCTGGGCATTATGTACGGCGCTTTTTACAACACGGTTTTCAACCTTTGCTTTTGGTCGTACGGCATTGCCATGCTGTCGCGCCACGAAAGACAGGGCGGCAAAAAACAAAAGCTTGATTTCAAAAAGTTGTTTCTCAACCCCGGCATCATCGCCACCGTCGTTGGATTTATCCTGTTTATCTGCGAGGTAAAAATCCCCGACGCCCTGCTTGGCGGTATGGACATGGTGGGAGATGCCACCTTCCCCCTTGCCATGATAATAATCGGAGCACTTATCGTAGAGCTTGATCTGAAAACCGCGTTCAAGGATCTGAAGCTTTATATATGTTTGTTTTTAAAGCTTCTCGCCTTTCCTCTTGCAACCCTTGGCATATGCCTTCTCTGCGGAGCCAACACCATCGTCACACAGGTTTTGGTTGTCCTTTCGGGAATGCCGTCTGCAACACTTGGCGCTGTTTTTGCCGAGATATACGGCACAAACCCGATAAACGCCGCAAAGCTTGTTTGCATTACCACTGTGATTTCGGTGGGAACGATACCTTTGCTTTTGTATATCACAAATCTTTTTGTCTGATATCGCAACACTTAAATTTCAAAACAAGGAGCAGAAACATAAATGTTCAATATTCGTTTTGTCAGCGAAAACGACGCTTTGGGAATACTTGACATATATTCCCCCTACGTTTCGTTTTCGTCGGTAACCTTTGAAAGCGACGTTCCTCGCCCCTTTGAAATGCAACGCCGCATAAACACCATAACCAACAAATACCCTTGGCTCGTCTGTGAAAAAGACGGCGTTATCGCAGGATTTGCCTATGCCCAAGACTTCTTTTCGGGCGAAGGATATGCCCGTGACGTGGAGGTTTCGGTTTATATAAGAGACGATTTTCAAAGATGTAACATTGCATCCGCCTTGTATTTTGTTTTGCTTGAAATACTTAAAAACCAAGGCTTTTGCGCGGCTTTTGCCAAGATAACCGTGCCCAACGATAAATCGCTTGCTTTCCATGCGGCGTTTGGATTTTTTGAAGCGGGCCACTTAAAAAACGCAGGCTTTAAGCTTGGCGAATGGCACGACGTGAAGATACTCGAGAAGCCTCTGCTCGACGATTACAGCAAACCTCCAAAAGAGATCATTCCCATTTCGGAGGTAAACCCCGACTACGCGGGCATTCTTTTCAACAAAGCAGAAAAGATCATCAGGGAGAGATAAGTCATGACAAAGTGGATAACCACAAGCGATTTTGCAAGCCTTTCGCCCATAAACGTTTTTGGCAAGGAGCACACCTTTTCGCCCGAAAGCGAATCGGCATTTTTTAACAAGCACGTGCTTTTCAGAAAAAAGACGGTGATATCCGATTTTGAAAACGCAACTCTTCGCATTTCTGCAGACGATTACTACAAGCTTTACGTCAACGGCAAATTTGTTTGCATGGGTCCCTCGCCGTCCTATCCCGCCCACACCTATTTCAACGAGATCGATCTTGCCCCCTATCTTGTGCGCGGCGAAAACACCTTTGCGGTGCACACATATTACATGGGACTTCGCAACCGCGTTTTTGTCAGCGGCGACAATCTGCACGGACTTTTTTTCGAGCTTTATCTTGACGGAAAGCTTGCCGTGTCCTCTGACGAAAGCTTTGTGAGTGCATACCACAGCGGTTTTTGCGAATGTGGAAAATACGGATATGAAACGGGATTTCTTGAAGTTTACGACTCAAATTCGAGTGAAGTGGGATTTGAAGCACCCGATTTTGACGATTCGGCATGGCAAAACGCCGTGGAAAACAAAAACTTTGCCACAACCCACAAGCTTTTTGGCAAAGCTCCTCTGCTTGACGTATATGATATCATTCCCGAAACTGTCGAGATACGCGACAACCACATTTTTGTCGACGTCGGCCGCGAAATATGCGGATATCTTACATATGAAGCAAAAGGAAAAAAAGGCGACGTCATAATCATCCGTCAGGGCGAAGAACTGTGTGACGACGGAAGCGTCAGATTTGAGCTTCGTTGCAACTGCCGTTTTGAAGAAAAGCATATTTTGTCGGGCGGCAAAGACAAGCTTTTGCAGTATGACTACAAGGGCTTCAGATATGCTCAGATCATTTTTCCCCACGGTTGCGAGATAGACAAGGATTCCATAAGGATCACCGTACGCCACAATCCATACAACGAAAGAGCGGATATTTCAAGCGAAAACGAGAAGCTTTCAAGGATCTTCCGGCTGTGCGCCGACACAGTGAAATACGGTGTGCAAGAGATATGCGTCGACTGTCCCACCCGTGAAAAGGGGCAGTATCTCGGAGATGCCGGATTTATCGGCATGTCATACGCCGCGCTGTGCCACGACACCTCGGTGCTTGAAAAGGTGCTTTTTGATTTTGCCCATTCGTCATTTATCTGCAAAGGCCTTATGGCGGTTTCGTGCGCATCGCTGAATCAGGAGATAGCCGACTATTCCTTGATGTATCCCTATTTTACCTATTGGTGCTATACACAAAACAAAAACGAAAATTTCCTGCGCGACATATATCCTTACGTTGACGGACTTATCAAATATTTTTCACAGCACGTAAAGGACGGAGTTCTTTGCGATATAACCGAAAAGTGGAATATCGTAGACTGGCCGATGAATCTGCGCGACGGATACGATTTTGAACTGACAAATCCCCCAAAGGGCGGATGTCACAACGTCATTGCCGCCTACTACATCGGCGCGTGCGAATACTACGAAAAGATCCGCAGGGCACTGGGCATGCCGCCGTGTATCAACATCGACGGGCTGAAGCAGGCGTTTATTGAAAAATTTTATGACGCTGATGCCGGACTTTTCAAAGATTCACCCACTTCGCACCACCACAGCATCCATGCGAACATTCTGCCCATGCTGTACGACATCGGAATGAACAGCGCGATCAAAGAAAAGATCATTGCCATGATCCGCGAAAAGAGACTTCTTTCGGTAAACTATTTTGCATTTTTCGTTCTGCTTGCCCTTGAAAAAGAGGGCGAATACGAGCTGATGAAAGAGCTGATCTGCGACGACGGCTCGTGGAGCAATATGCTACGCGAGGGCGCAACAGTTTGCTTTGAGGCGTGGGGCAAGGATCAAAAATGGAACACCAGCCTTTTCCATCCGTGGATGTCATATCCCGTTGTGTTTGCCGACAAAATAAAATAATTTATGCCAAATTGCCCTGTTTTTATTGACAGGGCAATTTTTTTCATATATACTGTAAATATGAACCGAAAGGTTTAAAGAACATTTCCCGGCCACTGTGTGTGGCTGAACGGAGGATATGAAAATGAGTATTTATTATCTTGCAGCACATGGTTGCGACACAAACGACGGTCTTTCGCCCGAGGCTCCCTTTAAGACCATCAAGCAGCTCTCCAAGGTTCTTGCAGGCGGCGACGTAGTAAGATTCCACTGTGGCGACACCTTCTACGGAAGAATTGCAACCCCCGCAGGTCCCGACAAGGATCACCCCACCACCTTTGAAAGCTACGGCGAAGGCGCAAAGCCCGTTATCACTCAGTACAGAACTGCAAAGTGCGGCGCTTTTGAAAAGCACGAGGACGGCGTATACAAGCTTGAGCTTTCCAACCAGGACAAGATCAACGAAGAAGTTGACATTCTCGACACAAACGTTGGTTTCATCAAGGTTTCGGGCGAGATCAAATACAAAAAAAAGTTCAGATATGAAGATATGGCAGAGCAGTGGGACTTCTACTGTGACGACAAATACGTATATATCAAGCTTGAAGAATGCCCCTGCAAGTATTCCGACGACATCAAGTTTGCAGTCGGTCTTCGTATGCTTGCTTTTGCAAACAACCTAAAAGTTACAGACATCGTTTTCCGCGGCGGCGGAGCACACGGTATCAGCGGCGTTGTAAAGGGTGCATATATTGCAAACTGTGAATTCCACGAGCTTGGCGGATCGCGCCTTGGCGGTCTTGAAAGAAACGGCAAGTTCAACACCACCCGTTACGGCAACGGCGTTGAATGCTGGTCCAACTCTTACGACGTAACGGTTGAAAACTGCAAGTTCTCCGAAATATATGACGTTGCCATCACCATGCAGGGCACAAACGTTGAGGTCAACTGGAACAACATTCATTTCAGAAACAACGTTATCTGGAAGTGCGTTCAGGCGTTTGAGATCTGGTCTTCGGGAGACAAGCCCGACACAGGCTTTACAAACTGCTCTTTTGAAAACAACGTTTGCATCGACTCGGGCTTTGGCTGGGGTTATGATGCCCGTCCCAACAAGCACGTAACAGCACACCTTCTTCTTTACGGACTTCAGTGTCCCCTTTGCGACATCACAGTAACCGGCAACGTATTCTCGACAGCCCGTGAAAACACCATCTTCAAGTCGGGCGGAATTGCGGCATTCCCCAAGGATTACAAGATCTTTGGCAACACCATCATCCGTCCCGCAGGACAGGATATCATCCGCAAGGAAAGCGCATCCGACGAGGATATGGCAGCATTTGAAAAGATGATCGCCGAAAACAACAGCGTTCACGATATGGTCGTTTATCCGTAATCAAAGCAAAAGATAAAAAAGGGAACCCGAATGGGTTCCCTTCTTTTGCGTTATGTAGACAATTATTCTTCGGCATTCATAAAGAACGTGCCGTTTTTAAGAGCTTCGAGCATAATGGTGGCGCTGCCGACGTTTGTGGCCAGCGGAATTTTTTGCACGTCGCCAAGGCGAAGCAGAGCCGAAACGTCAGGCTCGTGAGGCTGGGCGGTCAAAGGATCGCGCAGGAAGATGATGAGATCGAGCTCGCCGTTTGCAAGCATGGCACCTATCTGCTGGTCACCGCCGAGGGGGCCGCTTTTCATACGGTAGATCGAAAGTCCCGTTTCGCCCATGATAAGAGTGCCGGTGGTGCCGGTGGCATAAAGCTCGTGGGCAGAAAGGGTGTCCTTGTATTTGATGGCAAGCCTTATTATTTCGTTTTTCTTTTTGTCGTGTGCGATCAGCGCAATTTTCATTCGTCGCCCTCCTTTTTTGAAAGCTGTTTTAAAATTTATCTTTTGCAAAAACGGCAGTCTTGCGACTGCCGTTTTGTATCTGTAATCAAAAATTACTTAAGGCCTGCGAGCTTTGCAACTTCGTCTGCAAGGTCGTCTTCCTTCTTTTCGATGCCTTCGCCCTTTTCGAATCTGAGGAATTCGCAAACCTTGATATCGCCGCCGAGAGCCTTTGCTTCGTCAGCAACGTATTCTGCAACCTTCTTTGCGTCGTCCTTAACGTATTCCTGGAACATAAGGCAGTTTGTATCGTAGAACTTGCCGATCTTACCTGCAACCATCTTTTCGATGATCTGTGCGGGCTTGTTTGCGTTCTTTTCGTCGTTCTGGATCTGAGTCATGAGGATGTTCTTTTCTTCTTCGATAACAGAAGCGGGAACATCTTCCTTGCCGAGATACTTGGGGTTCATAGCTGCGATCTGAAGAGCAACGTTCTTGAGAACACCCTTAACTGCATCAACATCTGCGCAGGATGTTTCTGCCTTAACGATAACACCGATTGTGCCGCCGCCGTGAACGTAGCTTGCAACAACGCCTTCTACAACGCGGAATCTGCGGATAGAGATGTTTTCGCCGATGGTGTTGATGATTTCCTTCTTGAGGATATCGTCAACTGTGTTGTCAGCGTCGTACTTTTCTGCGAGAAGAGCATCAACGTCTGCGGGGTTCTTGTCGAGGATGATGTCGAGAACCTTGTCTGCAAATGCGAGGAACTTGTCGCCCTTTGCGGCAAAGTCTGTTTCGCAGTTGATTTCAACGATTGCAGCCTTTTTGCCGTCTGCGGAAAGCTTGATGTCAACCTTACCTTCTGCGGCGATTCTGTCTGCCTTCTTTGCGGCAACAGCAAGACCCTTTTCGCGGAGAATCTTGATAGCTTCGTCCATGTCGCCGTTTGCTTCTGTGAGTGCCTTCTTGCACTCCATCATGCCGATACCTGTCTTTGCGCGGAGATCTGCAATGTCCTTTGCTGTGATAGCCATTATATTTTCCTCCTGATATTCGTTATAAAAATTCCGGTTGCTGCAAATTATTCAGCGTCTGCTGCTTCTTCTGCGGGAGCTTCTGTGAGCTGTTCGCCCTGTCTGCCTTCTACGATAGCGTCAGCCATAACAGAGAGAATGAGCTTGATGCCGCGGATAGCGTCATCGTTGCCGGGGATTACATAGTCTACTTCGTCGGGATCGCAGTTGGTATCAACGATAGCAACAACGGGAATACCGAGCTTCTTTGCTTCTGCAACAGCGTTCTTTTCCTTGCGGGGGTCAACAACGAACATTGCAGCGGGAAGATCTGTCATGTTCTTGATACCGCCGAGGTTTCTTTCGAGGTCGTTGATTTCCTTAACAAGGCCGATAACTTCCTTCTTGGGAAGAAGATCGAATGTGCCGTTGTCTTCCATTGTGTGGAGGCTGTTGAGACGAGCGATGGACTTCTTGATTGTCTTGAAGTTTGTGAGCATACCGCCGAGCCATCTAACGTTTACGTAGTTAACGCCTGCTCTGTCTGCCTCTTCCTTGATAGCGTCGGAAGCCTGCTTCTTTGTACCAACAAAAAGTACGTTGCCGCCTTCCATAGCTACTTCGCGAACGAACATATAAGCTTCTTCGAGCTTCTTAACTGTCTTCTGAAGGTCGATGATGTATACGCCGTTTCTTTCTGTGAAGATGTATTCAGCCATCTTCGGGTTCCATCTTCTTGTGTGATGTCCAAAGTGAACACCTGCTTCGAGAAGCTGTTTCATGGATACTACTGACATTTTGTGTTTCCTCCTTGGGTTTTACCCTCCACACAGCCTTCGTCAGCGGCAAAATCGCCATCGGCGACACCCTGCCTGATCGGCTGTATGTGTGTTATAGTGTTATTATAGGCGCTTTTTTGCGCTTACCGAATGATTATACCAAATATTCCTTATAAAGTAAATAGCATCTGAAATAATTTACAATTTATTAACCTTTGCCCTATCCACTCCGACAAAATACGACCTGTCAGCTCCAAAAAATCACCTGTCGCGCAAAAAGGCTTTACAAATCGAAAAAATTATAATACAATGGTATCAGATCAACGAAGGGAGGCTTGCCTTATGAAACTGAGAATTGACATTGCAGACGTGGACGAGCCCGAGATCGTTATCCGATGCAAGAGCATAACGCCCGACATTGCGGCTTTGTCGCAGGATATATCAAAACTTGTGCCGACGGCACAAAGGCAGATTGCCGCAAATCTTAACGGTTCCGAATATTTTCTTTTGCCGTCCGAGATCCTCTTTTTCGAAACAGACTCGGGCAAAGTGACGGTACATACCAAGGACAAAATGTATTATACAAGCCAACGTCTGAACGAGCTTGACGAGATCTTGCCCAGATACTTTGTGCGCGCATCAAAAAGCTGTCTTGTCAACATAAATCTGATCTCCCAGATAACGCGCAGCATCACAAGCTCAAGCGAAGCTCGCTTTTATGATTCCGACAAAAAAATATACATCTCAAGAATGTACTACAAACAGTTGAGAGACGAAATTGAAGAAAAGAGGTTGAAAACATGACAAAAAACACAAGAAGCATTATTCTCGGCATTGCCATCATTTTGTGTGCAGTGCTGCTGATCGCAGGAAGCATTTTTGAAAGAGTGCTTGACACCGACATATCCATAACAAGCATGGTATTGGCATCATTGCTGTTTATTGCCGCCGTGTCGGCATTTGTCCGCCGTCACTTTTTTACAGGCTGGATGATGACCGCCTTTTCGTTCTTTGCCGCCGAAAAAAACATTGCCATTCTCTGCGGACTTGAAAAGACCAACATTGCACCAAACTTTGTAATCTTTGTTGCCGCCATCTTTCTCGGCTGGGGCACAAGCAAGATTTTTCGCGGCGCAAGAAGATCATGGGTGAAAATCAACGGCAAAAACGGGCATTTTGGAAACAGGACTCAATATGTCGATGCATCGGCACTTAACGGATTCAGGATCGAAAGCAACTTCGGTTTTTACGATCTTTTTGTCCAGAACGAAGAAGCCTACACAGGAGATGCCACCGTTTACGTCCTAAACAACTTCGGCACCGTAACTCTTCACGTTCCGCAGTCGTGGCACATAGTTGAGCGTGGAGGTAACAACGTGGCATCGGTCAGCGTCAGAGAGCAAAACGGAATGCCGGGCAAAATGCTTTATGTTCACGTTCAGCAAAATTGCGGTTACATAAACGTGGTATAACAAAAACGGGGAGCACGAAGATCGTGTTCCCCATATTTTTATCGGTTCTTTTCGGTTCTTGTTATGATCTCGTCCTGCAGGTCGCCGTTGAGAAAAACAAAATAGTCGGAAAAACCCGAAACTCGAACTCGAAGGCTCTTGTATTTCTGCGGATCGATTTTGGCATTCCTGAGATCCTCCTTTGAAACGTAGCTCAACTGAAAATGCATTCCGCCCATTTCAAAATAGGTCTTTAAAAGTCCGACAAGCTTTTCGAAATTGCTATCGTTCTGCACCATTTGTTCGTCAAGCAGGATATTTGTCACGCTGTCGCCGCACAAAATCGGGTTTTCGACGTTAAGCTTTGCAACCGCCGAAAGAAGGCTGGTCAACCCTTCCCTGTCCTTGCCCTCGCTCTGCCCCAGACCGAACGATACGATATCTCCACAACCTCTACCGTCGGGGGTAGCACCCGTTGCATCGCCAAACCATTTGTTGTGCTGATTGTAGCCGATGAGGTTTCCGAGAACGTATTTGTATCCGAGATCGGTGGTCTTATCGGCAAAATATGCTCCAAGGCTTTTCGCAAATCTTGCGGCACACTCGTTTGGAACGTCGTCGTTGTTACCAAAGAATTTTGCCTTTTTCAGAATGACTGCACGCATTTCTTCATAGCCCTGCCAATCGGCTTTCAGCGCTTCGCACATTTCTTGCATCGAATACACTTTTTCGTCAAAAACAAACTGTTTTACACAGACGAGCGAATCTATGACGGTGGTAATACCAATCACCGAAAGGTCGGCGACGGCGTTGATCGCCCCGCCCTGTGTAATACTCTTTGCCCGTGATATCGAGCCTTCAAAAAACATGGTGCTGACAAGATTTATATCCCGAGATCTGACAGATTGAAACCTGTTGTATATACCAACCATCTTGTCGCAGGTCGAAAAGAGCTCTTCTTCGAAAATGCCGTAAAATTCATCAAAGCTTTGGGCGGCAAGGATATCTTTTTCCCTGTTTTTAAAGGTGGACTCGACGGCTTTTACGATATTTACAGCGCATCCGCCCATGAAAATACCGCCGGGAAGCTGGGGCTCGTTGCAGCCGACCATGGTATATTTGCAGGCTACTTCGTAGGGAAAGCCGATGTCGACAAGAGCTTTTATTCTCGGTTCGTCGTTGACAAACGCGATTCTCTTGTTGGGGTCGCGGCGCTCGCACTCCATCAAATATCTGAACACCTCGTCGGGTGTTTTTTGGGTCCAACGCAGGGATATCTGCGGAATCCAGGTGGGAAGCTCGAGCATACTGTCAAGCACCAATCTTGACAGCTCGTTAAAGCCGTCCTCGCCGTTTTCGAGATAGCCGCCAATGCAGAAATGCGACTCTCCACCACGATAAAACCTGTCGCTCGACGGATGAATACGTGCCTGAAGCATAAGGAAAAGCTCCTGAAGGTAAGCTTTTGCGTCCTCTTTTGTGAGTACACCTTTTTCGATATCGTTTTTATAAAAAGGATAGATATATCTGTCGATGCATCCGATGCTGTCGGGCACGAAGGCATAGATAACAAACACGCAAAGCACTGCTTCATAAAAGCTTTGTGCAGGGTTTTCGGGGACATTTTTGAGTGCCGCCGAAAGCTTTAAAAGGTTTTCTTTGTATTCGGGTTCGTCCACCGTTTTTGACTTTTCATGTGCTGCGTCCGAGCATTTGCCTGCCCAACCAATGATGGCATCGGCGATAAGGCTGAGGGCATCCAGAAATTCGATATCGGCGCTTTCGGAATGGAGCTTGCGAGATTCGGCAATCTCGCTCTTTAAGCCTTTTATACCCTTTTTTATCACCTTTTCGTAATCGGCAACGCTGTGCTGCCATTCGAAGGTGCAAAGGCCGTCAACAGGCTGATTGTAAAAATACTTCATCATCTCGCCAAAATTTGCGTGTCCGCTGCGTCCGAAAATGTCCCCCTCGACGCTTCCGTCAAAGCGCAGATAACCTGTGAGAGCCGTGTATTCGTTTACAAACGGTGTCTGATTGAGGATGTATTCATACGCACGCTTGGCGCTCATTGCCACGGGAGAAAGAAAAAGATCCTCTCTGTCATACTGCGTTGGGGTTGGCTGGATAAACATTTCGCCTTTCACAGTTTTTTCGGCAAGTATTCTGATTCTTTCTTTCATATCAGTGTATCGCTCCTTTCGTGATTTCAATAACATTATAAGCAGGAGCTTTCCGTATGTAAATGCAAAATATAAAGATTTTATAATTTATGAATATGTGTATTGATTTTTTTCAGATTGTAGTATACAATGAATTCAAAGGAGTGAAGTGGGATGAACCTCTTTGAAAACGAAATTATAAACATTACAAAAATACGTACTGTGAGCATATACAACAGCGAAGCCCAAAGCGGTGGTATCACAAAGCATTACAACGTAGATCTTCCCTGCTACGAGCTGGTCTTTTTTCTTTCGGGCGATGGCATCTGTCATTTTTCGGGGGTTGAAATGTCCGACCGCGACGACAGTCTGAGATTTTTGCCAAAGGGGAAAAAGGACGGAGAATACCGCGTGACCTCGAAATCATCTTCGAAATGTATAGACATTTATTTTGATACAGCCGATGAAATGCCAAAAGATGCCATGTGTATCAAAAACATCAAGGAGCTGAGGCCTCTGTTTTTGAAGATCCACAGCATCTGGAATTCGAAAAGTCCGGGTTATTATGCCCGCTCGATGTCGGTGTTTTACGAGATAATTGAAAAAATCAAAAACCACAACGACATATACCAAACCCAAAGCCAGGAACAAAAAATTTTACCTGCCCAAAAATACGCCGCCGAGCATTTTTGCGATCCGCAATTTGATTATCGGGCAATGTGCGAGACAACGGGGTTATCATACAATTACTTCAAATCGCTTTTTATAAAAAAACACGGTATGTCCCCCATCAGATACGTCACCCGTCTAAGGCTTGAAAAGGCCACCGAGCTTTTGATAACGGGGCGTTACAGCATCGGCGAAATTGCAGAAATGTGCGGTTTTGAAAACGTATATTATTTTTCCACCGTTTTCAAAAAGCATTTTGGCGTATCGCCGAGCAAATACAAAGAATACTGACAAGCAAAAGATCCCCGAACGAGGACGTTCGGGGATCCGTGTTTTACTTATAATATTCAAACTCTGCACCGTAGATATTTACAAGGTCGCCCTCGTTTATACCTGCCTCTTCAAGCGCCGTGAAAACGCCTGCATTACGCAGAACCTTGTGGAAATATGCAAAAGATTCGCGGTCGGTGAAGTTGATGGAATTCACAACGTTCACAAGACGTTCGGACTCGACAAAATAGGTTCCGTCCTTCACCGAGATCCCGATCTCCTCGGAGGGTATATCGTCGGACACAAGGTCGGAAATATCCATTTCGGATTCGTATATCTTCAAGGGAGGAAGATCCTTAAGCTTTACGGCGATATGCTCTGCCAGCTCGCGCACACCCTCGCCGATGCCTGCACACATGAAGAATATTTCAAGATCGTGAGCCTTGGCATACTCAATCAACTTTTCCTTTGTTTCGTCAGACATCATATCAATCTTGTTGGCGGCGATAACGCGTGGTCTTGTGAGAAGCTCGGGGTTGTACATCTCGAGCTCTTTTTCTATCGTTTCGATATCGTCAATGGGATCTCTGCCCTCCATGCCGGAGGCGTCAACGACGTTAACAAGAATTCGGCATCTGTCGATGTGGCGCAAAAACTCGTGACCAAGGCCAAGACCTTCGTGGGCGCCCTCGATAAGTCCGGGAATGTCGGCAAGGACAAATCCGCCTGCCTTTGCATCGACCACGCCGAGAATGGGCGAAAGAGTTGTGAAATGATAGTCGGCAATCTTTGGTTTTGCCGAGCTTAACATGGAAAGTATCGTCGATTTTCCTGCGCTGGGCATACCCACAAGTCCCACGTCGGCAAGCATCTTCAGTTCAAGGGCAATTTCCATTTCCTTACCCTTGATACCTGCCTTTGCAAAGTTTGGCGCCTGACGGGTGGGGGTTGCAAAATGGATGTTGCCAAAGCCGCCCTTGCCGCCCTTTAACATAACAAATCTGCCACTTTCGACAACGTCGGGATCAGACATATCCTTGATTATCTTGCCCGTTTCGGGGTCTTTGATAAGAGTGCCGGGAGGCAGCGGAATGAAAAGATCGTCGGCGGTTTTGCCGTGGCACTTGCCGTTTTTGCCTGCACCGCCGTTTTGGGCAATGAATTTTCTGCGGTATTTGAAATCGAGCAGGGTGTTTTTTCCCTCGTCGATGGTGAAAACGACGTCGCCGCCCTTTCCGCCGTCGCCCCCGTCGGGTCCACCGTGGGAAACGTACTTTTCGCGGTGGAACGAAACACATCCGTTTCCGCCGTCGCCTGCCTTTATATATATTGTAACTCTGTCAAAAATCATTTTTCTGGCTCCTTTCGGAAAGAAAAGGTGGAACATCAAATAAAATGGCTGCCCAAACGGACAGCCAAATTATCCTTTGTTCAGGCAAAAGCAGAAGCCTTGCGGCCTGCAGTGCCAAAAAGCTTACGCCTCGTAAACGCTTACGCGCTTTTTGCCGCCGGCCATGTGTTCGAACTTGACCTTACCGGCAATGAGAGCGTAGAGAGTGTCATCAGTACCGATACCAACGCCGTTTCCGGGATGGATCTTTGTGCCTCTCTGTCTTACGATGATGTTGCCGGCGAGTACGGGCTGTCCGTCTGCCTTCTTCACACCGAGACGCTTGGATTCGGAATCTCTGCCGTTCTTTGTGGAACCGACACCCTTTTTATGGGCGAAAAATTGCAAACCTAATCTCATTGTTTACACCTCCGTTATACTACATTTGACAAACCGCGGATACTGTTTTTCAATATCGGAAACGGTTCGGTAAAAACCGTCGATAATCTTCGAGATAGTCTCACGCGATTCTTTGACTGTACCGCACCTTCGGGAATCGCACCCGACGGCGGCTGTTTTTTGATCGATAGTGACGTCCACGTCATAGCCGAAGCAGTCGATGAGCTGAGAAAGAACCATTTCACAGCAAGACGAAAGCCCTGCACAGACGATATCGTCCCCCTCATCCGCATAGCCGGAATGACCTTTCATGGTAAAACCGACAAAACAGGACGAGCGATCCTTGAGAAAGACAACGCTTGTCATTGCGTTATGCAAAAATTAAAGCGCGATCTTGTTGATCTGAAGCTTTGTGTAAGGCTGTCTGTGACCCATCTTCTTCTTTTCGTTCTTCTTGGACTTGTACTTGATGATGTGGATCTTCTTGCCCTTGCCGTTCTTAACAACGGAAGCTTCGATTTTTGCTCCTGCAACGTCTGCGCCTACCTTGAAGCCTGCGTCTGTTGCAGCTGCGATAACAGTATCAAATGTAACTGCGTCGCCGTCATTAACGTCGAGCTTTTCAACGTAAATGATGTCGCCTTCCTGAACCTTGTACTGCTTTCCGCCTGTTACAAAAATTGCGTACACGAAAAGCACCTCTCTTTCATATAAGTCTCGCTGAATAAAGGTTTTTTGCCGGACGAAAGCGAACTTTCGGGCGCAAAAATTAAGCCACCTTTTTCATGCGGCTTCTTATTATAGCATGATAAATGTGCTTTTGTCAAGACTTTTTTTCAAAAAACGCGTTTTTTTCTGCACTTTTTTCAATTATTTATTGTAAAAAAGCAAAAATAAGCTTGACAAACAATAATTTCTGTGCTATAATCGAACTACCTCTTGTCGGAGGTGCATTTTTGTTATGCCCGTTTTTAGGTGCACATCAGATTTTGCCCCTTGCGAAGAGGGAGGTAAAACACTTATACTTTACCGGGAGGTGCTTAAAACATGAGAGTAAAGATCACACTCGTTTGCAGCGAATGCAAACAAAGAAACTATGACAGTACCAAGAACAAGAAGAACGATCCCGATCGTCTCGAGCTCAATAAGTACTGCCGTTTCTGCCGCAAGCATACCCTTCACAAAGAAACAAAGTAAGCGTCGCGCTTACCACATGATTCAAGGGAGGTAAAAAAATGGCAGAAGAAAAGACAAAGCTTTCGTTCGGCGAAAAGATCAAGAAGTTCTTCAAGGATAACAAGAGTGAATTCAAGAAGATTTCTTGGCCGGACAAAAAAGACACTACCAAGAAAACCATCATGGTCATCGGCTCGATCGTTATCGTCGGCGCTGCTATCTTCGCGGTTGACACAGGCTTCAACGCTCTGTTCACCTGGCTTACAAACCTTTAAGCCGTCAACCACATTCTTAAAGGAGATAGAATATGTCTAACGAAGCGAGAGCGGAATGGTTTGTGCTTCACACTTATTCCGGATACGAGAATAAAGTGGCGGCCAACATCGAAAAGATCGTTGAAAACCGCGGTCTGCACGACCTGATCTTCGAAACACGCATTCCCGTTGAAACCGTTATCACCGACGGCGACACCTACGACGATTACGTCGAGGGTCAGCGCATCATCGAATACGACTACGACGGAAATGAAAAGCCGAGAAAAGGTCCCAAAACCGAAACACACAAGCTTTTCCCTAGCTATGTTTTAATCAAAATGATCATGAATGACGAAAGCTGGCACATCGTCCGCAACATCACGGGCGTGACAGGCTTCGTCGGCCCCGGATCAAGACCCGTTCCTCTCTCGGAAGCCGAGGTTGAGGCTTTGGGTGTTGACCTTCATGTTGCCGAAATCAAGTTTGAGGTCGGCGAAAGCGTCTACGTTGTCGGCGGTCCTTTTGCGGGATCTATTGTTACCGTTAAGGAAATTGACAACGACAAGAGAAGAATCAAGGTTTCCCTTATCTTCGGCGGCAAAGAATCGGTTGTCGAGATGGATGCCAAGGACGTCGAGTCTATTAAGGACTGACCTTCTCTACATTCAAATCAGAAGAAAAACACAGTCGTTTTTCCGGCATTGTGCAAAAAAGTGCGCATTGCTGTGGGAGGGGAACAAAGTTCCCCGAAAAATCAATCTACCACATTCGGAGGTGTTAAGAAATGGCAAAGAAAATAGTTGCCCTCGTAAAATTGCAGATTCCCGGAGGAAAGGCTCTTCCCGCTCCTCCCGTAGGTCCGGCTCTTGGTCAGCACGGCGTTAACATTGCAGGCTTCTGCAAGGAATTTAACGAAAAGACAAAGAACGACATGGGTCTTATCATCCCTGTTGTTATCACAATCTACGCTGACAGATCCTTCACATTCATTACAAAGACTCCCCCTGCGGCTGTTCTTATCAAGAAGGCTTGCGGAATCGAATCCGGTTCCGGCGAACCCAACAAGAACAAGGTTGCTTCCATCACTAAGGAGCAGCTTCAGAAGATCGCAGAACAGAAAATGCCCGACCTCAACGCCGCTTCTGTTGAAGCTGCTATGAGAATGATCGCAGGTACTGCGCGCAGCATGGGCGTAACAGTTGCTGAGTGATAGGAGGGCTTAAACAATGAAAAAGGGAAAGAAGTATATAGAAAGTCAGAAGCTCGTTGACAAATCGAAGCTTTATGACACAGATGAAGCGCTTGCACTCGTTTGCAAGACAGCTTCTGCAAAGTTTGACGAAACTGTTGAAGTTCACGTTAAGCTCGGCGTTGACTCTCGTCACGCAGACCAGCAGGTTAGAGGCGCTATCGTCCTCCCCCACGGTACAGGTAAAACCACTCGCACCCTCGTTTTCGCCAAGGGCGACAACGCAAAGGCTGCTGAAGAAGCAGGCTCTGATTTCGTAGGTGCAGAGGATCTTGTTGCTAAGATCCAGAGCGAAAACTGGTTCGATTATGACGTTATTATCGCAACTCCCGACATGATGGGTATCATCGGTCGTCTCGGTAAGGTTCTCGGTCCTAAGGGACTTATGCCTAACCCCAAGGCCGGTACCGTTACTATGGACGTTGCAAGAGCTGTTAAGGAAGCAAAGGCCGGTAAGATCGAGTATCGTCTCGACAAGCAGAACATCATCCACTGCGCAATCGGTAAGGCTTCTTTCGGTCCCGAAAAGCTCGCAGACAACTTCAACGCACTTATGGGCGCAATCATCAAGGCTAAGCCTGCAGCAGCAAAGGGTCAGTACATCAAGACCTGCGCTCTCGCTTCCACCATGGGCCCCGGCGTTAAGGTTAACAGCGCAAAGCTTGGCTAATTCGAAATATCGTTTTAGTTAAATATATCGACAGATTTTTAAATTTAAGTGTTTTCGCCGGTCGGAAAGAAATTTCCGACCGGAATTTTTTTGCAAAAACACGAAAGGTGCTTTCCGCATCGTAACTCAGGAACTTGCTGCTGGCGCTGATATGGAAGCATATCAAACAAAAAATCTCACACGAACGATACGTGTGAGATTTTTGCTTTATTACAAATTAGCCTCTGATAATTCTGTTGCGCTTTTCGATAAGGGTCATGATCTCGCCGACGGTGTCGTGAACGGCAGCGTAATCTGCCGAATCGACCTCTTTTGAAAGCAAGGAGATCTTGTTGACAATCGCCATTTCCTGAATCCTTGTGCCGTCAACCGAATAACGCAGAGAAGAACGGACAGAATCGTATGCACGCTCGATCTCTCGCTGTGCCTTTTTGTCAGAACACTTGTCGTATATGCTTCTTAAAGATTTTGAAGTTTTGTCCACAAAACCGTTGTCGACAAGCGGAGTTTCCTGAATTTCGGGAGCTTCTTCAACAATCGGCTCCGGCTCTACAAAAACCTCCGGCTGTGCAGGCTCGGGCACTTCCGGCGCTTCTTCGGGCTTTACGGGTTCGTCATTCTGGACGGGGAGAACAAGAACGTCCTTTGATTTCGCAAATTTCCCCTCTCCGCCTGTTTTTGCAACTGTGGGCGACGGATATTTATACTCGTTGACAAGCAGAAGCGAGAGCACCACGATGCAATAGAGCACCAGCAGGATCAGTTGCAGAGTGATCGATGCGGCGGGGTTTTTCTGACGCATAAGAACGAAGATGAAGCCGACGAGAAACTCTATAAGAAAATAGCCGATCGAAATATATCCGATGGGAATTCCGAGAAAATGTCTGATCTTTATTTTTTTGAAAATAAAGGGAGTGGCAACCGTTGCGGCAAGAGCCAGCGTGAAGAAAAGACACGCTATCCACGCCGATGCACAGGCGTCCGCGCCCGCGATCGAGAAAAACAACGTATAGAATATGATAGCCACCATAAATTCCAGCAGATACCAGAGAATTGATTTTTTGTTCAAAATTATACACCTCGATGCCGTGTTTCAAAATCTGCCGTAAGACGTGCTTACTATATAATTATACCGAATCGAGCATTGTTTGTCAAGTGAAAAGAACAGATTGGTTCAACAAGACCGCAACAAGGGTTGATCAGGTGTTTACCGAATAATCTTTTTTAAAGCCATGAGCTCCGAATATCTGCCATTTTCCAACACCAAGTCTCTGCATGATCGCTTTTCTTTCTTCTGCACAAAGGGCAGGATCTGTGTCGACAGACGTCATCAGAATGGGCGCATACTGATTGTATTCTGCCTGTTCAGGTGTCAATCCGTGCAGGTTGATATATACGTCGCCTGTAATTGCGATGTGATTTCTATAATCAATAAGCACGGTTTCTCCCGGCAAATGCCCGCCTTTGCCCTCGTAAACCTCAAAATGAAGCTCACCAAAATCGAAAAATCCAATTTGTGTCAGCGGCTCTGTCAGTTGCTCAACGTTATTCCACATCACCCTTATTTTTTCGGGAGAAGTGGTTTTATACGATGTCAGAAGCTTACAAATGTCGATATACGGCTTGTGCAACGGATTTTCGTCCCTATAACCGTTCTTTCCGTTATATTCATTGGAAAGGCACAATGCTGTCCTGTGGCTTGCAAGCACTTCATCAAACATAGGTAAAAGTCCGCAGTGGTCCACATCGGCATGAGTGACAAAAATTGTTTTCTTCATTCTGTCAAAGCCCGGCAAAAGCTTATTGAAAATATTTTTCATTTCTTCCGTATAACAAGCATATCCGCTATCAACGAACAATACTTCACCGTCGCTTTTTATAATAATGGTGTTGCTTCCGCATGGCGGCTCGATAAGGATTATTTCTGTATTTTCAGCAATCATATGCGTGCTTATACGAGGTGAAAAGTCTGCTCCCTTGCACGCGCCAAGCAGTTCTGCAAATTTGCTAATACTATCAAAGGTACGATAAGGAGACAAGCCTTGCTCGTCCAAAGTTTGCATGGCAAGATTGACGTGCACCAGAAGCTCCTTGCTGACATCAGGTGCCAAACCGACGCTTTGGGATAATCCCAGCACATAGGTATTATAAAAAATACTGTTGTCATACACTTTTTCGGATGTGTTGTAGTCGATTATGCGCACTTTGCAGATCTTTTCGACTTCAGTCAAAAATTCTGCTATCCTGCAAGAATCATCAACGTGCAAGCCCATCTTGAAAAACTGATATTCTGTGCCGTTTTCCTGCGAGCTTATGTAGGATATGTTGAAATTAAAACGGTCGATAAGCTCAAGAATATCCGTTACACTTCCGGGAACATCTTTCAGACAGAATTCCAGAAGGACAATGCTTGTTTTTGAAATGTTGTTTTGAAGATACCCGATCTTTTCAAGCTCAATATCAGCTTTTTTCAGTTGTTCTTCTGTCCCCTCTGCATCGATAAACAAAATATGCGAATCGACAGCTTTGTTATAGCTGACACGCGTGATATTGATACCCAACGCAGAAAAGCACTTGCTTGCCTTCAAAAAAGCTCCGATTCTGTTAGGCATTGATGTTACATATGTCTTTTTCATATAGCAATCTCCTTTACGCTGTATTATACCACACATTTTTTCGACTTGCAACCATATATTTTGCAGAAAAAACAGCAAAATCAAAAAAAGGCTACACACCGGTACGGTGCATAGCCTTTTTGTTGTTATATCTTACTTGCCTCTCTTAACATACTCTGTGTGGAGAATATGATGAGCCTTTTCAGATCCGGGCTTGCCGAAGAATTCATCGTAAAGTGCAATAACTTCGGGGTTCTTGTGGGACTCGCGGTAAGGAAGATCCTTATCTGCATCATAAAGAACCTTTGCACGGATAGCCTTGAGGTCTGTGTAGTTTCTGACAGACATGGGCTGAACAGGCTGACCGCCGCCGTTTACACAACCGCCGGGACAAGCCATGATCTCGATGAAGTCGATCTTTTCGCCTGCCTTAACAGCTTCGAGAAGCTGCTTTGCGTTTGCTGTGCCGCTGGCAACTGCAACGTTTACTGTGTGGTCGCCGAGCTTGTAGGATGCCTTCTTGATACCTGCAGTTCCTCTTACATCTTCAAGCTCAAGCTTGTCGAGCTTAACGCCAAGAGTTGCAGCTGCAGTTCTGAGAGCAGCTTCCATAACGCCGCCTGTTGCACCAAAGATGGCGCCTGCGCCCGAACCGATCTTGAAGGGGCTGTCGAAGTCTTCATCGGGAAGATTTGTAAATTCGATGCCTGCCTGCTCGATCATCTTTGCGAGCTCGCGGGTTGTGATTGCAACGTCAACGTCGGGCATACCTGCTGCATTCTGGTGGTCGCGCTGAACTTCAAACTTCTTTGCAGTACAGGGAATTACGGATACGAAGAAGATATCTTCGGGCTTAAGTCCCATCTTTTCTGCAAAGTATGTCTTATATGTTGCACCGAACATCTGCTGAGGAGACTTGCAGGACGAAAGGTTGTCTGTGAAGTCAGGATAGTAGTGTTCGCAGTACTTAACCCATCCGGGAGAGCAGGATGTGATAAGAGGAAGCTTGCCGCCCTTTGTAAATCTTTCAAGGAACTCGTGAGCTTCTTCGAGAATTGTGAGGTCAGCGGTGAGGTTCATGTTGTAAACGCCGTCAAAGCCGAGACGCTTGATAGCGGCAACCATCTTGCCTTCAACGTCTGTGCCGGGAGCCATGTCAAAGCATTCGCCAAGAGTTGCACGAACCGAAGGAGCAGCGCAAATTGCAACGTGCTTTGTGGGATCCTGAAGAGCTGCCCAAACCTTTGCGGTGTCGTCCTTTTCTTTAAGAGCACCTGTGGGACAAGCAACTACGCACTGGCCGCATCCGATACAGGGAGATTCGGAAAGGGGTCTTTCAAAAGCGCATCCGATGTGTGTATCAAATCCACGGTCGTTTGCGCCGATAACGCCAACGCCCTGGTTGTGCTTACAAACAGCTACGCAACGACGGCAGAGGATACACTTGTTGTTGTCACGAACAAGGTAAGGTGTTGTTTCGTCGTAGTCGAACTTGTTTGTAGCACCGGCAAAGTGGTACTGATCTGTTACGCCGTATTCCTTACAATACTTCTGAAGTTCGCACTTCTGGTTTCTATCGCAGGAGAGGCAGGACATATCGTGGTCAGAAAGAATGAGCTCGAGGTTGAGCTTTCTTGCCTTCTGTACGGCGGGAGTGTTTGTGAAGATTTCCATTCCGTCGCTTACAGGCTGAACGCAGGCAGCAGCAAGGCTTCTTGCGCCCTTGATCTCTACAAGGCAGAGACGGCAGGCGCCGATTGCGTTGATATCCTTCATATAGCACAATGTAGGAATATTTATAGATGCTTCACGGCAGGCTTCGAGAACAGTGGCATTCTTGCTGACTGTATATTCTCTGCCGTTGATTTTTACATTTACTGTATCCAAAACTTTGTTCCCCTTTCTTACTTCTTGATGATCGCGCCGAACTTACATTTTTCGATACAAGCGCCGCACTTAACGCACTTTGTTACATCGATAACGTGAGGATTCTTGACCGAGCCGGAAATAGCACCGACAGGACATACTCTTGCGCAAGCTGTACAGCCCTTACACTTGTCAGCGATGATCTCGAACTGCATGAGGTTCTTACAAACGCCTGCAGGACACTTCTTGTCGCGAACATGAGCAATATACTCGTCGCGGAAATAGCGAAGTGTAGAAAGAACGGGGTTGGGAGCTGTCTGGCCAAGACCGCAGAGAGCTGTGGACTTGATGTGATAGCAGAGCTCTTCGAGCTTGTCGATATCTTCCATTTCGCCGTTACCTGCAATGATCTTGTCAAGGAGCTCGAGAAGACGCTTTGTACCGATACGGCAAGGTGTACATTTACCGCAGGATTCTTCAACTGTGAAGTCGAGGAAGAAGCGAGCGATGTCAACCATACATGTGGACTCGTCCATAACGATAAGTCCGCCCGAACCCATCATCGAACCGATCTCGAGAAGCGAGTCGTAATCGATGGGAGTATCGATAAGAGAAGCAGGAATACATCCGCCGGAAGGACCGCCTGTCTGAGCAGCCTTAAACTTCTTGCCGTTGGGGATGCCGCCGCCGATTTCTTCAACAACTTCGCGAAGGGTTGTTCCCATGGGAACTTCAACAAGACCGGTGTTTACGATCTTACCGCCGAGAGCGAATACCTTGGTACCCTTGGACTTTTCGGTACCCATAGACTGGAACCATTCGGGACCGTTGAGGATGATCTGGCAGATGTTTGCATATGTTTCAACGTTGTTGAGAACGGTAGGTCTGTCGAAAAGACCCTTTACTGCAGGGAACGGAGGACGGGGACGGGGTTCGCCGCGGTTGCCTTCGATAGATGTCATAAGAGCGGTTTCTTCGCCGCATACGAATGCGCCGGCGCCGAAACGAAGCTCGATATCAAAGTCAAAGCCTGTGCCGAAAATGTTCTTGCCGAGAAGGCCGTATTCACGAGCCTGCTTGATGGCGATTTCGAGTCTGTGAATAGCGATAGGATACTCAGCTCTTACATAGATAAAGCCCTGGGATGCGCCGATTGCATAACCTGCGATTGCCATTGCTTCAAGAACTGCGTGGGGGTCGCCCTCGAGAACCGAACGGTCCATGAACGCACCGGGGTCGCCCTCGTCGGCGTTACATGCAACGTACTTCTGACCGCCGTCTTTTACAAGATCCTTTGCGAGCTGCCACTTCTTACCTGTGGGGAAGCCTGCGCCGCCGCGTCCGCGAAGACCGGAAGCAAGGATTGTGTTTACTACGTCGTCGGGAGTCATTTCCTTAAGAACCTTTGCAAGTGCAAAGTAACCGTCGCGGCCTATGTATTCATCGATGTTTTCAGGGTTGATAACACCGCAGTTACGAAGGGCGATTCTCTTCTGCTTCTTATAGAAGGCGGTGTCGTTGAGGGACGAATGTTCTTCAGCGTGAGCATTTTCTGCGTCTGCCTTTTCGTTGTAAACAAGGCGTTCAACGCGACGTCCCTTGAGAAGGTGTTCTTCAACGATCTCATGAACGTCGTCGATTGTTACTCTGCTGTAGAAAGTACCTTCGGGATAAACGATCATGATCGGACCGAGAGCGCAAAGACCGAAACAACCTGTCTGAACGATCTTTACTTCATCTTCAAGTCCCATGACCTTCAGCTCTTCCGCAAGCTTTTCGCGGATAGCGACGCTTCCGGACGATGTACATCCTGTACCGCCGCAAATCAGTACATGTGAACGAATCATAGTATTTATTTCCTCCTAATTACTTTGCTATGTTGGTAGCGCCGATGGTGTATTCAGCGATGGGTTTGCCGCCCTTGATGTGCTTTTCGATAACTTCCTTTGCACGGTCTGCTGTCATCTTGACGTAAGTAACCTTTTCCTTGTCCTTTTCGTAAACTTCAACAACAGGTTCGTACTGACAGATGCCGATGCATCCTGTCTGGGAAACTGCAACCTTTTCTCCGAGGTTTTCAGCATTGATGCCCTCAACAAAAGCGTTGAGAACGGGTCTTGCGCCGGCAGCAATACCGCAGGTAGCCATACCGACAACGATGCGGATGTCGCCTGTTGTGGTGCGGACAGCGATTTTGTCCTGCATCTGCGCTTTGATCGCCATAAGCTCTTCAAGTGACTTCATAATATTATTCCTTTCTGCAAATAAAAAATTAACAATAGTATATCCGCGCGTCGCGGGGTCTATTCGACGGAAGCATACTGCTCCCGAAGATTTCCGTCTATCCATGAAAGTACTTCGGGCTCTGCAAGCGAAATGTCGCCAAGTATTTCCCGAAGCTGTGAGCAAGAAAGCTCCACGCTTCCGTTTTTCATGGTGTGAGTGAAGGTGAAATTGATCTCGGGCGAGCCCTGGATCAGAGTTTTTACCGTTTCAACGATGTCGCCAAGAGGAATGAAATCGATGTGATTTTTTCCGAATCGGGCTGTCGTTGTTGTTCCGTGGTTGTCGCTGTCCTTTTCCGAGACCGATGTGATCTTGATGTCGCCGCCTGTCATTTCGGCAAGCATTTTCAGAAAAGGTATTCCAAGGCCAACCTTTCTGGTTTTTCGGGTGGTGAAGAATGGGTTTTCAAGCTTTTCAAGCTGTTCTTTTGTCATTCCGCATCCGTTGTCGCAGACCGAAAAGGTAAACCACTCGTCGTCCTCGGTAAGTGTAACCGAAATCTCGGTGGCACCGGCTCTGACCGAGTTCATGGTTATATCAAGAATGTAGAGCGAAAGCTCATCCATGCAAATCACCTCCGGGATGCTTTCCGAGAAGATGGTCGATAAGGGCGTTGCGCACAAGGTCGGAAGAATAGGGCTCGTCAAAAAGCTCTATTGCATAGCCCTCTTCGGAAATGTCACAAAGTCTGTGGGCATCCGACGAGACTGTTTTTGCAAGTCCGCCGATGTGCGGAAAGCGGGAAAGATATTCCTCGAAAGCCTCTTTTTTGTTCAGTTCAAAGGCTGAAAAGGCAGGCTCTTCGGGGAAGCTTCCGAGCATCGCAACAATGCCGTTGGAAGTTCTGTCGATATGGGCAGGATAGCACACACCGCCGCGCTTTGTGACCTCGTCATACGCCATGTCCAGCGAGATATCCGCCGCATTTATCAGAAGGATGGGTTCCTCCCCTGCCACCTCGTCGTTTTCGTCCATGATAAACTGGTTTCCGAACACTTCGGGGCGGTTTTGATAATCGGGGCGCCTCTCGTCCACGAAGCTTTCGAAATCAAGCGCGTCCGAAAGATTGCGGAAAAGGCAGATGACGTGTATATCCTCGGATGTGGTAAGCTCCATGCCCGCCACGGGGATAAGACCGTATTTTTTTGCGTGGTGAAAAAAAGCGGGACAGTTTTTTGCCGTGTTGTGATCGGTGAGAGCCACGATGTTAAGACCGTTCAGCATCGCCATGCCTGCAATGTTTGCAGGGGTCATGTCATCGTCCGCGCAGGGCGAAAGGCACGAGTGGATGTGAAGATCGCACAGATACCGGCTCATTGTTCGCCGCCGTTCAATGCGGCAGAAAGCGCAAGACAAAGATCGTACGCACTGTCATCGCTTGACAAAACGTTTATGCTGTTTTCGCGAGCGGCAGAAAGCGCCTCTTCGGGAAGCTGCACGCCCTCGGCAAGAAGAATGCACGCGGCGTCCGTAAGGCTTGCCACGGCCACAACGTTGGTGTTTGCCATAATGGTCACCCACACGTTGTCGGCTCCGACTCTGCTCATGGCACGGCTGAGAAAATCTCCGACGTAAACACCCGAAATTTCGGTGTCGTGGTCAAAAATGATTTTTTCAAGGCCGAGTTTTTCGCAAAGGGTTTGAAGAGTCATTGTTTTCAGCCCTCCGTTTTGTCTGTTTCGCTTTTTTCTTTTTGCAGAGTCAGCTTGTCAAAAACGGTGTGGTCATAGCCTTTTTCCACAAACTCGTGGAAAAGCTGACGCATAATGACGGTGCATTCATCCATCGCCGTCTCGCCCTTGACAATATCCTCGGCAAACGCCATGCAGGTGGGAGCTCCGCAGCAGCCGCAGTCTATCTTTGGCAGGCTTTCGTTGATGTTTTCGATGCGGCTCATCATCTGCATTGCTGTCTGACGGTCTTTTGACAGCAGGTTGTAGGGATTGTATTTTATAAGGTTTTCTGTGAAAAATTCGTCGGGGATCCAGTCGCTGGCGGGGGTGTTTGGCGACACGGGCAGGTATCTCTTTAAGGTCTGAAGACGCGCCTGGGCGATATACGGGTTTTCAACCGCCATCGCACCTCCCACGCATCCGCCGTTGCAGGCGTTCAGCTCTACAAAGTCGATATTTGTGATGTCCGAATTGTCTATCTGGTCAAGAACGCGGATGCAATTCTCGATGCCGTCGGCGGCAAGATAATGCTCGTTGAATATTGCCGTTGCCTCGCCTCCGGTGGAAGCCCAGCCGATTCCGATAAGTCCTGTAGAGGTCAGATCGGGCGGCTCTTCGCCTGCGCGCTTATCCATTACGTCAAGCAGGGCGAAATATACATCGCGCACAGAAACTGTGGCGTCGATATAGTTTCTGTCGCCTGCAAAGTTATTCTTTACGTAAGAAACCTTTGCGGGACAGGGGGATATGAATATGATACCGATGTCTGAATCAGAAAGCTCGGGGTGTTTTTCGTGTACCCTGCGACGGGCAAAATATGCCGCGATGTCGATGGGGGGCAGGATGGGCATGATATGATCGCAAAGATATGGATAATTCATGCTGATGATCCTGGATATTACGGGACAAGCAGAGCTGATGACGGGTTTCTTGACATCCTTGCGCTTTATGTAAAGCCTTGTGTATGCCGAGACCATCTCGGCAGCGCTTGCAACCTCAAAAACGTCATCAAATCCGAGATCAAGAAGACCGCGGAGAACGTAACTGATGTTGTCGAGATTGTCGAACTGGCCGTAAAGCGACGGCGCAGGAAGCGCGACGGTGTATTTATAGTTGTCAAGAACAGACAAGGGATCGTGGGTAGCTTTTTTTGCTTTGTACTGGCATACCTTTATGCACTGACCGCAGTCGATGCATCGCGCCGGATTGATAACGGCGTGGCCGTCACGTATGCGGATCGCCTCTGTGGGGCAACGCTTGAGACAGGTGGTACAGCCTTTACATTTGCTGACATCAAGTGAAACCGAGTGCTTATACTCTCCGGAGTTTTCGTACCCGGCGGTAGCTTTGTATTCTTCTGACATAAACACCTCGATATTTTATCAGCAATGAGATCAGAGCTTGACCTTCATGGTGATGACGGTTCCCTCGCCCACCTTCGTGTCGATCTGCATTTCGTCGGTATATTTCTTCATGTTGGGAAGACCCATACCTGCGCCGAAACCGAGCACACGGATATTATCACGGGCGGTGGAATAACCCTCCTGCATGGCAAGGGCAACGTCGGGAATACCCGGGCCCTTGTCGGAAAGGATAATAACGATCTCGTCATCGTGCACCTCAACGTCGGCACAGCCGCCGCCTGCGTGGATGACCATGTTGATCTCACCCTCGTACATTGCGATTGATACTTTGCGGATAACGTCGGCGGGATAGCCAAGCTGTCTGAGCTTTTTCTTTACAACGACAGACGCTTCGCCTGCCGAGGAAAAGTCCGAACCGTCGACATCAAAATGGAATTTTAATACATCAGACATTTTAAGCCTCCGAAACCTTTGAGATGCCTGCGGAATATAGCAGTCCGCACGCCTCAAATGCACGGAGAGACGAACGCATGACCACAATGCCGCTTTCTTTTGCAAGCTCGATCATATCGTCTGTCACGGTCTTGTTTCTGACAAAGACAACACAGACCATGTCCATCATGTTTGCCGTTCTTATAACCTGCGGATTGACAAGCCCTGTGATCAAAACGCCCTGATCTTTCACATAGGCAAGCACGTCGCTCATCATATCGCTGCAGCAAGCGGAAAAAACATCTTTTTCAAGGGCGTCCTCGCCGCAAAGCAGCTCGGCACCGAGAATTTCCTTTATTTCACGGATCTTCATATGTAACTCCATTCCGCCGCAAACACGGACATACAGCCGCTTTGCGGAACGCAAGATATGCCTTTTTAAAAAGGCGCGGTGTCAGTCAACGTATTTAGCGAGGATTCCGTCGATGTCTTCCTTTGTAAGTCTGCCGTAAACTTCATCGTTAACGGTAAGAACGGGAGCAAGACCGCAGGCGCCGATGCAACGGGTCGCGTCGAGAGAATATTTACCGTCGGGAGTTGTGCTGCCGGGGGTAAGACCGAGCTTGAGCGTGATGCGGTCTACAAGGTCCTGAGCGCCCTTAACATAGCAGGCTGTTCCAAGACATACAGCGATCGCATACTTTCCCTTGGGGTTAAGAGCGAACTGAGAATAGAAGGTTGTGATTCCGTAAACTTCTTCAAGAGAAGTGTCCATCTCGTCAGCAATGATCTTCTGAACTTCGATGGGAAGATAGCCGTAGATTTCCTGAGCCTTCTGAAGCACAGGCATCATGGCGCCCTTTGTTCCGCGGTACTCGGCAATGACTGCTCTGAGAGCTGTTTCCTGCTCTTTTGTACCGTTGAAATCAACTGTTGTCAGTTTCTTTTTCATAGCGTAATGTTACCTCCGTTGCGGATTTCCGCGTATTTTGCTTGTTGCGCAGAAGGGGATTGATATTTTTTTCACAATCCACCATGCGTACTCATGTTATTATATCATACAAAACCCGAAATTTCAATAGTATACTGCAAAATTCATCACCAAATATATCTTAAAATATATACCTTTTATATCAAAAATGATTAACTTTGTATGTTTTTTTCAATTCGAGGCGAAATATTGAAATTTTTGCAATAATGTGTTATACTTGATTATCAAAAAATTGCGAGGAAAACATGCTTGATACAAAATATACCGACCGAATGAAAAAGCTTCTCGGAGCGGATTTTGAAAAATACATCGCCACCTTTGACGACGATCGCGAAACAGCACTTCATCTGAACGCAGCAAAGCTTTCTGACATCAAAGACTCTCTCCTGCCCTTTGATAACGAAAAGATCCCATACTGCAGGGACGGATTTTATTTCAAAGCAGACAAGCCGGGCAATCATCCTCTGCACCATGCAGGAATGTTTTATATTCAGGAGCCGTCTGCCATGGCACCGGTGTCCTGTCTTGAGGACAGGCTTCCCGAAGGGATAAAAATACTTGATGCCTGTGCTTCCCCCGGCGGAAAAAGTTCGCAGGCGGCAAACTTTGCCCCCGAAAAAAACATCGTGGTATCCAACGAGATCGTGCCGTCAAGATGCAAAACGCTTGTTGGAAACATCGAAAGGCTGGGGCTTAAAAACTCGATGGTACTTAATTCAGACACCGAGTATCTTGCAAAGCTTTTTCCGGGCGAATTTGCCCTTGTCATCTGCGATGCACCCTGTTCGGGCGAAGGAATGCTTAGAAAAAGCGAGCAGGCGCGCGAGGAATGGAGCGAAGAAAACGTGGCTCTGTGCGCCGAACGACAAAGGGAGATACTTGACAATCTTGCCGTATGCGTCGACGAGGGAGGATATCTTCTTTATTCCACCTGCACCTTTTCGACGCAGGAAAACGAAGAAAACGTTTCCTATTTTCTCGAAAAGCATCCCGATTTTTCGCTCTGCGAGCCGGGTGAAAAATTTGATGACGTCACAACCCCGGGAATTGCAGAATACTGCAATGGGTTTGATCCGAAAAACGTGCGCAGGTTTTATCCCCACGTGGCTCGCGGAGAGGGACAGTTTTTTGCCCTTTTTAAGCGCGAAGGAAAGCTTGTACCGAGCACTGAATTCTCTTTTAAGGACGCATCGCGTCCGCTTAACAAAGACGAAAGGAAGGCGGTGGACGAATTTCTTTCAAAGTCGCTCGAAGCAACTCCAAAATGCGTACGCGCTTTTCGCGAAAACATTCTCGTTTTGCCCGACCGAATGGCTGTGCCCGAAAGACACGTTTTTTCGTGCGGGGTGAAGCTGGGCGAATACAAATCGGGACGAATCGTCCCCCATCATCAGTTCTTTTCGGCATACGGCAAAAATTTCAAGGTCAGGGTTGATCTTGCTTCCGACTCGCCCGAAATGGCAAAGTATCTGCGCGGCGAATCGTTTGAATGCGACGTCACAGACGGCTGGGCGGCAATACTTTGCGACGGCATACCCTTGGGCGGGGCAAAGATAGTTGGAGGTTTCCTCAAAAACCACTATCCAAAAGGTCTGAGACTTCTGTAAATCATGACACAAAAAAGGAACAGCTTTCACACTGTTCCTTTTCTTCTTTATCTTTATCTTATTTGCCAAAAAATTCCTCTTCCACCGCCGCGCAAAGATAATGGTAAACAGGCAGGTGAAGCTCCTGAATCTTAAAGGTTTCGGTTTCGGGCACGCGTATTGTCACGTCGGACATTGCCGAAAGCTTGCTTTCTTTGGCACCCGTCATGCAAAGGGTTTTTGCGCCGCGGAATTTTGCCGCCTTTACTGCGTTTACGACGTTTTTGGAGTTTCCCGAGGTCGAAAGACCGATGACAAGATCGTTTTCGCGGGCATAGCCGTAAACGAGCTGGGCATACACCATGTCGGGCTCAACGTCGTTGGCAAAAGCCGACAGAATTGCCGTCTGTGCCGTCAGCGACACAGCAGGCAAAGCACCCTGAAGATTTGCGGCAAACTGTGCTCCGTCCTCGAACATCGAGGCGAATTTTTCCGTTTCGGCACATGAAAGCTCGCGGCGGAGAAGAAAGCCTTTCATCAGCTCGCCAACTATATGGTCGCTGTCGCTGCAGCTTCCGCCGTTGCCGCAAACGTATACAGTGCCGCCGCGTCTATAAGTTTCGTTTATCAGCTCTCTCGCTGCATCCACGTCCTTTTCGCAAGCGCAAAGGACGGGGTATCTTTCAAAAAGTTCTGTTCTGAGATCCATAAATATTGCTCCTTGATTATTCAGTAACCGTCATGGCAAGCGAAAGGGCGGCGTAATCTCCGATGCTTTCGGAAAGCTCTGCCGGCACCACCTTGCACACCCCATACGAAAGGGGCAGACATTCTTTTTTCATCACTCTGTCGCATTCGTCAAAAAGCAGATGGGCGCTTCTGGTGAAAATGCTGCCGATGATGATGCGCTGGGGATTGAGGATGTCCACAAGCACCGAAAGGCCGCGTCCCAACATTCTGCCCGAGGTGCGATATACTTCCTTTGCCACCTCGTCGCCTGCATCTGCGGCTATGGCGATGTTTTTTGCATTGACGTTTGAAAGGTCGTCTATGCCGTCGGCATATCCCACTTTTTTGCCGTTTTGTATTGCCTCAAGCGCAAGGGTCTGACCGATCTGGGCAATGCCGCGTCCGCTGCAAAAACCCTCGAAAGAGCCTGCCTTGCCGTATCCCGACGGGCCGTAGTCCGAAAGTCTTATATGTCCCGCCTCGCCTGCGTTGCCGTTGGTGCCCGAATAGAGCTTGCCGTCAAGAATAAGTCCTGCGCCAAGTCCCGTACCGAAGGTGAGAAAGATCACGTTGTCAAAGCCTCTGCCTGCGCCGAGCTTCCACTCGGCAATGGCGCAGGCGTTGGCATCGTTTTCAAGCTTGGTGGCAATGCCTGTTTTGCTCTCAAAAAATTCCACCACGTGTATCTCGTCCCAACCGGGAAGATTGGGGGGCGACAGAATGATGCCGTTTTTCGGATCGAGCGGTCCGCCGCAGCTTATGCCGATCGACTTTATATCGCGGTACGAAAGGCCTTTTTCTTCAAGAATGGCATCTGTTTCGGCAAGAAACTTATCAAGCACCTGCGAAGGCGCGCCCACTGTGTCAAACTTTGCTTTTGCAGCGATGTCCATTTTTTCGCCGTCAAATTTTCCGAGCGTCACAGCACATTTTGTTCCGCCGATGTCAATTCCGATATAATACATATTATGCTCCTCAAAAGCCTTCGAACTGGTCGAAGCCGCACTTTTTCAGTGCTGTCATGTAGGCATCGTAGTCGATGTCGATGATGTTGGTGAAATAGTGGTTCTTGTGAACTTCTGTTTCGCCGTCAAAGGTCCATTCGATGAGGTAGAATTTCTTTTCTTCCTCTTCAATCGCAAGCTGAGCGAGCTTTGTGGAAGCGTTGGAGAAGGCGCATCCGCCACCCGAAAGAACAACCTTTCCATCTGTGATATTGGTTACTTTGTATGTGAAATTACGGTTTTTCAAAGTGTCGTTTGCAACGTAAAGGTCGATGACATTGTTCTTTGGCTCGTCAAACATGAGGCAAATGGGTGCCTGGGCACGCTTGATATAATGATAGCCGACCTTTTTGACAAAATAATAGTCTACAACGGCATCCGAGAACTGGGGCCAACCGTCAACAATATTCCACCAGATGATACCCGAACGACGGGGCTTTGAAATTCTGAAGCGTTCGATATAATATTTCACCGCCTCGCCCTGCGAGATCTGGCTCTGCTTTGCAAAATCGCAAATATTGTCAGGATCCTTGCCAAACAAAGTCTTTACCTGATCAGCCATCAGCTTTATGCGGTAAGAGAATGCGGCATACGGGCTGACTTCCATGCAGGCAGCATGAACAAGCCACGAATCTTTTGCCACACCGTCGGGCTTATACCACGGCCAGACATCTTCTTTGGGAATAAATCTTTCGACCGATTTCGGCGAAGGGCAAGCGTGGTAGCCTGTTTCGGACGCGAAATGGCAGACGGTATTTTTGTAATAATTGCCCTTAAAGTAATCACGGGGACCCCAGAGGTGGTCTTCTGAAGTATCAGCACCTGTACGCATGGTCTCCTCGGTGATATAGGGGGAGCTGGGAAGATAGGGACGGGTGAAATCGTGCATTTCGCAAAGGCGCGCCAGCACCTCACGGGTCACGATATTCTTGTCGGGGTTACGGGTCATGCCGCCCCAGGACATGTATGCATAGTCGCCCTCGTTGTCACCTGCCCAGAGGACGATGGAGGGATGGTTGCGAAGTTTTTTGATAATAAATACGACTTCTTCCTCAAGCATATCATAAAACTTCTGCTCCTGCGGATATACGGCACAGCCCATGGCAAAATCCTGCCATACCATGATGCCGTGTTTGTCGCAGAGGGTATAGAATTCGTCGCTTTCATATACGTTTCCGCCCCAGCAACGAACGACGTTGGATCCGACGTCATAAAGAAGATCGAAGGATTTTTCAAGTCTTTCGATGTCGCGCGAATGGAAAGGATCAAGGGGTACCCAGTTGGAACCCATGGCAAAAATGCGCTCGCCGTTCACTTTGAAACAGAAATCGCCGTTGCCGTCGCGGTCGGTGGTGTTGGTGCGGACAAGCTCTGTGGTGCGCACGCCCACGTCGCGGTGGCAGGTATCAACCACCTCTCCTTTGTAGAGAAGCTCGATGTCAACAGAATACATATTCTGCTCGCCTGCATATCTCGGCCACCAGTATTTACAATTTTTGACATCAATTTCAAGTCTGTTGCAGTGAGAGAAGAGCACTTGTCCTGACTCAAATTTGCTGTCGCCGCATTCGCCCACTACTCTGATAGAATAATCCTGGGTCTTGTCCTCGGACAGTTCAAGGGTGTAAAAGACAGAAAGCCGCGCTGTCTGTTTTTCTCGGTCGATGCCAAGGGTGTAGATATACACATCCTTGAAGCAATCTTCCTTTACTTCTTTGATATAAACGGGCTTCCAGATACCCGATGAAACGATTCTGGGCATAATGTCCCAGCCGTACATATGCGCCGCTTTTCTGACATAAAGAGATGCCATGCCGTAGGTGAGCGAATTGCAGACCACGGGAAGATCCCACTTTCTCGATTCGATCATAACGGGCTTTATATGCACCACCAGCTCGTTGTCCTTTTCCTTGAGTCCGCAAAGGGGCACTTCGTGGGAAATGTACATATTTGCCGTGCTTTTTACAAGAACGCCGTTTATGTAGATGTCTGCAATGGTATCAATACCCTCAAAGCAAAGCTTTGCATTGCACGAGGGTTTGTCAAAGGTGGTGAAATATATATCGTGAAGATTTTCGTAATCCTGCATCTTCAAGGTGTCTGTGCCAAAGAAAGGATCGAAATCGATCATACCTGCCGCCATCATATCAAGCTCGGTATTGCCGGGAACCTTTGCCTTGATGATGGGAAAACCCGAAGCCTTGATGCCGTCAATGGTGGAAATGTCCGCGCCCGACGCAACAAAAGCTTTGTTTTCGGCGATGGCAGACGAAAAATTGTCAAGAGTCATGAGTATTTTTTCCATTGTGTAACCTCCCGAAAAATAAGAAGATAGAAGATATATCGTATCATACATTAAGTATATCTTATATCGTCAGATTTGTAAACGCTTTTTTTCGGTTTTAATGTCAACTTTTTCGGTTTTTGCACCACAAAATCCGAATTTTTTATTCATCTTGACGAAAGAGGTGCGGATTTTGTAAAAAAATGCGATATACTATTGCTTTTTTTGCAAGTTTATAGTAAAATGTAAGGGTAAAATTTTTTTATTTACGGAGATGAACATATGTTAGTATCAGCAAAGGAAATGCTTACCAAAGCAAAGGAAGGCCACTACGCTGTTGGTCAGTTCAACATCAACAACCTCGAGTGGACAAAGGCTATTCTTCAGACAGCACAGGAGCTCAACTCCCCTGTTATCCTCGGTGTTTCCGAAGGCGCAGGCAAGTATATGTGCGGCTACAAGACAGTTGTCGGCATGGTTAACGGCATGCTCGAAACTCTTGGCATCACAGTTCCCGTTGCTCTCCACCTTGACCACGGCTCTTACGAAGGCGCTCTTGCTTGCATCGAAGCAGGTTTTTCTTCTGTAATGTTTGACGGTTCGCACTATCCCATCGAAGAAAACATTGAGAAGACCAAGGAGCTCGTTAAGATCACCGGCGAAAAGGGCATCTCGCTCGAAGCAGAAGTCGGCGCTATCGGCGGCGAAGAAGACGGCGTTGTGGGTGCAGGCGAATGTGCAGATCCCGACGAGTGCAAGATGATCGCAGACCTCGGCGTTACAATGCTTGCCGCAGGTATCGGCAACATCCACGGCAAGTACCCCGAAAACTGGGCAGGTCTTTCTTTTGAAACTCTTGATGCTGTTCAGCAGAAGACAGGTGCAATGCCCCTTGTTCTTCACGGCGGCACAGGTATTCCCGCAGACATGATCAAGAAGGCTATCTCTCTTGGCGTTTCGAAGATCAACGTTAACACTGAATGTCAGCTTGCTTTTGCCGATGCTACAAGAAAATATATCGAAGCAGGCAAGGACCTTTCCGGCAAGGGATTTGACCCCAGAAAGCTTCTCGCTCCCGGTGTTGAAGCTATCAAGGCTACAGTTAAGGAAAAGATGGAGCTTTTCGGCTCGGTCGGCAAGGCGTAAGCCGCGTATTTCAAATAAAAACACATTGCGGTTTCCCCAAAAAGGAAACCGCATTTGTATGTAAACCCACGGAGAAAAATCATGTCACAGGTCAAAAACAAATATTCCGCAACAAAGCTTGCCTGTTATATGGGATATATAACCCAGGCGGCGGTGGTTAATCTTGCGCCATTGCTTTTCGTTATTTTCAGCGAAAAGTTTGGCGTTTCGTACGAGATGCTGGCACGCATCGTTCTTATCAACTTTATCGTGCAGATATGTGCTGACGTTATATCCATAAAGCTATCGCGGCGCTTTTCGCTGAGGCAGCTTTCGGTTACCGCCCACGTTTTCTGTGCCGCAGGCTTTTTGCTTTTTGCATTTTTGCCCGAAGCCATGGGATACACAGGCGTTCTTTTGTCTACCACGGTATACAGCTTTGGCGGAGGTATGATTGAGGTTGTGGTAAACCCCGTAATCGATGCCTGCGATGAAGAATGCGGCGGCGAAAAAAGCCCTGCCGCCATTGCCATACTTCATTCGTTCTACTGCTGGGGACACATTCTTGTGGTGGCGGTCTCCACCCTTTTTCTGCACTTTGCAGGAAACGATATGTGGTATGTCCTGCCCCTTATATGGTCGGTAATTCCGATCATAAACATCTTCTTTTTCAGCTCGGTGAAAATGCCGAACGGCTCGACCGAGGGCGGAGGACTGTCGCTGAAAAAGCTTTTCTCTATGAAGCTGTTTTTGCTTGCCGCCATACTTATGATAACAGGCGGTGCGGCAGAGCAGGCGGTGGCACAGTGGTCTTCGATGTTTGCAGAAAAAGGACTTGGTATTTCAAAAATGATGGGCGACCTTTTGGGTCCCATGTGCTTTGCCCTGTGCATGGCGATCGTTAGAATCGCCGCAGGACTTCTGGGCAACAGGATAGATACGAAAAAGATACTTATGGCAAGCTCGGCTCTTTGTATCGTAAGCTACTGCATGATGGTATTTGTTAAAAATCCCGTTGTCTCTCTTATCGGCTGTTCGTTAAGCGGAGTGTCGGTTGCATTTATGTGGCCGGGAGTTTTGAGTCTGACATCACGCGAGATCCCCCACGGAGGCGCATCGATGTTTGGCGCGCTTGCTTTCTTTGGCGACGTGGGCTGCTCGATCGGCCCGTGGATCGCAGGATTTGTCTGCGACGGCGCAAAGCTTAACTATGCAAGCCTTGAAAAGACTTTTCCCTTCTTTGCAAACCTTGACGGTGACCAGATAGGATTGAAATGCGGAATTTTTGCCGCCATCCTCTTCCCCATCGTTATGCTCATTACCCTTGGACTTTTTAAGAAAAAGAAACAAACGAAATAAATAACAACACCCTGCACGACAAATTGGACTGCCCCAAATTGTGCAGGCAGTACAAAAACCCCTTTATGGTAGGAATTATTAAATTTTAAGCAACATACTGACTTCGTAATTCAAGCGGAGTCA
>SVTM01000016.1 GCA_015063785.1 Oscillospiraceae bacterium
GTTTTCTGTTGTTGCATCAGAATTGATTACGATTTCATTTGCCATTCTGATTTTTACCTCCTCTATTATATCATCAGGCGTGGAAGCGCCTGCTGTTATTCCTGCGGTGAAATTTCCGCAAAAATTGCTACTGAAAATTTTGCCGATCTCGTCGAATGGAACATCTTCCGCGGTCTCCGCGAAATATGTATGTTTGCACAGCGACGAGCATATCTCGTAAAGCTTTTTTGAGTTGGAGCTTTTTGCGGCTCCCAACACGAGCATGACGTCGGAAGTGGATGCAAGCTTTCCCGCTTCGATCTGCCTGTTTTCAGTCACACTACATATTGTACCAAATATTTTCGGATTTGTATATAGTTTTTTTATGAATTTTTGGCAATTTTCAAACTTTTTTAGTTTAAAAGTGGTCTGACTGACGAGAACAGGGCCGTTTTTTTCATTATTCGGGATATTTCGGCAGGCTTCTTCGAGCTCGTTTTCATCCGAACAGATAAAAACTTCGCCCTTTGCATAGCTTTTTATGCCCTCGACCTCGGGGTGATTTTTGTCACCAATGATGATGGTGGGCACTTCGGGTGCCGAATTTTCCGAAACTATATTGTGGATTTTCTTAACGAAAGGACATGTAGCATCGACAAAACGAAGCTTCCTCTCGAAAAGAAGGTCTGAGATTTCTTTTTTTAGTCCATGGGCGCGGATGACAAAAACCGCATCGGGATGCTCTTTTGCAACCGCTTCGATATCCGCCTCTTCGCAGATGCGAACGCCTTTTTTTTCGAGTCTTTTGAGATAGGTGGGATTGTGGATCAGCTCGCCTACCGTATAAATATGCTCGTTGCCTTCGGAAATGAGCTTTTCTACCACGTCCACTGCTCGCCGAACCCCAAAGCAAAAGCCCGAGTTTTCGGCAAGGACAACTCTCGAATCACTTTTTCTTTTCAAAGTGTTCGCTGTAGCATTCATCATAAAGATCACATATCCTGTCAAAAATTATTTTCGATGCTCTTTCAAATTCCGTCTTGTCCCCCTCGACAAAGCCGAGCTCGTCAAATTTGATGGGAGCACCGATGACGACGTAGGTCTTTCCAAAAAACGACATCTTACGCTTTTTGTTGACGATGGCAACGGGGATTATATCGCATCCTCCGCGATAAGCACACATTCCGGTGCCGCCCTTTACGGTGGTGGTGCGGGGGCTGACTCCGCGACAACGGGTGCCCTGGGGAAAAATACCTACGCATTCGCCGTTCTGAACAAGCTCGATGGTGGTCTTTATTGCCTTTATATCTCCGCCCTTACGGTTTACGGGGAAAGCGCCGAGTGCTTTGAAAAAAAAGCCGAGAATCGGGATCTTAAAAAGCTCTGCCTTTGCCATAAACCTGACCTGTCTTTTCTTAAGACAAGCGCCGAGCATGGCAGGATCCCAAAGAGAAGAGTGGTTGGCGCAAACAAGATGACCGCCCTTTTCGGGTTCGTTTTCAAGTCCGAGCACCTTTACTCTGAATATTATTTTTATAATTACTGCCAAACAATGATGGCAGAAGGCATAAAACTTTGTCATGACAATTTTTCCTTTATTATCTCGAGAGCTTTTTCGACAGTCTGCGGAATATCAAGACCGGTGTTGTCAAAAACAACGGCGTCATCAGCAGGAACGCAGGGAGCTACGTCTCTGGTACTGTCGTTTTTATCGCGAAGGCACATATCGGCATATACTTCTTCAAAAGTAACGTTTTTGCCTTTGGCGTTGAGTTCGAGCATTCTTCTGCGCGCACGCTCTTCGGGATGCGCCTGCATAAAAATCTTTACCTGAGCATCGGGCAGGATCACCGTGCCGATATCTCTGCCGTCCATGATAACGTTGCTTTTCTTTGCAAAGCTTCTTTGCATTTCAAGAAGAAAAGCACGCACCTTGGGCAGCGCAGAAACAGCAGAGGCGTACATGGAAGCCTCGGGGGTGCGGATAAGCTCGGACACATCCTCGTCCGAAAGGAATATCTTCTGAACGCCATCTTCCCACTTGAGAGAAATATCAATATTCGAGAAGCGCGCCGAAAGCGCATCTTCGTCGTGGGGATCGATGGAATTTCTCTTTGCAAAAAGGCCTACGGTGCGATAGATGGCACCGGTATCAACGTATACATAGCCAAGCTCCTTTGCAAGCCCCTTGGCAAGGGTGCTTTTTCCCGAACCGGATGGGCCGTCGATGGCGATCTTTATCGTTTCAGACATTTGTGTAACCTTCCTCGTTTACTTTTTTGGCGGCGTCGATTGCCGCAAGGTATGCAGTTGAAAAGGCGATCTGCAGATTGAATCCGCCGGTGTAGCCGTCCACATCAAGCACCTCGCCGACAAAATACAGTCCGCTTGCTTTTTTTGATTCCATGGTCGATGGGTTTATTTCGCTCGTCTTGACGCCGCCACGGGTGATTATCGCCTCGGCAATAGGGCGGAAACCCGAGATATCCACAGTAAAATTCTTTAAAAGCGCGATTATATCGGCTCTCTGCTTTTTGGTGATAGAATTGACCTTTGTGTCGGGCGATATTCCCGATCTTTCGGCAAAAACGGGTATCAGCTTTGAGGGAAGCAGGAGGCCGAGAACGTTTTTGTAATCCTTGTTTTGATTTTTTGAAAAATCAGAAAGAAGTCTGTCGTCAAGTGTTTTTTCGTCAAGGGCAGGCTTGAGGTCGATATGTACACTGTATTCGCAGGGATCATTTTCGATATGTGCCGATGCTGAAAGCACAAGCGGACCGCTGAGACCGAAATGGGTGAACAACATCTCGCCAAGCTCGCTGAAAACGGTTTTTCCGTTCGCCTTCTTTTTCAGCGACAGGGTGACGTTGCGAAGCGAAAGCCCCTGTAGCCTTTTGCAGAAACTACCCTGTGATACCAGAGGAACAAGGCTGGGAGAAAGCTCGGTGACGGTGTGACCTGCGGTTTTTGCAAACTCATATCCGTCGCCGTCAGAGCCTGTGACGGGATAAGAAAGACCTCCCGTTGCTATTATGACGTAATCTGCTATGTATTCGTTCCCATCCGCATCGAAAATTTTTGATATTTTTTCGTTTTCGACGACGATGTTTTCTATTTTTTTATTGATGATGCGGCAATTGCTGCCCTTAAGTGTATCTTTGAGGCAGCGCAGTATGTCAAGAGCCTTGTCAGACACGGGAAAAACTCTGCCGCCGCGCTCGGTCTTAAGCGGTATTCCGCGCGACTCAAAAAACTCCATAACCCTTTCGGGCGGAAACGCCTTAAAGGATGCAAACATAAACTTGCCGTTGCGCGGAATATTTTTCATAAAATCCTCGCGATTGCAGTTGTTGGTGAGGTTGCATCTGCCCTTGCCGGTTATGAGAAGCTTTTTTCCGAGATATGCATTGTCAAAAAACTGTTCGGAAGCAATCTTTTTTTCAGAGGCGTTCTTTTCAAAAAGAACTACCTTTGCACCGTTTTCTGCAGCAACGCATGCTGCCATAAGGCCTGCGGCTCCTCCTCCGACGATGCACACCGAATCTCTTACGTCAATCGGTTGTTTTTTCATATACTTCGTATTCGTCCCATATTTTTTCAAGCTCGTGAAGATGATCCGAAAGTTCGTCTTTCTTGTTCATCGACACTGCAACGATAAGTGCGTTGATTATACTAAGCGGTGCCACCAGCGAATCGACAA
The DNA here is from genome assembly GCA_015063785.1 of Oscillospiraceae bacterium. Classification (GTDB taxonomy): domain Bacteria; phylum Bacillota; class Clostridia; order Oscillospirales; family CAG-382; genus UMGS1052. The sequence continues at coordinate 3,680 of SVTM01000016.1, forward strand.
ACGACGCCATGTCACTCTTTGCAATAAGGGTACAATCTGCCTTTGTGGCGATGGGCGAGGATTTGCTGTCGGTAAGTGCCAAAATGTTTGCCTCGCGCTTTTTTGCAAACTCGATGGCGGTTTTTGTTCTTTTGGAATATCGCGGAAAGCTTATTCCCACAAGAACATCGCCCTTCGAAATGTGCATCAATCTTTCGAACATTTCGCCCGTGCTTGCAACGTCAAGATGGGTGACGTCGCCGAGGATGATGTTGAGATAGTAGGCAAAAAACGACGAGAGCATGGAGGCGGAACGGATGCCGATGATATAGACGTTTTTGGCGTCGGTTATCATTTTCACGGCTCTGTCAAAATCCTCCTTGCTGACCTCCTCAAGGGTAAGGCGGATCTTGTCGGCGTCGCTGTTCATGATCTTTGACATAACGTCGCCGCCCGACATAAGGCTGTCTGCCGCAGCTACACGCTGAACAGAGGTCATGCTGGTGCGGATGAGATCCTTAAGAGATTTTTGCATTTCGGGATATCCCTTGAAGCCGAGCTCTATGGCAAAGCGTACAACGGTGGACTCCGAAACACCGGTGACAGTGCCAAGCTTTGTGGCGGTGAGATACGCCGCCGAATCGGGGTGATCGATTATATACGCCGCGATCATCTTGTGGCTTTTGGACATTTCCGGCATATGCTCGCGGATAACTTTTATAAGGTCTGTCTTCACAGTCGTTCACCTCTTCCTTCGCTTTTTGTGCCATTTTATATTATTGCATTTTTTCGTCGAAAAGTCAAGGGCAAGAAGCAAGAAATTGTAAATATAAATAATTTTGCTTGATTTATGAGCAAAAATCTTTATAATTATAATAACAAAACAATGTCGGGAGATAATAAACATGCTGAACATAAACGTAAAAAAGCTGAACGAAAAGGCAAAAATTCCCACTCGCGGTTCACAATATGCCGCAGGCTACGATCTATACGCCTGCATTGACGGCAACGTGACCATTGCCCCCCACGCCACCGTAAAGATCGGCACAGGTCTTGCCATTGCCGTTCCAAACGGATATTTCGGTGCAATCTTTGCCCGCTCCGGACTTGCAGCAAAAAGCGGTTTGCGCCCCGCAAACTGTGTTGGTGTTGCAGATTCCGACTATCGCGGCGAATACATTGTGGCTCTGCACAATGATTCGGACGAGGAACGCACCGTTTGTTGCGGCGACAGAATCGCTCAGCTTGTAATTATGCCCTTTCTTGCGGTGGATTTTCTTGAAAACGCAGAGCTTGACGAAACCGACCGCGGAAACGGAGGATTTGGCAGCACGGGAAAATGATGCTTCTTCTTACATAACGATAGCCGAATAGTTTCTTTTTTTCTGCATAGACTTATTGTGTGACAAAATCTATCTGAGAAAAAGGAACACTAAAAATGAAAAAAGCCATTATTCTTGCCGGAGGCCGAGGCACACGTCTTGCCCCCATAACCGACGGCATACCAAAACCGCTGGTGCCTTTTTTGGGCAAAAGTCTTCTTGAACGGATAATTGAAAAGCTTGCACGCTGCGGTATTGATAAAATAATGATAACCACGGGCTACCGCTCGGATATGATCCGAAACAAGATCGGTCATAATCTTTTTGGGGCCTCGATCGAATATCTTGAAGAAAAAACACCGCTGGGCACCGCCGGCGGTCTTGTTTTTTCACGGGAAATACTGGGACTTTCGGAAAACGAAGAGTTTCTTGTGATATCGGGTGATTGCGTTTGCGATTTTGACCTTCTAAAAGCCCACGAAGCGCATCGCAGCCACGGTGCAGATGCCACCGTTATTACCAGCGAATGCGACGATCCCCTTGAATACGGAGTGGTGCTGTCAAAAAGCGGAGGCCTTATCACAGCTTTCAACGAAAAGCCCTGCTGGTCGCAGGTGGGATCCTGTCGGGTGAACACGGGAGTTTATATTCTGTCATCAAAAGTAATTGATCTTGTCCCCAAAAACGTGCCGTTTGATTTTTCAAAGGATCTGTTTCCGCTGATGCTCGATATGGGCATGAAGCTTTACGAGCACAACGATCGCGGATACTGGTGCGACGTGGGAAATATAGAAAGCTATTACAAATGCTGCATTGATGCTCTGAAAGGAAAAATATACGACTTTCCCATCGAGCAGAAAAGCTTTTCTGACACAAGCGGAATAAAAATTACTCCCCCATGCTATATTCCCCATGACGTTACCATTGAAAAAGGAGCCGAGATCGGACCCAACGTCATACTTTCATCCCGATGCTCTGTAGGAAAAAACTGTGAAATAGTCGGAAGTATTCTTCATTCGGGAGTAAGAGTCTGCGAAAACAGCCGCGTGGAGGGTGCCGTGATCTGCGAAAACGCTGTGATCGGCAAACGCTCGAGCATCTGCGGCGGAAGCGTTATTGCAAAGGGAATAACGCTTTCCGAATGCTCGTATATCCCATCCAATTCCAAAGTTACAAAAAGCACGGAAAAAGAGGAGAACGCCGATTTCTTTTCGAAAAAAGACGGATATTTCGATTTCGAGCAGGGTTTGCTTCTCGGGCAGACCGATCAGTTTGAAACAAAAGAACACGAATGTGTGCTGCTCGGAAAGGCGCTTTCCGACACTGTGGGAAAGGGCACGAGAACCGGAATCATGCACGACGGTACAGAAGGTGCGCAGGCTTTTTCGTCAGCTCTTGCCGCAGGGCTTGAGCGCGGAGAGTCCGAAATATACGATTTTGGCGAGGGGTTCGAAAACCTTGCAAAATTCCAAAGCGTGTTTTTTGGCGCTGACTGTTTTGTTTTTACGTTTAAGGACGACGGTTCGGAAAGAGTGTTTGCACGACTATTAAACAGAAACGGACTTGCCCCCTCGCATGATTTTGAAAGAAGATTTTCCGCAGCCATGCAAAACGCAAGAAGCGACGAAAGCGAACGGATGCCAAAAAGGCGTACTGTTATGGCGGATTCCAAAAACTATTACTACTGTGAAATACTCGACAACCTGAAAGCCTATGCTCCGGAAAACACATTTTCGGAAAGAAAGCTCGGTTTTTGCGACGAAAGCCTTGTTGAAACCGAGCTTTTGAAAAAAGCTTTTTGTTCTCTCGGCGGAATATGCGTTTCAAAAAAGGAAGCGGTCGAGTCAAGCGTTCCCATCGTGTGTTATGACCACGAGAACGGGGTTTCGATAAACCAGGGCAACTATTCTCTTGACAGATATCACGTCACCGCCGCCATTTTTGCGGCAGAAAAGAAGCTGGGCACAAAAGACTATGCCCTGCCCTATCTTTCGCCCGGCATATACTCTTCGGTCATCGGTCACGGTGCAAGGGTGGTGTACTATCCCAACCATTCGGTAAAAAGATTTGCCCTGCCGCAGCAGCTTATGCAGTCAAACAGATATTTGCAGGATGACATTATGCTTGCGGCAAGATTCATTTCACTTCTTGCAAAGACGGGTAAGAACATTTCCGAGTTTTATTTTGAACAGCCCCTTTTCGGCTACAGAGAAAAGACCGTTTATCTCCCCGACGGAGTGACAAAAACTCTTGTGATAAAAAATCTTTCAAAAAACGCGGACTCTGTGATCGGGTGCGACAAATGCGAGGGAATACGGCTTTCATATCCCGACGGAAAGGTAACGGTGGTGCCCGGAAAAGCACAACTTTTCAAGATCTATTCCGAATCGCGCAACGCCGAGATGGCAAAGGAATTGTGTGACGTTGCGCAAAAGGATATATTGAAAGCGGCAGAGAAAAACGAAAACTAAAAAAGGGAGCATGATTGCTCCCTTTTCATATATTTAACTTGCCGGTTTTCTTTTTGCAAAAATCCCGGGTCTAAAAACAATTACGTATGCCACAGCACTGATGACAAGAGCCACCACTGCGTCAATGACAGAATGCTGCTTTAAAAACAGAGTGGAAAGAATGATGAGAACGTTCATAACGTGTGCCGTAATCTTGATGCCTGAGCCAAGTTTTTTTGTACCTGCAAAGGCGATGGTCGACGATATCGAGCCAAAAACGTGCACCGACGGGCAGACGTTGGTGTTTGTGTCGTAGGCGTAAAAATCTCTCATAAAATCCACGAGAAAATTGTCACGCGCAAAGCTTTCGGGGCGCAGACACTGCATGGTGGGATAGGTGTAATAGCTGATGAGAGCACAGGTGTAGGTTATCATTATGAAATACGACATTTTTTTGAACATATCCACGTCATAGAACAGGGTGTATGCGATCGAAAGGACTATGTACAAAAACCAAAAGACGTATGGGATGACAAAAAGCTCGTTGAAGGGTATCATGTCGTCGATGGGCAGATACATTTCGTGAAGTTCGATGCCGAGCTTGTCATAAAACTTGCTGTAATGAGTTTCGACAAACCAGAAAAGTGCGCCGTATATCGGCCAATATATCAGTAAAAGCAGATGCCTATACGTTTCGCTGAAAAGATTTGTCGGGCGCAACTTCAGATAGTTGACCTCGGGTTTGATTGGTTTCATTCAGTTCTCCGTTAAGTTTATGTTTATGTTCATGTTCATGTTCATGTTCATGTTCACGTGATCAAAAATGGGGTCGGGTACATATGTTTTCGTCATCGCTTTCGGCGTTTAAAGCGTTAGTTCGTCTGCAGCACGCGGCGTAAAGCCGTTTCAGCCTGGGACGGTTGTAGCGTTGAACAATGATGTACGGAAGATTGGCAAAAAAGTATATTATATACACCTTGACAGCAGTCTTGGCACGGAAAAAGCGAAAACAGCCAAGCCCCGTGATCATCAGAAAAACATGGGTTATCTCAGCAATGCAGGTCTCTTTTATCATATTTTCGAGCACGGGAAGCTCAATGGAGGAGACCATTTCTTTTTTCTGCATGATTCCGGGAAAAAGCTTGCTCATATCGGGTATTTTTTTCTGCCAGGACTTTATGTTTAAGCGATCGTATATCTTTCCGTCTTTTTCAAAAGAAAAGCTTTTGAACGGAAAAGACGTGTATTTTATTCTTCTTTTGGCCAGAATTCTTCCGAGGAAAAAACTCATAAATCCCGTCAAAAGATAATAAACCACACACCTGATCAAACGCATTACAATCAATCCTTTCCCTTATAGCATATTATACACATTTTGCACAGAAAGTCAACCAAAAAGAACAATTATGTCGAAACCGTCAATTTCTTGTTGTAACACGTCAAATTTTGCAAAAATTATGTTGACATTCTCTTCAATATAATTAAAATATATATTAGAGAAACCATATTTTAATACGGAGATACTTTTTTGATGGCACAGGCTGACAAGATAAAAATTATAGCACGGATAAGCTCTGTTTTTTCTGAAAAATTCGGAATTCCTCGCCAAAGCGGTCTTGCGGGAAATATTTCGCGCATTATTTTCGAGGAAGAATTTCGAAATCCGGATGCCCTGCGCGGTATCGAGGGGTACAGCCACCTGTGGCTGATATGGAAATTTTCCGAGAGTGAAAGAGAAACGTGGTCTCCCACGGTGCGTCCGCCGCGCCTTGGCGGAAACGAGCGAATGGGAGTTTTTGCCACCCGTTCTCCCTTCAGACCAAATCCGTTGGGGCTTTCGTCTGTTGAGCTTGTGGGGGTTGAAAAAACGGACATGGGGCACACCCTTCTTGTGAAAGGCGCCGATCTTCTCGACGGCACACCGATATATGACATAAAGCCTTATCTTGCCTTCACTGACAGCCACGATGACGCAGTGGGCGGTTTTTCGGACGCAAAGCTTAGCTATTCTTTGAAAGTGGACTTTCCAAAAGAGCTTGAGGCTCTCTTTTGTCCTGCCGATGCCGCGGTTATTCACGAGCTTTTGGCGCAGGATCCGCGACCTGCGTATATTGACGATGCGGAACGCATCTTCGGGCTTGCCTTTGGTGGACGGCAGATAAAATTCATAGTTTTCGGCGACACTCTGACAGTGATTGCCGTGGAATAACAAATATTTTAAACACAGAAAGGAGTTCTATCATGGGACTTATTAAAGCAGGACTCGGTGCCCTTGGCGGCACACTCGCAGATCAGTGGAAGGAGTTTTTCTACTGCGATTCAATTGACAACGATTTACTTATGGTGAAGGGTCAGAAGCGTACAGGCTCTCGTTCCTCCAACACAAAGGGCGAAGACAATATCATTTCCAACGGCTCTCTTATTGCGGTTGCCGACGGTCAGGCAATGATGATTGTTGAACAGGGCAAGGTTGTGGAATTCTGTGCAGAGCCCGGTGAGTTTACATACGATACCTCGACAGAACCATCAATTTTTGCAGGTTCTCTCGGCGAAAGCATCAAGGAAACCTTCAAGACAATCGGAAAGCGTTTCACATTTGGCGGAGACACAGCAAAAGACCAGAGAGTTTACTACTTCAACACCAAGGAAATAATGGGCAACAAGTACGGCACGGCAACTCCCATTCCCTTCAGAGTGGTAATCAACGAGCAAATGGGACTCAAGCTTTCCGTTGACATCCGTTGCAACGGTGAATATACATACAAGCTCACTAATCCCCTGCTCTTCTACACAAACATTGCAGGAAACGTATCTGACAGCTACGAAAAGAGCGAGTGGGAAGACATTCTCCGCAGCTCACTTCTTGACGCTCTTCAGCCTGCTCTTGCACAGGTTGCAGCACAGAGAATTGAGTACTTCGAGCTTCCCGGTCATACGGTAGAAATCAGAAATGCTCTTACCGAAGTGCTGAAGCCCGACTGGACAGAAACACGCGGTATCGAGCTTGTAAAGCTTACAATCAATTCTCTCTCTATCCCCGAGGATCAGAGAAAGAAGATCACCGAGTGGGAAGAAAACGCCATGACCACCAATCCCATGATGGCAGGCTCACGCCTTGTAGGAGCACAGGCAGATGCCATGCGTACTGCGGCAGCCAACGAAAACGGTGCAATGCAGGGCTTTATGGGCATGGGCATGGCTATGAACGCAGGCGGCATGAATGCGCAGAACCTCTTCTCTATGGGTCAGCAGCAACAGGCAGTTCCCAATCCGCAGGCGGCAGCAACTCCCGATGCGGCAATGGGTTGGAAATGTGCTTGCGGTGCGGTCAATACAGGAAAATTCTGTGCAGAATGCGGAGCACAAAAACCGATGGCAGAAGGCTGGAAATGTGCTTGCGGCGCTGTGAACAAGGGCAAATTCTGTCCCGAATGCGGAGCTAAAAAGCCTGCAGGCGTACCTCAGTACAAGTGCGACAAGTGCGGCTGGGAACCCGAGGATCCCCAAAATCCTCCCAAGTTCTGCCCCGAATGCGGCGACCGCTTTGACGAATCCGATGCAAACTGACAAAAGTTTCAGCACATAAATACGGAGTAAACATACATGTCTGAACTTCAACAATACAAGTGTCCCTGCTGCGACGGTTCGATCGAATTTGATACCAAACTGCAGAAAATGAAGTGTCCCTATTGCGGCACTGATTTTGAAGTCGAGACTCTGAAAGAATACGACAACATCCTCAAAAACGAAAGCGATGAGGAAAAGATGGAATGGAACACCTCCGACGCCTGCGAATGGCAGGAGGATGAAAAAACTTCCATTCGCTCTTACGTCTGCAAATCCTGTGGCGGTGAGATCATGACCGATCTCACCACCGCCGCCACTGAATGCCCGTACTGCGGTGATGCGGTGGTTATGATGGACAGATTTTCGGGTGATTTACGCCCGGACCTCGTAATTCCTTTTAAGCTCGATAAAAAAGCGGCGATCGAAGCTTTGTCAAAGCATCTTTCGGGCAAAAAGCTTTTGCCAAAGACCTTTAAATCAAAAAATCATCTGGACGAGATCAAGGGTATATACGTTCCTTTCTGGGTATTTGACACAGGAGCAAAGGCCAGTATACGATACAAAGCCACACGGGTGCGCGCATGGAGTGATTCGAGATATCACTACACAGAAACCTCCCACTATTCGGTGGGAAGAGGCGGAAGCGTAAGCTTTGAGCATATTCCGGTTGACGGATCCACAAAATTTGACGACGCCATGATGGAATCGCTTGAACCCTTTGATTTTTCACAGGCGGTGGATTTTCAGACGGCATATCTTTCGGGTTTTTTTGCCGACAAATATGACGTTTCGTCTGCCGACAGCACACCGCGTATCAACGAACGGGTGAAAAAAAGCACCGAGGACGCCTTTGCGTCGACTGTTTCGGGCTACAATTCTGTGATCCCCGTTCATTCAAACATAAATCTCGAAAACAATTCGGTAAAATATGCCCTTTATCCCGTTTGGATACTGAACACCACCTGGAACGGACAGAAATACACCTTTGCCATGAACGGGCAAACCGGAAAATTCGTTGGTGATCTTCCTGTGGACAGCGGAGCATATTTCCGCTGGCTTGCCCTTATCTCTGCCATAGGAACAGCAGGTGCCATCGCCGTTTTTGCACTGGGCAGAGCAATGGGATTTATATGAGGAGGGACGGTATGAAAAAAATCATCTTTTCCCTCACCTGCCTGGCTCTTTTCTTCTGTCTTACTATTTCTGCTATTGCAGAAATGCAGTATCTTGTGGATTCCGAAGGAATTCTTACAGCTTCGCAAGCACAGCAGATCGGTTCTGAACTTTTGGAAATGTCAGAAAAACACGGCATGGATTTTGTCATCGTGACGTCAGAGAATTTTGACGGAAAAAGCTCGCAGGATTTTGCCGACGATTTCTTTGATTACGGCGGATACCGCGAGGACGGTATCATACTTGTTATGAGCCACAATATCGGCGACGTATTTATATCCACAACAGGCGACGGCATCGCGGTTTTTTCTGACAGCGACGTGGACGACATATTTGACGTGATACTTCCGTATATGGCGGACGGTAAATACGCAGAGTCTTTTTCGCTCTTTCTTTCGGAATGCGAAAGACTTGTGTACGAATATGAAAATGCCCCCAAAAAGCCTTTTCTTTCGGCAAAGCAGATAACAATTTGTGTAATAATCGGCATTATCATCGGATTTATCGGTGTAAGCGTGATGAAAAGCGGCATGAAAACCGTAAGATTCAAGCCCAACGCCAAAGATTATATGGTTTTCGGAAGCCTTAAGCTTACCGAAAAAAACGACACCTTCCTTTACCGCAACGTAAACCGTGTGCGCCGCGAGACAAACTCGGGCTCCGGCGGAAACCGCATTGGTTCTTCGGGCAGAAGTCACGGCGGATCGGGAAGAAGCTTCCGATAACCCGAAAGGAGAAGAAAATGAAAAGAAGAATTATCTGCACCATTCTGGTGTTGGTATTTACGCTTTCCCTGTTCCCTGTTTTTGCCGAGGACGCAACCTACCCCATCGGCTACAACACAGCGGCTTCGGAAATAAGGATCGGCGAAGAGCTAACCCTTATTGCATCTCCGAAATTCCCCTCCGGAACAAAGGATATCAAATATCAGTGGTACGTGACCTCAACGGGCAAGATCGCCGACGCGCAGAAAATCGACGGCGCGGACGGCAGTCTTTACAAATACACTGCGCAGGCATCGGGAGAATATTATTTTTACTGTGAGATCACGGCCATCTACAAGGGCGAAACTGTGACAACACTTGATTACAACAAAATGACGGGTGTCGCAGTAAAAGTTAAAGAAGCTCTCGCAATAGTTCCTGTGGGCGAAGACAATGTGACGATATATAACCCAAAGGAAACGGTTATTTTCCTTGTCGAAACAAAAAATGCAAGCAATCCCTCTATCTCGTGGTACTCCTGTGATGAAAAGGGCAACACGGGAAAGATGCTGGCAATCGGACAGACACTACCCGTCAAAGGAATAACCGAAGATATGCTTGGCATTCCGCAGTATTTTGCCTGTATTGCCGTTGACGGCGAAGAAGTAGATCTTCACATCTTTACTGTCACTCTGAAGGACGAAAGCGAAAAGGACAAGGAAGTCGAAGAAAAGCCCAACATCACCGACAAGGACAATGACGAAAACACAGAAGATCCCGACGATTACGTTTTTCCGTTTACAGATGTAAGCAAGGATGACTGGTTTTATGCCGATGTGCTTTCTGCTCACAAGAGCGGACTTATCAACGGTAAAACCGAAACCACCTACTCCCCCGATGACAACATGACCTACGCAGAAGCCGTGAAGCTTGCCTGTGCCATGCATCAGCTCGAGCGTGACGGCAAGGTGACTATCCCCAACGGCTCAATGTGGTGGTACAGCACCTACATGGACTACGCCCTGACAGAAGGAATTATTGACGAGGATCTTTCAGCCAAAGCCAACGATCCCATAACCCGAAAAGAATACGTTTATATCTTCTACAAAGCTCTCCCCGAAGAAAACTTTGCTGAAATAAACGATATTGCAAAGGGCGCAATCCCCGACGTGGAAGACGGAAAATATTCTCTCAGGATCTACACCTTCTACCGAGCAGGAATTTTGACAGGCAGCGACGAAAAAGGCACTTTTTTGCCCGACAGCAATATCAAAAGAAGCGAGGTCGCAGCGATCCTTACGAGAATGTCGGACAAAACGGCAAGAAAGAATATCACTCTTAAATAACAAAGCAGGCTGCACGCAAAAACGTGCAGCCTGTTTTCGTTTTAAATTATAAAAGTGACGAAAGCTTTATAAGCGTTTCTTCGGCGGTGTTTGCCTTGGCCATTGCCTGCATTACACAAAAGCAACGTTCGTCGGTGTTTCGTCTCTGAAATCCTTTGGATATACTTACTCATTCTCCTTTTGGTCAAGAAGTGCTATCTCTTCGTTTGTCATATGCCGCCATGCTCCACGAGTCAGCGAAGGATCAAGCACAAGACCGCCAAACCGCACGCGCTCGAGAAAGGTGACTTTTTTGCCGAGATGTCCGCAGATGCGCTTTATCTCGTGGTATTTGCCCTCGGTAAGTATCATGTGGGCACAGTTTTTCTTTTGTGGATCTATCTTCAATATGCAGGGCTTGGTAAGCTCGCCGTCAAGAGTCACACCCTTCAAGCATACTTCGATATCGCCTTCTTCAAAATCGCCGTCGCATTCAACGTAGTATTCTTTTTCCACGTGGTGCTTGGGTGAAAGCAGTCGGTGGGCGTTTTTGCCGTCGTTGGTCAGCACAAGAAGACCGACCGTATCCTTATCGAGACGTCCTGCAGGAAAAAGCCCCTTTGTGGCGTAGTGTTCGGGCAAAAGCGAGAGCACTGTCTTTTCACGCACATCGTCTGTTGCCGAAACAACACCCGAAGGCTTGTTCATGAGAATATATATAAATTCACTGTACAAAACAGGCTTTCCGTCAAGGGTGACGACCGCCTTATTCTCGTCCAATTTCAAATCACCCTTGGTTGCCGTTTTTCCGTCAACGCTGACCCTGCCCGAACGTATGGCAGAAACCGCCTGGGTGCGGCTGATGATGCAAGCATCCGACAAATATTTATCAAGTCTCATCGTCAAGTATGCTTCTTCGCGCAATTTCAAGGCATACATCGCAGAAACCTGCGTTTTTCAAAGCTTCCTGCGAAGCCTCAAAAGCCTTCTGCGGAGTGTTGTTGTCCTTGGAAAGATGCGCAAGAATTATCCTTTCTGCACCGTTTTCGGCAAGATGCGGAATAAATTTTGAGCAGGCATCGTTGGAAAGATGTCCCCTGTCCGAAAGGATGCGTGCCTTGAGATGCTCGGGGTACACCCCGTTCTTCAGCATCTCGATATCGTGGTTTGACTCAAAAATCACAGTTTTTGAGCCGAAAACACAGCGTGCTATCTCACGGGTGACATACCCCATATCGGTGGCATACGAAAAACTGTCGTCATCGCAGTTTATGCGATATCCCACACTTCCGCTGGCATCGTGGGGGGTGCGGAAAGGCAGAATGTGAAGATCGTTCAGATAAAGCTCTGTGCCGGGATCAAGAATTTTGATACAGCTTGAAAGATACGGGTTTCTGCCACCGGACGTTATGCTTTTTGCAGAGGCAACATTGACGTATACGGGTATGTGATATTTTTTGCACAACATTTCAAGCCCCGTAATATGATCACTGTGTTCGTGGGTGACCAGCACGCACGAGATTTTTTCGACAGAGCTTCCGATCTTTGACAAGGCATTGCAAATGCTTCTGCACGACACACCGGCATCGATCAAAAGCTCGGTCTTTTCGTGTTTTATATGTATCGAATTCCCAGAGGAACCCGAAAAAAGCGGTGTTATTTCAAGCATTGGTTTTCTCTTTCGCGGAAATTATATGCCGAAATTGTCGGCAAGTCCGAGATTTATCAGCATGATATCGATAAGAAGCGACGCAATCATCGGCAGGAAAATGATGATTATGCCACGGCGTGCCTTATCGAGCCTTTGCAATAGTTTTTGATTTTGCTTTACGCCGTCTTTTTCTTCTTTTTGCTTGAGAAAAGCGATGGCAAAAGCGCAAAAAACGTATCCGAGGGCAAGAACAAACGAGCCCCAGATATATATTTCCTGTATGATCTGCATTTTGGATTTCAAAAATCCGAAATACAGCGATATCAGCGCAATCATGCTGACAATGAGAAGCAGGGCAAGCTTTTTGTTGCGCTCCGTCCTGCTTTCTACACGAAATGTCTGCGCCGAGGACGGCGCAGACTTCTTTGTTTTTTTCTTTTTTGCCATAATTGATTAAAGGAGTTTTTCGAGCTGAACAGCACCAAACAGTCTTACCTTAAGAACATATGCACTGTCAGCACCGAAAACGCTTGTCATGGCGTTGTTAAATTCTGTTACGTATTCGTTGGGAACAAACGCCTGGATGGTACCTGCAAAACCGCCACCGTGAACACGGTATACGGCACCGGGCTTTGTATCAAGCACATCTGCCGCAACGGCAAGAGCAAGAGAAATTCCCTGCTCGTGGACGTTCTTTGTAGTATAAGTGTTCTGCAGAAGGGTTGCAGAGGAAAGTCCCGACGCCTTGATGTAAGAAAGGAAATCTCGTATATCGTCCTTTTTAAGTGCTGCGGTTGCTTTTTCGACCCTTTCGTTTTCGTTGAGGAAGTGAAGCGCTCGCATAACTGCGCGGTCACCGCACTTTTCGCGAAGGGCGGAGATGTTTGACATAACGTCTTTCTTTTCAATCTCGCGGAGAACGCTCTTTCCGAAATATGCCGCCACAGACTTCATTTCTGCAGGAATAGACGCATAATCTTCGTTGAGGTCTGCATGGTTTCCGCCTGTATTTACAATGCAAAGTGAATAGCCGTGGGACGAAAGGTCAAAATCGGGCTTTTCAACGATGGGATTTTTGGGATCTGCAAAGTCAATTGCAACAAAACCGCCTGCGGCACAAGCCATCTGGTCCATAAGTCCACAGGGCTTGCCGAAATGAACGTTTTCGGCATACTGCGAGATCTTTGCAATCTCGACGTAGCTGATCTTGCCATCGTTGTAGAAGTGGTTGAGGATATTTCCGATCATGTCCTCAAAAGCGGCGGACGAAGAAAGTCCCGAGCCCTTGAGAACGCTGGATGTGGTGTAAGCATAAAAGCCGCCATCGGCAAAGCCGTTTTTGATAAATCCGTCGCATACGCCGCGGATGATGGCAGAAGCCTTGTAAAACTCGCCCTCGTTTACCTTATCAACACCGTCGAGAGAAACAATATCTTCGGGGAAGCCCTCGGACTTAACGCGGATCTCGCCTGCATTGTTCTTTACGGCAACGGCGATTATATCAAGGCTGATGGATGCAGCAATTACCTTGCCGTGGTTGTGGTCAGTGTGGTTTCCCGAGATCTCGCTTCTGCCGGGAACCGAGAAAAGACATACCTCGCTATCATCCTTTACGATCGAGGAATACTGAGAGAAGAAGCCGTCGACTGCGCCGGCATAACGGTTGCGGACGAAAGAAATATCACAATCTTCGCCATAAAGCTTTTTGAAAGCGGCATCATAGCTGCCGCTGATTATTTCGGAACGAATTTCAGACAATTTCATTTTGTGCCTCCAAGAATTTATTTTAAGAAACAATACTTTGCATTATGTATATAATTAGTATAGCATCTATTGTGTTTTTTTTCAAGTACTATTTGGTGCTCAAAATATTTATTTGTAACTCATTGACAAACAGCGATTTTTTTGGTATAATTCATGTATATATGTTTACGTATTGAAGGGAGGAATATCTTTTGGGCAGAGCCGTTATGGTTACCTCTTTTAAAGGAGGAGTGGGCAAAACAACAGTGTCCGCAAATCTTGCCATGTCACTGGCACGGATGGGTTTTCGTGTTATCACTGTCGATTGCGACCTGGAATCCCGCTGTCTTGACATTGCCCTGGGGCTTGAAAATTCTTCTCTTTACAACATCTGCGAAGTGCTGACGGGAAAGCACAGCCTTGAGGAAGCAATTGTTTCCCATCCTGAATGCCACAATCTTTCGTTTGTGGCGGCTCCCGCCTATTTTTCGCTTGCAGATGAGGATTCGTTTGTTTTCACCGAAGAACAGGTTGAAAAGCTAGTCTTGCGTCTGAAGCTTGATTATGACTTTGTTATTTTCGATCTGCCCGCACGCCCGGACAAGCTGTACAAATCCCTCGTAAAGTATTCCAACTACGCCCTTGTGATCTCGCTGCACACTGCGGCATCCATCCGCGCTGCAGAAAAGACCGCCATGGCCCTTGAAGAGCTGGGGTGTGGCGAGGCCTGCACCGACATAATGCACAAAAACCTGAAAACACGCCTTATCATAAACAGCTTTATGTGCCGCGATGCAGTAAACGGAGACAGACCGTCGATTTACGACGTTATCAACAAAACTTCGGTAAAGCTTATTGGTGTGCTCCCCTTTGACGAGGACATGGCAAGAGGTCAGGAAAACGGAATGCTCGCATACCGCGTGAAAAAAGGTAAAAACAATTTCAACCGCGCTATCACCAACGTAGCAAAACGCTTTACGGAAACTCAGGTTCCTCTGCTTGAAGGTATAAAGCTTGACGTTTCCAAATCGCGTCTTACATAAAATTCACCGTAAAATCTAAAATAACACAAGAAAGGATGTCAGACAATGGAAATTGCAATCATCGCTCACGACACAAAGAAAGAACTTATGACACAGTTTTGTATTGCCTACTGTGGAATACTAAGCAAGCACAATCTTTATGCCACCGATATTACAGGAAAATATATTTCCGAAGCCACAGGGCTTAACATTGAGCGCTTGCTTGCAGGGTCTCAGGGTGGTGAAGAACAGATAGCCTCGAGAATTTCCTTCAACGAGATCGACGTCCTTCTTTATTTCAGAGATACAAGAAATGCTGACGGCATCCGCGAAAACGAAGCTAACATTCTGCGTCTGTGCGACGTGCACAACGTTCCGCTTGCGACAAACATCGCCACCGCCGAAGCTCTTATCCTCGCCCTCGATCAGGGCAGCCTTGATTGGCGTGAGCTTGTTAATCCACGTTCCAAAATGAACAGAGCAAAATAACAGCATCAATGCAAAAGACATCCCCGTTTCCTTGCGAAACGGGGACTTTTTTGATTATTTTTCAAAACATCCATAGGAGTCAAGTATATATTTCCCCACATCGTAAAGAAGGTCAACCGCCTTGATTTTCAGTTCGATAGGAGGATCAAGAAGCTTTGACACTGTCTTTCCGTTGTGTTCCCATGGTTCTCTGTGATACGGAATATTTGCGCTGTGAAGAAGCGTATACGAAGCCTCAAAGGTAAAGTAGCCATCATAATTCACATCAAGAAGCGCTTGCATGACTGAATCAAATTTGATTATACCCGCAAACGGCCATGTGTGGTGGTGGCAATCGCCGAAATTATCGGAGATATGAAGGCCTTTGAGCTTGTCACCCAAATAAAGGATGTTTTCATACTGCCCGATATTGCGGGCTTTTTCGTCAATGTTTCCGTGTGCGGTATCCCAGCACGCCGCAAAAAGCGGATGGTCCATATGTTCGATAAAATCCCTTATTTCCTTGCCTGTTGAAAAATGCGTGCTGTTGTTGTCCCAGTTTTCGGTCATGATCGTAACACCGCATTTCTCTGCCGTTTCAAAAATATCGCGGTAGAACATAGTGTTGTATTTGTAAAAATCCTTGACCGAAAAATCCGAATGGACGCAAGCGTGCACAACCGTGCGCTTTATTCCAAGCATATTGCACATTATTATCGAGCGACGTATGGCATTGACATTGTTTTTGTATTCCTCGTTGTCCTTGTTGTTCAAAGCATCGGGGATCGCAAAATGAAAACAGGGAGCATGGGACACGACATATTCAACACCTGCAAATTCCGCACTTTTTAAAAGCTTTTCATGAAGCTTTTTCAGATCGTCATCGCTGTGGCTGAGATATTCGGGAGTCACACGGGTCTGCTCAAGGTTTATATATTTGAATTTTGAACCTTTGAATGCCTTAACCTTGTCTGCCGTCGTTTCGGCATAGCCGGTAAAATCACCGGTAGATGTTGCAAGTTTCATCGTCTTTGCTTCTTCATTTTCTGTCAGTCGTCAAGAGTTGCTTCCTGAGCTGTTTCGGAAAGTGAACTTGTGCGGATGGGAGCAGGTCTTTCGCAACGGGTGGTCATTTCATAAACCTTGCCTGTGCGGCAAGCTTCCTGGATGCCGTGGATTACTTCTATGGCATGAAGTCCGATGTCATAGTGGCATCTAGGACGTCTGTTGTTCTTGATAGCATAGCACATATCCGCAAGTCCCACGCCGCGGCTGGATGAATAATAGCCGTGGAGAATAGGAAGCTTTACGTTCTGGGCTGCAACAGGCTCGCCGAGGGTCTGGATATCGTTGTCAACAACGATCTCGCCTGCCGCATTCTTTGTAGTGGGAGTCTGACCGGGAACGATGCGCTCGAAAACAGGAGCTGCACCGCGTCTTGTTACGCTGATCTCGGAGCAGAATGCGTTGGGATCGCCGAGATAGAAGGTTCCATCGGTACCTGTTACTGTAAAGTTGAAGCTGGAGAAGGAATCGGAGGAAATGTGGAATGTTCCGAGAACTCCGTTTTCAAATTCAAGGGCTGCAAGAAGAGTTGTGGGAGTGTCAAGCTCGAACTTTTCGCCGTACTTGGGATGCTTGGGGTTTGTATAGGTGCGGACGGGATTGAGGTTTCCGCCAAAACCAGTAATCTTCTTGATAGAGCCGAACAGATTGATCATCTGGTGGATATAGTATCCGCCGAGGTCAAAGGGGAAGCCTCCGCCGTAATGGAGGGGGAAGAAGAAATACTTGGGTTCAAGGTCGAAGAAAGGGGTTTCGGGCTCGTAGTGAGATGTTACCTGTGCGTGAACCGTGACAGGCTTACCGATGATGCCATCGTCAAGATATTTTCTCGAGGACTGTTCCCATGCGCCGAGGAAGGTGTCGGGAGCTGTGGTGAACAAAACGCCGTTTTCTTCTGCAAGGCGTGCAAGCTCTTTTGCTTCTTCAAATGTGGGAGCCATCATCTTTTCGCAGTAAACATGCTTGCCGTGCTTCATAGCTTCGCTGGAAATAAGAAAATGAGATTCGGGATAGGTGAGATTTACGATGATCTCGATCTCCGGATCGTTCATCATTTCGTCAACGCTCATCTTTTTGATTCCGTATTTGTCTACCATGTACTGTGCACGTGAATCGATAAGGTCTGCGCAGGCAACAACATCGATTATCTCGAACTTGTTTACCATGTTTTCCATGTAGGTTCCCTTACAGATGCCGCCGCAACCGACAACACCGACTTTGATCTTTTTCATAACTATTCTCCTTTTTTATGTATATTTCAAATAAAAAGTGACAAGTTTTAAGAGAGCATAAAGCGTCTTATGAAATCACGGGTAAAGGCAACGCCTGCATCACCAAGAGGGCCGTGCCAGGTTTTTGAATGGGGTTCGATGCTGAGATCTCCGTCATATCCTCTTGCGTAGAGGATGGCAAAAATAGATCCCCACGAAAGATCGTCCATTCCTGCCGGCGGATCATCAACAGATCCTGTTTTGCCTGCGTGGGTTGTGCCCTTGATGTGAACGTGGGCGATTCTGTCGCCCCAATCGGCAAGCTCGTCGAGATAGTTTGCGTGTCTGTTGTATGAATGGGAAGCGTCGAATTTGATGCAAAGCTCGGGAATTTCACCCAAAACCACCTTCCACTGCTCGGGAGCAACGTAGTAGTTGTTCCAGTTGCAGTTTTGAATGGCAACCTTGATGTTCTTGCCCTTGGCATGATCGCAAAGGGCACCAAAAAACTCGATGGCTTTGGTGTAATTCTTATAAAGGCTGATGCTTTCGTCGAAATTGCATCCGCACACAAAGGTTTTTGCCCCAAGGAAAATTGCCGTATCAAGAAGATTTTTGTACAGTTCAAGCTTTTCACCGTCTATTTTTCCACCACTAAGAATTTCGTGATTCCATCTACCAAGGCAGGAAATATCAAGGCCGCTTTGTTCTGACACCTTTTTTATATTTTCTTTCTGATCGATAACATTTTGTGAATCATGGTCAAAGTTACAACAGATCTCAACAAATTCCATGCCACTTTCTTTCATTTTCGTGTATGTTTCAAGTTCGTGATTTCCAAAGGTATTTATTCTTCCAAGTCTCATAAAATCTTCCTCCGTTACACAATTCTTACGGTTACTATCTCGAAGGGTTTGAAAGCAAGCTTAATCTTTCCGTTTTCGATCTTTACCTCGCGGATATCTTCTTCGGAAAGATTGCAGATATACGCTTTTTCAGCTTCAAAGCCAACCGTCATTGTTGTTTCGCACTTACGGTTGAACGATTCGTAGGCGCGGACGATGGTTCCGCGGCCATCCTCTGCTGCTTTTACTGTTTCGCAGAACACTCCGTCACCTGCAAAAGATACAAGGCTGAAGCTTTCGGGCAGCTTGCCGATCTGTGCTTTGACTTTGTAGGCGTTCATAGGAACGTTAAGCTCGTACGCTTTGTTGATGGTGCCTGCTTCTCTGAAATCGCCTGCGTGAGGATAGAGAGAATAGGTGAATTCGTGGCGGTGCTTATCTGCCTCGGGGTTCGGGTATGTGCCGCATTTCAAAAGTGTAAGGCTCATCACACCGTCGTGGATATCATGTCCGTACTTGCAGTCGTTCATAATACTTACGCCGTAGCCATATTCCGAGTAATCGGCAAACTTATGGGCGCAGACTTCGAATTTTGCCGCATCCCAGGACGTGTTCATATGGGTTGGACGCTCTACGTTTCCGAACTGGATGTCGTAGGTGGCACGGGTGGAATTGATATCCACGGGGAAATGCGCCTTGACGACGATGTGCTTTTCTTTCCAGTCGATGTCGTTTTCAAAATCTATCTTGGCAGTGTCTTCATAGAGCCAGATTGTCTGGGTGATAGTGCTGTCAAGGAACTTCTTTGTCACTTCAAGACCTGCTCTTGCGCCGTCATCCACAGACTTTATGCTGACAACTTCGTCGATCTCCCAGGATTTTTCGTTGTAATAGTTGCTGAGCTCCCAGTTGTCGTACGCTCGCGGAATGTCCTCGTAGGCTGTAAGGGTTGCACGCTTGCCCTTTGTAAGAACGTCGCGTTTGTTCTTTTTGTCATAAATCTTTGTAAAGGCGCCTTTTTTGTCAAGAACAAGCTTAAAGAACTTGTTTTCGATGGAATTTTCGGTTACCTTTACAGTGTTTTTGTCGTTGTACTTTTTGACAACTGCATAACCCTTGGCAGGGATATTTTCGACGTATATAGTTTTGCCTCCGACCTTAACAGTGCCGTTGGCGGTGAAAGAATTGTTGTTGAAAACAAGGATGCCGCCGTCGGTTGCAACATTTTCGAGAATATCCTTCTGCGCGCCGTCGGTTATTCTTTCGCCGACAGCCTTGATGTCCTCGTACTGCTGCCACGAAACGTCATAAACGTCCTTTATCGACGAGCCGGGGATAACGTCATGGAACTGATTGAGAAGAATGGTCTCCCAAGAATTATAGATGTCTTCCTTGGGATATTCTTTTCCGAGCAGTTTTTGTGCCGCAACGCTCAAGGTTTCTGCCTTTTCAAAGAGGAATTCGCTCTTTCTGTTGTACTTCTTGTTCTTTGCCATAGAGGTATATGTACCTCTGTGGTATTCAAGATAAAGCTCGCCATGCCAATGGGGTGTGGACGGATCGGAAAAGGCTTTTTTCTTCATTCTTTCAAGGAATGTACCTGCAAATTCCTGCTTGGGGGTAGGAACTCCGGGGAAACCTTTTTTTAGAACCTCGTAATTGTCAAGATGGTATGCTGTGGGTCCGCCGCCACCGTCGCCGAAGCCGTAGGTGATCATAACTTCATCGGTAAGTCCCTTTTCGGTAAATCTTTCGTAGGAGCCTGCCAGCTGTCTGGGGGTTATCTCGGCGTTGTAGGTGGAATAATTGCCCGACTTTTCGCCACGGATCTTGTCCTGTGCTGTAAGGAAATAGGTGAATATCTCTGTGCCGTCAATACCGTGCCAGCGGAACATATCGCAAGGCATACGGTTGGTTTCGTTCCAGCTGATCTTGGAGGTGACAAACTTGTCAACACCGCTCTTTTGAAGTATCTGGGGCAGTGCCGCGGAATATCCGAAAACGTCTGGCAGCCAAAGCACCTTACAATCTACACCAAACTCGTTTTTGAAGAACTGCTTGCCGTAAAGAATCTGACGAACAAGGCTTTCGCCCGAAGAAAGGTTACAGTCTGCCTCGACCCACATAGCGCCTTCGACTTCCCATCTTCCGGCTTTTACAAGCTTTTTGACCTCTTCATAAATTTCGGGAGCTTCTTCCTTGAGGTGCTTGTAAAGCTGTGCCTGGCTGGACATAAATTTGTATTCGGGATATTTTTTCATAAGGGCAACAACGTTCGAGAAAGAACGCTGAACCTTTTCTCTTGTCTGAGCAAGAGTCCAAAGCCATGCCACGTCGATATGGGTGTGACCGATGCAGACAACAGAAGTCTTTTCGGTCTTTTTTCCGCAAAGGCGGCTTTCGAGAATGTCAAGAGCTTTTTTTGCAGTAGAAAGAAATTCTTCGCTTCTTCCCTTTCTCACATCGATAAGATTGATGGCATCAATGGCACATTTTTGCACGTCTGCATATACCTTGTCGCTGGTGTCATACATAGCGCAGGTGTCAAGAGCGATGCTTAGGGTATAATAAAGTTTTTTTACAACAGGATCGTATTCGAAAAGATTGGCACGCAATTCGAGCGGATCGGAACACGAGGATGTGTAGGCATAAAGGTAGAGATCGTATTCACTCTTTGCGTTATCAAGATATACCTCGCGGTGGTTGGTATCGAGTCCCTGAACGAGGGCACCGTCGAGATATGCGATAAACTGCGGATTGTGCACGTTCCAGCCATCCTTTTGAGTTTCGACGTTTAAAACGAGATCCTTACCGATCATATTTTCGGGTGTTTCGATCTTTTTGTGCATCCATGCGTGAACGTGGGCGGCGTTGCCCCAATATTGTCCCTTTTCAATCCTTGTGAAGCTTTCGTCCACAGGCGGAAGATCGTTACCTGTCTTGTATCCGCATTCTTTATAGTCAAAACCTGTATATTCCTTGTGCGAAACAATGATAAGATTTCTCAGATGGCCGAGAAATTCGCGCATTCTGTCTTCGAAAAAGTTGTTTTTCACTGTATTCTCCTTCCGATACCCAACTACGGATATCTGATTTTATTCTATCTTTTTTATACCGCTTGTCAATACAAAATTTTACGAAAAAATCACAAAATCATTCTTTGTTTAAGCGTTGAATTTTTTTGCAAAAAGGCGCAGGGCGTTATTGCGCAGGATATTTTCTTTATGTATTTCGTCGATAAGGGCATATTCTATTCTGCCGCGCTGAAAGCCCGAGGCGTAGGTATCGGTGCCGAAAAGTATGCGCTCTGAGCCAACCTTTCCCACCACAGTTTCTATTCCCTTGTTTCTGCTGCTGGCAATGCCCGAGGTATCGACGTAAACATTTCCGTTTTCGGCGTTTGCAATGGCATCCTCGTTCCCCTGTCCGTGGGTGCAGACATGCGCCATGATGAAGGTTGCATTCTTGTATTTGTTTGCAAAGGGCAGGATATAGTCGGGGGCAGCTTCGGGATGGATCTGGACTATTGCTCCGCGCTCATTTGCAAAAGAGCAAAGCTCATCGCCATACTCTGTCAAAGAATATCCGTGGCAAGGCGGATGAAGCTTGATTCCGACGCATTTGGCACTATCAAGCATTCGGTCTGCCTGGGCGTAGGTGTTTTTGTTGCGCGGATCGATTACAACCCACTGATAAAGGTGATCAACCTTTTGCGAAAGGTCAAGCATATATTCGTTTTCTTCTTCAACATCCTCGGTGCGAAGAACGGAAGAAAATGTTGAGCAGAGCATTTTACCGATATTACACGCACGGTTTAGCTTTGTCAGATATTCAAGTGTCGCATCGTAAAACCTATCCTCGGGGCTCGAATCAAATCTTGCACCGTGATTGATATGCGTGTGGCTGTCTATGGCGATTATGTCTTTTATCATAGCATCCTCCGACATTTTATAAAACTATACTTTTAGTCAATTATAACACACAAAATCTTCTATTACAATAGTCATTCGCGCAAATACAATGCAAATTTGAGCAAAAAAAACAAAAGCCGTGCACACTGCACAGCTTTTGCGTACCATTGTTTATAAAGTTTAAAGTTCATCAAACGCAACCGGTCTTCCCAGCTCCGCAGATTTGTAGAATGCCTCGATGATACCTGCGACATTAATGGTTTCCTCGGGCTTTATAATCGGTTCTTTGCCGTTGGCAATAACCTCGTAAACGTCCTCGATCACATGGAAATGACCGGAGAAGGGTGCTCCCTTTTCGTGTCTTTCGGGCAGGATATCTACATTTGTATTGCTGTCAAATCCCGAGAGAACGCTGCCTGTGGGAAGATCTATTCCCGCCTTTTCGCCGATGATGCGGATGGTGGTCTCGTCGGGCAGATTTGCCGCCCAGGCGACCTTGAAGTTCATCTTGACGCCGTTTTTGAAATTGACACAGCCGCAGGCGAAATCTTCAACGTCCATTTCGGCAGGGTCAAACGGGCGAACATTTTGAATATTGCCGGTAAGCGCTCCGCTCGACTGGGCAGTGCCCAGCTCCTCACAGAACTTTTTGAAGCACGAACCGCTGACAGATTCAACATCAGGATTTCCCATCAGCCAAAGCGCCGCATCAAGCATATGAACGCCGATGTCAACAAAAGCTCCGCCGCCGCTCTTTGCCTTGATGTGGAAGGTGCCCCAATACGGAATACCTCTGCGGCGAACACGGGAAAATTCGCAATAATAAGGGGATCCCAAAGCACCGCTCGAAATAAAACCTTTTGCAGCGATGCGATCGGGAGTGAAGCGCATGGTCTGGCATGCTGTGAGGAAAAGTCCCTTTTCCTTTGCCAGCGAGAACATTTCCTTTGCATCAGAAAGGGTGAATGCCAGGGGTTTTTCGCAGATAACGTTTGCCCCGTGGGAAAGTGCAAGCATTGTGAAATGCTTGTGCAGCATATTGGGGGCGCAGACCGAAACAAGGTCGGGCTTCATTTTCTGAAGCATCTCCTGCGCGTCGGTGAAATAGTTGGGAATGCCGTTTTTCTCGGCAGTGTCCTTTGCTGCCTTTTCAAAAGCGTCACAGACTGCAACTATCTCGTATCTGTCCGAAAAATTCTTGTACGCGGGAATATGTGCGGAATTTGCGATCATACCACCGCCGATGATGGCTACTCGTAATTTTTTCATACTCTCACCTCGTCAAGAAAGCCGAGGGTGAAGCAATCGTCACGGGTTGCGCGATATTCGAGTCCAACGTATCCGTCATATGGCAGAGTGGCAATATGCGAGATGACGTTGGGATAGTTGATCTCGCCCGTGCCGGGTTCGTGGCGTCCGGGACAATCGGCAACATGAAAATGTCCTATGCGCGAGATCTGCGCATCAATGCTTTCGATAAGATGGCCTTCGGTCATCTGCTGATGGTAGATATCGAAAAGCATCTTGACGTTTTTGCTGTCCACCTTTTCGAGGATGTCAAAAAGGGGCTTTGAATAGGGCATGTAATAATTCTTTCTGTCGGTGGCGTTGAGCGGCTCGACAAAAAGGTTGATGTTTTCTTTTTCGGCATAAGGCTTTACGGCAAGAAGACATTCGAGGATGTTTTCATCCTGCTGCTCTTTTGAGATATCGTCTCTTGTTTCGCCGATAAGCACGATCATTCCGTGAGCAGAAAGCTTTCTGTAAGCCTCGACGCTCTCGCCGAAGGCTTCGATAAGCTCGTTCTTTCTTCCGCTGTTGAGAATACCTCTTGAAAGATCGTACGAAAGCTTTTCGTCGCGGCAATCGATGTTGAAGATCGAAAGGTTCTGTGAGTTTTTTTGAAGCTCTTCGCAAACACGCGAAAGATCCTTGTTCGACCATTTCCAGAATTCGACGGTATCGATCCCACAGCGCTTGACCTCGGAAAAGCGGTCGTAAAAATCCTTATACGCAAACATCATGTCGATGCAGGCACTGTATTTCATCGGTGACCTCTCTTTTCGGAAGAATTAAAGTTCGTAATAATCGATGGGTTCGAAGGTGAGCTTTGCCCAATCTGCAGGAGCATCTCCAAAGTCCGGAACGTCCATGGGCATACCATCACGCAGAGCAGACTCGTGGGCGATGATGCCGGGGATCATGTATCTTGCCGAATCCCACGCGTTGTTGGGAGGAAGCTTGCCTGTAACGACAGCGCGGAAGAAGTCGTCAACAAGGTAAGGATGGGAGTTGTAGTGAACTGTGTGGGGAACGTCGCGGAACGCCTTGGGAAGTCTTGCAAGGTCGTGAACTGCCGCAAAGCCACGGTGGGAAGGTTCGGAAATGGGCGATTCGTGGATATTGAAATCTGCCATTTTCTGTTCTTCAACATAGTGCTTTGTGTTAACAAGGTCGCTGACGTATTCGATGTTGGTGGTGTCTGTGCCTGCGGCAACGCCCTTGATAAGAACGTGCTGAGTTACAGAACCTTCATACGCACCCTTGTCACCATAGAGACAGGTGATGTAGGACGAAGGCTTGTGGCCTGTACCTACACGGCGGAACTCGTTGATTCTGGCAATACCGCCGCCCGACATTTCCATGAGGGCTGTTTCGTTCGAGAAGGGGTTGTCCCAGTTGTTCTTGCCCACGCCAAAAATACCATCTTCGTGGTTGTCGCGGTAACCCATGCAGGAAACCTTCTTGGCATATTCGTTGATGACAGAAACGATCATCGAGATCGAATGTGTTGAATAGTACATGGGAGGAATACCCGCAACGCGCTTCCAGTTGGGTCCGCCCGAATGAGCGAAGGCATAGCTGAAGCACTCCATATCGTGATAGTACTGGCTTTCGCCGTATACAAACTTACCAAGCTTGCCCTGGTTGTAAACGTCGCGGCAATAGATCGCACAGGGGAAATAATAGCAGGTTTCGCCTGTCATATAGGTGAGTCTTGTTTCCTTGACAAGCTCAATGATCTTCTGGCATTCCTCGATGGAGGTGGACATGGGCACAGCCGAGAAAACGTGCTTGCCTGCCTTGAGGGCATCGATTACCATGGGACCGTGGAGATGGCGCTGGGTGAAGAGGGCGATACATTCGATATCCTTTCCCTCTTTAAGAAGCTGTTCGTAAGAATTGAAAACGCGGGTGATTCCGCCGTGCTTTTTGATGGCGGCGTCACAACGCTCGGGAATAAGATCGCAGATGGAAACTTCGGAAACGTTGGGATGAGATTTGAAAAGCGGAATAAAGAAATCCGAAAACTCGCCCATTCCGACAATACAGACTTTTACTTTTTGCATTTTTATGTCATCCTTTCAAAAAAATATTGTTCTGAATATATAATATCGCGATTTTTTTCAATAATGAATGGACAAAACGGTATTTTTCATGTATAATACAATAGTAGGACATCAAATAACTTTTTCATAATAAAGATAATGGCGTTTTTGCTACAAGAAGGCTTGTGACCGTTTCGGTATTTTGCAAAGTGAATTTGATTTTTCCGGGCTTTCGCTGATATGTCGTAAAACGCAAGCAAAAAAATATTGACAACATATTCCTTTCAGCTATAATAGACTTAAATACAATTTTCGAGGTTATCGACATGAGAGCAAATAACAAACCTTTTTGTGTATATTTTGTTCCGAAGACACATCACGATCTTGGATATACTCACACGATCCCAGAACTTCTGAATGTTTACTGTAAATATTATGATGATGTTATCGACTATTGTGATTCAACTTCCGGTAATCCTTACGAATCGCAATACAGATATACCGTGGAGTCTTTTTGGTCGTTGGACTATTATCTGAAACATACAAGCGGAGAGAATATTGAAAAAATAAAGAAATACATAAAAGACGGTCGCATAGAAATACAGGCTTTTTACGCTAATGTGATTGACGGAATCTGCTCCGAAGAAGAAATAACACGTATGATCTATCCTTCGGCAAAGTTTGCAAAAGAATGTGGCGTTAGGTTAAAAAGTGCGGCGTTGACAGATATTCCCGGTCTTAACCAAGGGGTGATCAAAGCTTTATCAAAAGCAAATATCCCGTATCTTTTTGCCGGTTTTCCCACATATTTTGACTGGAATGACTTTATGGGAGAAAAATCAACATCTCCCAACCGACTTTGGGACGAAAACAGTTTGTTTGCCTGGGGTCATCCGTCGGCTTTCTTCTGGAAAGCGATAGGCGGAGAAAAAGTGTTTGCATGGCATCAGTACGGATACGGATATATGGGAAACGATGCAAGCCCCGAGATTGAAGCGGAAGATTATGACGTTTTGAACGAAAAGCTACCTTGCTATATCGCAAAACTGAAAGAACGCGGTGTGCCGTATGGCGTCATGCGTTATGTTGATCACGGACTTGACAATATTCGGCCGGAAAAGAGCGTTTGCGATATCGTTAAAAGATGGAATGAAGATCACACGGATATAAAATGTATGGTCGCAACCGAGTCAATGTTTTTTGAAGCTTTGGAAAAAGACTGTAAAGAAAACATTCCGACGATATACGGAGAACTTCCCCATACCGATTATACCACTTTGTCGCTTACAGAAGCACAGATGACAGGACTCAATAATCATACAAAGCATGAATTGAACAGAGTCGAAAAGCTTGATGCTCTTTCTGTTCTTTCGTCGGAATGCGGTATCGGTGTAAACGTGATAACCGATATATATAAAGATATAATCATGTATGACGAGCATTGTTTTGGCATGACATATTATGACCATGAGGCAGAATACAATCGTACTTCAAAGATCGGATATGCGTATAAAGCTGCAATGAACACCGAAAAAGCAAAAAAGACCGTGGAAAAATCCGCTACAAAAAAAGCTGACGGGCAGATATCCGTTTTTACACTTTCTGGAGTTAAAAGCGAATCGGTGGGGTGTGATCTGTATTGCGTCGACAAGTCTGAAAGTGCCTGTTCAGGCGAGTATATTTCAAGCGTCAACCGTAAATTATACATACAGACCGATGTGATTGACGACCCTCGTCTTCCGTATTACGGTCTGCAAAAACTATACGGCATGAAACGAACCGACTACGAAGTCAGACAGAATACATATTTCGTCCCATCGGGCGCGAATTTGTCGGCAGAAACCTATGCGAAGACCGAAATCGGGGGAGATTTTCAGGGATACCCATGCTCAGATCTCTGCCTTGAAAATGATCTTTATAAAATAACGGTTGACAAAGCAATAGTAAAGTAACGATTTATGACAAAATTGCAGAAAAATATATTTCAGACTGTGATTGTTGTATGGGAGAGGTTGTTTGTCGGAATATCGAAACGGATATGCTTCACAAAGCAAGGCTCATTTCTTCAAAACACAGAATGTCCGGACCTCTTGCAGACAGTATCGTTTTGTATTCCGAATGCTTTGGTATGCCTTCCATCGTGACCGAAATAATACTTTATCACAAGGTAAAACGAATCGATTTTTGTTACAGGATAACGATGGAAGCGATTCCGTTAAGAGAAGCATTTGTATTATTTCCGTTCGGGAACAGTGATCCTGTTTTCTCTTTTCAGGGTATCGGCGCACCTGTTATGGCTTTTGATGATATTATTGCGGGCGGCAACACGAATCAATATGCCGCACAGCATTGGTGCAAGGTTGCCGGAAGCGATTTTGACTGTGTTCTTGCGTCAGATGAGGCAAGAATTATTGAATTCGGCGGTATAAATACCACGGCGGTCTCTCAGGCGCACCATCATCTGAACCCCGCGGGATGGGAAAAACCGTATATCACAAGGCAAGATATTTCAAATTCTCATATAGCGTCAATGATACTTTACAGCAATTGCCAGACGAATTTTCCTTTTGTCCAGCAAGGAGAAGTGATATACAGATATTCCCTGACCACAGGAAAAAACGTAGACTGCGAAGGATTTGCGGAAAGCTTTGTTTATCCTCCCGCGATTTTGGACGGCAATACGGCACCGTTTTCGGTCGATACGGGAAACGGCAATGTCACAGTTTTAACACTTAAGCAAGCGGAAGACGGCGATGGAATGATCGTACGGTTAAAAGAAACGCGCAGTAAGAATGCCGATGTCGACCTTTGCAAAATGATGAGGGGAGATTTCAGATTTTTTCTGTGTGATTCACTTGAGAGGACAGTATCAGAAAACAGTCTGCAAGTATACACACTGAAACCTTATGAAACCGTGACACTGAGAATAAAAAAATAAGTGTTTTGTTCATACATTCCAAAATTTTACCTGTGTTATATTCTTTGAAAGGGAGCTGTTGTAATGGAAAAGTTGGCATTTGACAGAATAATCGAAGGAACTTTTTCCGCCGACACTTTTTCGGTTACAGAGAAAACGGTATTCCCCCCCGAAGCTTTTGTGTGTCAGAGCGGCATGGTGCTGCGTGAAAGATTTTTTTACATTGTAAAGGGAAAAATCTTTTTCGACGACGGCACCGGACAGGAAAAGATATTTAAAACCGGCGATATCGTATATCTGCCGTACAACGTGACCTATCGTTCGCGCTGGGACACCGCCGAAAACGGAAAATACCTTTCTGTCGGATTTATTCTGCGTGACGAAAACAACAGCATCATTTCTTTTTCGGACTCTATATCCCTGCTTCTTTCGGACAGAAAAAAAGAATTTCTCACCCTTTTTTCCGACCTGCGCAAGGTCTGGGCAACAGGCTCATACGGCTACAAGCTTGAAATGCGGTCAAAATTTTACGAAATACTCTACCGTCTTTCGGTAAACGCCGAGTATTCCTCGCTTAAAAGCTCGCGCAATACCGTTTACCGTGCCATATTCTACCTGGAAAACAACTACCTTTCTGACGTAACGGCATCCGAGCTTGCCGACATGATAAACGTGAAGGAATGTATGTTCCGAAGAGCTTTTAAGGCAGAAAAAGGTATGTCCCCTGTGAAATACCGCAATATGCTGAGACTTAAAAAAGCATACGAAATGTTATCAAGCGGTGAATATTCGGTGGTCGAAACGGCGATAAGCACCAATTTTGACGATCCCGGATATTTCAGCAAGCTTTTCAAACGACAGTATGGCATAAGCCCGTCAGAATGTATACCAAAGCAAACATAAAGCCATAAATAAAGTTTTGGTCAAGCTTTTACAAAAGCTTGCGGTGTCAGGAGGCAGAGCCTCTTGTCGCTCTCCGCGGAGAGCGAAACACCCTTTGCGCCATTAAAGTGCAAGAGAGGAACCCTCGCTGGGGGTTCCTCTTACTTTTCAATATTTCAAATGTCAGGACGGGCCTTTAGCTTTTTCCTTGACTTTTAAATGCTTTAAATTTCAACAATTATACTGTTGCTCTCGCCCTTGATGATATCAAACTCTGCCACCTCATCACAAAGCTCTGCGGTATATCCGCCGTAAAAACCGCGGAATTCCACATAGCCGCCCTCGTCTGTTTCAAGACAAAGTTCTGTATGCCAGCGCTTATTGAACATTTCATAAAGGCGCTCGGCAGACGCCTTGGGAGTCATGTCCTTTCTGAAAAGACCGCCGCGGCAGTTGTTTTCGTTCCAATTTCTGCCTTCCGGTTGATAAGCATAACCATCGGGGACATTCCAATAGACGACGTTTTCAAGCTCTTTTACAGAAAAAGCGGCTGTATAAAGCACGTCAAGAAGCTCTGCCTGCAATTTTTCGTCCTCTGCAGTGCTGCCAAAGGTGGGCACTGTAATCTCGGTCATTTCCATCGGCTTTCCGAGCTGCGACAATATTTCAAAGCCGCGGATTATGGCGGCAGGATCAAACATTTCGGAATTTATTCCCGATCCGATCTCTCTTTCGTACGCCTCATCGGTGATCGTTGTTGCACCCGAGAAACAATGGTGCTGAATACCGACCTTATCAATAGATGCGCCGTTTTTTAGCGCAAGATCTGTCATCATAAAATACGGCTGTCTGTAACGGTGCCGTGGGTACTCATTGATTCTTCCCATCCCCTCGTTTATGACAAGCTTTTCGTTCGGCATATATTTACGCGCAAGGGCAAAAGACCATTCGATTATATCACGCTTCGACGAAATGGCACTTTTATAGTTCCATCCCGGCTCGCAGAGCAGTTCATTTATAACCTCGATCTCATAAAGCCTGCCGTTATATCTTTCAGCAATCTGTCGGATGCGCTCCTCGTATGCCTTTTCCATGTAAGCCATGTCATCTCGTTTCAGCCATTCGGGGATGAATTTGTCATAGACAAGGCAATGAAGCTTTGCGGCGATGCCCTTTTCTTCGCAGTATTCAACACAAAGCTCGGGGGCAGGACGGCGATAGACCTTGGGTGAATTTTTGGCAAAACGGGGTTTTCCTTCTTCGGGTTCAAGTCCGTCCCAATAGAAAGGAACGGTGGCAAGATTGAAATACTTCGAGAAATTGTCGCGGTAAGCTTCGTTCAGCTTTTCGTCGGTAAACTCGTCAAGCATGAAGATGTTTGCACCATACTTGAATTCGTGGGTTTTCTGGCATACCGAAACCTTTTTGCCAACTATGGGATTTCCCACCCTGTCAACAAATCTAATCTTGCACCAGCCCTTGCGGTGTTTTTCTATGTCATCCTTTACCTTGCCTTCAAGAAGCTCTTTTTGTTGGTTTGCATACGAAAGCCATATTTCGGCGTTCTTTTTCGGATCGAGTGCCATAATTCATTCCTCCGTGTGGTGTTTTTTTCATTATAACCCGAAAATAATCTTTTTTCAACCCAAAAAAACGTCAAAAAAGCCCGAAAAAAGAAAAGTGCCGCAAGCAATTTTGCCTGCGGCATTTTGAAATTATTTAACTGTTATGCGAAGCGCATGTCCCTTGTCATAAGGGGTACCTGTGAGAACGTACTGGGGAATAACAGTGTCTTCGCCGCTTGCTGTCTTTGCAAGGATCTCGGTGTAATAATCGCCGTGCTTGTGACCGGTGAAGATGCCCTTTATGATATCGCCGTTTGATGTTATAATATCATAAACCTGCTTGGAAGCGCCGTCTGTGCCTGCTTTTCCGATGTAATTGTTGTAGAAATCATAAACGTTTCCGTCGTTGCCTCTGATGGCATAAACCTCGGTATCCTCGGGGTTGCCTGTGCAAAGAGGAATGTGGAAGAAGAGAAGAACTGTGTAGCCCTTTTCTCTTGCAAGCTCAAGGTCTTTCTTAAGGGGCTCGATCTGTACGTCCCAGAACTTTGATGCCGCGCCGTCATCCATCTGAATAAGCATCACGCGCTCATCGAGTACCTTGGAGTAATAATAGATGTCGTGTGCCCAGTTTTCCTGAAGTATTTCCATTCTCGATTCAAGAGTTGTGGGGTCGGGAGTGGCAGGCTTATCCTGGCAGCGTCTTGTGGCTTCGTGGTTGCCGAGTGTTACGATCGCTTCGGGATAAGGTGTGAAAATGTGCTCCCACATAAGCTCGAATGCGCCCCACGACATATAGTCGAGAACGTCGCCTGTTACAACGATCTGATCGGCTGTACTTGCATATTCAAGGCTTCTTACTGCGTTTGGAACAGAAGCTGCGTTTGCAAGCCATTTTCTGCCCGCATAAGTTGCAAGAATAGAGGGGTTTGCTTCTTCAAAGTCGCGGTCGTTGAGATAGTTGAAGTGTAGGTCAGAGACCTGAACGATCTCGACGGGTTCTTTTCCGCTTCCGGTGTCGATCTCGACTTCTCTGATCATAAGACCGGAAGTCTTGAGCTGATAGATCCATGTTTTGGGATCTGCACTTGTGCCGACAACGTCGATCTTTTCGTCGGTAAGATAACTCTGTTTTCTTGCTTCTCTTGCCTTTTCGATATAATCTACAAAGATTGCCTTTTCGTCAGCGGGTGTGTCGTCCGACACAGCTCTTGCCTGAGCAAGTGTCTGGAACACGCCGAGAGCCTCACCGGTGTAGATAACCTTCTGCTCGCCAAAGAGGTCGTTGTATACGATATATCCTTTTGCAAGATACTGTTTTTCACCGTTTTCGCCCTCAACGTCGTCATAAAGCACAGACGATGCACCGGGGAATTTCTTTGCATACGAAAGGTTGTAGGTAAGTGTGGCATCGGAAAGCTTTTCTTTGTCAACCACAACAATACCGCTTTCGACAACACCGAAACCTTCAAGCGTATCTGCGCTTACCGTTTCGAACTTAATTCCAAATTTGCCGTTGTCGTGTGAGGCGACGGGATCGAGAATTACAAAATCTTCGGGCTTGTAGTCTGCATAAACTGCAGAAAGCTTGTCGCCTGCCGAAAACTCTTCGGCACCATCAAGAGAAGATCCGTCGGCATAAGTCCATCCGAGGAATACCTTGCCCTCGATTTCCTTGTGATAAAGATATTTTGGCGAAATGGCAAAATCGCCTGTGAATTCAACATTTTCTCCGTCGGTGTTGTAGAATACTTCGTCAACGAAGGTTACAGAGTAGGTGCCGGGAGCTGTGACAAGATATCCGCCTGCCGAAACGTATTCGGCCTCGCCGCTCTTGGCAACGGCAGTCTTTGTGCCATGAACCTTGAAAACGCCTGTGTCAACCGGCTCGAGGTAGCATCCTTCAACAGCCTCGCACGAGAGGATGAACACACCCTCCTGGGCATACATCTTAGGAATTTCGGGGAATACCATGCCGTTGTTTGCAACAAGCTGCAAAGCACCCCTGAAGCTGGGAGCTTTTTTGTCTGTGTGGCGTGCGATCAGATTGAGCGAACCGCCGTTGTAGGTGAAGTTTACGTCATCGGTAAAGATAACGCCCATGTGGCTGCCTGTCCAGCCGTCAGAGCCGAACATGATGCGATAGCACGATCCGCCGTCCATAACGATATCAGCACCTGCGGTGTTTTTGAAATCGTCATTGTAATAGCTACCGACAAAAACGGTGCTTACGTCTGTGGCAAATCTGAAGCTTTCGTGTCCGCCGTGCTTGCCGCAGGTTCCGACGTGGAAGCTGAGAGCATCAGAAACATTTTCGGCAGCATCGTGGGTTACACCTGCGCCGAGGACAAGCTCGTTTCCTTCGGTGTTGATGAACTTGTTGGCGGTGGTGATGTGAAGGTTGACATCGTCAATTTCAACGGGACCCGAAAGGGTGATGCCGTTGGCACTGCAAACAATCTGTGTTCCCTTCTCACCGTCGCCGACGATCTTGATGATTTTTTCATTTTTGGGAAGTGTATCAAGCTCGAGAGCACCCGAAACTACTACCTTTTTATCTTCAATATCGGTTTCGTTAAGCAGAGCAAAAGCCGCCTCGATGGTGGCAAAAGGCTTTTCTGCCGAAAGACCGTGGTTTGTGTCTTTACCCGATGCAGCGTTTACATAAACGACACCTGTATTTTCAGGAATCTCTTCGTTTTCTTTGTTTTCTTCATCTGTCTTTTCGTCGGGGTTCTCATCATTCGGAACATTCTCGACGTTTTCCTGTCCGATTTCGGATTCGCCGCCTGTAGTGTCAGCTTCTTTCTTGGTACAGGAAGCAAAAACACCTGTTGCAACAAAAAGCGCGCAAAGGAGCAACGAGATCAGCCGAAGGCTAAGTCTTTTTTTCATTGTTATGTTTCCTCCATTCATTTTCTGCCTTTTGCAGAAAAATTTATTACTATTCAATTATAGCATTTTTGAGCAAAATGTCAACAAAAACAGAAGCCAAATGACAGGTTTGTGCAAGATACACAGAAAACACGTTAAAAAAATCGGCAGAAACACGAAGGCTTCTGCCGACAAAGGCTTTTTTCAAAATCAGTTTTCAAAAGCAGCGTAAATGGTGCGGATGGATTCTTCGAAATCGTCGTTGTTGACACCGATGATGATGTTCAGCTCGCTTGAACCCTGGTCGATCATGCGGATATTGATGTTTGCTTCTGCAAGAGCGGTGAAGATCTTTGCGGCAGTTCCGCGGATGTTCTTCATACCGTGGCCTGCAACAGCCACAAGGGCGATGCCCGATTCGACATCGATGGAATCTGCACCCGTTTCTTCAAAAAGATCCTTAATGATCTCGCTCTTGTCCTTGGTGAAGGCAAGATCATCGACAACAACAGACATGGTGTCGATACCCGAAGGCATATGCTCGAAGCAGATCTTGTGGCGTTCGAGAACTTCAAGCACACGTCTGCCAAAGCCGACTTCTTCGTTCATTCTGTCCTTTTCAAGAGTGATAACCGAGAAGTTCTTCTTGCCTGCAATACCTGTGATAACGTTGGGATTTTCCTCCTCGTGAAGGGTAGAAACGCTGGCGACGATCATGGTTCCGCAATCCTCCGGACGGTTGGTGTTTCTGATGTTGATCGGAATGCCTGCCGACTTTACGGGGAAGATAGCCTCTTCGTGAAGTACAGTGGCACCCATATAAGAAAGCTCGCGGAGCTCGCGGTAGGTGATGATTCCGATAGGACGGGGATTTTTGACGATTCTGGGGTCTGCGCAAAGGAAACCCGAAACATCGGTCCAGTTTTCGTAAAGATCTGCCTTTGCCGCCTTTGCAACAATGGCACCTGTGATATCCGAACCGCCTCTTGAGAAGGTCTTGATGGTATCGTTGGCCGAAATTCCGTAAAATCCGGGGATAACGGCGCGTTCAACGTTCTTGAGACGTTCGGAAAGAATATAGTCGGTGTGTTCTGCGGCGTATTTGCCGTTTTCGTCGAAGAAGATCACCTCTGCGGCGTCGATAAATTCATAGCCGAGGTATTCGGCAAGGATCTTGCCGTTGAGATATTCGCCACGGCTGGCAGCATAGTCTCTGCCCACCTTTGCACGCATGGCAGACTTGATCTCTGAAAAATCGTCGGCAAGAGAAAGAGTGAGAGAGAGCGCGGCGATGATGTCGTTGTATCTTTTTTCGATAAGCGCGAAATCCTCATCGAAGTTTTCGCCCTTCTTTGCAAGGTCATAGCAGCGATAGAGCATATCGGTGATCTTGATGTCTTCCGAAAAGCGCTTGCCGGGGGCAGAAGGAACGATATATCTTCTGTCGGGGTCGGCTTCTATTATCGCCTTGACCTTTCTGAACTGATTTTCATCGGCAAGAGAGCTTCCGCCGAATTTTGCAACCTTGATTCCCATGGTATTACTCCTGTGTATGAATGATAGATAATTCTTTGAATATATCTGTTGGTATTCTATGCTTATTACTTTATAACGATCTTTGCGTAGCTCTTCTTGCCGCGGCGGACGATGAAATCAGAAGAATTGATCTCGTCGGGGGTATACGCCTTTTTGACGTCTGTTACCTTTTCGCCGTTTACGGTTACACCGCCCTGCTCAACAGCGCGTCTGCCTTCGGAATTGGAAGGAACAAGACCTGCTTTGGAAAGGATATTTACGATTGTGATAGTGCCGTTGACAAGATCGGCAGAAGATATCTCGGCTGTGGGCATATTGTCAAGATTGCCTGCTCCCGAGAAAAGAGCCTTGGACGCTTCGCGCGCCTTGTTTGCTTCTTCTTCGCCGTGAACAAGGTTTGTAAGCTCGTATGCAAGGATATCCTTGGCCTCGTTAAGCTGTGCGCCTTCCCAATCGCTCATGGCTTCGATCTGTTCGATGGGGAGGAAGGTGAGCATTCTGATGCACTTCAGAACGTCGGCGTCGGCAACGTTTCTCCAATACTGATAGAAATCAAACGGACTTGTCTTGTTGGGATCGAGCCATACGGCGTTGCCTGCGGTCTTGCCCATCTTCTTGCCTTGCGAGTCTGTGAGAAGGGTGATGGTCATGGCGTGGGCATCCTTGCCGAGCTTGCGGCGGACAAGCTCTGTACCGCCGAGCATATTCGACCACTGGTCGTCGCCGCCAAACTGCATGTTGCATCCGTAGTGCTGGTAGAGATAGTAGAAGTCGTACGACTGCATGATCATATAGTTGAATTCGAGGAACGAAAGTCCCTTTTCCATTCTCTGCTTGTAGCATTCGGCACGAAGCATATTGTTTACAGAGAAGCATGCTCCGACCTCGCGAAGAAGGTCAACGTAGTTGAGATTGAGAAGCCAGTCGGCGTTGTTGATCATCATTGCCTTGCCGTCGGAGAAGTCGATGAATTTTTCCATCTGGCGCTTGAAGCAAGCGGCGTTGTGATCAATATCTTCCTTGGTAAGCATTTTTCTCATGTCGGTTCTGCCCGAGGGGTCGCCGATCATGGTTGTGCCGCCGCCGATGAGAGCGATGGGCTTGTTGCCTGCCATCTGGAGTCTCTTCATAAGGGTGAGTGCCATAAAGTGGCCTGCCGTAAGGCTGTCTGCCGTACAGTCAAAGCCGATGTAGAAGGTCGCTTTTCCTTCGTTTACAAGCTCTCGGATCTCTTCTTCGTTCGTAACCTGAGCGATAAGACCGCGGGCTTTGAGTTCTTCGTAAATTTTCATTTTTATACTCCTTTTATTTGTTTCGAAATAATAAAAAATCGCCCCTTGACATCAAAGGACGAAAGACCGTGTTACCACCTTTATTCGCGAAAAAAATAATTTTTCCGCCTCGAAAGCACCGTAACGTGTGCAAAACGCCGCCGCCTACTGACTCCATACGGAATTGTTCGGAGCGGAGCTTCGGGAGGTATATCGGGGGATTAAGCTTGGCGCCTCTCATCAGCCGGCTGCTTTCTGTCAGCATCGTCCCTGTCATTTTCCCATCAACGCTTTTCCATATAGAGTCAGTATACCACAAGAAAAATTATTTGTCAACACTAAAAAAACGCAGTGTTTTACTTTATTTTTCGCGCACGAGCATGACGACGCTTTTTGCATCCATTTCGATCGTAAAGCTGCCGTCGGAGTTGACTGTTTTTATATTTCCCGACTTAGGGGTCATCACATGGAACGCTCCCCTCTCGTTCACGGTGACATTGCACCTTTCGGCTCGGTTGTGGACGAACCAAAGAACAGCATCCTGCGTTTCAGACCTTCTTACACGCACATGATCGGGGGCGGCAATGTCAAGAACCGGCTTTGCATTGCCCAAAAGAACGTTTTCGCACACCTTTTCGTAATCGGAAAACTTGAACTGCGTCGGATATTTTTTTGCCCATTCGGCGCATATCTTTGTGGGATAGATTGAATTTACCGCAGTTACGGTTCCGCCGTCGGCAAGAAATTTTTCTATCTGCGAGCAAGCTTTATCATCAAAGGATCCGCTGTCAAAAATGACAAGATGCGAAAAGCTTTCGTACGGGGTTTTTATCGTTCGATTTTCGATCGCGCATTCCGAAAGTCCTTGTGAATCGGTAAGGTCGTAGTCGATGTTTGCCTCTGTCAGGCGAAGCAAAGTTTCGCCGTAAGATTTTTCGAGCACCTGCAGGGTTTCGTGCTGCATAGGGGCAACTATGTGCGGGCCGATCAGCCAATATTTGTGATCCTGGGGAGTATACTGTTCCCACGCACCCTCTGTGGGGATAAGCACAAACACGTCTGCCTTATGCACGCCCGTGGAGATAAATTCGGCGGCACGGGAAGTGCTGTCACAAAACTCTTTCCATTCGGCATCGTATTCTTTGTGAGAATACGGGAAGTAGCTTGAAATATTTGTAAGTCCGAGTTGGTTTTGATAAAAAGCGGAATTTATGCGGTTTTCCAAGCTTTTTTCGTGGGGCATATTCCAGAAATTCGTTTCAAAATGAAAACTGTTTTCGCTCATGGTGAAAGCTCTTCCGTACATATGCGCCACAGAGGTTGCGGTTTTTTCGGCGGTTACGTCCCGCGGATCAAAGCAATAAAGTCGGTCTACTCCCGGCATCTGCATCTTGCGCAAAAGTCCGAAAAGGTCTGCATTTAGCCCTATCTGCATACCGAGTGTTTCCTCACCATAAAGATGACCTGTCATACGAGTGCCATGTTTTTCACACCAGGCGGCTATTCTGCCAAAATAATTGTTTGCAAAAAGATTTTCCACCGCCTCCCAGTAGGTTCTTCTTATATCCGTATCGTAAGGAGGACGCGTGTGCTTGGTGTCAAAAAAGATGTCAACGCATTTTTCGGGAAGATCGGGGAAAATATTGCAAAGCTCTTGTGTCCAGGCACAGATGGCACCCACCTCGTCGAAAAATCTTGAGCATCCGTGGGTGGGCAGGCTGGGCTCGTCGGTGAAAAATGCGGTGATTTTTGAAATGATATCTTCTCCGAGATGCTTGCGGTATTCTTCGTAGGTGACGTCGATAAATTTGTCGATGACGTCGGCACGCAAAAGGTCGGGGTATACCGTTTCGTTTTCGGTAAGAAATGCAAGGGGTTTGGTATAAAAGGCGCAGACCTTATATTTTCCCGATGGCAGATCATAATAGACCTTGCTGTCCCGTACCCGTACCTGCGCGCCGTTTTCCGCATCAAGAAGTCCGTCTTCCATCACAGGATATGCCGCCGCATAGACGAGATCGCCCGCAACACCATCAAAGCTTCCGACACCGCCGTCGGTATCGTTTGAAATGCAAACAAGTCCCTTTACGCAATAATCCGGGTTGCCTTTCAGCACCTTGTTTCCTGCCGCGCCCGACGGATAGGCAAGCTCGTCGTATATCCACACTTTAAAGCCTCCGGCAAAACACGCTTCTATGAAGCTTTTAAGACATTCCCATTCTTTTTCATATTCGGACGTGCCCACGCCAAGATAGCCGTCAAGGCGGCGCTCGTTATACTCTTCATCGGTTTCGCCATTGATCCTTTGCGGCACATAGTCCATGTTTACCACAAAACCGCCAAGACCATTTTTTTGTGCAAAATCAAGATATTCCTTTGTGTCCTCTTCTGTTTTGGGATACATTCCGTGGATTATCTGCACGGGGCGAAAGGTATTTGCAGGATTTTCAAGCTTTTGTTTCAAAATATCAAGGGTAGAGAGCATATCATTTCCTCCGTTGGCATGACGTTTTTTTCAGTATAGCATTTATTGTGTCGGCTGTCAAGATACAGAAAAACGAGCGACCTTTCAGTCACTCGTTTTGTGATAATTATTCAAGAATACCCAAAAATTCAGGGAAAGGTGCAATGCTTCTTTTGATTATTCCGTTGATGTAGGCGATGAGTATGCCGTAGTTTGTGACGGGGACATACGAATCCTTGCACGAGCGCATGCGGTATTTCATTTCCTTTTCGGGCAGTGTGCAGCCGCCGCAATGGACGACCATTTTGTAAGGCGAAAGATCTTCGGGGAAAGTGCCGCCAGAAGTGAAAACAAATTCGGGATCGACCCCTGTATACTTGCGTATCATGGCAGGAATTTTTACCGTTCCGATATCCTCGCACTGTCGGTGATGGGTACACCCCTCGGCAATAAGTACACGGTCGCCGTCACAAAGGGTCTCGATCGCCTTGGCACCGAGTATCGAGCTTTTAAGGCTGCCCTTATGGCGTGCCATGAGTATTGAAAAAGAGGTAAGCTCGACAGACGGCGGAACGATATCCTTGATCTTGCCAAAAACCTGGCTGTCGGTGATAACCATTCGGGGAGGCTCTCTCATCGACGAGAGAACATTTTCAAGCTCTGTGTCTCTGCACACGGTGGCACATGCGCCGACGTCGAGAATATCCCGTATCGTCTGCTGTTGAGGCAGTATCAATCTGCCCTTGGGCGCCGATTTGTCAATGGGTACCACAAGCAGCACGTTGTCACAGGGAGAAAGAAGATCGGATACGATCTTTTGCTGATTTTCCTGTCCCTGTGCCATTTTTGCCACCAGCTCTTTCAGCTCTTCAATGTTTTTCTTTTCCTTGGCGCTGACGTATATTTCGTTTTCGGAAGGGACAGGAACGCTATCCAAAAGATCGATCTTGTTGAAGACTGTGACATACGGGATGTTTTTGTCTTTCACAAGGGCGATTATTTCTTCTTCGACCTGCGTTTTTCCCTTTGAAGCATCTATAACGACGATGGCAACGTCAGTTTTGTTAAGCACCTGCTTTGCCTTCATAACGCGCATTTCACCAAGCTCGCCCACGTCGTCAAGACCGGGGGTGTCGATTATCTGCACGGGACCCATCGGCAAAAGCTCCATGGCTTTATAAACAGGGTCTGTGGTGGTGCCGGCCACATCCGAAACAATGGCAAGATCCTGCCCTGTAAAAGCGTTTACAAGGCTTGATTTGCCGGCATTGCGCCTGCCGAAAAAGGCAATGTGTATTCTTTCGCCCGACGGGGTTTGGTTCAAAGTGCTCATAAATTCAACTCCTGTTTTATCAGAAACGGAAATCTCTTTCACCGTTTGCGATCTTTTCAAGTCGGTCGGTGACGATATCTCTGACCTTTTCCTTGGGGATATCCGACAGCATCTGCTCGATAAGCTTGTCGCCGATCTCTTTGGTTTCCGGGGTCGCGTAATCGATCAGGTATTCTTTAAGAGTCATAAGTGCGTTGGGCAGGCAGCAATTGTGTATCTGTCCCGATTTGCAAAGCTCCATAAATCTGTCGCCCGTTCTGTCAAGACGGTAGCATGCTGTGCAGAACGACGGGATATATCCCATCTTCATCAGCCATCTGACCACTTCGTCAAGAGTTCTTCTGTCAGACACGTCAAACTGCGACGAGTTTTCTTCTTCGGGTTCTTCGTTGGCATATCCGCCGACGCTTGTGCGCGAGCCGCCCGAGATCTGCGAGATGCCGAGATGCAAAACGCGCTCTCTGACCTTGGGGCTTTCACGGGTAGAGATGATCATACCTGTGTAAGGCACTGCCACACGGATGCAGGCAACGATCTTTGCAAAGGTATCGTCCGAGATGCCGTTGTCAAACTCGTTGGGGTCAATATCGTCCGCAGGGCAGACACGGGGCACGCTTATGGTATGCGGACCGACACCGAAGACCGCCTCGAGATGCTCGGCGTGCATGAGAAGTCCTGCAAATTCATAACGGTAAAGTTCGAGTCCGAAAAGAACGCCCAGTCCCACGTCGTCAATACCGCCCTGCATTGCTCTGTCATGCGCTTCGGTGTGATATGAATAGTTACTCTTGGGGCCTGTGGGATGGAGCTTTTTGTAGCTTTCCTTGTGATATGTCTCCTGGAAGAGGATGTATGTGCCGATGCCCGCTTCTTTGAGCTTGCGGTAGTTTTCGACGGTGGTGGCGGCGATATTTACGTTTACTCTGCGGATAG
Organism: Oscillospiraceae bacterium; assembly: GCA_015063785.1. Taxonomy (GTDB): domain Bacteria; phylum Bacillota; class Clostridia; order Oscillospirales; family CAG-382; genus UMGS1052. The sequence goes on from SVTM01000016.1 coordinate 45,220, forward strand.
CGCCGTTCTTGTGTTTGATAGAGTAAATGGTGTTGATCGATTCGAGGATGTACTCGATGGGGTTGTTTACGGGGTCTTCGCCCGATTCAAGTGCAAGGCGCTTGTGTCCCATGTCCTGAAGCGCGATGACTTCGTTTCTGATCTCCTCCTGAGTCAGCTTTTTGCGGCAGATGTTCTTGTTCTTGTAATGATAAGGGCAATAAACACATCCGTTTACGCAATAGTTTGAAAGATAAAGGGGAGCGAACATAACGATTCGGTTGCCGTAAAAATCTTTTTTGATCTGCTCGGCAAGGGCATAGATCTCGTTGTTCTTGTCCTCGAGCTCGCAGGCAAGAAGAACCGAGGCTTCTCTGTGCGAAAGACCTTTTCTGAGCTTTGCCTTGGCGATGATCTCGTCGATAAGAGCGGCGTCCGTCTTGTGCTCGTCGGCGTATTTTAAGGTTGCTTCGATCTCTTCGTGGTCGATAAATTCTTCTGCGACCATTGATTTGGGATTGTACATAATATTCCGTCCTTTCTTGCCGCGTCTGCGGCAAAGCTTATTGTTTTGTTTTGTCGGCATGATCGCCGCGGTCAACCACCACGCGATAGCCTATTTTTTCCATATCGTCGGAAAGCTGTGCAAGATACTGTGCAGATTCTTTGCCCGACGACAGTTTGTTATCATAAAGCATATATTTTTTGCGGACACTTTCGGGTGAAAGATTTGGCATACATACGTTTGCGCCCGAAAGGATACCCAACTCTCTGCCCTGCGGATGGATGGTGCCAAGAGCTGTTGTGGCAGGCAAAAGCACTTTTGGCAGCATAATCCTCACCACCGAAAGCAGGAACAAACAAAGCTCAAGCTCGCCTCCCCTTTCGTCTTTGAATGGTGTGTCGTGATGCGGAATGAAAGGTCCTAGTCCCACCATCTGAGGCGAAAGCTCGTTGATAAAAAGAAGATCCTTTGCCAGCGTTTCAAAGCTTTGGAAGGGGGATCCAACCATAAAGCCGCAGCCAACCTGGAAGCCGATCTCCTTGAGATCGTAAAGGCAAGCCTTTCTGTTCTCCAGCGTCAGCTTTTCGGGGTGGAGCTTTGAATAATGGCAGGCATCTGCCGTTTCGTGGCGCAGAAGATATCTGTCTGCACCTGCATCAAACCACGCCTTGTAGGTCTTTTTGGGGTGTTCACCCACAGAAAGAGTGACAGCGCAGTCGGGGTGTTTTTCTTTTATCGAATAAACGATGTCGGAAATTTTCTCTTCTGTGAAAAATCCGTCCTCGCCCCCCTGAAGCACAAAGGTGCGATATCCGGTTTCGTACCCGTCGGCACAGCAGGCAAGAATTTCTTCTTTTGTCAGCCTGTAACGCTCGGCGTTGGCGTTCGAGCGCCTGATGCCGCAGTAGTAACAGTCGTTTTTGCAATAATTTGTAAATTCGATAAGACCGCGGACGTATATCTTGTTGCCGTAGTGCTCTTTTCGCACTGCCACAGCTTCGTTCTTAAGGATATCCGCAATCGTTTCGTTTCTGTTTTGAAGAAGATAAACGAACTCTTCTTTTTCAAGGACTTTGTTGTTTTTAAGCTTTTCAACAAGCTCTGTCATTCGGCACACTCCGGCATTTTGGAATAAAGAGCCTTGGCGGTGACTCCGTTTATCGAGCCGACCTTGCCCGAAAGGGCGCTGATGACGTCAGCGGGAGCGTCGATGACGATGCTGATGATGCTGACGTTTCTTTTGTGATAAGGGATTCCCATTCTGCCAACTATATAATCCTTGAATTCGTGAAGAAGCTTGTTCAAAGGCTCGACCGCATCGGGACATTCCACAACGATGCCGATGAGCGCCACACGTGTTTCCATAAAATTTCCTTTCTTTCTCTAAAACAAAAGGCTCCCGAAAAAGGGAGCCCGGACATTCTCTATTCTTACCGAAAAACAGAGAAAAATTCGAAATATCAAAGCATCCCTTCCCCATCAGGCTTTAAGACCTTTTGTGTCAGCAAATTTCTTTGTTAATATTATAACATACTTTTTTGCGTTTGTAAAGAGTTATTTTTGCTTTTTGCAAAAAAAGTTTGCGTAAAGGCGGAATATATGATATACTAAAAAAAAGAGTAGCTTTAACGGCAAAGCTTGCACGCCGGGCGGCGTATAGCGAGGGCAAATCTGACAATGCATTAAACACTAAAAGTTTATCCGATAACACAAATTATATCTTCCTATGGTATCTAATGGCACGTGGAATTATTTGTTGCTCAAAATAAAAAAGCGGAGTAAATAATGATGAAAACACTCAAACATATTCTCAAATCATTTCTGACATTGCTTCTGATGTTTTGCATTTTACTTACCACAATGAATATTTGCATTATTATGTTTCTGCATTCAGATATGACATTGGAAAATCAATCTTTTTGTTGGCAATATTATATTATAGACGGTATAGAGGAATACAAAAAAGAGGCAGAAAACCATACTTATTACGTTGTGCACACATGGACAGACGGTGACTCGATATTTAAGCCATACGTTACGATGTATATTGCGTGCAGGAATGAGGATAAAAAAGCCTTAAGCGATCTGGCAGCAAAAATCGAGGAGATTGCTGTAATGGCGGACAAGACATTTGGCGGAAAACCCTCGCAAATAGAAAAACGTTTTGTTGAGCGCAACAGTCGCATTGAAATTGCGATAAATAAACCCGCAAGTTCTGCTTTTACATTCATATCAAAAGCGGACAAATCACTTTACGGGAGCGAAATGCGATGATGATAACAAAAAACGTACTAAAGATATTGCTAAAGATATTGCTTAAAATATTTATTGTGCTTGTTTCTATCCTTGTGGCAGCATTTGCTTTTATATCCGTGTATGTAATCTCCAACAGCAGATTGTTGCATCAATCCATCGGTTGGGATAGTTACATCAACGATGCAACCGACGATTATATTTTGGAGAAAGCCGACGATATACAAATGGGCAGCAAAAACGGCACGTCAGGGTATCATATATTTGACCCTTATGTAATGTGTGAGTTCGATCTCAGATATGAGTATTCTTTTCAAAAAGAGACGGCAGCCGAAGTTGTTTCCGAAATCAAAAGAATCGTTTGCGAAGCTGACACGATATATGGAGGAAATCCTTCTGAGATCACAGTCAGACATACAGAATCAGAAAAACATTATGAGATCGTGATCAAAAAGCCTGCAAAATCATGGCTCGATTTTGCTTAAAAGAAGAACCTTAATTAATACAAAAGAGTTCTCTCCAAGTGAGGATGTTACTTATTTGGATTTAAGCAAATATATGAAATGAGGTGTTGTTAATGCTAAAATCAATTCTTTTATTATTGCTGACTTTTTTCGGCGTTTTCGGCACATATACAGAGGATTTACAGTTTGTTGCTCCGACGACGGAAGTGCAATATGGCGAAAAACTCACCTACACAATTGTTGAACCGACACAGGAAGAGCTTGACGGCATAGAGGAAAAGCTCTGCGCTTTGCTTGGAAACCGTTCTGATAACTACAACTGCACTGAAAACAATGTGTATGAGTATATTTTTGAGTGGGGAAATTTGAACTATGCCTCCCCCAAATACGACAAAGAGGCGGCAAAATATATATCTGAGCCGATGGATAATCCCGATTATGACCGGGATGTATGGTTCAGCTATGTTTATGATAATGACCCACGCGGATTATTCGGCAAGCTTCCGGATGAATTATTTGACGAAAACGGAAACTATGACGAATCGCGTCAATTCTTATTAAAGGAAGGAACTCTTCTCGGATACACGATCTTTCCGGGAAGATATGTGGACTGGCTGATCGAAGGAGTATGGAACGGCAAGGTCAATCACGAAAGTTTTATGCAATTCGGCATCGAATATGCGCCCGGAGAATACAGCACAGAGTTATATTATCATTCGGGCTATTATTATACTCCATATAAGATATTTGGTCTCGGCGGTCCTGAGTTTTGGTCAGAAATACGGGAGATCACTCCGACAGGCGACGGCAAATATGAGGTAAAATTTGATACTACCATGATGGAGGACTCCCCACCGGATTACTTTGGCACAGCCATCGTTGCCATGAAAGAAGCCTCAAACGGTTTTCGCTTTTGGTCGATTTACAGCATTGAGTATCAGGAAAAACAAAATATAGTTTGAGCAATTAAAAAATCCACCCTCGGGTGGATTTTTTGATGTACAAAACAAAAAGCCCGAATCAAACGACTCGGGCAAAAAGATGCGTGATCTCTTTTTTGTTGCGGAAAAACCGCTGTGATCAGTTGAGGTTGAACTTCTTCTTGAACTTGTCAACACGACCGCCGGCATCAACGAACTTCTGCTTACCGGTGAAGAAAGGATGGCACTTCGAGCAGATATCAACGCGAAGCTCGTCCTTTGTGGATCTTGTAACGAAAGTTTCGCCGCAAGCGCACTTAACGGTTACTTCCTTATATTCCGGATGGAGATTTTCCTTCATGAGTTTCCCTCCTTTGTCATACATTGATAAGATTTGCTGTTCGAAGAAAGAAACAGCATTTATTCAGCGTTTTATATTATAACACAATAAATCGAATATTGCAAGACCTTTTTTGAATTTATTTCAATTTTTCTGTCAAATTCAGGCATTCGCTCAAAAAGCAAGCTGTTTTTATTACGAAAAATATGGAATATGGCACAATGCAATGGGCAAGAAGATGGCAGGAACAAAATTCATTACCTTTATCTTGGTGATACCCAGCATATTAAGACCCAGCGCCATGATGATAAGCGAGCCGACACAGGTCATTTCGTTGATGATGGTCTGGTTAAGATACGGCTCGATAAAGGTGGCAAGAAGAGTGATGCCGCCCTGATACACAAGGATGAAAAGTGCCGAAAAAAGCACGCCCACCCCAAGGCTCGAGCCGAAAACCACAGCACCGATACCATCCAGCACCGCCTTTGTGTACTGCACGGTGTGGTCGCCGCGCAGACCGCTGTCAAGAGGTCCTGTTATCGACATTGCGCCGACGCAAAAGAGAAGGCTTGCCGAAACAAAACCCTTGGCTATTCTGCCGTCGCCGTTTTTTGAAACCTTGTCTTCAAGCTTTTTCCCGAGCGACACAACGCGATCCTCAAGTTTCAGAAGAGTGCCGACAATCGCACCGATCGCAATTGAAATTATCGTAACAAGAGTGTTTATTCCCGAAAAAGCACCCGATATCCCAATGTAGACCACCACAAGTCCAAGACCTGTCATGACAGAATCTGCCACCGATTTATTAAGCGCTTTTCCGATGAGAAGTCCTGCCACACCGCCGACGATGACCGCCGCGGCGTTTACAAGAGTTCCGAGGAGTCCGAACATTATTTGTTTCCTTTCGCAATTTTTGTTATCAGCTCGCGGTATTCCTTTGCCGCAAGCTCGTTTTTGTTGTCCCCGAATTCGTAATATTTTCTGTCTGCAATATCGTCGGGCAAATATTGCTGAATAACGTAATGTTTGGGATACGGATGGGGATAAACATAATCCTTGTTGCCCTGCGCCGACGGTTGCATCGAATCGCGCAGATAGTCGGGCATCTTCATTCCCCTGCCCTCTCTCACATCCTGCGCTGCCGCGTCATAGGCAAGATATGCCGAATTTGACTTTGGCGCTGTGGCAAGCAACACCACAGCCTGTGCCAGCGGAATACGAGCCTCGGGAAGTCCCAGCTGCTTGGCGCTGTCGATAAGAGAATTTACAATAACACTTGCCATGGGGTATGCAAGGCCCACGTCCTCGGAGGCGATGACAAGAAGTCTGCGGCATGGCGAGAGCAGGTCTCCTGCCTCGAGAAGACGGGCAAGGTAAAAGAGTGCTGCGTTCTCGTCAGAGCCGCGTATCGACTTCTGAAAGCCCGACAGCAGATCATAATGCTCGTTGCCGTCGCGGTCAAGCTTCAATGCAAAATCGCCGATCGCCTCGTACGCTGCCTTTTCGGTGATCGCACCGCCGGTGCCGAGAAAGCAGATCTCGAGAGCGCCGATGGCGCGTCTGACGTCACCGATACATGAGGAGGCGATGAGCGAAAGAGCTTTGTCGGTCTCCCCCGTTCTCTCGCCCGTGCCGTAGCTTTCGCACAAAAGCTTATACGCTCTTTCAAGGGCGATTAAGATTTCTTCCTTGTCAACGCTCTTGAACTCGAAAACGTTTGAGCGCGAAAGAATGGCAGGATAGATGGCAAAATAGGGATTTTCCGTGGTCGAGCAAATAAGGGTTATTCTGCCGTCCTCGATAAATTCGAGAAGCGATTGCTGTTGTTTTTTATTGAAATACTGTATTTCGTCGATATAAAGAAGTATTCCGTCGGAGGTAAAGACCGAGCCTGTTTCGGCACAGACGTCTTTTATATCCGAAAGAGAAGCGTTGGTGGCGTTGATCTTGCGCAGAGTTTTATCGCAACTTTTTGCAATGATCTCTGCAACCGTCGTTTTTCCGACTCCCGATGGACCGTAAAAAACGAGATTCGGGATATTGCCCGATTCGATAACACGCCTGAAAAGGCTGTCCTTTGACAAAAGATGCTTTTGTCCAACGACCTCATCAAAGCTTTGAGGTCTGATCTTATCTGCAAGCGGCATTCTTATTTTTCCTCGCTGTTTTTGTTGTAGCTTTCAAGATAGATGAGAAGCACCGAAATATCGGCAGGGCTGACACCCGAAATGCGCGATGCCTGGCCAATGCTTTTGGGTCTGAACTTGGTCAGCTTTTGCTGTGTTTCGGCGCGAATACCACGGATGGCATAATAATCGATATCCTCGGGCATTTTCTTTTCTTCAAGCTTTGAAAAACGCTGTGCCTCTGCAAGCTCTTTTTTTATGTAGCCCTCGTATTTTATCTCGATTTCAACCGCCTGCTTTTCGCGCTTTGTGAGAAAATCGGGGCGAGCCTTGTCGATGGGGGCAAGCATTTCGTAGGTTATTTCGGGACGGCGCAGAAGATCTGCCATCTTTATACCGTGGATATTTGGGGCAGAGCCTGCCTCCTCAAGAAGCTTTGACAATTCCTGCGAAGGACCAAAGCTTGTAGAGCGCACGCGCTCTATTTCGTCTTCAATGTGCTTTTTCTTCAAAAGATATCTGTCATACTGCTCATCTGACACAAGACCAAATTTGCGTCCGATCTCGGTAAGTCTTCTGTCGGCATTGTCCTGGCGCAGAAGAAGCCTGTATTCCGAACGGGAGGTCATGATACGGTAAGGCTCGTTTGTACCCTTTGTCACAAGGTCGTCAATCAACGTTCCGATATACGACGAGTTTCTGGGCAAAACCAGCTTTTCCCGACCTAGCACGCGCATTGCGGCATTGATGCCTGCCACAAGGCCTTGTGCTGCAGCCTCTTCATAGCCCGATGTGCCGTTGAACTGACCTGCGCCGAAAAGACCGGGAAACTCCTTGAATTCCAAGGTTGCATCAAGGGCAAGAGGATCTGTGCAATCGTATTCTATGGCGTAGGCGTTGCGCATGACGCGAGCGTTTTCAAAACCTTTTATCGAATGGAGCATCTTCAACTGAACGTCCTCAGGAAGTGAGGAGGAAAAGCCCTGAAGATACACTTCTTTTGTATCTGTTCCCATCGGCTCAACAAAAAGCTGATGGCGGTTTTTATCTGCAAATCGGACAACTTTGTCCTCGATGCTCGGGCAATATCTGGGGCCGATGCCCTTGATACGTCCCGAATAAAGGGGGGAAAGATGAATATTGTCGCGGATTATCTTGTGTGTTTCTTCGTTGGTATAGGCAATATAACAAGGCAGATCCGAGATCTGACAAAAACCGTCCTCGATATCCGAAAAATGCTCGGCATCGCGGTCACCCTCCTGCACCTCGAGCACCGAATAATCGATACTGTCTGCGTGGATTCGCGCAGGGGTACCCGTTTTGAAACGGACAAGCGGAACACCGAGTTTTCGCAGATTTTCCGAAAGCTCGTCCGACGGGAACATTCCGTCGGGACCACCCGAATATGCAACGTCACCAACGATTATACTGCCGCAAAGATATGTGCCCGAGCAGATAACGATGCTTTTTGCGCTCCAGATAGCGCCAAGCTTTGTGACAGCCTGCCAATTTTCGCCGTCGCGGCGGATATCCACGATCTCCGCCTGAACAAGCGACAGATTTTCGCAGTTTTCGATTACCTGCTTCATAAGAATGCGGTATTTCACGCGATCCGCCTGCATGCGCAGAGAGTGCACCGCAGGGCCTTTGCCGCGGTTGAGCATGCGGCTTTGCAAGCAAACCTTGTCGGCAACTTTTCCCATTTCGCCGCCGAGAGCATCTATTTCATAAACAAGATGTCCCTTGCCCGTGCCGCCGATTGACGGATTGCAGGGCATATTTCCCACAGCATCAAGATTGAGAGTGAAAAGTACGGTTTTGCAGCCAAGGCGTGCAGATGCAAGGGCAGCCTCAATGCCTGCATGACCTGCGCCGACGACTATTATGTCTACTGTTTCAGAAATGTATTCCAACTTAAAAATCCTCTTTTTTTCAAAAAATCATTCAATATCTGAATAAACGCAAAAGCTTTCGCTTTCCTCAAGCAGCTTGTACTTATCATCAAACAACGGCAAAGACAGGGGCGAAACGTCGGCACAGATGCCGTAATCCTCTTCAAGAGCAAAAAGTATATCGCCCACATTGTCATATTCATTGAGATCCGAAAGGTTTGTGGCATTGAAAATGCGAGAAAGATAGTCCATATTGATCTTTTCGTCGCACAGATCGTATTCATCGAGATATTCACCCGTTACGCGGCGAGTGGCAAGCTTTCCGCCGATAGCCACGCCGAAAATGACGGCATCGTTATCAAGAAGAACAGAGTACAGCACAGGTTTGTCAAATATCTCGCTGTAGCTTTGTGCCTGATTCTCAATATATTCGGGCTCGCAATCCTCATAAAGCTGGGAAACGTAATCGTCGTAAAGCACCACGGCAACGTTTCTGAAAAGGCTGTCACCAAAGGTCTTTTCGCATTCGTCATATATTTCGCGGAATCTGTCCCCCGATATCTGATCCTTCGACGCGCCCTTATCTTCGACATTTTCTGCCAATTTTTCGGCATCGTGAAGAGAAGCTTTTATTGCCGTCAGTATCTTGGCTTTTCTGTCTGTCAGAATGTGTATACCTGCGCTTGCCGACATTTGTGTTACCTCCGAACAAAAATTCAATATCCATTCATTATATATTATACTACAAATTGTCGGTTTTTCAATATAATTTTTCAAAAAAAGCTTACCATATCCCACTTACAGGTAAAAAAACGCCCGGGCATTGCAAAAATGCCCGGGTAATTCTTTTGTTATCAGCCTAACATTTCAAAGGCTTCTTCGGGGATAATATCGTAGAAGTATTCGACAAGAATAGCCTTGTACTTTGTGGCACAATCGTTCACAATAGCGTTGAATTCGCCGATGCAAATATCGCAAAGAGCCTTGTAATCTTCTTTGATCTCCTGCATTATGTCATAATACTCTTCGTTGACGTATTCGGGAGTGATAAGGATTGTTTCGCTGTCTGTGATAACATCCTTGAGGACGTTTTTGACCTTGTTAAAGAAAGGACCAAACTCCTTGGGGTCAGTAAATCTCTTTCTGGACTCAAGATCGGCAAGAAGCTTTTTGATCTCATCAATAACGATGTCATCCTCGGTCATGTCAATCTCGGGCTCGTCATCTTCACCACCTGCAGGAGGATCGGTGGGATCATCTTCGCCGTCATTACCGCCCGCCGGGGGATCGGTGGGATCATCTTCGCCGTCATTGCCGCCTGCGGGGGGATCGGTGGGATCATCTTCGCCGTCATTACCGCCTGCGGGGGGATCGGTGGGATCATCTTCGCCGTCATTACCACCTGCGGGGGGATCGGTGGGATCGT
>SVTM01000017.1 GCA_015063785.1 Oscillospiraceae bacterium
AAATTTGATATTCTCGACAGCATCCGCGAAACCGAGGTGGACGAATCCTCCACCCCAATCACGGCATCCATCGGCGTTTCCAACATTCCCGGATCTTTTGCCGAAAAGGAAGCGGCGGCACGCTCTGCCCTGGAGCTTGCGCTTCAGCGCGGCGGTGACCAGGCAGTGCTGAGAACCGACAGCTCCACCGAATATTACGGCGGAAAAACAAAGACTGTTCAGAAAAAAACAAAGATCCGATCGAGAGTTATTGCCGGCGAGCTTTCGGCTCTTATCGAAAAAAGCTCGAACGTTATCGTCATGGGTCACAGATTTTGCGACCACGACAGCATTGCATCCTGCGTTGCGGCGGCGCGCATTGCAACCACCCTTGGCAAGCAAGCCAAAATAGTCGTTAATATCCACGACGTGAACCTGAAGCCCATCTTCTCGCGCATGCGCGGGCTCAACTATTACTACGAGCTTTTTACCGATGCGGCAACGGCGCAGGATATGATAAATTCCGACACTCTTCTCATCATCTGCGATGTAAACAATCCCGATATGTTCGAGTCGAAGGAAATATACGACAACTGCATGAACTATCTGATTATCGACCACCACCGCAAGGTGCAGGAGGAATATGCCATTCCGCCAAAGCTTGCCTACATCGAGCCTTCGGTTTCATCGGCATCCGAGCTTTTGTGCGAGATTGCCGAATATGCCCTGCCCCACGGCGGACTGACAAAGATTGAATCCGAGCTTCTTTTTGCTGGCATTATCCTTGACACCAACAATTTCAGCAAAAACACGGGTGTGGGCACCTTCAGCGCGGCGCTGTTTTTGCGGTCGCTGGGCGCAGACCCGATTGAAGCCCAGAACTTCTTCCGCACAAACCTTGACGAATTTATGTACGAAGCGGATATTGAAAACAACATTTCCATCTATCGTGACAGAATGATAATCGCCACCACAAAGCTTGATTCGGACGATGCCAGCCAGACAAAGCTGGTTTCTTCCAAGAGCGCAAACCGACTTTTGTCGATAACCGGCGTGGACGCCACCTTTGTTCTGGCGCGCATCGGGGCAAACGTAAACATCTCTGCCCGTTCGGGCGGCGCGGTGAACGTTCAGCTGATTCTCGAATCGCTCGGCGGCGGCGGACATTTTGATGCCGCAGGCGCTCTATTGCGCGATGTGACAATAGAACAGGCAACAGAACTTTTGCAAAATGCGATCGACTCGGTCGTAAAAGAATAAACAAATAAATTTCTCATATACGGAGGTACAAAAAATGAAAGTATTACTTTTGGAAGACGTTAAGGCACAGGGCAAAAAAGGAGAGGTTGTAAACGTTTCGGACGGATATGCAAGAAACTTCCTTTTCCCCAAAAAGCTCGCCTGCGAGCTCACCCCCACCATCATCAACGATCTTAAAAACAAAGAAGCCGCAAAGGCTCACAAGCTGGCCGAAGAAAAGAAGCTGGCAAAGGAAAACGCAGAAAAGCTTCAGGGCATCACCGTGAAAATCTATGCAAGCTCGGGCGCAGATTCCCGTCTTTATGGTGCCATCACATCCAAGGAAATTGCAGAAGAACTTAAAAAGCAGCACGACATCGACGTGGACAAGCGCAAGATCGTTCTTGACAACGCCATCAAGGCTTACGGCAGCTATACCCTTGACGTAAAGCTCCACCCCGAGATCACAGGAAAGCTTTCTGTTGTCATCGCATCCAAAGAATAATTTACAAGGAGTCTTATACAAAATGGCTCACGAGATCACAAGCATCGACAGCCCAAGGCGCCTGCCCATTGCGACAGAGGCCGAACAGGCTCTTCTTGGCGCCATCCTGATTGATCCCGAAAGGTTCAAGGACGTCGCAAACATTATCCGCGCGGACGATTTTTATCTTGAGCAGAACAAAAACATTTTTGAAGCCATGCAGGCTCTGTTTTTGCAAAGCCGCACCATCGAGGTCGTAACCCTGCTTGATGCCCTTGCGCAGGCAGGAGTTGCCGACGAGGGCGGAGGCAAAAACTATATAAAACTGCTTGCCGATTCGGTGTCTACCTCTGCAAACATAACCGACTATGCCAAGATTGTCCGCGACAAATCCATGCTGCGCAACCTTATCCGCGCCGCAGAGGAGATTGAAGACATGGCATACACCGCAGAAGGCGACGTGGCAAGCATTATTGACAGCGCCGAGCAGAAAATCTTTAACATCGCCAGCGATGTCAATTCCAAGGGCTTTGCCCACATCCGCGACGTGATTTTGCAGCACTATTCGCATCTGCAGGAGCTTATCACCAACCGTCAGGCGGCCATGGGTATTCCCACCTATTTCAGCAGCATCGACAAGCTTCTTATCGGTATGGGCCAATCCGACCTTATCGTTGTGGGCGCACGTCCCGGTATGGGTAAGACCGCCTTTTGTCTTAACATTGCCGCCAACGTTGCCTGCCGTCAGAAAAAAGCGGTTGCCATCTTCTCGCTGGAAATGTCGAACGAACAGATTGTTTCGCGTATGCTTTCGGCAGAAGCGCTTATCGACAGCTACAAGATGCGAAGCGGCGAGCTGGAGGACAACGACTGGTCAAACCTTGCCCGTGCCGCGGCTGTTCTTTCGGAAACAGACATTCTTATCGACGACACCACCGGCATCACCGTGACGGGCATGAAAGCAAAGCTTCGCCGTGTGAAAAATCTGGGACTTGTAATCATCGACTATCTGCAGCTGATGCAATCCGATTCCAAAAGCGACAACCGTGTGCAGGAGATCGGCGAGATTTCGAGAAACTTAAAGCTTCTTGCAAAGGATCTTAAGGTTCCCGTCATCACCTGTGCCCAGCTGAACCGTGGAGTTGAGGGCAGAACCGACAAAACTCCCATGGCGTCAGACCTTAGAGATTCGGGTGCCATCGAACAGGATGCCGACGTTATCATGTTTCTTTACCGTGAAGAATATTATAAGGATGACCCCGAAAAGCAGAATACTGCCCAGTGTATAATCGCCAAAAACCGCCATGGCTCAACCGGCAAGGCGGATCTTGGCTGGTACGGTCAGTATACAAAGTTTATTTCGGTGGACACAGCTCACAATGAATAACAAAAAATCGGCTGTTGCCGAACATTTTGAAAGCACGGTTCGCTCGACGATAGAAAAATACGATATGACGGAAAAAGGCAATAAGATCGTCGTTGCCCTTTCGGGCGGCGCAGATTCTGTGTGCCTTCTTCTGGCTCTTTGTGCTTTGTCGGAAAAATTGCAGTTTTCGCTTTGCGCCTGCCATCTGAACCACATGATAAGAAAAGAAACGGCGGAAAGAGACGAGATTTTTTCAAGATCTTTGTGCGAAAAACTGTCTGTACCCTTTTATTCCGAAAAGGTCGACGTGCCAAGCCTTTGCAAAAATGAGGGCGGCAGCGTTGAAATGGTGGCAAGAAACGCAAGATACGCTTTTTTTGAGCGTGCAAAGGCGCATTTCGGTGCAGATCGCGTTGCCACGGCGCACACGGCATCCGACAACGCCGAAACGGTGATCTTCAATCTTGTTCGCGGCGCAGGCGGCGACGGAATTTGCGGAATACCGCCCACAAGGGGCGCATATATCCGTCCGCTCATCCGGCTTTCGCGCCACGAGGTGGAAGAATATCTTGATGCCAAAGGGCAGGGTCACATTACCGACGAAACCAACGAAAGCGAAGAATACTCGAGAAATTTTCTGCGGATCTCGGTGATCCCACAGCTTAAAAAGCTGAACCCCGAGCTTGAGAGCGCGATTTTGAGATTATCGGAAAACGCTCGTGAGGACAAGGAATTTTTGGCTGTACTTTCGCGTGATCGCACCTTCGACGGCATGACGGCAAAAGAGCTCTCCGCTCTTCCGCCTCCCCTTTTGAAAAGGCATATCCGCGAAAGCTTTTCGACGGTGTGCGAAAGCCGTTTTCTTCTGTCTCTTAAAAACACGCAGGATGTCGCAAACGCAATACATTCTTGTGGCGCTGACGGGCAAAAACGCACGGTCTGCCTGCCGGGAAATATCTGCGCCGTCGTTTCGAAAAACGGACTTTGCTTTTGCAAACGCAACGACAAAAACGAAAACGACCAAAACACCGACCGTTTTTTTGATATTCCGCTGGTTTGCGGAGAAAATATTATAAACGAAAAATACGCGGTCTTTATGGCACGCGGCAAAGATGCGCAAATCCCGCAGGTTATCAAAAACGAAGATATTGTTTACAAATTGTATAAAAAAGCGCTTGTTGCATCTGATATAATAGATAGTAGCGTTTTTGCACGCCCGAGAAAGGAACATGACGTTTTTGTGCTTGGCGGAATGTCGAGAAAGCTGAAAAAAGTTTTTTCTGACATGAAAATTCCCGAAGACGAACGCCGACTTGTTCCTCTTGTTTGTACCAAAAACGAAAATGGCAGCGACACTGTCGTGTGTCTTCCCCTTTTTTCCGCCCCGTGCGATGACGCAAAGCACGACGGGACGGGAGATTGCACCGTTGTCGCTTTTTACCGCTCGTAAAATTTCAACCCCCTTAAAGGAGTGATATAACAATTTAATGAAAAAGAACTTCAAGGTAATCGCATTTTACATCATCGCGATCATCGCCATGATCGCCCTGACCAACTGGCTGATCGGAAACTCTGACAAGGAAGACGTCACCTACAGTGACATCCGCAACTACTTTGTGAACGAAGAAGTAAAATCCTTCGAGGTTTCCAACAGCAACGAGCTTGTTCTTGTCCTCAACAACGAGGAGGAAGAAGAAGTTGTTTACAAGCTTCGCAGTCTTGATATGTTTACCAAAGACCTGGGCGAGCTTTATGCCGCACAGCTTGAAAGCGGAGTTATCGAAAGCTATGATTTTGAAGAACCTGCCAATATCCCGTGGTGGGTGTCGTATCTTCCCACCCTTTTGCTTATCGGTTTTGTCGTTATCTTCTATTTTGTTTCGATGAACCAGGCCATGGGCGGCAAGGGAGGAAAGATCAACTCGTTTGGCAAATCCCGCGCTCATCTGATGACAGACAGCAAAAACAAAGTCAGATTTGCCGACGTGGCAGGTGCCGACGAGGAAAAGGAAGAACTGCAGGAGGTTGTGGAATTTCTTAAAAATCCTGCAAGATATCACGAGCTGGGTGCCCGTATTCCCCGCGGTGTCCTTTTGGTGGGCCCTCCCGGTACCGGTAAAACCCTTCTTGCCAAAGCCGTTGCAGGCGAGGCAGGTGCTCCCTTTTATTCGATATCCGGTTCGGACTTTGTGGAAATGTACGTAGGTGTCGGCGCGTCACGTGTCCGCGACCTTTTTGAAAACGCAAAAAAGAATGCTCCCTCCATCATCTTTATTGACGAGATCGATGCCGTGGGACGCCACAGAGGTGCAGGCCTTGGCGGCGGCCACGACGAAAGAGAGCAGACCTTAAACCAGCTTCTTGTTGAAATGGACGGCTTCGGCAGCAACGAGGGTGTTATCGTTATTGCGGCGACAAACCGCCCCGATATTCTTGACCCTGCCCTTTTGCGTCCCGGACGTTTTGACAGACAGATAACAGTGAACTACCCCGATCTTAAGGGTCGTGTGGATATTCTTAAGGTACACGCCAAGGGCAAGCCCTTTGAAGAAACTGTGGATCTTGAAAAGATCGCCCAGGCCACCGTTGGTTTTACAGGTGCCGACCTTGCAAACCTTCTTAACGAAGCGGCGCTTCACGCGGCACGCAAGCACAAGAGACTGATCGGTATGGACGATATCGAAGAAGCGACCATAAAGATCACCATGGGCACCCAGAAAAAATCGCGCAAGTTCAAGCGCGAAGAAAGACTGAAGACCGCGTACCACGAGGCAGGTCACGCAGTTCTTGCCCATCTTTTGCCACACGTTGATCCCGTGCGTCAGATATCTATCATCCCCGCAGGCCGCGCTTTGGGATATACCCTTACCGTGCCGGTGGAGGACAGATTCAGCGTTTACAAAAAAGAACTGCTTGAAAGAATCACCATGGGTCTTGGCGGACGTGTTGCCGAAAAGATCTTCTTCGATGACATTTCGGGCGGAGCATCAGGCGATATCCAGCACGCAACCCAGATTGCCCGCAATATGATAACCCAGTTGGGTATGAGCGACAAGCTTGGCCCCATTGCATACACTTCCGAACGCTCGAACGACGAAGTTTTCCTCGGCCGTGATTTCAACAACTCCAAAAACTATTCCGAGCAGACAGCGGCACTTATTGACAGCGAGATCAAGAGCATCATCGACGAATGCTTTGCCCTTGCCGAAAAGCTTATTCGTGAAAACGAGGATAAGATGCACGTGACGGCGGAATTCCTGATGAAATACGAAACGATGGACGAGGATCAGTTTAAGTTCGTTATGGACACAGATCCCACCCCCACCATCGAGGAGATCGCCGCCATTGCCGAAGCAAAGAAAAAGCAGAGCGATGACGAAAACGATAAAAAGCGTCGTCAGCAGGTCTTTACCGTAAAGCAGAACGGCAAGGACGAAGCCGACAGAGAAGAAACAACCCCCGAACAGGGCAACGGATTTTTCTTCCCCTTTGGCTTTGATCCCAAAGAGCTGATAGACGAGGCACAACCCAAGGACTCTCGCTCCGGCGAAAAAGGTAACGACGAAGAAACCGAACCCGAAAAGGGCGAAGACGAAAACAAAGAATAAGACGAAAAGGCGCTCAAAAAACGAGCGCCTTTCTTTGAAAAACATGGAAAACAAAAAAATACACGACCAAAACGAAAGGCTGCTTTCGGCCCTTTCGCTTTTTATCAACAACTGCCCCGACGGCATAAGCAGCGAAATGGTGGAGGATCTTAGGAACGACTGCGGATTTTCGGACGAAAAAGCATATCGGGTGCTGCTGGCAGGTGCTCTTGATCTTTATGACGATCGGGATATGATGCAAAACTACCTTTCAAAAACCGTAAAAAAACTTGACCCCAAAAGCTTTTCGCAAGATCCGTACTATACGAATATAAAGCTCGATCACATCCGCTCCGGCGGCTGGACACTGGAGAAAAAAAGCTACAAGCCCTATGAGCTTTTTGTCTTTGACGATCTGAAAAAAATGCCAGACGGAAGAATTATTCCGCAGGTGGGATTTTTTGACAAAAAATTTCAGTACCCTTGCATTTTACAGGACGGCAGAGAATGGATGCTTGTTACCCCAAACGAGATCAACACCATGAAAAAGCCGATTGAAAAAGCCCACGGACGGGTGCTGACCTATGGTTTGGGGCTGGGATATTTTGCATACATGGCATCGCTTAAAGAAAACGTGACGTCGGTCACCGTGATCGAGCGCGACAAATGCGCCATCGAACTATTTGAAAAGCATATTTTGCCGCAGTTTGATGGAAAGGAAAAAATAAAGGTGGTAGAATTTGACGCCCTGTTTTTTGCCGCCGAGCAAAAGAGCAAAAATAGTGCCGAATACGACTTTGTCTTTGCCGATGTGTGGCACGATCCGTCTGACGGATGCGACGTATATCTTCTTTTAAAAAGCCTTGAAAGGGGCGACACAGAATACGCATACTGGATTGAGGACACCATAAAGTGCTATTTGTAAAACAAAAAACATATAATCTGACGAGGTGAACAACATGAAGCTTACAAAAAAAGATATTGCCGATTTTAATTTTAACCCTTTTACAAAAATAGGCAAGGAATGGATGCTTATTTCTGCCTGCGACGAAAAAAGAGAGGACAAAAAAATAAACACCATGACCGCCAGCTGGGGCGGAGTGGGTGTTTTGTGGGGTAAAAACGTTTTCTTTTGCTTTGTAAGACCCCAACGCTTTACAAAGGAATTTATCGACGCGCAGGACACGGTTACCCTTTCGTTCTTTGATGAAAAATACCGCGATGCACTGACGATCTGCGGCAGAAGATCGGGCAGAGACTGCAACAAGATAAAAGATGCAGGGCTTAACGCCGATGTTTGCGACGGTGCGGTTTTCTTTGACGAAGCACAGCTTACCATCGTCGGTAAAAAGCTGTTTGCGCAGGAGCTTGATGAAGAATCTTTTATTGATCCGTCGCTTGTGGGCATCAATTATCCGTCGAAGGATTTTCACACCATGTATATCTGCGAGATCACGGGGATCTACGAAAAGGCGTGAGGGGGCAAATTCAGCTGACCGCAGGTCAATTTAGCTTGCGCACAGCGCAAATTTAGCTGTGTCAAGCCCCTGCCCTACGATATTATCGTTTTTTCCATTGATTAGATTCTATACCGAACGGCAGGACGGGGCCCCTGCCCTACAATGTTTCTGTTTTTGCCACCCGTTAAATTCCACATCAAAAGATAAAGTTTCGGTCCACCCTTTTCAAAGGGTGGCGGATTCCAAAGGCGGCGCCTTTGGTCGCTCTCCGCAGAGAGCGAAACACCCCCTTTGCGCCATTTTGCGCAGGGGAAGTTGCAAGCAACTTCTGAAGTTTGTTGCACAAACTTCGACGGGTGCATTGCACGGAGTGCAAGAGGGAAACCCTCGCCGGGGGTTTCCCTTTTTTGCCACATGTTAAATCCCAACACCTCATCCACCACTGACGCGGTCCCCCATCCCGGAAAATGCGCAGCTTTTCAAAGGGGAAGGCGTTTGTTGGGGTGCAAATTTCAAATCAATGTTTAAAAATCCAATCGTAGGGGCGAACTGTGTTCGCCCGTCCAATGATGAAATTCCACACCAAATGATAAAGTTTCGGTCCACCCTATTCAAAGGGTGGCGGATTCCAATGGCTCCGCCTTTTGAAACCGAAAACTTTTTTTGTAAAAAAGTTTTATCAAAAAACTTTCATCAATAGTTTTACTACAAGTTGAAGTGCAGCATTTCTGCCGCATTTTTTATTGTTCTGCCCTATATTCGCCGGGGGTGCGGCCGCTGATGCTTTTGAAAACTCGATTGAAATTGCGGATGCTTCCAAATCCGCATTCGCCGCAGATCTTTGTTATATCGGCGCGCTTGTCGCAGAGCAGGCGGCAGGCTTTTTCAAAGCGAAAAAGATTGACAAAAGCCTTGAAATTCATGCCAAAGCCCTCATTGAAAAGGGCGGAAAAATAGTGATATTCATACCCCAACGCATCCGCCACCTGTTTCATCGAAAGCTCGCAGTCTATATTGGCAGAGATAAGCTCTATCACCCTGTATCTGAACTCGTTGTTGGCGCGCGAATCGGCAGGTACAGCGTGCTTTACACATTCGTTGCAAACAAGATACAGACACGAAATGTGCAAAAAATGTTCGGGTGCTTTTTTGACAAAAAGAAATTTCTTAAGAATTTCTTCTACTTCGTTGTCGCATCTGAATTTTGAATAGTTGATATTTCTGTTTTTTTCGTCAAACGACGATATAAAATCGGGCGAAAAAACACTTACCCACATTTCATCCTCTCCCTGCGCCTTCAGCGAATGGACGGTGTAGGGCGAAACAAGGATCATTTCACCCTGATGCAGGGTGTCAAAAACGCCGTTGGTCGATATTTCGATGTCACCGCGCAGGGCATATATCAGCTCGTAATTTCCGTGAAAATGGGGGGTGTAGTCGAGGTCTTTGTAAATAAAAGTGTTGCTGTTGTAGTTGCCGTAGGAATTTGTTATCTGATGCTCGATCAAAAAAATCACCAACCTTAACTTTTGTCTATAATTATACAATATATTTCTTGTTTTGTCAACTTCTGTCTGTTATATTAAAATAAAAGGAAGTGATGTGCAATGAAAGGAACAGTTTTTTCGATAGAAGAATTTTCGGTGTACGACGGGCCGGGCATACGCACGTCTGTTTTTCTTAAAGGCTGTCCTTTGCGTTGCAGCTGGTGCCACAACCCGGAAGGTCAGCACAAAGAGCCCGAGATCGTCAGATCGCCCAACGGATGCCTTATGTGCGGAAAATGCGAAGAATACGCCGAAAAAGACGGAGATGTACTAAGATACACAACCGAAAGCATAAATAATTGCCCCCGAAACCTTTTGAGGCTATGCGGCACCCGGTACGAGCCGGATGAACTTTGCCAAAAGCTTTTGAAAAACAAGATATTCTTTGAAAAAGGCGGCGGCGTCACCTTTTCGGGCGGCGAACCCTTCTGCCAGACACAATTTTTGTTCGAATGTCTTGAAATACTTAAGGGAAAGCTTCACACGGCGATCCAGACCTGCGGATATTGCGACCCCGAAGTGTTCAAAAAAAGCCTTGAGCTTTGCGACTACTATCTTTTTGATCTGAAGATAATGGACGACAAAGAACACGTTCGCCACACCGGCGTTTCAAACGCAAAAATACACAAAAATTTTGCCGCTCTGTGCGACAGCGGCAAGGATTTTGTTGTGCGCATACCCCTGATCCCCACCGTTACAGACACAGAGGAAAATATAAAAAGAATTGCCCTTTTTCTTGAAAAACACGGCATAAAATACGCCGAGCTTTTGCCATACAACAAGATGGCAGGCGGAAAATACGCCATGACCGGCAGAAAATACACCCCCGATTTTGACGAAACGGTTGAAGTGGTGATAAGAAAAGAAATTTTTGACAGATACGGAATAGAAATTAAAGTTTTGTGAGGTGTTGTTATGACAGACAGAATCAAAAGCCTTCTCGATCTATTGAACAGCAAGGAATACAGAAAGCAAAGACGCACAGGCACACAAGAGCCGAGGGAAGTTTTTCCGCGCTCGCTTTCTGAAAACGAAAAACTTTTCAGAAAGCATATTCGCACCGATTCGCCCGTATCTTTCGAAAACGATTATTTTGGCTTTAACCGCTCGATAGACACCTATCTTTCGCCCGGAGCAGGAAATATTACCGTAAACTACGCAAGCATTATGGCGCAGGGCTTTGACAGCGTGATCGAAAAAATAAAGGACAGTATGTCAAAAACCAACGACGCAGAAAAGCTTACTTTCGGCAAATGTATGATCGAAGACCTTTATATCTGCCTTGAATTATGCGACAAGCAGAAAGAACAGGCAAAGGACAGCGGCAACACAAAGCTTTATGAAGCTCTTTGCAAGCTTCCGCGAAAGGGTGCAGAAAGCTTTTATGAAGCCTGCCTTTTCATAAAGCTTTCGAGCTACTTTTTGAGATGGACGGGAGCAACACATCTGGGACTCGGAAGATTTGACCAGTATATGTACCCCTATTATCTTGCCGACAAAGCTCGCGGAATAAGTGACGACGAAATTTTTGAAACCATCGAAGAATTTTTCATTTCACTAAACTTTGATTCGGACCGCTATTTCGGCATACAGCAGGGCGACAACGGTCAAAGCATGATACTCGGCGGTTTTGACAAAGACGGCAAGAGCGTTTACAACGAGCTTTCGCAGATGTGCATGCAGGCATCGCTCGAGCTCAACCTGATCGACCCCAAGATAAACCTGCGCGTGGGCAAAAACACCCCCGACGAACTTTATGAATTTGCAACCCTTCTTACCAAGCAGGGACTTGGTTTTCCGCAGTACTGCAACGACGACGTGGTTGTTCCCGGACTTATAAAGCTGGGTTACGACCCCGACGATGCCATAAATTATACGGTTGCCGCCTGCTGGGAATTTATTATTCCAAACTGCGGCTCAGACACCCCCAACAGACGCGACATGGATTTTCCCTCTGTCACAAACAGAGCCATCCACAAATATCTTGAAAGCTCCGACAGTTTTGACGAGCTTATGGATCACGTTGCAAACGAGATTATTTGCGAGTGCGACATAAAAATGGATGAATGTAAGGACGACGAACCCGTTTACATTCCCCTTGTTTCTGTTTTCACCGACGGATGTATTGAAACGCTTACAAACATCTGGTCGGGCGGTGCAAAATACTCAAACTACGGTTGCCACGGCGCAGGTATTGCCGTTGCAGCAGACTCGCTGGCAGCGATAAAAAAGCTGGTTTTCGACGAGAAAAAGATCGGAAAGACAGAGCTTGTTTCGATGCTCGATGCCAACTACGAAGGCTTTGAGGAGGAAAGAAAGCTGCTCTCTTCCTGCCCGAAAATGGGAAACAACGACGATTACGTTGATGACATTGCAAACTTCCTTATGAAGACCTTTTCGGGATATCTTAACAACAAGCCCTGCCCCACGGGAGGCGTTTGGAGAGCAGGTACAGGCAGTGCCCACGGATATATCTATCTTTCGGAAAAATGCCCTGCCACCGCCAACGGAAGAAAGGCTTTCGAGCCATATCCGTCAAGCTTTTCTCCCTCGCTCGACGTGCGACCCGACGGAATACTTTCGGTTATTCAGTCGTTTACAAAGTTTGACCTTTCAAATATCATAAACGGCGGCCCCCTTACCCTTGAGATACACGACAGCGTTCTGCGCAACGACATCGGTATCAAAAAGACGGCACAGCTTGTAAAAAGCTTTATTGATCTGGGCGGCCATCAGCTACAGTTGAATTCGGTCAACAAAGAGATACTTCTCGATGCCAAGGCGCATCCCGAAAAATACCCCAACCTTATCGTGCGCGTGTGGGGATGGAGCGGATATTTCAACGAGCTTGATTCTTCTTTCCAGGATCATATCATAAGACGTTGCGAATTTGAAGGATAAAACCATAAATGAAAGAGGAACTGTATCACACAGTTCCTCTTTGTATTATCCAAGAAAAGCTCCGTTTTCAAGAAGTATCTTTTGCACCTTCCCGTACGGCACGTCGGACGCCGCAAGCTCCTCCTTTGCCGCAAGAGCCGCCGTGGTACCCGCCGCCTGACCCATGGCAATGCAAGGGGGCATTACGCGGACTGCCGCAAAGGCAAACCTGTCGGCAGAAAGGCTTTTGCCTGCCGTCAAAAGGTTTTTGACATTCTTCGAGACAAGGCACGAAAGGGGAATGTAATAATTGGCGTTGTTGTGAGCGCTGTAGCTTACGCCTTTTTTCTGATGGATATCGATGGAATTGGCGCAGACGGCAATGCGGTCGTCAAATTTTCTTGCATCTTTTATATCGTCAAGGCAAAAGATCGTTTTTCCCACCATGCGGCGGCTTTCGCGCACGCCGATGTCGGAGGCTGTGGTGACAAGCTTTATATTTTCAAGTCCGCAGATATTCTTCTTTAAAAACTCGATTATCTTAACTATCTGGCATCGCTGATCGATCTCTGCCGCCGTTACGGCATCTGCATCAAGCTCGTCAAGCTGCTCGTCGACCTGTGCCATATTCACCGTCCAGTTGCCGTCGGGATTTTCAAAAATACGAAGCTTTTGCGTGCCGCAGGGAAAACTTCCGTCTGCCTGTCCGCGCTCGATGATATCCATAAAAAACCTTTCGCGCATTTCGGTGTGGGTGCTCATATATTCGTCAAGCACCGCCTTGTTGACCCCCGAGATGACGAAAAAGGTGGATGCCGTCTGCAAAATGCCGTCGTCGTTGCCGCGCATGGTCTCGCCGCCTGCCTTGTGCACAAGGGCGGCAGTGCCGGTGGTGTCGATGTAGATTTTTGCATTTATCGCGATGATATTTTCAAAATCTGCGGCGTAGACACAGTTTATTTTGCCGTCGGATGTATCGCAACCGATAAGGGTGGTGTGGTAAAGCAGCTTCACGCCCGATTCAAGACACATCTGCTCGGTCACTCGCTTTAAGCTTTCGGCATCAAAGGGGGTGACGCCGATATGTCCCGACGTGCGATATCCGCTGCGGCTGTCACCTCCGCGGCAATTATCGGAATATATTGCTCCGCCGTCGGCAACAAGGCGATCGCAAAGCTCGGAAAACAGTCCCTTTATTATCTTATCCTTTCCTTGCGCGTCAAAACAGGTCATAAAAGGGCCGACCAATCCTTTGGTGGCGGTGCCGCCAAGAAATCCGCCCGATTCGATAAGCAGCGTTTTTGCGCCATTTCTTGCGCTCGACACCGCCGCGGCAAATCCGCTGACTCCGCCGCCGCAGACAAGAACGTCGCAATCGTATTCTTTTGATATATTCAAGGTAACAGTTTTCATAAAAAATCCTCTCCTTTGGGTATATTATATCAAAAAACGGGCACAAGTTCAAGACGTTTGATGAGGATTTTTATCAATGGGGAAAAAACAACGGGAGAGCGAAACGCACCTCCCGTATTTTGTTACAAAAGAATTATTCGTCGTAGCCGTTGGGGTTGTTTTTCTGCCAGTTCCAGGTGTCGCGGCACATATCGTCGATGGTCTTTTCTGCCTGCCAGCCAAGAAGCTCCTTTGCCTTTTTGGGGTCGGCGTACACTTCCGCAACGTCGCCTGCACGTCTTTCGGCGATAACATAGGGGATCTTGATATCGTTTACCTTTTCAAAGGATTTTACAAGGTCAAGAACGCTGTATCCGATGCCAGTGCCGAGATTTACAATCTCTGTGCCCTTGTTGTTTGCGGCATAGTCTATGGCAGCGACGTGGCCGCGGGCGAGGTCGACAACGTGGATATAATCGCGCACACCGGTGCCGTCGTGGGTGGGATAGTCGTTGCCAAACACCGAAAGCTTTTCGCGCTTGCCAACGGCAACCTGGGCGATATATGGCATGAGGTTGTTGGGAATGCCGTTGGGGGCTTCGCCGATGAGTCCCGATTCATGCGCACCGATGGGGTTGAAATAGCGCAGAAGAACGACAGAAAGGTTGGGGTTTGCGCTTGCCGCATCGGTAAGGATCTGCTCGTTCATATATTTTGTCCAGCCGTAGGGGTTGGTGCAGCCTGTGGGCATACCTTCAACCAGCGGAACAGTTTCGGGGATACCGTAAACTGTGGCGGACGAGCTGAAAACGATGTTGTTTACGCCGTATTTTGTCATTGTTTCCACAAGGGTGAGGGTGGAATCAAGATTGTTGCGATAGTACATCAAAGGCTTCTGACACGATTCGCCAACAGCCTTGTATCCTGCAAAGTGAATGACGGCATCAAAATTTTCTGCCTCAAACATTCCCTCGCAAAGAGCCTTTTCGCAGATGTCGATGTTATATACCTTGACACTCTTGCCTGTTATCTTTTCGATGCGTTCAACAACGGCAGGGCTGGCGTTTGAAAAATTGTCGGCGATCACAACATCGTGGCCGATATTAAGAAGTTCGACGGCGGTGTGCGAGCCGATGAAGCCTGCGCCGCCTGTAAGCAAAATTTTCATATTATTCTCCCGATATTATCTGTTATTTGTATTTATTATATCACAGCCGCTGCGCTCTGTCAACCGAAAACGGCGGCGTTTTTTTACAAAAATCATTTGCCGTGCAGCTTTCTGTATTCACCCGGGGTAAGGCCTGTTTCTTTTTTGAAGCTCTTGCAAAAATAGAAAATTCCCGAGTATCCCAGCATCTCGGCTATCGCCGTTATGCTCGACGTGTCGTATTCCAAAAGCTCCTTGGCTCGGTCGATTTTTTGCTTTGAAATATATTTTACAGGGGGCATCCCAAACTGTTTCATAAACATTCTTCGCAGATGAACACAGCTGATGCCACAGGCATCGGCAAGGTTTTCAACAGAGATCGGCTCGTTTGCCGAGTGTTCTGCTATCATGCGGATGGCAGGCTCGATCAGCGCAAGATGTCTTTCGGTGTCCCCTATTTTGCTGTCAAACAGCAGATCGTAGATCGAATACAAAAGCTCCCTTGATTTTGTATATCTTTTTCGTCCGCCCCTCGTCCAATAAAACAAAAGGCTTCTGAAGGCTTCGTTGGTCTTTCGCGGATCGGGTTTGTATACCGCGCTTACAAGCTTTCCGGAATCTTCCGAGCAGATGTCAAAATCGGTGTAGATATATTTGTAATCGGGAAACACTCTGATGGTATAGCGCGAGTTTTTTGAAAGAAAAAGCACGTCGCCTTTTTCGACGTTAAGAATACTTGCGCCGAAAGAATATTGCGCACTCCCCGAGGTTACAAAAACAAGACATTCGGAGTGTCTGCCCCTGACAATGTTTTCATACACCCCCTCGGGCATAAAGCTTTTGATGACGCAGCCGATGTGTCCGATGATATATTCGGAGCTTAAAAGATCTTTCATTGTTTCACCGCCTTTTTTTAATTTTACCAAAACGAGGAGAAAAAGTCAATATTCATGTTCGAAATGTGCAAAAGCTTATATTTTGTCTATTGATTTTTTGCTCTGACAGGGTTATACTTGAAAAAGAACGGAGGGATATTTATGCTGACCGCTATTCTTGACAAGGCTGAGCTTAAAAGGGCGCACGAGCAAAAAGAGCCGTATCTTACCGTCGGAACCGACCTTGTGACAATTGAAAAGGAATGCATACAACTGTTTGAAAAGTACAAAGGCACGTCGGTAGCTGTTGCACGGGCGTACGTTATCGACCATATCCTTTCGAATGCGCGCATATTCTACCATCCCGACGAGCTTTTTGTTTTTGGCATTGAAAACTGCAACATCACAGGAAAGATCAGATACGAAATGCTGTGGCAAAGCATGAAAGACGTTTGCCCCGAATCGGCAACTCTTCAGCTTCTCGGATATGAAAGCGGAGCATACACCGGCGATTGCGATTTTGGTCACAACTGTCCCGATTACGACAGACTTTTTGCCCTTGGCATCGGCGGCATCATTGCGCAGGCAAAGAAGCGCGCCGAAAAATATCCCGAAAACAGCCGCGAGCACGACCTTTTGCGCTCGATCGTCATTTCCTACACGGCACTTCAAAAGCTGATTGACAGATACATCGCCCTTGCAGGAAAGCACAAGGAAAAGGACGAAAACTGCGCTCTTGTGTACACTTCGCTTTTGAACATCCGCGAAAACCCACCAAAAAATATCCACGAAGCTCTGCAGCTGCAGATGCTTTTATATTCGGTCATGACCATTGTCACCGAAAACAATGCGCGGACTCTTGGAATTTTTGACAAGCTTATTTATCCTTTTTACAAAAATGATGTGGAAAGCGGCAGATTTTCCGAAAAAGACGTGCGGATCATCCTGTCCCACCTGTTTTTCCGCTATTACACCATGAAATTCACCGCAAACACCCCCTTGTGCCTTTGCGGTCAAAAAGAGGTTTGCGATTTTTCGCTGATGGTGCTTGAAGAATACGACTCCCTTGATATAAACGATCCGAAAATCCAGATCCGCTGTCACAAGGAGCTTGCAGACGACATTCTTGAATATGCCGTGTCCTGCATATCGCGCGGACGCAACA
Source organism: Oscillospiraceae bacterium (assembly GCA_015063785.1). GTDB lineage: Bacteria > Bacillota > Clostridia > Oscillospirales > CAG-382 > UMGS1052. The sequence goes on from SVTM01000017.1 coordinate 17,122, forward strand.
GCATTGTTTTTTTGAACGACGATGTTGTTATCGCCGCTCTCACAAAGCTTGGTGCAGACAAGGAAGACGCAAAAAACTACGTTCCCGTCGGATGTTACGAGCCGCTTTGTGCCGGCAAAGAGATCGCCGCCACCTGCGCAGGCAGGATTATCCTGCCAAAGGCAGTGGAATACGCTTTTACAAGCGGATATGATCTGAACATAAAAAAACAGGTCGGCGCAAAAACAAAGCCGATAGAAGAAATTGCAACCTTTGACGAATTTTACGCGATTGTAAAAGAGCAGATTTCCCACCTTTCGGACATAACCCTTAAAGTATGCTATGATTTTGAAAGGTTTTACCCGAATGTAAATTCTTCCCCCTTCTTCACTCCCCTGCTTTGCGGATGTATAACCGAAGACGGGGTTCACGATGCGTACGACAGCGGTGCAAAATACAACAACACCTCGATAAACGCCTTTGGCATTGCCACCCTTGCAGGCGAGCTTTCTGTCATAAAAAAGGCGGTTTTTGAAGAAAAACGGTTGTCGCTTTGCGAGCTTTTTGATATTCTCAAAAACGATTGGCAGGGCAACGAGGAATTGCGGATCGAATTTTTTGAAAAATACCCCAAGTACGGAAACGGAAACGCTCTTCCTGACGGTATTGCCGCCGATATCATGCGGTATTGCGCATCTTTGATAAACGGCGTTCCCAATTGCCGCGGGGGAGTTTTCAGACTGGGTGCTTTTTCGATAGACTGGTGCTTTACCTTTGGAAAAAACCTTCTTGCCACCGCCGACGGACGGCACTCGGGCGATCCTATGTCCAAAAACATGTGCGCCATCACTGCCACAGACAAGGGCGGTGTGACCTCGCTCGTCCGCTCGGTGACATCTGTCGACTACACCGACATTCCCAACGGCACGGTGCTTGATCTGATGCTCCATCGCTCTGTGTTTTCGGGCGAGGACGGTATAAAAGGCGTCTCGGCGCTGGTGAGGGCATATATGAAAATGGGCGGCTTTGCCGTACAGATAAACTCTTTTGATCCAAAGGTTTTGCGCGCGGCACAGAAGATGCCGCAAAAATACAGCACTCTGCAGGTGCGCAGATGCGGTTGGAATGTTTATTTCAACGAGCTTTCAAAAAAAGAACAGGATGAATTTATAAAACAGGCAGAAAACCTTTGACGGAGGAAAGATGAAGGCAAGTATTATTGATATAAAAAAATTCGCCATCCACGACGGCGACGGGATAAGAACCACCCTTTTTCTTAAAGGCTGTCCCTTAAAATGTGTATGGTGCCACAATCCCGAAAGCATATCCTTTGACCCCCAGCTTTCGTATATCGAAAAAAAGTGCATCGGCTGCGGCGAATGCGTGGAGGTATGCGATACCGGTGCGCACACGATTGACGAAAACGGGCACAAACTTGACAGAGAAAAATGTGTCGCCTGCGGAAAATGCGAAGAGGCATGTCTTGGCGAAGCTTTAAAACTCTATGGCAAAAAGATGAGTGTCGACGAGCTTGTGCCGATACTTCTTGAGGACAAAAGCTTTTATGAAAGCTCGGGGGGCGGAATCACCCTTTCGGGGGGCGAATGTCTGATGCAGCCCGAATTTTGCGCAGAGCTTTTGAAAAGAATGAAAGAAAACGGCGTTTCCACCGCCGTTGACACCTGCGGTTTTGTAAACAAAAAAGCCCTTGATGCCGTGATGCCCTACACCGACGTTTTTCTTTTCGATATCAAAGCCATCGACGAGGACGTGCACGAAAAATGCACGGGGCAGAAAAACGGCATTATTCTTGAAAACCTGCGCTATCTTGACGATTGCGGTGCAAAAATCGAGGTGCGATACCCGTATGTTCCCGGCATGAACGACGATCAGTGCGAAAAAATCGCCGATCTTCTGTGTACCCTTAAAAACCTTACAAAAATGCGTGTTCTTCCCTATCACAGCTTTGCAGGCTCAAAATACGACGCGGTCGAGATGGAAAACACCCTGCCCAAGGTCGAGATGCCAACGGCGGAAAAAATGAAAGAGATCAACCAATATTTCATTTCCCGCGGTATTTGCGTGGTGGAATAACAAAAAAAGAATCCGCCGATCAGGATAACTTGATCGGCGGAATTTTTTATTTTCTTTGGATCAGATGTACACCAAATCCGCCGAATTCTTCGGCAAGATAGATGAACTTTCTTGTGCCGTCATCGTTGAAGGTGGCGGTTTCTTCGTCAAACTTTATGCCGCGCTTTGAAAGATGATATACGGCGCGGTCGACGCTGTTGGTAAGCACGGCGATGTGTCCGCATCTGCCGCGACCCATGGATTTCATCACTTCAAACTCGGATGTGACAAACATTCCCTTCTCGCTCTCACGTTCAATAGGCTTTCCTGTGAGAAGCGAAAGCATGTCTGCCGTTTTCTTTGCCTCGTCGGCGTTTTCGTGGTTGATGCCGATGTGGCCGACCGAAAGGCCAAGCATGGTCTCGACCGCCTTTTCGGTGAGCTTTGTGATCTCGTCCCAGTTTTCGCCGTCGATGAAGCTTTCTTTTACCATAAAGCTGCCGCCGCAGGCGATGATGCACTTTGCGGCAAGGTAGTTGTTTACGTTTTCAAGGCTGACGCCGCCTGTGGGCATAAACTTGATGCCGCCGTAGGGGGCAGACATTGCCTTGATCTTGTCAAGTCCGCCGCTCTGCTCTGCAGGGAAGAACTTTACCACCTTAAGTCCAAGCTCGAGAGCCTGCTCGATCTCGGAGGGAGTGGTGCAACCGGGCAGGGGTGTGACACCGTTGTCAAGACACCATTTTACCACCTTGGGGTTAAAGCCGGGGCTTACGATGAACTTTGCGCCTGCTTTGAGAGCACGTTCTGCCTGCTCGATTGTAAGCACTGTGCCTGCACCGACAAGAACGTCGGGACATTCTGTGGCGATGTTCTTGATCGCCTGTTCTGCAGCATCGGTGCGGAAGGTGATCTCTGCCGCCGCAAGGCCGCCCTTTGCAAGAGCCTTGGCAAGGGGAACTGCTTTTTCGGCGTCGTTGATCTTTACAACGGGGATAATGCCGATACAGGATAATTCCTTCAAAATTTCCATAACAAAAAACCTCTTTTATCTCTGAACTCTGCCGCTGCCGTCGCCGCCCACGAGAGCGTCAACTTCCTTGCGTGTTACCATGTTGTAGTCGCCGGGGATAGTGTGCTTAAGAGCAGATGCCGCAACGCCGAACTCGAGGGCGTCCTTGAAATTCTTGCCGTCAAGAAGTCCGCAGATAACGCCGCCTGCAAAGCTGTCGCCGCCACCGACTCTGTCAACGATGGGGCAGATGCGGTATTCTCTGGAATGATAAAATTCTTTTGTATCTCTCGAATAGATGCACGCAGACCAGCCGTTGTCGGATGCAGAGTGCGAAACGCGAAGAGAGGAGATAACGTATTCGAAGTTGAACTTTTCGATCATCTGCTCGAAGATGCTCTTGTAGCCTGCAAGCTCAAGCTCGCCTGCTGTGACGTCGGTTTTGCCGGGCTTGAAGCCAAGAACCTTTTCGGCATCCTCTTCGTTGCCGATGCATACGTCCACGTACTTCATAAGGCCTGTCATGACCTTCTGTGCCTTTTCGCTTGACCAGAGCTTCTTGCGGAAATTGAGGTCGCACGAAACCTTAACACCCTTTGCCTTGGCGATCTTAAGCGCTTCTTCTGTAAGAAGTGCAGCTTCGTCGGAGATAGCGGGGGTGATGCCTGTGAAATGGAACCAATCGCAACCGTCAAAAATCTTATCAAAATCAAAATCGGATGCCTTGGCTGTGGAGATCGACGAATGTGCTCTGTCGTACACCACCTGTGACGGACGCATTGCCGCGCCTGTTTCGAGATAGTAAACGCCCAGTCTTTCGCCGCCGCGGGGAATGTTGTCGGTCTTAACGTTCATCTTGCGCAGAGCCGCAACACAAGCCTCGCCGATGGGATTATCGGGAACCATGGTGACGTATTCGGCATCGTGGCCGTAGTTTGCAAGAGAAACGGCAACGTTTGCTTCGCCGCCTGCATAGCATACGTCAAATTCATCTACCTGCATGAATCTTTCAAATCGAGGTGTTGAAAGGCGAAGCATGATCTCGCCCATTGTGACAACCTTTGCCATAACAAAAAACACTCCTTCAAAAATATTATTTGACAAATTTCGCTTATAGTTATATAATATCACTACACTATGAACATTTCATCATTTATTTTATAAAAAATGTCAAATATATTATCCTGATTGAAGGGAGAACACCATGCCGAAAAGTCAGACTTTGCAGTCGATTTCCCATTCCCAAAGCCTTTTGCGGCTTTTTCGCTCGTCTTTGCCGTCGGACGGCAGCATGTTTTACGAGCATCACCACACGGCGCTCGAAATAACCATGGTGCTTTCGGGAAGCGGCATATACGCCACCGACGAGTGCGAATTTTCGTTTGAATCGGGCGATATCTTTCTTTTTGGCACCGACGAGAGGCACTGGATAAAAAAGCTTGATTGCCGAACCGATTTTTTGAACATCCACTTCGAACCGCGCTTTATATGGTCGGAAAATTTCGGCATCACAAGCGGAGAGCTGATACGCGTTTTTTTGAATCGCAAGAAAAATCCCTTAAACAAGCTTGATATGACAAAGGAATCTTCGAAAAAAGTGGGCGAGCTTGTGTTTCTGATGGAAAAAGAGCTTGACGAGAAAAAGCGCGAACACGAGATAATGCTGAAGGTTCACCTTGTGAACATTCTGATTGAAATGATCCGCTCGTTCGAAGGGCAGATAGACGAAAACGATTTTTCCTACAACGCTCAGGCGCTTCACCACATCGAACGCTCGCTGAAATATATCGACAGCCATCTTGCCGAAAACATAACTCTTGAAGATATTGCAAACGTCGCCCATATGAGCAAAAACTACTTCTGCCGCATATTCAAAAAGCTCAACGGTATGTCCCCCTGGGACTATATCACCGTAAAGCGCATCGAGCACGCCGTGATGCTGCTTAACACCACGGATCTTACAAGGCTTGAGATCGCCCAGAGGTGCGGATACAACAACACCTCTAATTTTTACTATGCCTTCAAAAAGGTTACGGGAAAAGCCCCCGGCGATTATATAAAAATGTTCTGACGGAAAGAATAAAAAGAAAAACGGAAGGATAAAAAATGAAAGTTTTGGTGATTTTCACAGGGGGCACCATCGGCAGCACCCTGAAAAACGGATACATCGGCACCGACGACGGGGCAAAATTTGCCCTGCTCGAGCCTTTTTGTGCCGAAAAAGACACACAGTTTGAAACGACCTGCCCCTACACGATACTGAGCGAAAACCTATGTGCAAAAGAGCTGAATATTTTGCAAAGCTCGGTGGGCGAAGGATTGAAAAAAGACTGCGACGGCATAATCGTGACCCACGGCACAGACACTCTGCAATATTCTGCCGCGGCGTTATCTCTTGCCTTTGGCGATTGCAAAAAGCCTGTTATACTCGTGTCCTCGGCATATCCCCTTGACGATGAAAGAGCCAACGGATACGAAAATTTCAGGGCGGCGCTGGAATTTATTCGCCGCAAGATTTCGGGCGGCGTTTTTGTCAGCTACAAAAACGAGGATGATGCAAAAACAGCGATACACGGTGGGTCAAAGCTGCTTTTGCACGCCGAGGGACAAGCCGACCTTGAAAGTATTGACAAATCCCCCTTTGCCCTTTTTGACGGCAAAGAATTTGAGATTTTTTTGACCGCGCAAAAAAATGCGCCCATCGGCGCCGTCGAATACGTCGAAAACCCAGGCATTCTTCTTGTGTCAAGCCATCCTGCCGACGATTTTTCGCATTATTCACTTGACGGGGTTCGCGCCGTCATTTTAAACCCATACCACTCGGCAACCCTTGCCACCGAAAACAAAGGCTTAAAAAGCTTTTGCAAAAAGGCAAATAAGGCGGATATTCCCGTTTTTGTAAGCGTGGCTCGGAATGATGCAGGATACGAAAGCACCCGTCTTTTTGATGAGCTGGGCATCACTGCTCTGCCCTATGGCACAATCGTTTTTTCATATATGAAAATATGGGCGGCAATAAGCAAAAACGAGGATCCGAGATACGCTTTTTCGATATGATCTGTGCGTTTTTCGACAGATATTGACAACAGAACCTCTTGCCGTTATAATGGAAATATAAAACTTTTGAAAGGTAACGCACGATCATGAACGAACAGGTAGGAAAAGCAAGCTTTTTTGCTTTTATCAGCCACAAGGGAGTTGATTCGAAATACGCCCTGAAGCTGCAGAAGTTTATCGAATCCTACAAGCTCCCCACAGAGATCCGCGCAAAAAAATCCAATCTACCCAAAAGACTTTCGCCCATTTGCACCTACGAGGTGGATTTCGCCGCAAATCCGCTGCTGGATGAGATAAAGGAGATGCTTGCAAAATCGCAATATCTCATCGTCCTTTGCTCGAAGCATACGGCAGAAAACGCCGCCCCCTACGTAAACTACGAGATCGAAACCTTTATCGAACAGAAAAAAGCTCAGGGCATCGATCCTCTTGACAAGATCATTCCCATCATGATAAGCGGCGAATATGATTCGCCCGACGGATGCTACCCACAGGCGCTGAAAGACCTGGGCGACAACGCCCCCATTGCCGTAAACAGACAGCTTTGCAAAAACGACAGAGAGGTTTTTTTGCGCGCCATTTCGGGCATGATCCAGATTGATTACGCCGTTCTTGAAAACCGCGACAAAAAGCGTCAGAGAAAGAAAAAGGCGATGGTGGGCGCAGTTTGTGCCGTCCTTGCGGCGTGCGCTATTATGCTAGGCGAATATTTTATTCCCCGAAGCTATCACTATCTCGATTTCGTTATGAAAAACGGGCTTCCCGTCGGCATCGAAAAGCTTTCGGCGGCAGAAAGATCAAAAATCAACCATTACGTCATCACCGAAAGCAGGCACAAGATAGTCGAACTGAAACACGTAAACCCCAAGGGCAACGTCATCGACCACGCTTCCAACACCCCCCACCCCGACCGACCTGCCATATACACCTTTGATTACAGCACGGGATCAAAGCTTGCAAGCGTTACATACCGCAACAAAAACCGCGTACCATATTTTATACTGCAATATTCGGGAAACGAGCTTCTTGCCGCAGACTTTAAAGATCCCACCCACCCGGGCGAGGCGTATTATATCGGAAACGGATATGAGAGCAACCCTTCGTCGCTGCTTTCGGATTACAACATTGCATCCCACAGCAACATTTCGCGCTTTGTCTACACCTACACCCCCGAAGGCTATGTGCAGAAGGTAACTTTCTTTGCCGACAGCACCGGCAGAATGGCGCACGACAATGACATATACGGCTTTGAATACGAGCTTGACGAAAAGGGACGCATCACAAAGCAATATTTTCTTGATGCCGCCAACGAGCGCCGTCTGAACTCTGAGGGTATTTTCTGCAAGGAATATATATACGACGAAAAGGGCGATCTTTGCAAGACGGCGTTTTACGATGCAAACGGAGATCTTGCAAGCGCAAGCGACGGACTTTGTGTAACCGAAAGAGAATACGAAAACCACATATGCACGATCGTCAGCACCCTTGACGAAAACGGCAACCCCGCAGAGCCCTACGGATATGCCCGTCAGGTGCGCACGGGAGATACATACAAATTTTATCTTTCCGACGGAAGTCTGATGTCGGCTCCCGGTTTTTGCGGTTACGTGTTCACCTATGACAAAAACGGCTACGAAAGCTCGCGCACATCGATCGATGCGGACGGCAACCCCGTTTGTGATCCCTACAAAGAGTACGCCACCATCGAATACGAAAACGACAAAAGCGGAAACGTTTTGTCCTTCTCCTTCCTTGACGAAAAGGGCGATCTTACAAACAACGCCGACGGATATGCCAAGGAGATCATTGAATACAACGGCCGCGGTCAGGCGACGAAAAATTCGTATTTTGACAAGGACGGCAAGCTTTGCGATTATCGCGGCTACGGTTACAGCATCAAAAAGACCGAATACGACGAATTTGGCAGAGAAACGGCAATAAGCTATTTTGATGCTGAAGAAAAGCCCGTTAACACAAAAGGTCCCGACTTTGAACACGGATATCACAGGGTGGAAACTGTCTACGAGCACGGAATGTTTACAAAGCTTTCGATCGCCTACTACGACAAAGACAATAATCTTACAAACTCCGTTTCGGATTATACCGGCGAAAGCTATGCAAGAAGCGAAATGACCTTTCAAAACGGCGTTATCACCTCTTTGAAAAACTTTGACAAGGACGGAAAGCTTTTCGGCGCGCATATTACCAGCGACGTAATCTATACTGCCGAAGCCGAAAGAATGGAAACCATAAATTACCTTGATGCCGACGGCGCGGTTATGCAGAAATTTGTAAATCTTTACGACGTGCGCGGTGTGCAGAAAAAGTACGAGGGATTTTCGTATCACGGCAAAGTCCACCTCAAAACCCACCACGAAATAAGCTTTGACGATGTCAAGACCCACTATGTGATAAACTATGATGAGCGCGGAAAAATGGTTTCGGCAAGCGATCTTATTTACGCCCCCGACGGCACACTTGAAACCGAAAGCAAGTACAGATATGACGAAAACGAAAAAGAAGTGTATTCGATACTCATTGACCACACCGGAAACGAACTGATAAAATACTTTGAGATCGAAACCGAGTATCGAAACGACGGCACGAAAAACCTTGAAAGGATGATATCAAAGGACAAGGACGAGCAGGTTGTCGGCATATCCACCGAGTTTTACGACGAGGAAGAAAAAATTGCTCGAACCGAATCCGATAGATACAGCGGCAACCTTTTGACACGCACCACCGTCACCCACTTTGACGAAAACGAAAAAATGCGCCAATACTATATCTTTGACTATGACGCAGACGGGAATGTAAAGTTGGAATCGCACTCGCTTTTTGATGAGACAGAGCAAGAGACCTACAACAAGCTGACAAGCTACAAAAACGGCGTTGTCGGCGCAACCCTTGAATCGTACTATTTGTCCGACGGCTCGAAAGAGGACGAATTTATCGTCTATGATCCCGACGGCGGCGTGATATCGGTTACAAAAACCACCTATGATGCAAACGGAAACATAGTTGAAGAGTAAAACAAAGTTTATAAGAAAGTAAAAATGCGACAGTGTTCCGAAGAACGCTGTCGCATTTTTTCGCCAAAGGCAAGTGATATTGCCCTTATCAAACAGCAGGATATGGCCCCTGCCCTACGGGTTGGTTTTGGTTTCAAACTTATTTTGCTTCACGTAATTTTGGGGAGAGGTGCCGACCAGCTTTTTGAAAGTTTTGCTGAAATGATAGATGTCCGAAAAGTGCAGCTCCTCCGCGATCTCGCCAATCGAAAGAGTGTCGAGCAAAAGCAGTTGTTTTGCCTTTTCTATGCGGTATTTTTGTCGGAAATCCACGGGGTTTTCGCCGCTGTACTCGCGAAAAAGCTTTCGAAAATATCCTTCGCTGACGCCGCAGATCTTGGCTATCTCGTCAAACGTCTTATCCGAATTTGTTTCGATAAGCTCAATGCCTTCGCTTATATATTTATACTTATGGCTGACTACCCTTTTTCGTTGGCGCTGGCAGGCAAGCGCCAAAAGCTGATAGATCGCCGAGGTGATAAGAGGGGTGCAGACCACGTTTTTGTCAAACTCCGCCGCCGCGTTTTCTATAACAAGGGCAAGAGCCGAATCGACACTTTTAATACAAATTTGGGGCACAAGTGTTGCGGCGACATCCTCGTTTTCGCAGTTTTTCATCTGAAAATGAAACACCACAGTGTCGTCCCTGTCGGGGGCAGTGTCGAAAAATTCCACCGTGTATTCGATGCCCTTGGACATATACGCCACCTGGTTTTTTTCGGCGTTTATCACCTTGCCGGTGCTGTCTGTTATGCGTGCGCTGCAGTTTTTGAACCACAAAAGGGTGTGCGACGGCTTGGGCTTGCCCATGCACGAGTATACATTGCCGCGTGAAAACCAGTTTTGCCCTTTGGCAAGCGGCTCGGTTATTACAAATTCCGAATTGTAAAGCTCGCGGAAATCTATCACTTTCACAAAAAAACAGCTCCTTTTCTCTTTGTGTTTTCATTATACCACATATTATCGCAAATTGAAACGTTTTTTACAAAAAATGTTTTGAATATAACATTTATTATCGCAAAATGTGCCGTTATAATAAAATCAGTAACAAACTATTTTTACAAAGGAGAAACAAAATGCAGTATCAGATGAATGAATTTTTGTTTGCAATGATCCTTACCGAGCTGGAGGACGCAGTCGGAAAGGAAAATTGCTCGACACGCGCTATTGACAAGGTAACTCACAGTGTTGACTATTACTGGCTTTCGAGAATGTGGGCAGACCGCGGATGCCGTATGCCCGAGGCGGACTTTGTCGTTTGCCCCGAAAATGCACAGGAAGTTTCAAAGGTCGTCAAGATCGCAAACTACTACAAGCTCCCCGTAACCACATGGGGCGCAGGCGGCGGAACCCAGGGCGGTGCGATCCCCGTGGCAGGCGGCATCATCCTTGACACCAAGAGAATGAACAAGATATATGACGTAAATACCGAAGGTATGTACATAGAATGCGGAACCGGCGCCATCTACAAGCACATCGAATGGGCGGCAAACGAAGTGGGCAAGGCAACAATGCACTATCCCTCGTCCCTCACCTGCTCGACTGTGGGCGGTTTTCTTGCCCACAGAGGCATCGGCGTTGTTTCGACAAAATACGGCAAGATCGACGACATGGTTTTGAAGATGGAAGTTGTTCTTCCCAACGGCGACATCATTGAAACAAGCCCTGCCCCCAAGCACGCCGCAGGTCCCGACCTTAACCAGATCTTCATCGGTTCGGAGGGAACGCTTGGTATCATCACAAAGGCACAGCTTCGCATCTACGATCAGCCCGAAGAAAGACGCTTCCGCGGCTTCCTTTTCCAGGATATGAGCGGTGCTTTCAAGGCTTCGCGCGAGCTTTTGCAAAAATTCAAGCCCTCTGTTATGCGTCTTTATGACGAAGCGGAAACCGCATCTCTTATCAAAAAGATCGTCGGCGTTGAGCGCAAGGGCGCGTTTATGAACGTTGCCATCGAGGGCGTCAAAGAGCTTGTGGAAGTGGAAGAAAAGATCCTGCTCGAAACCTTTAAAAAGTACGGCGCAGAAGACCTTGGCAGTGAATACGGCGAAAAATGGTGGAAAGAAAAGATCACCTTCTTCTATCCCGGCCACATGATGGATATTCCCCAGATGTTCGGCACCATGGACACCATTGCCCCCTACGACAAGATTGAAGAGATCTACTGGGCAATGAAAAAAGCCATTGAAACCAACTTCCCCCAGGCAAAATTTATTGCCCATTTCTCGCACTGGTACGAATGGGGAGCAATGCTTTACGACCGCTTTATCATCGAGGGCAAGGACGTGCCGCAGGATCCCGTTGAGGCGCTTCGTCTGCACCAGGCGGTTTGGTCGTGCGGCGTGCGTGCGGCTCTTGCCCACGGCGGCGTTGTAAACGATCACCACGGCGTCGGCATCAAGCTCGGCCGCCTTATGAAAGAACAGTACGGCCCTGCAATGCAGGTATTTGAAGGACTTAAAAAGACTCTTGACCCCAACGGAATCATGAATCCGTTTAAGCTTGGTCTGTGATAGGGAGGGTATGAATTATGATAATGTCTGAAAAAAGCAAACAGCACGTCGATTCCTGCCGTTTTTGCTGGATGTGCCATCACATCTGCCCCGTCGGCAACGCCACAGGTCAGGAAAGAAACACAGCAAGAGCGCGTGCGCTCGGTATTTCTCTTGTAAACCGCGAAGCCATTGACCTTTCGGAGATCATGGACAACATTTTCGAATGTTGCACCTGCGGTGCCTGTGTGCACGATTGTGTGACAGGCTGGGATCCCGTTATGTTCACAAAAGAAACCCGTCTTCAGGGTGCTCTTGAAGGCAAGCTGCCCGAATATATCATGACTCTCGTTACAAACTGTCTTGAATGCGGCAACGCCTACGGCAAAACAGAGCTTTGCGAAAAGCTTTGCGCATCAATCGGTGCGCACGCCGACAAAAAGGACACTCTCCTTTTCCTTGGCGTTGACGCAAGATACATGGCGTGCGAGCAGGCAGATAAGGCAATAAAAGTGCTTGAAAAAGCAGGTATTGATTTTTCGGTTCTCGAAAACGAGCCCGCAAGCGGCGTTCAGCTTGATTTTCTCATCGGTGCCGCAGGTGAAACAAAGGCACAGATGGAAGAATGTGCAAAGGTGCTTTCGCAGTACAAGACGGTTGTGGTATACGATCCCAACGATGCAAAGGCGATAAAGCAGCTTTACAAAGAATACGGCATTGAGGTCGCAGCAAACGTGGTGACCTACACTTCGTTTGTGGCAGGTCTTTTGAAAAACGGTGCACTTTCTGCCAAAAACTGCGGAAAATGTGTGGTTTTCCAGGATCCTTATCAGCTTTCACGCGATCTTGGCGAAACAGAAGAAGCCCGCGAGATCGTGCGTGCATATGCAAACCTTGAAGAAATGCTCCTCAACCGCGCCGAAACGGTATGGGCAGGCAACATTCTTATGGCGCAGTATATGCCCGACACCGTAAAGCGCGTGGCAAAAAGAAGAATTTTCAACGCGCAGAGCATTGGCAAAAACGCCATAGTCACCGCCTGCGTTTCGGAATACGTTTCGCTTAAAAACGCAAGCGAGGACGTGGAAATTCTCTCTATCGAAGATCTGATCCTCGGTTAAGAAAGGGGCAAAAACAATGTTAGTCAACTTAAAGCAGATAATCGACATGGCGGAAAAGGGCGGATTTTGTGTTCCTGCCTTCAACGTTTACAACATGGAAAGCGCCATGGGCGTGATAAACGCAGCAGAGGAAGCAAAAGCTCCCGTTATTCTTCAGATATACCCCCGTCTTATCAACGAGGACGTGGGATTTTACCTTTCGCACGTGCTGGTGGCGGCGGCAAGAAAAGCAAGCGTGCCCGTTTGCTATCATCTTGACCACGGCCCGTCCGAGATCGAGGTGCAAAGAGCGCTTCGCACAGGTGCCACAGGTATTATGTATGACGGCTCGGTGCATCCCTTTGAAGAAAACATTGCAAAAACAAAGCACATCGTTGATATATGCTCTGCCGTGGGTGTGCCTGTAGAGGGCGAGCTGGGCCACATCGGCAGCGTAAACGACGAAGTGATGGACGAATTTACCGATCCCGATGCAGCGGCAGAATTTGTTAAAGAAACAGGCGTGTGCTGTCTTGCCGTTCTTATCGGCAACGCCCACGGACACTACAAAAAGCCCCCCTGTCTTGATATCGACAGAGTAAAAGCCATCCGTGAAAAGGCAGGCATTCCCCTGGTGCTCCACGGCGGTTCGGGCATTCCCGACGAGCAGGTGAAGGCGGCAATAAAGGCAGGCGTGCGAAAGATGAATATCGGCACAGACGTTTGCTGTGCTTTTGCAAAAGGCACCCTTGATTCGCTCAACGATCCCAACAGAAGCATTGCCATCGACATCTTTATGAAAAAGCCGATCGAGGCAGTGAAAAATCTTGCCCTTGACAAGATAAGACTTGTCGAAGCATACGGAAAGGCATAAAACTATGGCAAAGATCGTAGGCATTGGCGCAAACGTTTTTGACACCCTTTACAACATCCCCACCTACCCAAAAGAGGATACGAAAATGCGTGCCACCTCCTGCAAGACGGCAGGCGGCGGACCTTGTGCCACGGGACTTGTGGCGGCAGCAAAGCTGGGAGAGAGCGCGGCGTACATCGGCAATTTGTCCGACGACAACGGCGGAAAATTTCTGAAAGCCGATTTTGAAAAATACGGCGTTTCGACAGAGCACACACGGGTTTTGTCGGGATATCATTCGTTCACCTCGGTTTTGTGGCTGTGCGCCGACAGCGCAACGCGCACCTGTGTTTTTGACAAGGGCGATCTTCCTCCCCTTGTCCTTGACGAGGCGCAAAAGCAGGCAATACGCGACGCAGACATTCTGATGGTCGACGGCAACGATCTTTCTGCCGCTCTTGAGGGCGCAAAGATTGCAAAAGAAAGCGGCACAAAGGTGCTTTATGACTGCGGAGGGTTATACCCCGACGTAGACAAGCTTCTTGCCCTGTGCGACATTATGATCCCGTCCGAGGAATTTGCCCTCGGTCACACGGGATGCAAGAACGCACAGGACGCCGCAAAAAAAATGTTCGACACCTACCACCCCGAAGTGGTCGTTGTGACACAGGGCAAAAACGGCGGACTTTTATATGACGGACACAATACCGTAAGATACCCCATCTATCCCGCAGAAGTGGTCGATTCCAACGGCTCGGGCGACGTTTTTCACGGTGCCTTTGCGGCGGCTGTTGTCAAGGGATACGATTATCTTACCTGCTGTCATTTTTCAAGCGCCGTATCTGCCATAAAGTGCATGAAGGTCGGCTCGCGCGAGAGCGTGCCCGATTTTGACACCGCAAAAGAATATCTTAAGGAGAACGGATATGAACTTTAAGAAATCATACAAAAAGACAAACGGCTACACCCCCATCTGCAAGATCGGCGAATGCTCGCTGAAAAAGCTTGAATTCGGAATTATCGAGCTTTGCAAGGGACAGACAATTCCCTTTGAAACAAACGATAAGGAAACCGCCTTTATCATGCTTGAGGGACACTGCAACGTAAAATTTGACGGCAAAACTTTCGAAAACGTGGGCAACCGCGCCAACGTTTTTGAAAACCGCAGAGCAGAAAGCTTTTATATGCCCCGTGACACAAAGCTTGAGATCGAAGCAATTGACGACATCAAGATCGCCGTTTGTGCAACCCCTGTTGACGAAAAAACACAGCCCCAGCTGCTTCGCGAGGATCGCGTTGTGCTGAAGCTTTTGGGCGAGGTGCCCTATCAGCGCGAAACCAGCTTTCTCATTGACGGCACCACCAACGCAAAAGTGCTGACCATCGGCGAAGCATACTGCACCGAAGGCAACTGGGCAGGTTTTCCTCCCCACAAGCACGACGTGAACAATATGCCCGCAGAATGTATTGCCGAGGAAGTATACTACTTCCTGTTTGACCCCAAGCAGGGCTTTGCCGTTCAGTGTCTTTACACCGCTGACGGAGAGATTGACGAGGCGTACAGAGTGAAATATGACGAGCTTGTGGAATTCCCATATGGCTACCACACAACGGTTGCCACCCCCGGATACCAAACCTATTTTCTCTGGCTTATGGCAGGCGATTATCAGGGCTTTAACAGAAGCTCCGATCCCGACCACGCCTGGATTGAGAAAAAATAAACTCACCTCCACCCACAGACAAAGGAGACACGAACGATGAAATATCTTCTGGGTATAGATTTTGGCGGCGGTGCATCAAAAGCCACCCTTATCGACACGAACGGAAAGATAATTGCCGACAACACGGTGGAATATCCCACCCTTTATCCCACCGAAAACGCCTGCGAGCAGGATCCTGCCGACTGGATAGGCGCTTTGTGCGAAAACTGCAAAGCTCTTATCGGAAAAAGCGGCATCAAAAGCTCGGACATTCTTGCCCTTGCCATTGATTCTGCCACCCACACCTATCTTGTGTGCGACAAGGATTTCAAACCCTTGCGCAACGCAGTCCATTGGACCGACACCCGTTCGAGAAAACAAGCAGATGCCCTTCGCGAGGAGCACGGCGACGAGATATTTAAAAAGAGCTTTCACCGTCCCGACACCATCTGGACTCTGCCCCAGCTGATATGGCTGCGCGAAAACGAACCCGAAATTTTCACAAAAAGCAGATATATCTTTTTTGAAAAAGACTATATCCGCTATTATCTGACCGGAGTTTTTTGCACCGATCACATCGAGGCACAGGGCAGTATGCTTTTTGACTGTGAAAATATGAAATGGGACGAAAAACTTTGTGCCCTTGCAGGCATCGACACACAAATGCTGCCCCCAATCGTCGACCCGTGCGATATCATCGGCAAGGTCACGCAAAAGGCAGCGGAAGAAACGGGACTTGCCGCCGGCACTCCCGTCATCTGCGGTTCGACCGACACAGTCATGGAGGTTTTTGCCTCGGGTGCCGTGAACGAGGGGGATGTCACCGTTAAGCTTGCCACGGCAGGCAGGATCTGTGTTATCACCAAAAAACCTTACCCCGACAGACATCTTGTAAACTATTCGCATATTGCAAAGGGCTTGTGGTATCCCGGAACCGCCACAAAATCCTGTGCCGCGTCCTATCGCTGGTACAGAGACACCTTTGGCGGCGAGTACAAAGAGCTTGATATGGCTGCAAGCGAGATTTCGATTGGTTGCGACGGACTGATTTTCCACCCGTATCTCAACGGCGAGCTTACGCCGTATGCCGACCCAATGCTTTGCGGAAGCTTCACAGGGGTGCGCGCCACCCACACAAGGGCGCATTTTACCCGTGCGGTGCTGGAGGGTGTGGCATATTCGCTGCTTGACAGCAAGCTGTATCTTGATTCTCTTAATATTCCCTACAATTCGGTTGCCACCGCCATCGGCGGCGGAACAAAGGGAAATTTGTGGCGCGGGATGATATCCGACGCTTTGGGAATTGCGCTTAAAACCACCGAAAGCTCGGATTCTTCGCTGGGTTCTGCCATGCTTGCAGGCATTGCCATAGGTGTTTTTGAAAACGCGCGAGATGCTGTGCAAAAATGTGTAAAGCAGACCGATATCACATACCCCAACCCCGAAAACACCGAAAAATACCGCAAGGTTTTTGAAAGCTACAAAAAGATCCACGATGCTCTGGCACCGATATACAAAGAGAGATAAAAATGAAAATACTTGTATGTATCCGTCAGGGCACCGACGGCGAAATAAACCCCTTTGATGCCTGCGCGTATGAAGCGGCGCTTCGCATAAAAGGGGCGCAGGTAACACTTGTCAGCATGGGACCGCAAAGCTGTAAGGATCTTCTTTTGCAGCTTACGCGCCTGGGGGCAAAAAAGGCGATCCTTTTGTCAGACAAAGCCTTTGCGGGGGCAGACACCCTTGCCACCGCCTACACCCTTTCGCTTGCCGTAAAGCGCGAAAAGCCCGACCTTATCTTTTGCGGCAACAAGACTCTCGTGGGCGATACGGCGCAGACGGGGCCGATGCTTTCGGAAATTTGCGGTGCAAGCCTTATAACCAACGTAATGAGCATTGATCTTGCCGACGAAAACGCCATAACCTGCACCACGCGCTCTCTTGGAGTGCAGACGGCGCAGTTTCCTGCCCTGCTCACGATTGAGCGCATCTGCGATCTGCGTCTGCCGAGTATTATGTCGCGCCAGGGCGAGGTCGAGATACTTTCGGCACAGGATCTTTCGGCTGACACATCCAAAACGGGACTTGCAGGCTCGCCCACAAGGGTGCTGAAAACCTTTGAGAACGAGACGGGCAAGAGAAAATGCAAATTTATTGATGCAAAAGAACTTAAAAACGCCATAAACGAAGGGATCAAAAAAAGCGGCGAAAAGCTGACCGCTCTGCCCGTGACCGACAAGAAAATATCAAAAGTGTACATCGTCGGGCAGTCGCCGCGTGATTTTGCAAACAGCATAAGCGACGACATAGGTGTAATTGAGCTTACAAATGCCGACGATATCACACAAAAGATAAAAGAGCTTTGTCCCAACGTCGTTTTGTGGGGCAGTGACGCTTTGTCAAAAAAGCTTGCCGCACAAGTGGCGGCAAAGCTTGAGCTTGGACTTTGTGCCGATTGCACACATCTTGAAACCGACGGGCAAAAGCTTTTTATGTACCGCCCTGCCCTTTTGGGCAGCGTTATTGCAAAGATCGAAAGTCTGACGCTTCCTGCCATGGCAACCGTGCGGACGGTGCAGGAAGCATCGCCCATAGTCGTGGCGGCAGGCTTTGGCGCAAAAGATCAGCTTGATGATGTGGAAAAATTTGCAAAAACCCTTGGAGCTGACGTGGCGGCAACGCGAAAAGCCGTGGATCACGACCTTTTGCCCTATTCTTTGCAGGTGGGCCTTACGGGAAAAACGGTTTGCCCCGACGTTTATATCGCCCTTGGCGTGTCGGGCGCGGTGCATCACGTGGCAGGAATGCAAAGATCAGGCACTGTGATTGCCGTGAATTGCGACAAGGATGCGCCGATTTTCGACTATGCCGATTACGGCATTGTGGGCGATATCAAAGAGGTTTTGGCGGCGTTTTTTGATATTTGACCGAATATGTGAAACGGGAGGAATTTTTCCTCCCGTTTTTTTGCGCAACGACGGTGGAGTTAAAATTTAATTGGCGGTAAAAACAAACACTATTGTAGGGCAGGGGCCCCGTCCTGCCGTTCGGTGTAAAATCATATCAATGGTGAAAAACGGGCGAACACAGTTCTCCCCTACGATTAGAATTTTTATCATCGGTTTAAATTTCGCACCCCAACAAACGCCTTTCGCCTTTATCGTAGGGCAGGGGCTTGCTCCTGCCGTTTTGTATGGAATTTAATCATTGGACGGGCGAACACAGTTCGCCCCTACGATTGGATTTTTTATCAATGATTAAAAATTTGCACTCCAACAAACAAAAAGACCTCGGCTTGTGCCGCGGTCTTTTTATTACACAAAATTATAACGCAATTCCATGACGAATGGCATTTTTCTGCACTTTAATTATTCAATGCTATCCATTCTCAGCAAGGTTATTATAGCTTGTTCAACAGTGAATTTGTCAAGTGGTGCAAAAAGGTTTTCTCCCACTCCGCGCATGATACCAAGTGTATTTACGGCATGAACGTCCGATTTTGCAAAGGCTGCAATTTGATCGTCGTCAAAAAAAAGAGTTCCTTCCGACATTTCATTGTATTCGGCATAGCTTTTATAGATTTGCATAAGCATACAAGCGGCTTCTTGTCGGCTGATATTGTCGTCGGGGTCTTTTTCTTCATTCTCAAAATCTTCAATATCCCTTTGCACAGACAAAAAACTTGTGGCAAGTTTTATAAATTCGCCTCTTGTTATACTGCGTTTCAGATCTGTTCCCAGCGATGACGGCACAAAGCCCAGCGCATAAGCTTTTTCCACCTCGTCTTTTGCCCACTCGGAGAGGTTGTCGCTTGTAAGGATCGGTACAAATCTTTCTTTTATTTCGCACGTTTCAAGGTTTACAGTATAATAATAAGTTCCTGCCTCGTGCAAAACGACGGGTGGAGAGGTTAAGTTGATTACCGCTTTTTCGTCAAATGAGGCAGAAAAGGATATGTATTTTCCGTCGTCTGACAACGAAATATCAATAAGCTCGGGCTTGTTCCACATATTTTGTCGCGGTACATTTTGAGACAAAACGAACTCTTCTCCGTCTTTCTTAACCAAAATCAAAGTCGGGTTTTTGCCATGAGGAGCACCGGAGGGAGAATAATATAAAACCGTACCGTAATCAGTGTGAATTGTCTTTTCCACAAGATACATATTGGATTCTGTGTACTTTGATACGTCAACAGAATCCGCTGTATTTGCTTCGGAGACAATTGTTTTTGATTGATTGTCTCCGGGAAGTCTGCTTTCTTCTGCCGGCACCGTCAAACTTGTTGAGAACACTATCAAGCATCCCCAAAATAAGCAAGCAAATATTTTTTTCATAAAATCAACCTCCATATTTTGATTTGCTATCGGTTTTATTCCTTTTTTAGTATTATGGTTATTAAAGCTTTTTCACCACCGCATATTGCTCTTTACCTTTATAAACCTCTGAAAAGCAAAAAATGTTAGCTGTTTATGGTAAGTTTTATAAAATTCCACGCCTTCCCACCCCACCATTCGGCAGGACGGGGCCCTGCCGTTAGGTGTAGAATTAAATCAATGAAAAAACGGGTGAACACACCTCGCCCCTACGATTGGATTTTTTATCATTTGTTTGAAATGAGAACCCCAACAAACGCCTCCACCTTTATTGTAGGGCAGGGGCTTGCTCCTGCCGTTTTGTATGTAATTTAATCATTGGACGGGCGAACACAGTTCGCCCCTACGATTGGGTTTTTTGTCATTGTTTTAAAATCCGCACCCCAACAAACGCCTCCCTTGCCTAAAGGGAGGGGGACCGTCGAAGACGGTGGAGGGATTTTGGAATATAACGGGTGGCAAAAAAAGGGAAACCCCCGGCGAGGGTTTCCCTCTTGCACTTCGTGCAATTCACTGAAGTTGCTTGCAACTTCCCCTGCGCTTCTGGGAGCAAAAGAGAGTTTCGCTCTCTGCGGAGAGCGACCAAAGGCGCTGCCTTTGGAAACCGCCACCCTTTGAAAAGGGTGGACCGAAACTTTATTATTTGGTGCAGAATTTAATCATTGGACGGGCGAACACAGTTCGCCCCTACGATTAGAATTTTTATCATTGATTTGGATTTTGCACCCCAACAAACAAAACTATTTTACCATCTCTCCGCCGAGGAAAACGTTTTTGACGCGAAGATCTTTGTCAAAAAGGACGATGTCGGCATCGTTGCCGTCTTTTATCTTTCCCTTGTTTGCCAGGTGCATTATTGCCGCAGGCGTTTCGGTGAGCATGGTCAGCGTGTCCTCAAGCGAAAGGCCATAGTGGCAAACACCCTTTTCAAGCACTGTTGCCACGGTGGCAACACTTCCTGCAAACGACGAACGATCGGGAAGCTTTGCAACGCCGTCCTCGATGATAATGCGGTTTTCGGGCACCTTTGCCCCCAGCCAGCTTTCGGTGGCATCTGTTCCTGCAGGGCGCAGAGCGTCTGTGACAAGGCAGACCTTGTCGACACCTTTTATTTTCACAGCAAGCTGCAGAGCGTGGATTGCCGCGTGCTTTCCGTCGGCAATAAGCTCGACGGTGGTGTTATCGTCAAGATACGCCGCCTCAAGAACGCCTGCCTTTACCACCTGGTTTATCTTGCGCACAGAGGGGGTGGCGCTGTAAAGATGGGTAACGTGCGAAAAGCCGTGCTTCATCGCATCAAGGGCAATATCACTTGTGGCATCGCTGTGACCGATCGAAAGATGAACGCCGTTTTCAAGCATTGCCTTTGCAAAGCTTTCCATACCGCAAAGCTCGGGGGCAGCAGTCACGCGAGTTATGATACCTTTGCCCTCTTGCAGAAGAATCCGGGTTTCCTCGTCGGTGGGATCGCGAAGAATTTTTTCGTTGTGTGCGCCCTTTTGATTTTTGGAAATAAAGGGGCCCTCGAGGTGGATGCCGTAAAAATTCGGGCATTCGGAAATTGTCGCCTTATACGTTTCAAAAAGCTTTAAGATATCGGGCAATGTCGACGACACGGCGGTGGGTATCATCATGGTGGCGCCGTTTTCAAGATGGGTGCGTGATATCTCGCGGAAAGCCTCGGGGGTGCAATCCATAAAATCGTATCCTCCACCGCCATGGAGGTGGATATCGATAAATCCGGGCGACACATAGTTGCCACGGGCGTCAATGATCTTTGTGTTTTCGGGGAGCTCGCCGCAAAAATCCACCTGCGCGATCTTGTTTTCGCAAAGCAAAAGATTGCCTTTTTTGATCCTGCGGTCAACAAAAAGCTTGCCGTTTTCGATCAGAGTATATTTCATGATATTACTTGTTGTATACTCTTATTTCGGGCACGGGAGACTGCAAAGCCACCTCGGTAGCGTAAAGAACAGCATCCTTGTGGTTCTGGAAGAGCGAGCAGGGAACCTTGGCGGTAACTTCGCCGTGAAGGATCTTCCGAAGTGCGCCTGCGTTCCAGTCGCGGGGCATACACATTCTGACCTTTTCTGCCATGAACATTTCTTTCATGCCGACGGTGATGCAATACTTGGGGATTCCGTTGATGTCGCCGCCGCAGTTCATAAAGCTGTTGACGGTTCTGGTTTCTCTTGAAACTTCAAGAACACGGGTGGGACGGTTAAGAAATTCTTCGTTTGTAACGATCTCTCCGTCTTCCGGGGGCTCGTTGAAGGCATAGTGTCCGTTGATGCCGACACCGCCGAATACCATAT
Source organism: Oscillospiraceae bacterium (assembly GCA_015063785.1). Lineage (GTDB taxonomy): Bacteria > Bacillota > Clostridia > Oscillospirales > CAG-382 > UMGS1052. The sequence goes on from SVTM01000017.1 coordinate 39,150, forward strand.
CAAGCTTGCCGAACTTTTTGATCAGCTCCATCGGTTTTTCGGGTGCATCGGGATCGGGGAAATATCTGTTTTCGGGGAGCACATTCAGCTCGTCGTCGATGCGGCTGTAGAAAATGCGATCCATACCGCCTCTGAACGACAAGGGATCGTTGATGTCGATGTACTTTTTGTCATCGGTCAAATATTCATCCATGTTTATGAAGGTGCAGTTTTTGAGGCTGATGCGGTACTTGTTTACAAGATAAACAAGTCTTGCATAAGGGCCAAGGGGGCCATAGGGCACAACCATGAGGGTGGGCTCGTTTTTCTTGTTGTTGGCTTCGATGGTTTCAAGAACCTCTATTGCGACCTTCCAGTACATATCGACCTCGTGTTCGCACACGTTCAGCTTGATATTGCTGTTTTTGCCGATATCTTCTCTTTTGATTCTGTTAATATCCATGGTAAATACCTCCTTTATTATAACAGATTATAGCACATTACAATTGTGATATATATGGTTAATCTTGCTGTTTTTTTGTACTTTTCTGCTATTGACGAAACGGAATTATTAAAGTATAATGTAAATATATACAATACGAAAAAGGAATTTTTGTGTCATGTTAAAAAGCACCGAGGCAATCTCCGACGAATATCTGCACGTAAATCATTGCGGCTGCAACCATCTGGGCGGCAGAGATATCGGCAGTCTGCGCCCCGACGGACGGGTGGACTATCACATTCTTTATATTGCCGAAGGCTGCTGCTATGTTACCGAAAAGGGCAAAGAGATCGCCGCACCTGCAGGCTCTGTGGTGGTTTATCTGCCAAAAGAACGGCAGGAATACAAATTTTATGCCGACACCACCTCCACCTCGTATTTTATACATTTCAGCGGAACTGCCTGCGCGGAGCTGATGGAAAAATTCGGGCTTGCAAAAGGGCGTATTTTCAACATCGGCAAAAGCTCGGGCATAGAAAACGCCTTCAACCAGCTTATTGACGAATTTCACCTGAGGCTGCCCTTTCACGAATATTCCTGCCACAGCTATCTTCTTGTCATTCTCTCGCTGATCTCGCGAAAAATGATCTATCTTCAGGAAAACACCGCTCTGCATTCAAAAAAGCTGATAGAGAAAACCTGCCGATATATGTACACCAACTATTCAAAAAACATCCCCATTTCACATTACGCCGAAACGTGCAATCTCAGCGAAAGCCGCTTTTCCCACCTTTTCAAAGAGCACATGGGCATAAGCCCGGCAAGATATATATTGGACATCAAGATACAAAGGGCAAAAGAGCTGCTTGAAAACACCGACCTTTCGGTTTTGCAGATTAGCGAAATCATCGGTATGCAGACCCAGAACTATTTCAGCAGGATATTCAAAAAGCACACGGGCATCTCCCCCTTACGATACCGCGCAACACAGTCGAAATAGCACTTTTTGAAAAAAACTACCCGAAGAAGAGAAAACTCTTTTTCGGGTAGTACTTTTTTATAAAAAATCAGATCATTCGTAAACACTCATAAGCTTTCTTGCCACAAGGACGATGGCAGAACCGAAGATCAGAATCATGCCGATCGTCATCATCCACTTGGTGCCCTCGGCGCCCGTTTCGGGAAGGATGGTTCCGCGGCGGTTGGGGATCTCGGCGGTGGCAACCGTGCTTGTTGCATCCGAAAGCACCATCACCGAAACTGCCTCGTCAAGCTTGTTATATCCCGCGGGTGCGGAAATTTCCACAAGGAAGTAGGTTCCGCAGGCAAGATCGGGAGAAGAAGCCTTGCCGTTTTCATCGGTCACAAGCACAAGGCGCTCGTCGTTTACAACAACGGGGGCAACGGCATATTCTCTTCCGCCGCAGGTGATGATCTCGGCATCTGTGTCGGTGGCGGATGCCGCTCTGTACACGGCAAATTTTGCACCCTCAAGAAGCAGGGTTCTGTCGTATTCGTCGTATTTTACAATGTCAAAATGTCCCTTTACTCTGTCGGGTGGCGGAGGAACAACAGGCGGCTCTTCGGGAGGTTCGGGGGGCTGGTTTTTGGGATAAACCGAAACCACGTTGACCTCTTGTATAACAAAGGTGCCGTCATCCTTTTCCACCTTTTGGTTCATGGGGATGGTGATATAGAAGGGATCGACAGGGGCAATAACCTTTTCGGGGTTGTGCTCTTCAACAACGAGATATATGCCCTTTTCAAGTGCGGTGGAAGCGTAACCCGTGGTGTCTGTCAAAAGACGGGCAACAACGTTTTCTTCCACGGCAAAGCGCGCTACCTCGCCGATAGATGGGATCTCTTCAAGCACCTCGCCCTCTTCGGGCTCGACCTTGTAGACCACAAAGGGAATGTCCGAAAGGGGCGCGCCTGTGCCGCCTGCCGTCTTGTATATACGAAGACCCATTTCGCCCGCTTCTTCGGTAAAGATAAATTCTTCGCGTGCGCCAATGCGTGTTTCGCCCTCGCCCACACCAACAAGGCTCTGCGAAGCGCTCCGTCCGCCGCGGGGCTCATAGAAATATACGCCCTTGTCGATGTGCTGAGTACCCGTAAGCTCCACTTTTATCGTATTGCCCACCCGGGCATTTACCGTCATCTGAAGCTCGGAAACACCTGCGACAACAGGCTGGTCGCTGTGACCTGTGACGTTGCCTTCGGCGTCGGTGCTGGTGATGGTGATTTTAAGATCGTCGTCCTCGTCGGCTTTGTGGTTAAGCTGAATATACATTCCCACGTTGTACGATCCGTCGTTTTCGGGGATAAGGTCGGCGCGGGTCACTTCGATGTCGGAAATAATGATCTCGCCCTCTTTTGCTTCCACAGGTTCGAGGTTGCAAAGATAGTACGAAAGAGTATTAACTCTGTACTCAGGGTCGGGGTCAAAGGTTCTTGTACGCGCACCGGGCAGCCATTCTACTATCTCGTTGGTGTAATCGTGCATGGGATAGAAATAGGTTCCTGTGTTTTTCGCCACGTTTATGGTGGCAAAATACTGCATGGGCTCGCCGTTGTTATCGTCCACGTTGGCATATGTCCAGATTGCCGACTGCACGGCAGAAATAAGGTCGGCGCGGTTAAGAGCGTCCACAAGTTCGGGATCGAGTCCGCCTGCCTTAAGATTTGCCTTCATTTCGTCGATGGTGACAAAAGGATATGCGATCTGAAGGATGGCACGGATGTGACCTGCCGAATTTTTGCCGTAATATCCGTTGTCCTCAAGATTTACTCGCTTGTAGTCGGTGGTGTAGTTCATGGGAGTCATAACGTCGCTGCAATATGCAACCTCGTAATTGCTTTCTCCGGGAGAATAAAGTCCGTTTGGTGTCCAGGAGGTATCATCGTCGGTGGTATCCACCAAAACAAAGGTTTGGGGGATCTCGCTTGATACCATGTAGTTGGCAACTTCGTAGCCGTAACCGGGTCCGCCCTTTACAGCCTCCAGGGTGTATTCATCGGTGGCAGGGGTGATGGCATAGGTCTCCTGTCTGAAAAGAGTGGGAAGCTCGCCTGCAAGCTTTGCCACAAGCTCGGGGGCGATCATTGCCTTTTGCTCGTCCGAAAGGGCATCGTACGCCATCTGTGCCGCCGCTCTTTCGGCAAGCATGGGGGTGGCGTAGGCATCGTAGTTCTGGCGTGCCATGAGATGTCTGTTTATTATCGTTGTGTTGGTGGTGGTTTTGTCGTAATGACCCGATGCTGTGTACGAATTCTTTTTGTCTCTGACGACTTGCAGAGTGTCGATCGCCTCAAGCTTGGCAATTACGGCGTCCACCTCGGGATCGCCCGTATCTGCCGCAAATGCGACGACAGAAAACTGACCGAGGACGAAAAGCAATGCCAAAAAAAGCGCTGCTATACTTGATTTTTTTGATTTCATTTCGTGTTCTCCTAAAAAAAGGTGCTTTTGCGTGGATAAGTTATTTCAAAACGCAGTGAACAATAATATATTCATTGGGTGCGTAAAGATTCTTGATAAAAATTGTCAGATCCGCATTCTCGCTTGCAAGCGTGTTTTCCGAGGCGTTGTTGCGATAGAGTATGTCGCTTACCTCAAAAGAGAAGCGACCGCCCGTCATATCGGTGAAAAACACGGCATCGTGCGCCGAGATGTTGCGGAAAAAATCATATTGTCCCTTTTGCGACGTGGCACCGATGATAAGACTGCCGTCGTAGATGCTTCCGTCAAATCTGCAAGGGGCAGGCAGACGTTCATTCCATTCTGCCCTTACGGGAAGATCGGAAGAATGGGCGGGAAACTCGATAAGACCGACGTAATCAACCCCGTCTATCGGAAGAGAAGCCATGGTGTTGTCATATCTTTCCTCAAGAGCAATATCCTGCGGTTCGGGAATGAGAGCGCGGATGGTGTGCGCATCCTGTTTTGAATGTTTTGAAGCCGCACTCATAGAGCTTTGCCACAAAACGAGAAAAACAAGGGATGCCGCAATAAGCACACAGCCTGCAACAATACACACCGCGCGGAAACCTTTTATTTTCATTCGGTTCTCCTCTTTCCGCAAAATCCGAGTATCACAAGCATCACTCCCGAAAGGCATATCAGAAAGATATAAAGGCTAACGTTCATGGTGTCGCCCGTTTTGGGAATGTGGGGCGGCACATTGGGAGGACTTGGGGGTTCGTCGGGTGGCGGAGGATTGTCGGGTGGTGGCGGATTATCGGGTGGTGGCGGATTATCGGGTGGCGGCGGATTGTCGGGTGGCGGTGGATTGTCGGGTGGTGGATTATCCGGGGGTGGCGGATTGTCGGGTGGCGGAGGATTTTTCGTGTTGGTCACGATAAAGGTTGTTGTGCGTTTTTCCACCGTCATGATATATCCGTCGGGGATATTGCGCTCGATCACAGACCACACGCTTCCGTCGTCCTTGCTTTTCCAGCTGTAGCTCCAGTTGTTTTCGTCCGAAAGGAAAACTTTTTCTGCCACAACGCCGTTGCGGATAATATCTATTTCAATGTTTTTCGGGCGAACGGTGTTTTCGTCAATATCCTTCCACAGCTTCAGCACCTTGTATTCGATATCCTTCGGCGGCACGTTTGGCGGAGGATTATCTGGGGGCGGCGGAGTGTTGGGGGGATAAAAGGTCATGTCGGTCTTGGGGGAAGTGCTTACCGTGTATTCCCAGCTTTTGTCAACAGGGTCCACCCCCGGCAGGCTGACAAGCGCGCGGGAGAAGGAATAGCGGTTTTTGCCGCTTGAAAATGTGAGCGACGGGATGAAATACAGCCCCGGCTCGAGGTCTTTAAAGAATATTTCTCCGCGGCTGTCGGTTTTTCCGACGGCGGCAGGGGTCATATCGTAGGCGATGATATACGCCTCAAGCGTTGTGCGCACGGCGTCCCATTCGCTTTGCGAGCGAATGTCATTGAGCGGAAGCGCGCAGATCTCGAAATCCTCGGTGTAGGAATATTTAAGATCCTGCGAGAGGGTGGCAACGTGATAAAGCGAAATTTTAAGATTTGGGAAAGTCTTTTTTTCGTGGGAATAAACCGCCGTCAGGGTGCATCCTTGCGACAGCGAAAGCGGATCTTTTGCATCCTGCAAGGTCAGCGCCGACACTTTTTGCGGTACAAAGCAAAAGCACAGGCACAAAAAAGCAAGCGCAAACGCAGTTATTCTTTTAGCCATTCATCTTCCTCCTCCTTCGAAATTAGAGGTTTGCTGCCCTTGTCGCGATATTTTATCATGAGATAAACAAGAAGAACGAGCAGCATGGGTGCGGCAACAAAGGGGGTTGCCACCAGCGAATCTATCTTGTAGGCATTGGACGTAACGTGAAGAATCGGTGCGGCGTTTTCAATGCGAGTGCCGCGCACAAGCAACCTGTGCGAATTGATGCCGTAGGGGGTGCAGGTCAAGAGTGTGCAATGATCTTCGCCCTTTATTATTCTTACGTCGTCGTTTTTTTCGGGTTTGATAACGGTGATGCGGTCGACCTGATAGGTAACCGTGCGGTCAAGAATGGTGATGGTGAAGGTATCCCCCACCTCCATTTTGTCAAGGTCGGTAAAAAGCCTTGCATGGGGCAGACCTCTGTGCGCCGAAAGCACCGCATGGGTGTTTTCGCCCCCCACGGGAAAAGAAGATCCCTGAAGGTGGCCGCATGCGATATTAAGGACTTCCGACGAGGTGCCGTGGTACATGGGCAGCTCGACACCGAGCTTTGGGATGGTGATATATCCCATAACTCCCGTGCCGCTGACGTCGAGGATATCAAAATATCCGTCGAGCTCGCGAAAATCGTACAAGGGATCGTCAAGAGCAAAAAGGTCGGCGTTGTATCCTTCGGCTCTTTCAAAAAATGCTCCGTAATCCTCTTTTTTTATGGAATCCAAAATATCCTGGTAGTTTTCGACCGCTTTGGTCTGGGTGCGCGAGTTCCAATACTGGCTTACCGATGGGTAAAGCAGCACACAGACGCCTATGAACAGCATCAAAACCAGAACGATTCCGAATTTGTCTCGTTTCATAGGCATTTCTCCACTGCTTTTTTTGGGAAAGCTGCGGCGGATGACGGAAAATCATCCGCCGCAAGGTTAAAACTTGTTTTTTATACGCTCAATCAGTCTTCGTAAACAGACATCTTCTTGCGTGTGATAAGGAATACAACCGCGATTGCAGCAAGAATCGCGCCGATGGTGATGAAGGCGATGGTGCCCTCTGCACCTGTTTCGGGAAGAATGGTTCCCTTGTTGTTTTCAATATCCTTTGTGATGGTACCGCTTGTAAGCTCGCCTGTGGCAAGGTTACCCGAAAGAGATGTAAGCTGAGGGTCTGCAGATTCGATCTCGTGGTCTGCGGTTACGGTGAATTCGATATCTGCCATGGTGTTGTAGCCTGCGGGGGTTGTGGTTTCGGAAAGCTTGTAGATACCGTCGTCAAGACCTGTCCATGTGAAGGTGGAAAGTTCTTCGCCGCCAACTTCTGGACCAACAGCCACAAAGCCTGCCACTGCATCCTTCTTGTAAAGTGTAAAGCCTGCGCCCTTAAGAGCTTCGCCCGATTCGCCGTCTACCTTATTTACAACAAGCTTGTATGTAAATACGGTAACCTTGTCCTCGGGAGTTTCGCCGTGGCCGTCGCCGTTGGGATCGTTGGAATATTCAAGGTACATAACGTTGGGGTTGCCAAGCGAGCCGATGATTGCATCTGTGTTAAGAACTGCGAGGTATTCGGCGGTGATAACAGAGCCTGCCTTTACTTCGGGGATGTTCTTGAGGTTTTCAAATTCAAACTTGATGTACTTGTCGCCATCTGCCTTGATAAGCTTGAAGCCTTCGGTGATTTCAACGCCGTCTACGAAAACGTGAACCGAGTCTGCCTTAAAATCAAGACCCTTGGTAAGAGTATCGTGGAAGCAGAAGTAGTATTCGTCGTATGCGGCATACTTTTCGGTAACTACACCTTCGAGAAGATAGGGGATCTCGTCGCCGATGTCGTAGTCGGCAGAATCCTGCCATGCCTTTACAACTGTGGGATCGTCAAGAGAGTCGTTTACGTCCTTAATCTTCTTTTTCGAGGTAACTTCGCCTACCTTGGGAGTGATAACAACATCGCCCACAACTTTAACAACGAATGCGCTGAGTTCCTGGCCTTCTTCGAGGTTGTCAGAAACGTCCTTCATAAGGTAGTAACCTGTGGCAACGCTGAGAGGAGCATCCTTGGATACTGTGCCGACAGGGGCGGTGTTAAGGTTAACGAGGCTTTCGATAACCGCAAGCTTGCTTTCGTCCGAGATGTCGATGTTGGTAAGACCTGCAAGAAGAGCAAGGGTTGCTTCGTCAACGGGAGTGTCTGCAACACCTGTGCCGTTGGCGCCCCACTTAACGTTGGAAAGGGTCTTGCCTTCTACGTCGCCGACGAAGATCTGATATGCTTCGTAGGTGCGCGCATCTGCGACGGAAAGGGTGGTCATGGTTGTTTCAGCTGCACATACGCAGACAGATGTGATGGCAAACAGCATCACGAGGGTGAGGAGAACAGAGATAATCTTTTTCATGTTCTTGTTCCTTTCTAAAATTTTATAATTTTTCAAAAAATGGATCACTTTTAGGGGAAAATTTCATCACCGTGATGAAAAATACTTTGTCACTACGGCCCACCTTCTCTCTTTCTTTGACGCCTGCGCACAAAGCCTAAAAGGCCCGAAAGAAGGATAAGCGAAATGCCGACGTTATAATAGCCCGACGTTCCGCTGCCTCCAGTGGCAGGAAGTCTGTATGTTCCGAGATATTGGTTGACCATGTCAATAGAAAGCGTCTCGTTTTGAGCAATGCGATGGGACGACATCGCCCCGCCGATCATACCAAAGCAGACGTCGCAGTTTTCCTGCGAGGTGTCGCAGAAAACAATATAGTGTGCGGTTTTGTCGGCGCGATATCCGCTGACCGAGCTTATCTGCTTTATGTAATAAAGGCTGTGGGGCTTTATCATACGGTTCGAAAGATACGCTTTTCCGTCGTCATCGGTGTGTGCCGAAACCACAAGATCGCCGTTTCCCGCAAAAAGTCCGAACAGCGCACCCGAAATGGGAGCGTTTGTGCCGCTGTGATCTTCGGTCAGCACAACGCTTACCGAATATTCATGCGGTGTTTGCCCGTCCGACAAAGATGCGGGCATTGTCACACTGTCGGTGCAGACAATTTCTTTTTCAAAAAGCTCGCAGGATGCAACGATTTCGTGATCGGTTTCCTCGGTGGTATCGGTCTGTGACACAAGAGAGAAATCCATGTCAAAAGACGAGCTTTGAAGATCGGGGATCTCGATTTTTATCGTGTATTTTTCCGCATCGAACGAGAAAACGTAGTCATCGCCCGCGGTAAGCGAACGGTGGGTGCCGTCGGCGTTCTTTGCCGTCATACGCAGTGAGCCTGCAAGGTACAAAAGTCCGTCGGTGTCAACCGTCAGCACAAAGGGTTTGTCAGAACGCAGGGCGAGGTGGCTTTCGTTTATCGAAATCGTACCTGTTGCGCCATCGCCGCTCTGCCCGTCGGGAGGAGTAACGGAAAATCTGAAAATATCGGGGATCTCAACCGAAACTGATGTTGACGCCGAAACGTTTTCAAAATTTTCGCCGCCCTGTTCGGGCTCTTCGGTTTCGGTTTCGGTTTCGGTTTCCGTTTCTGTTTCTGTTTCGCCGTGGGCTTTTGCGGCAAGCTGTTCTGTAAGGTCAACCTGCGTCACCACCGAAAAGTTTCTTGCGGCAGGATCGCTTATCAGATCGTGTCCGTCGCGGGCAAAATGCAGCTGCAACACCGCATCCTTGCCGATATTTCCGCTCGTGCAATATTGCGAATCGGAAATCCGCGTGGTGCACGCGCCCTCACCGCAGGTGCAGAGCGTGCCGATGTGCAGGATAAAGCCGTTTTGCGTTTCCTCCGCAAGGTATACAAAGCGGGTATCCTCCCCTGCCTCGTCGGGCGGTTTTGCAAGGTGGGTCATTCCGTCTGCCGTATCAATGGTAACGCTTGTGAAACGGGTGAAAAACGGGGGTGGCATTGCAAGCTCGTTTCGGTCGGTATCAGCAAGGTGCATATTCACCGCAAGCGTTATGCCGCCACCTTCGGCGATGTACGGAATATCCGCCGTTATTGCCCAGTGGAAACTGCCGTCGATGGGATCAAATCGTCCCTGCGCTGCAACATTTGGTATCGCAGGAGCTTCGGGTTCGCCCGTATCTTCGGGCTGACCCGTGTCATCGGGTTCGCCCGTGTCTTCGGGCTCGTCCGTGTCTTCGGGTTCGCCCGTGTCTTCGGGTTGACCCGTGTCTTCGGGTTCGCCCGTGTCTTCGGGTTGACCCGTGTCATCGGGTTCGTCCGTGTCTTCGGGTTCGTCCGTGTCTTCGGGTTGTTCTTCGTCTATGTTTTCGGTTATTTTTTCGGGTTCTTCAAATTCTTCGGGTTCTTCAAATTCTTCGGGTTCTTCGGATTGCTCGGTTTTCTCGGTTTCTTCGGTTTCCTCGGTTTCTTCGGTTTCCTCGGTTTCTTCGGTTTCTTCGGTTTCTTCGGTTTCTTCGGGAGAACCGCGTATCAGACCAAAGCCGTTTATCAGCTCGTCGGTGTCTGTTGTTTCAACGATCGCCACGGTGTTTTCGACATCGCCCATGATCACCTGCAAAGTGTGTCCGTAAATTGCGGAAACGATGCCCACAGTGTTATCTCCGAAAAATACAAGATCGCCAAGCTGCGGACTGTAATCTTCGGGATATGAAAGCCTGCCCGCATCCTCCCACGCAAGCATCATGGTATCTGCGCCGGTGTTGAAAAGCTGTGCGTCGTCAAAGCCCGAATAATTAAGGCAGAACGAAACGAACAATGCCGACCAGTCGCTGTACGGGATTCCGTACCATTCGCCATAGCGGGTGTAGCCGCGGCGAACGCCGTCGTCATCCACAACAAAGTTTTGCTCGCTTTCGGAATATCCGATCTGCGACCGCGCCACGGCAAGCAGATCTTCGGGGAGATCGCCCGTGGCAAAGCCGTCGAACATTTCCTGCCAGTCAAGCCTGCTTTCCACGTCGGCGTTTTCGTCAGAATAACATCCGATGGTGTGGACGTGCTCGGGCTTTTCGCACAACTGCTCGGTTATGTAGCAGGTTTCGTCATGTATATGCTCTTGATCGGTGCTTTCTTCTTCGCACACAAGAGTTTGTATCATACATTCTTCCGAATGCGTGTGTTCTTCTATTCTGCAATCGGCGTCTCCGACAAGCGTTATGCCGGGACGTCGCAGAACCCAGAAAACCCAGAGCGAAACGATAACCGAAAAGACCAGCAAAAAGGTGGTCAGACGTAAAAAACGTCTTTTATCATTCTGCAATTTTTGCAGACTTTCGCTCAAAGTATCGTGCAATATCTCCCCTCCTTTCCGAAAAGATCTGCACTCATCGGTTTTTTCAGTTTACAAAACCAATGCGAGACATAGGCCAGACCCTGACAAAGATCTTTCCTATTATATCTTCTATTTTGATGGTGCCGATAACAGAGTTTCGGCTGTCAACAGAATTTGTGCGCTGATCGCCCAGGACAAAATAGCTTGCCGCAGGGACAACGTACGGAAATTGCAGATCGCAATCACCAAGGGATTTTTCAAGGACGTACGGTTCTTCGAGCATCTGCTCGTTTACATACACGTTGCCCTTGCCGTCGATAACAACGGTTTCCTCGGGAAGAGCAATAACTCTTTTCAGCAATATCTTGCCCTGATAATAAAACGCCACAAGATCGCCTCTTTTAAGGCTGTTGGTCTTGAAAAGCACCACGATCTCGTCGTGTTCAAGAGTTGGCGACATACTGTCGCCCGATATCTGCAAGATCGGCAAAAACAGAGTGGTAACAAGAACGGCAATTGCCGCCACCACCACCAGCACCGAAAGAGTTCCGCGCAGAGCACGGCGATAATATTTGCCGCGGCGCAGACGTTTTCGTTCGGTTTCCACCGCCTCGATGGACGGAACGCCGACGTCTTCTCTTTTTTCGCACAAATCCGAAGTGTCACCCATCGCGGTCTTTTTTTCGCCGTTTTGCGTGTCACCCATTTTTATGCGTCACCCCTTTTTCAGCTGATCGGGCTTTTTGTTTTTTGCATTTTTGACAAAGCCCGAAAAAAGATCGAAAATCTTAAAGATGCCGCAACGTTTTTTGCCGCATTTTCGGTCATTTGCGCCATATCCCAGGGAAATGGTTATCTTTTTGATCTTTCTTGTATTCTTTTTCGGTTTTTGCGTTTTCGTTTTCGCAGGGACAGGCTTTCTTCGGTCTTCGTCGGGCAGAGGATATCTTGCACGCACCTCGTCAAGATAAATATCCGCCGCCTCCTGCGCCGTGTTGAAGATATCTGTGATAAGCAGAGCCGCCTCGGCAATAGAACCTGCTTTTTCAGCCTTGATCTTTTTGTCGTTGAGAGCGATTTCAAGAGAGCTTACGCGTTCGGACAGCGACTGCTCGTTCCTTTTCATCTGATAAATAACCTCTATCAGCTCACTGCGCTTCAACCTTTTAAGGTCTTTTTCCTTGTTCTTTTTTTCCTTCAAACGGGATCCCTTCTTTCTGAAAGACAGATCTTTCGCTTCATTTGCGATTTTTCACCGCAAAAAACAAAGATCAATTCTTTGCATCGGGCAAAAATATCATTATGAACGTATGATTCTTTAAGCCGGAATAATGCGATTTGATGTTTATGTTAAAATCCGTATACCCAATGGGGGCACTACCCCACTTTTAGCGTATACCTTATTGATTATAGTCCATGCTAAGTATATCACGCAAATTTTCATTTTTCAAGCTTTTTTCCGCAAAAAATCACAATAAGTTCACAATAGGGAGTAAAATGTGTAATAAATTATTGATTATTTTATTGATTATTCGGCCAAAATGCTCCTTTTGTTCATATTTTGTACAAAAGCAGGCGGTGTTTTCCCGAAAAAAAGAACGGAGTGCCAACCACTCCGTCCTTTTCTGTTTTGAAACTTATATATTTTCGATCTCTATCCACAATATTTTTGCTGTTTCTGCCGACACGTTTTTTATGGATATCCGCATTTCCTTTGAAGAAACCACCCCGTCGGGCACGGCAAAGGCAAAAACGTGCGGTGCCGCCTGGGATATGGCATAGATAAACTCGCCCTTTGTGCCTATCTCGTTTTCGGGAACGTAGCCGAAGCCGTCGTACACCTTTTCCCTTCTGCCGCTCAAAGATCTGCCGTCAATATCCACCGACACTGCCCCGTCGGCATCGCAGCCCACGACTATCTTGCAAAGTCCGAAAGGCTTTTTGGGCGTGTACGAAAATTCATAGCTTTCGCAAGGTGGAAGAAGAATGGGGTATCTGTCGTTCGAAAGTCCCATGTGCACTGTTCTTCTGGGCAAGCCATCGCCTTCTTTCGCCGCCTTTATGCGCTCGGCAAAGCAGTTTTTCAGATATGCCTTTTCGCCGTCGGCGACAAATTCAAACGAGCTTGTGCCGTTTTCTTCAAAGAAATTGAAAAGATAGACCCCGTCTGCCCCCCTTGACAAACATTCGCTTGCAAAACCGCGGACAAGGGCCGGATTCATGGCAATGCTGTATTTGTAAACGCAGGATATGCCCCAGTCCGTTCCGCAAAAAAGCTTGTAGGCGTTGTTGGCGGTGTTTTTTTCCGCAATGTTTTTTCGCCATTGTGCCACCGGCATTTCAAAGTTTGCGGGGGTGTAAAAATTTTCGATGGTAACCATATCCACACATCCGTCGGCAATCCACCTGCAAACGTCTGTGCCGTTTCCAAGCACCTCTTTAGGGTCGGGCAAAACGCGCACGGCAAGCGAGATATCCTTGTTGTAGCTGTCAATAAGCGCGCGGACAGAGCGCATATAGCCGTTTAAGATTTCAAGATCTCCCCTTTTTTCTTTGGGAAGCAAAGTCGGAAAACGAAGCCAATCGAGCTCGATGCCATCGAAGGTGTAGTTTTCGAGCAGCTCTTTTATGTATTGATAAAAATAGTTTTGTACCGCTTTTTGCGAATAGTCGAGTTGTACGCCGTCGTGAAGAATGGTGTGCTTGCTGCCGTCCTTGAGAGCAAAGCTTGAATTTATGGCAGGATCGTTCGGATGGTGTCCGTCGTTCATACGCAGCGACAAAAAGACTTTGCAGCCTTTTTCTCTGATATATTCGGTAAGAACAGCATAAATATCCACGCCGTTTTTCAAAAGAACAGATGCGCAGGCAAAAAAGGTGACAAAATATTTTGAAACACAGCTCGACGTACAGTTTGGCGTTTTTTTCGTCTTGCCGTCCGGCCCTCTCACGGCAAAGCCGTCATCGTCGGTTTCGATATTGTAAAGAAAACTGTCAAAAACCTCCGACGGGGTGAGCGCTCTGCGATAACATACGTTCAAAAGCACAATGTCGGGCTTTGCATCAAGATATTTGTCTACGTATTCTTTTATGATACGCACACTGTTTTCGCGCGAAAGATCTCCCCCCGCATTGTGCTCGATGGCAAGAAAAAGACCGTCGGCAGGAATGTTTACAGCAAGGGCATTTTCGTTACGTTTCATTTTTTCACCGCCTTTATGTTTTTTGTTGCCGCAAAGCAACACAATCAGCTGACCGCAGGTAAATTTAGCTGCAATGCAATTCGACCAACTAAACTTCGTTAAATTCATTATACCACGCGGTTTTGAAAAAGTAAATATCAAGTATAAATCCCCTTATTTTACGCATACTAACACCGTCACAAAAATGAAATAAGCAGAACTATGCGCCTCCGTGAGGACGACTCATTATATACCTCATTGTTACATACACCGAAACCCTAGTAAATACAGGTGTTTGCGGCACTTTTTGATACGTCCACAGAGGGGTCTAAAACGAGTTTTAAGACACTTTTGTGGCATACGGGTGGGATCTATAAAAGGAAAATGGCAATCTGATTGATTTCAGGTTGCTTTTTCTTTTGCAGTTAAAAGCAGAATATTTGTGAAAATACACAAAATTATTGAAAGTGAATATTGACTTTTGAAAATGTGTATGATATAATTGAAACTGTAAAAGTGTAAAAATACACAGATTTCTTGAAAGAGGTATTGCTATGATTGAGAGAAAGAAATATCTTGATAAACTTATCAGCAAAAAAGAAAATGGACTTGTCAAGGTTATTACGGGTATCCGTAGATGCGGCAAATCATATCTTCTTTTCAATATATACAAGGAATATCTTATTTCCATTGGTGTATCCGAGGACTGCATAATTGAACTTGCTCTTGATGATGACGAGAACATAAAATACCGTAATCCGCTTGAACTCGGAGAGTATCTCCGTTCCCTTACGGCAGATAAGAGCAAGACCTATTACATCTTCCTTGACGAGATACAGAAAGTAGTTTCTATTCAAAATCCGTATATCAAGGATGTTGAAGATAAAATCGGATTTGTAGATGTTCTCCTTGGTCTTATGAAACACGACAACATAGACGTCTATGTAACAGGCAGTAACTCCAAAATGCTCTCTTCTGACATCCTTACCGAGTTCCGCGGCAGAGGTGACGAGATAAGAGTTAATCCATTGTCTTTCAGCGAGTTCTACAATGCCTATGAAGGTGATAAGAGAGATGCTTGGCAGGAGTACTACACCTATGGAGGATTACCTCTTGTAATGAAAAAACAAGGGCATGAAGATAAAGCAAAATACCTTCAAACCCTGTTTGACAAAATCTATTTAAGCGACATTATGGAGCGAAATAAGATACTCCATGAAAAGTCAGTGCTTGATGATATATTGAACATTGTTTCCTCTTCAATCGGTTCTCTCACCAATGCAGGAAACATTGCAAAAACCTTTAAAAGCAACCGCCAAATAAACATTGATAATGCGACAGTCGGAAGATACCTTGATTTGTTTATAGATGCATTTATGCTCTATAAGGCAGACCGATACGATGTCAAAGGCAGAAAGTATATCGGTTCTCCTTTGAAGTACTATTTTAGTGATGTTGGACTTCGTAATGCAAGATTGCAGTTCAGACAGATGGAAGAAAATCACATTATGGAAAACATCATCTACAATGAACTGATTTGCAGAGAATTTAATGTTGATGTTGGTGTGGTTGAATACTTCTACCGTGGTGATGACGGCAAGAGCAAAAGAGCAAATCTTGAAATCGATTTTATTGCCAATAAAGGAAGTCAGAAATACTATATTCAGTCAGCACTTACCGTTTCGGATGAAGATAAGCGTGAGCAAGAAATTCGCTCTCTTAACCGTGTTGGTGATTCGTTCAAGAAGATTGTTGTTGTTAAGGACAACATCATTCCGTGGCATGATGAAAACGGCATTTACTATATCGGCATTGAAAAGTTCTTGCTTGATGAAAAT
>SVTM01000018.1 GCA_015063785.1 Oscillospiraceae bacterium
TACGCAAGGACTTGAATATCGCAACCGGAACAATGACAAAGATGCGGCGTAATGAAGAGGTGGCTCTTTCCGTTCTGTTGCGTATCTGCGAGTATTTAGATTGCAATATCGGCGATATATGCGATGCTGTCAAAGTGGACCATCCGTTGTAAATCCAACAAACGATAAGGAGATTAATATGGCTTGGAAAGAAATACGAAACGGAGAGCCAACCTCTCCACAAACTACACTTTCGGGAATCTGCAAGATTTCCGGGAAGAAGGCTGAGGTAACTACTTTTTTCAGGGGTACTGTGGAATGCAAAACGGATTTACAGAAAACATATCGTTTCAAGGGGTATAAATGCAGTCTTCAGGAAGAAAACGGGCATCAAAATCCCGACTGTGCTAATGTGTGCCCGTTAATTCAGAAAGAGTATCTTTGATTAAATAATTATAGAAGGAAGTGACAATATGGCATTTTGTATTAACTGTGGACAAGAACTTGCAGAGGGAGCAAAGTTCTGTGCAGGCTGCGGCACGGCAGTAAGCGATAACAATTCAACAACACAAAGAAAAACAGTATATGATGGTGAAATATTCAAATGCCCTAACTGCGGAGATATTTTGGATGCCTATGAATCCGTGTGCGAAACTTGCGGATATGAACGCAGAGGCGCAAAAGCAACTGGTTCCGTTCGGGAGTTGCAGTTGAAATTAGAGGAACTTTATGCAAAGAGACCGCCGCGGAAGGTACATACAATATTTACTCAAGCGTTGAGTGGCGGGCAGGTATCCAATGCAGATGAAGAAATAGTAGGACTAATCAAGAACTTTTCTATCCCTAATAACAAAGAGGATATTATGGAGTTCATTATCTTGGCATCTTCAAACATTGATATGAAAGTATACGGCGCGAATAGCCAGCAATATCAAACGCTCAACCCCGCACAACGAGAGGTATCTGATGCTTGGTTAGCAAAATACGAACAGGCATATCAAAAGGCACAACTTATGTTTGGTGGCACACAGGATTTCTTGAATATTCAAGGAGTATATGAGCAAAAGATGCGGGAGATTCAAAAGAGGAAGCGACAACTTCCCCTGCTTATAGCAGGTTGTATAGGTGGCTCTTTGCTCATCGTTGTGTTTGTTTGGTTGCTGGTCTTTTTGACAGGTTCAATCTAAAAACGAAAGGGGTATTACAATGGCATTATTTGATAGAAACAACCGCAAAGGTGGTTTAATGGACGAGATACGCTGTGACGAGCCGTCATACCTTATATGGAAGTGGCATCCGTCGGGTGTTCAGCAGGGCGAAACAGTTAGAGAGAACTCTATCAGATGGGGATCTTCTCTGCGTGTCAAGGATGGCGAAGTTGCCGTTTTCGTTTACAAGCAGAAGAATGGCACAATGCAAGACTTCATTGTTGGTCCATTTGACCAGATAATCAAAACAGCAAACTTCCCCGTACTGTCAAGCATCATCGGCTTGGCTTATGAGGGTGGTACACCTTTTCAGGCTGAGGTCTATTTCATCAACCTTGCCCGCATTATCCAAGTGAAGTTTGGTGTTCCTTTCTTCGATGTATATGACCCAAGGTTTGAGGACTTCGGTGTTCCCGTTGCCGTTAGAGGTACTGTCAGCTTCGGAATAGCAGACTATCGGGAGTTCATCAAACTACATAGACTCAGCAGTTTCAACCTTGACGACTTCCAGCGTCAAATCCGTGATGCAGTATGTCGCTATGTCAAGGATGCTGTGGCTAATGCTCCTGCAAAGAATAATATCCCCTTGGTGCAGATTGAAAGCAAGACAGCACAAATCAATGATGTTGTCGAGTTTGACATCGGGGAGAGATTGAAGGAAACCTTTGGTGTTGTTGTGTCCGGTGTGGACATCGGGGCGATTGAGATTGACAAGGCAAGTGATGGATACCGTCAGCTTATGAGCGTTACCAAAGATATTGCGGGCGCAACAGCGAAAGCAGAGGCAGAAGCGAAAATCAAGGATATTGCTGACAAACAGCGTATTGAGGCAGAGCACTATGAAGAATCCCTCCGCGTTCAGCGTGAGGAAGGACAGTACGCACAGCATATGCACACCCGTACTGCAAACTTCGGAGCATACCAAGTTGAAAAGCAGGCTGAGGTTGGCGTTGCAGGTGCGGAAGCACTTGGTCAAATGGGTGCAAATGGTGCAGGTAATGTCAATATCGGCGGCGGTGGCGGTGACGGCACGGGATTCAATATGGCTGCTATGATGGCAAGTATGGCTGTCGGCGGCGCTGTCGGTCAGAATATAGCGGGTGCTATGAACAATATGATGGGTGGCATCAATCAGCAGACGGCGACGGGTGCTGTTCCTCCTCCCATTCCTACTGTTGCATATCACATAGCCGTCAACGGACAAGCAACCGGGCCCTTTGATATTGCCGTACTTACGCAGATGGCAAGTGCGGGGCAGTTCACCGCAGACAGTTTGGTGTGGAAGAACGGGATGGCTGAATGGCAGAAAGCAGGAACAGTAGAAGAACTGAAAAATCTATTTGTAAATGCTATGCCTCCAGTTCCAACCGAAAATTGATAAAAATCACACCCTCTTCAAAAATATTCACACTCTAAAAACTAAAACTCACACTTGTATCATTAACTACATACTCACCAATAATAAACCGCCGATCTTGATACAAGATTGGCGGTTTTTGCTTTACATTTCGCTACTCTGTCAAATCAACATTTTTCAAAAAAGATAAGAAGGACAAAGACAAAAGGACGGTTGTTTTCAGCCGTCCTTATTATTTCAGTTCATTATGTAATCAAATTCTTCGTCGCTCAAATCGATCTTATCAAATTCAAACGCTTCCTTTAAATGAGATATTTTTCGTGTTCCGACCTGTGCAAAGACATTAAGCTTCTTTTCCGACACAAGCAACGCCAGCATAAGAGCTGAAACATTGGTGTTCTTGGTTTGAGATATCTGCTTTATCTTTTCGGCAAGCGCAAGGTTATGATCGTTAAGATATTCCTTTTTGGCAGAATCCGAAATCTTTTCCATATTACCTGACACCAAAAGATTAAAAAAACCTTTTGCCACAGAAGAATAAGAAAACATCGCAAGATCATCTCTTGCATATCTATCATATTCCTCATCACCATAAGACATTCCGAGCATATTGTTGATAAGCGATCCTTCATTAAGCTTAGCAATGCTATACTGTATCTGGCTTGCAATAAATGGCGTTTTCCTACTTTTCTTTGCATATTCGTTTGCAGCAAGTATTCGCTCGTATTTCCAATTTGATGCGCCAACATGACGGATTTTTCCGGATCTTACGTGAACATCGAGGGTGTCAATTATTTCTTCAACACTTCTCGATTCGTCGTCACGGTGCAACCAATAGATATCGATATAATCGGTTTTTAAGTTGATAAGACTATTATGAAGATCGTGATCTATTTCGGCTTTCGAAAGCCTTGGTATTCGCATATTGTTGCAATCCGGGTGGCCACCTTTTGTGGAGATAATTACTTTGTCACGGCATCCTTTTTGCAAAAGCCATTTTCCGATCGTCTTTTCGCTGGCACTTTTTTCACCGCCTAACCAATCGGCATAAACGCTTGCAGTATCAATGATATTTCCGCCTGCATCAAAAAATTCGTCCATGAGCAAGAATGAATCGTCACAAGATAATGAAGATCCAAAAGCATCCGTGCCAAGCACGAGCTTACTTGCAAAAAGATCTGTATTATTTATTTTTGCGTACTTCATATATATTCCTTTCAATACAAAATGATTTCATCGATATTCCATCCACTAACAGAAATAGTGTCATCTTTTTCTTGCGGCATATCGACAGTAACTGATATCACCTTTTGCTCATCCACATCGATGAAAAAATAATTATCGTCACAAACACATCTCGAGATATCAGAGACGGTATCTATTTTTATAGGATATATGGGAATATCAGAAACGTTTTTAATCGAGATATGATAGACACTTTTTCTTCCTTCGTTTTTCTTGGACAAAACTGATGCTTCGATTTTGCCTTTTGACAAAGCTTTTATCTGTTCCTTAAGATACGGTCCTTTTTCGAAAAACATGTTACCACAAACAGTTTCTTTTTCAACAGAATAGACCTGCACATCATCAAAGGCTGACAAAACCTTGGGGTAATAGAAGCTTTCTCCTACGCGTTTGCCGTTTTCGAATGCAGAAACACGAATGAAAAAATAGGTATCGTATATACTCCAAGGAAGATCTATGGTATGCTCTGCCACATCCACGGGTTTATCAGAGGTCACAGAAACCGTTTCTGACGACAAGAAGAACTTGGTCATCTTATCATCAAATACCTCTGTAACAACCGTTAAATCGCCGCAGGGACAGTCGGATATGACTTTTATGGGTAGTTTTATCTTTTCGCCGCGAGAAAAAGCATTGCGATCAAAGCATACAAAGGGATGAATGTGTTCGTATGCACGTTTTACCGCATAATACTGGGCATGGGGATGACCGAAAGCGTCAACGATCTGTATGGCAGAAGTAGGCCAAGGACGCTTGAAAACCCACGGCATTATACCCGTGGTCTTGGGATAATTTTCAAGCATAGATTCAACCATAATAAGATAAAACTCGTATGAAGCCATATGTCCCGCCTCCACAAGCTCTTGCACGCAAAGATTGTGCATATCTATTATGTGAGAGGCTCGTGCAAGCATTCTCGGCACTCGGTCGGGCTGAAACTCTGTGAAATGATTGATAAAATCGGGAAAATCGCGCCTGAACTTATCGCTGAATATGTCATTTAAGGGCTTATTTAGTTCGGTTTTGTTAATAACTCGCTTAAGTGTTTTATATGCAGGGAAAGAATGAATTCCGCTTTCACCAACAAAAGGCACATGCTTGTACAGGCGTCTGTACCAAGTAGGTTCCATATCGTTGTATATGTGCGCGCTTCCTCCATCGGGTGTAGTGCGATAAAACACTCTATCCGGAATGTATACATCATATTCATCCCATGTGGCAAACATAGCAGCAGCATTATACTTTGTATACGGATTATACTCATTGCCGGCACAAAAAACACACAATGACGGATGATTTCTTGTTCTGCAGAGATTGTATGTGAGCTGACTTCTAAGCACATCCACATTCCAATGTTCTGTCGTACCGTTGGCAATATAGCCATCCTGCCAGACCATAAGACCGTATTTATCGCAAAGCTCATAGAAAACGTCCGACTCAGGCACCCCACCGCCGTTCCATACGCGCACAAGGCTGATCCCCTCGTTTTTAGCAAGCGATAACGTCCAATCATATTCATCACGGTCTTCAAGATACAATTGGTCGAGTTCGGTCAGGTTCATCCCTTTCAGAAATATCTCTCGTCCGTTTACAACAAACTGAAACTTCTCACCTCGGCGACAAAGTTTTTCTGCGGCGCCGTCAGTAACAATCAATGTCCTGATACCGGTTTTGAAAGTGTGTTCATCACACACCTTTCCATCATGTGAAAGGGAAATTTGCACAGTATACAGAGGTTGATCACCGTATCCATTGGGATACCAGAGTTTAGGCGAATCTATCACAATGTTTTTTCTGTAAAACAGGTGGTCATTCGCTTTTTCAAATCCATCTCGCCCAAAAAACTCAATTGGATTTATCTGTTCAGAAAAAGCGTATACGACCTTTCCGTCGTCATCAGTGATAGAAAAGCTCACAGTCAAAGTATCATCAAGCTCTTTCGGCTGTATAGTGCCGGCATAACAATTTTGCGGAATATCCTCGCGGAAAGAAACCATTGTGCTGACGCCAGATTTTTCGTCATTAACTGGTGTATTTATTGGCACTTCAAGCAAGAGAGACGCCTTGTTTTCTTCGATACTTACTGTATGAAGATACGGATTTGTTATATGATATGTATCCAAAAACTCTATTCTGACACTGCGCCAAATTCCAACAACATTGAAATCACCATTTTGAGTGAGACTATCGTTTGTTATCTGCCATGGCGATATGGCATTTTTCGGATATACCTTTCTATAAGGCATAACCATTTCAGGGTGCATGTCTATAAGGTAATTGCAAGCAACCGCCTCAACGACAAGTTCGTTTTCGTCGCCATAATTCAAAAATTGCGAAACCTCGCAGACAGGTCCTCCGAACATTCCCTCATGCTCGCCAAGCAAAATTCCGTTTATCCACACACGCGAGTAATAAGAAACGCCGTCAAAGCAAAGGTATGCCATATCTGAATGCGCTCTGTCAGCAAAGAAAGTTTTTTTGAAATACCACACTCTGTTCCGGATGTATTCGTATTTCTTACTATTGGTTCCTACATACGGATGTGGAAGAATTCCTGCTTCATAAAGGCACCACCCAACCGATTTTGGGAGAGTGGAACTATAATCATAAGAAAGTGAAGCCAGATCAACCACTTTTTCTTTTGTATCTGTAAAAAACCATTCACCGTCGAGAGACAGATGCGCTTTGCCTTGTCTTTTTTCTATAAAAAGGTTTTTATTAAGTTCCATTTTTGTTTCCTCCGTCATTTTCAAAGCAAAGCCTTCGGTTCATTTCTTTAGAAGCGCGAAGAAGAAGGCGTGTAAGTCTTTTTCTCTCGTCACTCCCCTCGTCGTCACAAACTTCGGACACATACGCAATGCCTAATGCACCAAGCATTCCATTTTTATCTTTTATTTCAGCAACAAGACCTGACAGGTACTTCCCATCTTCAACAAGTGTCGATTTATGCAATACAGACATTTGAGATATCTTATCGAGTTCGAGCTTTAGCTCGTTGATAGAAGAAAAGTCTTTCCAAGAAGATGACGTTGGCATTCCGTGACGTGATATTATCTGATTCAATCTTTCATCGTCAAGTCTTGACATCATCAGTCTTCCTGCCGCTGTTCTGTATATGTCATCCACAAGAATATCCTGAACTGTTCGAGTAAGTATAATATCTGATTCATAATATTCAACAGTATATTTAGTGCCGTTTTGTATTTCAGAGATCAAAACTGTCTTTCCGGTCATTTTGTGCAACCATTTCAGCACCGGCCTGCAAACAGACAGTCTTGAGGAGTCGAACTTTCCCGATCTTGTAAGATGAAAACACCCTGCACCGAGTCGATAGACAGCAAACTGCATGCGCTCGGCAAGCTGCTCTTCAATCAGAGTATCGAGTATTCTGACACAAGTGCTTTTGTTGATATCTGCATCGGCACAAATTTTTTCGAGCTTTACACCTTCGGGATAATGGTCAGAGAGAATTTTCATAATGACAGACGCTTTGTGTATCGACTTTACCATATCGTTCCTCCCCATACTTTACTGTCTACATTATAAGCAACAAACAGCGCGAATGCAATATGTTTTGTAAAATTTCACAATATGAAATCTAAAAAAACAAAAAAATAAAGCTCCCCAGCGGAGAGCTTGTATTTTTAAATTAGAGCGCTGCCTTTGCGGTAGCAACGAGGTTTGCAAATGCTTCCTTGTCAGAAACTGCAATCTCAGCAAGCATCTTTCTGTTGAGAGTAACGCCAGCCTTCTTGAGACCGTTCATAAATCTCGAATAGTTGATATCGTTAACCTTGCACTGAGCAGAGATACGAGTGATCCAGAGCTTTCTGAAATCTCTCTTTTTCATCTTTCTGCCAGCGAATGCGTAGTTACCGCTCTTCATTACAGCCTGCTTAGCCATCTTGAAGTGCTTGCTCTTGGAACCCCAATAGCCCTTAGCGAGCTTTAACATCTTGTTGCGTCTCTTTCTTGTCATAAGAGCGCCCTTAATTCTAGCCATTTTATATACCTCCGAATTTAATCAAATTAACAAACTTATCGCGAAAGTTTATGCGTAGGGCATAAGCTTCTTAACGATGGGTGCAAACGATTCGCTAATGTAAGCGTTGTTGCGAAGCTGACGCTTTCTCTTGGAAGTCTTCTTTCCGAGCTTGTGTCTTCTGTTAAGATGATTGAACTTTGCCTTGCCGCCCTTAGTAATCTTGAAACGCTTGGCAGTAGCCTTATGTGTCTTAGTCTTTCCCACTGTGATTCATCCTTTCAAGTTTTAATTTTTCATAACGAAATATATGCGATATATTTCGGAATTGACTTATTGTTCGTCTTCGCCTTTATCGCGCTGCTGCTTTTCTTTCTTGGGCTTTGCAGCTGATGCGGTCTTTGGTGCAAGGAACATCAGCATTTGTCTTCCGTCAAGAACAGCAGGCTTTTCTATAACACCAATGTCGGTGCAAGCCTCGCCAAGCTTGTTGATAACTTCAAGACCAATGGATGTATGATTCATTTCACGACCTTTAAAACGAACCGAAACCTTAACCTTGTTGCCTGCTGTGAGGAACTTTCTTGCGTGGTTGAGTTTTGTTTCAAAATCGTGTGTATCGATACGGCAGGAAAGCTGAATTTCCTTGATATCGATCTTCTGCTGTTTTTTCTTGGCTTCTTTCTGCTTCTTTTCTTTTTCGAAACGGAATTTTCCGAAGTCCATGATACGGCAAACAGGCGGTTCGGCACCGGGCGCGATCTCGACGAGGTCGAGACCCTTGTCAAACGCAAGCTTCTTTGCGTCCTGGGTTTTCATGATACCGAGCTGCGAGCCGTCTTCGTCAACAACTCTGATTTCAGCTGCTCTGATTTCTTCGTTAACAGAGAGCTCCTTGGCTGTTCCTATGCAAAACACCTCCAAAAATGGGTAAAAATAAAAAATTGCGAAGAAACAATCTCCGCAAAACACGACCGCACGACACAACAATATGCCGTCCGATAAAGTTTATTGACCTTACGCTTGATTGCGCCGGGTGAGAACCGTGTTCTGCTTCATTGTCCTAGAGTATGATACCATAAGATTTTCGATTTGTCAAGAGTTTTTTAAAAATTTCTTTGCGCCTGCAAAAAATTGTTGCAAGCGCAAAGAGTTATACTTAAACTTTTCTTTTAAGAACGGCAACTCCGTAACCGGGAAGTGTGATATTTCCGCTGTACGTTTTGCCATCAAGAAGGTTGAGTCCTTCCCTGTCGTCTATTTCGACGCATCTTTCTTCTGTTGAATAGTTGGTGATGAATACGTATTCGTGATCATAGTCTGTGCGTGATATGACCTTTACACCGTCAGGAAGCCTGTCGGGTACTATTCGATCAATGCCCTCTTTGTCACTGATGGCACACACAAGCTCTTCAAGATCGGCAACACTCTGGCGTGTAGCAATGTAATATGCCTTACCTTTACCGTAATTATTTACCGTAACAGAAGGCATTCCGCTGTAAAACTGCGAGCGGTATTCGGCGATAATCTGCGCTCCTTCTGGATGGATGACTTCGCAAAGATCGAAAGATTCAAATTCGCCGCATACACCTAGATCGTTTGCAAGGTACTCATTTTTAACTCTTTCGCTTTTGTAAAGAGCGTCAAGTTCTTCTGCCCAAATACCGAAAACTTTTCTGAGCTTTCCGCCCGGCCAACCGCCAAGATAGCAGAGATCGTTTTCGTTAACGTAGCCTGTCATGTATGTGCAAACGATCGTTCCGCCCTCACGAACGTACTCTTCGATCTTGTCAATAACCTCTTCTGAAACAAGGTACATCATAGGAGCTACAATCATCTTATACTTTGAAAAATCGCCGTTAAGAGGCAGAAAATCTATGTTTGTAGCATGGTTGAAGAAACAACCGTAAAATTCGCGAACAGTCTTTTCATAATTCCTGCGTTCGTTATAACCTTCAAAATCGCTGATTGCCCAATTGATCTCCCAATCATAAATGATGGCAACATCTGATTTTGTGTCTGTTCCGACAACATCATCAAGCTTTGCAAGATCGGCACCAAGCTTTGCCACTTCTTTGAAAACTCTGGTGTTTTTGCTTCCCTCGTGGTCAACAACAGCACCGTGGAATTTTTCGGAAGAGCCGCGGGACTTGCGCCACTGGAAATACTGGATGGTATCACTTCCGTGCGCCACCACCTGCATTGAGGCAAGATAGTGCATTCCCGGGCGTTTCATCTTGTTGACTGTCGTCCAGTTTACACAGCTGGGAGTACTTTCCATCAGCATAAAGGGCTTGTGAAGATGCGAGCGTGTCAGGTCGTGGCGCAAGCCATATTCAACAGCAACGTCAGCATCAGATCTGTCCGGGTTGTGGAAATGCGGATAGCTGTCCCACGATACAACGTCAATATGGCGAGCGACCTTCCAATAATCAAGTCCTTCGAAGGTACCCATGAAATTAGTTGTAACAGGGATGTCGGGCGTAATCGCCTTGAGAGTGCGTGCTTCGTTGTCAATAAAATCGCAGGTTATGTCAGTGATAAAGCGTTTCCAATCCAGGTTTTGTCCGTGTACCCGATCTTCTCCAATAGGAGACGGCGGATCGATCTGATCAAAATCATTATAAGTATGGCTCCAAAACCCTGTCCACCATTCGTGATTTAACTTTTTTATATCATTGTTATATTTTCGGCGCAAAAAATCTCGAAAATTCTGCTTACAAAGATCGCAGAAGCATTCGCCCGAAAACTCGTTGGAAATATGCCACATCTTGACTGCAGGATTTCCTTTGAAATGCTCGGCAAGAACGCTGTCTATCTTTGCCACCTTTTCACGATAAATCGGTGAGGACATACAGTGATTGTGACGTTTGCCGTGAAGCTGCTTTATGCCGGTGTTGGATGTGCGGCGTGCTTCGGGATACTTTTCATCAAGCCATGCAGGCCGTGCTCCGCTGGGAGTGGCGAGAATAGTATATATGCCGTTTTTGTAAAGATTATTTACAACCTCGTCAAGCCAGTCGAGCTTGAAAACACCTTCTTGGGGCTCGATAGCAGACCATGCAAATATTGCAACAGTGGCACTGTTGATACCGGCAAGCTTCATCAGCCGCACGTCCTCAGAAAGAATATCGGGATAATCAAGCCACTGGTCGGGATTATAATCTCCGCCGTGAACTATATGTGGAAAATCCGTAAAAACCGGGTCAAACTTCTTCATAACAGTCTCCTATGTATCAGTCATCAAAGAGAGGCGTTGAAAAATATCTTTCTGCAGTATCGGGCAGAACTGTTACGACTGTTTTGCCTTTGCCGAGCTTCTTGGCAAGCTTTATTGCCGCGGCAACATTTGTGCCGCTGGATATGCCGCACATGATACCTTCCTTAGAGGCAAGCTCTTTCGAGGTGCGAATGGCTTCGTCGTCGGCAATGATGCAAATGTCGTTGTATATTTCGCAGTTGAGAATGTCAGGGATAAGTCCGTCGCCGATACCCATCTGAACGTGTGTGCCAATGGAGCCCCCCGAAAGGATGGCTGCGTTTTCGGGTTCTACCGCCCAGATCTCGATGTCAGGGTTTGCCGCTTTAAGGGTTTCTCCGATACCTGTGATGGTGCCTCCCGTGCCGATGCCCGAGCAAAAGCCGTGAATAGGTCCGTTTACTTGTTCGAGTATCTCTTTTCCCGTAACTTCACGCTGAACCGCGGAGTTTGCAGGATTTTCAAACTGCTGAGGAACGAAAACCCTCTTGTCCTCGTCACGCATACGAAGGGCAGTGTTAAGACATTCTTCTATACAAAGGCCGATGTTACCTGCGTCGTGAACAAGAATAACTTCTGCACCATAATGCCGCACAAGCTTTCTTCTTTCTTCGCTGACAGAGTCGGGCATGATTATCACAGTTTTATAACCCTTAACAGCACCAACTAGAGCAAGGCCAATGCCCTGGTTGCCGCTGGTAGGTTCGACGATTATGGTATCTTCCTTGATAAGACCCTGTTTTTCTGCTTCGCAGATCATGTTGTAAGCGGTTCTTGTTTTGATAGAACCGCCAACGTTAAGGCCTTCGAACTTTACGAAAATATCAGCTCCGTCGGGATCTGCCATGTGCGAAAGCTTTATCATGGGAGTATTTCCGAGAGCCTCGAGAATGTTATTGTAAACCACAGTGTATCACCTCAAAATGAACTTATTTATCTATAATATCGGGCGACGCCTTTTCGAGATCCTCAACAAGGCCGCTGTCAAAATATTTTCTTCTTACATAATCATCTTTACTTTCAAAAACAAGTTGTTCTGTTTCTTCATCGCAATAGGCAAGGTATTCGCTCTTGTTTTCATCAAGCAACTTTTTTGCACCCAAAATGGCAGAAGCCACAAAACGTTCTGTCTTTTTATCGCCAAGGGACAAAGGAACATGAATATGTACAGACGGAGTTACAATGCTCAACGTGCAATCACGCTCTTGTCTCCCATCGCCATAGTCTACCACAGTTTTGAAAGGCAAAAGCATATATTTCACAGCGATGCAAAGTTTTTTTAGCATCACAGTAGCTTTTCCACCTTCACAAAGAGCGCAAAGAGTATTTTCGTCAATAAAGAAAGCTGCCGTCGTGACCATTTTGGAAAGCATGTCAAGATCGTCGGGACTGACAGTGAGAATGAAAAATTTACAATCAGAATCGGAAGCACCTGCAAGCTTTTTCAGCAGCATATATTTTTCACCGTCAAGAATGCCGTCGGTTATCCTTAAGATTACAGTTCGGTTATCCAAAGCTTTTCCTTTCTTATCTGTTGATTCCCTTTGTATAGCGTTCGATATCTCGATTTGCTTGCTTTTTGGCTTCGCTGTCGCGCTTGTCATAATTCTTTTTACCCTTGCAAAGGCCGATCTGAACCTTTACCTTTGAACCCGAAAAATACATTTTCAAAGGGACAAGGGTAAAACCTTCTTTACCTACAAGACCGAAAAGCTTCATTATTTCTTTCTTGTGCATAAGAAGCCGTCTGACGCGAAGAGGGTCCTTGTTGAAGACGTTTCCCTTCTCGTAAGGGCTTATATGAACGCCCGTCATAAACAACTCGCCCTTTTCAATATAGCAATAAGAGTCCTTCATGTTGACGGTGGCGGCTCTGATGCTTTTTACTTCTGTGCCAAAAAGCTCAATACCTGCCTCATAGGTCTCTTCAACAAAATAATCGTGATAGGCTTTTTTGTTCTGCGCGGCAATTCTTTCACTTGTTTTTTCTGCCATTGTGTTTCTCCGTTATTTATTTATAACATCGTCAAGTGCTGTCATCAGTTGGCTGTCCTCGTCGTCGGTCAGACGGAAGAATCGCGACATCTGATCGTCGGTAAGCTCGACCACCTTGTTGGGCGAAACACCTATGCCGTCATAGCTTTCGCCGCAGGGAGGATAGTACATATGAGTTGTAAAAACCATGCACGAGCCGTCCTGCAAAGGATATTCGGTCTGCATCGAGCCCTTGCCGTAGGTGGTTGTACCAACAAGTGTTGCCATTTCATAATCGCGCAATGCCGCAGCAAAAAGCTCGCCGCCGCTGGCTGTGCTTCCGTCTATCAGAACAACCATAGGCGCATCAAGACACTTTGCATCCGAATCAATGGCTTCCTCGTCTCCAAAACGGGATTTTGTGGTGATGATGCGTCCTTCGGGGAGAATATAATCAAGGGTTGCCGCAACACCGTCAACAATTCCGCCGGGATTGGCGCGAACGTCAAAGATAAAGCGTTTTGCACCCGACGCAATGACAGCGTCCATTTTCTTTGCAAACTCGTTGCCGGTATTGTAATTAAATTCGTGGATCTTAACGTATGCAACCTCATCTGTCATCATACGAGTGCTGACTGTTTCAACATCGTACTCTTTCTTGGTTACCTCGACCTTAATATTCTCGCGGTAAGACGACTGTGCCGTCAGCACATCGAGAACTACTGTTTTTCCGAGAGGAACCGAAAGTATATTGTCACAGGCGGCAGAAAAACCGACCGATTGAACGGTGACGTCATTGATAGAAGTGATTATATCCCCGTCCTTAAGCCCGTATTCAGCTGCAGGCGAAGAATCCATGACATCATAGATGTACATTCCGCCGTATACACTGTCTGAGGTCACTCTTACACCGATACCGTGCGCTGTGCCCATATTTGATTTGATAACATCGGCATATTCTTCGCTGCTGTAATAGTTTGCAAACTTGTCACCGAGGCTTGCGGCGTACATAAAGAGAAGATTGTCGGAAAGCTCGGAATCATCTATGTCATTGAAATAATAATTTCTTGCATACGCGTCAGCCTGCGAAAGAACAGAGTAGGTTTTACGCCAGTCTTCGTTTTCTGCTGCCTCGCCCACTGCATCGAAATTGCTTGTGATATCAGTATATTTATTAAACGAATATACAGTGCTTTCGTATTTGTTTGTGAGGGCGGAATATGTTATCTGAAAAGTTACGAACGCCGCAACAAGCATCAGAACAAGGCACATTCCGAGGGATATTCTTGATTTCATCAATTTTTCCTCCTAATGATATGCGCAACAAAAGCACATAAAGAAATATATCATCCGTTGAGATAGTTCCAGGGGTTAACTGCGGTGGAACCTTTTTCGTACACAGTGAAATGCAGATGATTTCCCGTGGACATACCCGTTGTTCCGACAAGGGCGATGGTGTCACCTTTTTTGACTGTCTGACCCTCGGAAACAAGAAGCTTTGAACAATGTCCGTAAAGGGTGCGTATTCCTCCGCCGTGGCTTATGATAACACAGTTACCGTAACCGCCGTACCATGCACTCTTTTCTACCACGCCGTTTGCAGCGGCAAAGATCTTTGTGCCGGCAGGAGCGGGAATGTCAAGGCCGTTGTGGAATTCTTTTTTCTTTGTTATGGGATTGGTTCTCCATTCCCATCCGGATGAAATGTAAGCATTACGGCTCTGATTTACAGGCCAGATGAAAACACCTCCGCTGTACGGAGTTCCATCGTTTTTGGACTTTGCAGCAAGCTCGGCAATGTCTTTTTCGAGCTGCTTTTTGGAGTCCTCGATGATCTTAAGAGCATCTTCTGCGGATTTTACATCTTTGGCATAGCTTGTAATAAGGGCATTTGCCTCGGCACTCTTTTTTTCAAAATCCGAAAGAAGAGTCGACTTTGATTCTTTGTAATCCTCAAGGCTTGTTTTGGAATCAATCAGCTCTTTTTCTGTTTCAACAAGCTCTACCTCGATCTCGTTGAGACCGACGACAACACCGTCGCTATATGACAAAAGATAGGACACCATGTCCAGTCGGGTGAGAAAATCGGCAAAACTTCTTGCGCCAAAAAGAATTTCGAGGTAGCTTTCGTCACCGTACATGTACGTCATTCTGATGAGATCATCAAAGCTTTCGAGTTCTTCGTCTCGTTCATCGCGCAGATCTGTGAGTTTTGTTTCGAGATTACCGATTTCGATATCGTAGCTTGCAATAAGCTCGTCGGTTGTAGAAATAAGATCTACGATAGTCGAGATCTCATTGTCATACTGACGCTTAAGGGCCATCTGTGTCGCCTGGCTGTTTTTTGCGGCTTTAAGTTCCTTTTCGGCTTTGAGTCGGTCTTTTTCTATGCTCGAAAGATCGTTTTCAAGGGCTTTTATCTGGTTCGATATATCATCAGCAAAAACCAATTCATCGTTTTTGACAAACGACATCGAGGACATCAGGAGAAAAAGCGAAAGACCCGCGAAAATGAGAAACGAAAATATTCTCGATTTCATATATTTCCTTTCAATTTCAATTTTATAAACTTCTTATACCTTTGAATAATGTCTTGTGGAAAAGATCGTTCCGAAAATGCAGAGGATGAACGTTGCGCCGAAGAAAGCGGCAGCAAGAATCAGACGGAGACTTTCGATGGGAACGGTCTGGATCATGGGATACTGCTCTGCCACGACCTTACAGACGTAATCGTAGGCAAAATACTGAATGACATATGCAATGCCAGACGAGAGGATAGCCACCACACAAGACTCCACAACGAAGGGGCATGCAATGAAGAAATTGGTGGCACCGATGTATTTCATAATGTTTATCTCGTCTTCGCGGTATTTAAATGTGAGCTTAATGGTATTTGCAATGATAAACCAGGAAACAATGGCAAGAAGCGCAGTAAGCACAATGCTGACAACAAGGATTATGTTTTTGATCTGGTTTACGCGCTTTGCAATATCAAGATGCGATGAAACCTGGTCAATGTTTTCAACCTCGTTATCAAGATAAAGTTTCAATTCTTCAAAGCCGTTTACGCTTTCAAACTCTACTACAAACGAATCGGGCAGCGGATTCACCCTGTCTTCTTCGTATTTTTCAAAAAGAGGATCAAATTCCGCTCCAAAGCTTTCGCGGACGTTTACTAGCCCCTCTTCCTTCGGAACGAAAGTGACGCTCTTTGTGTTTTTGTGAGCAAGAATGTCAGCCTCTATCTGTTCAAGTTCTTCGTCGGTGGCGTCAATGTCGGCATATACCACAATCTCATTATAGTCATCTATCTGGCTGACGTTGTGATCAATGTTTATGAAAACAAGGGAAAAAGTACCGCAAATAAGCATGGCGGAGATAAGTATGACTATCGCCGATGTATTCATGAATCCGTTGCGTTTGAAGCTTTTCAGTCCTGTTGACAGGAAGTATGATATACTATATCGTCTGCGCATTGTCGTATCCTCCTGCCTTATCACTGATAATTTCGCCGTTTTCAATGGTAACAACCCTCTTGTTGAAATGGTCAACAAGCTGCTTTTCGTGGGTTACGACTATAACAGTTCTGCCGACCACCGCATTTATGCGTACAAGGAGATTCATGATATCAAAGCTGAGCACAGGGTCGAGATTACCCGTGGGCTCATCGGCGATGATGATATCGGGTCGGTTGATTATAGCACGTGCAAGGCAGGCACGCTGCTTTTCGCCACCCGAAAGCTGAGAGGGAAAACTGTCAGCCTTGTCGGAAAGCTCGACAAGGTCAAGGAAAAATCTGACTCTCTCGTCGATCTCTTTTTTCTTGGTGCCGACTATCTGCAAAGCAAAGGCAACGTTTTCATAAACAGTTTTGTTTTCCAGAAGCTTGAAATCCTGAAAAACTACACCTATGGTGCGTCTGAACTGAGGCACACGGAAATTGCGCAATCTTTCAAGCTTGTATTTACCTATATGTAACGTTCCAGAGGAAAGCTTTTCCTCACGGAGAAGAAGTTTTGTCAGAGTTGTTTTGCCGGCACCCGAATGACCGACGATGAAAACAAATTCGCCATCTCTGATGGTGAGGTCGAGATTTTTAAGAATGTATTCTTTACCGTTGTAGGTCTTGCTTACTTTGTTGAACTCGATCAAATTATTTACCTCCGTCTTTTTATTTTATCTATATGTTGACACAAATATCCACAGTAATACCAATACATTATTATTTTATCATAAATCAATCGTTAATTAAACGATAATTTGTGAACAAATAAGAGTGTATGTATATTATAATAATTCTTTTTATCTGCATAATAAAAGATGTAAAAATGAGCGATTTGTGATTGACAAATCGGTTAGCGTATGGTAACATTTAACTGTGGTAAACAATCCACCACGCAGAAAGGAGCGTAGGTTATGTCTGTTAAAAACTATATAAAAGAAATAGAGGATATGAACGAAAGGCAGGCTCTCAACTATCTTAATCAGCTTGCAGACGAAATGAAGAGACGTGTTATGTACTCGGAATCCGAATTCTATGCACGTGCAAGAGTGATATACGTTGCACAGGACGGTTCTGATGAAAACGATGGTCTTACCGAAGATACGCCCATCAGAACGCTTGCAAAAGTAAAAGAAATGATGCAGGACGGCGACACTTTCCTTTTCAAGCGAGGCGATATGTTCCGTGGACACATTCTTATCGAGCATCATCACATCACCTTCTCTGCATACGGAGAAGGAAAAAAACCAATCATCAACAGCTCAGAGCGTGATTATGCAGACGAAAAATGCTGGATACCGACCGATTGTGAAAATGTATGGGAGTGCACAGAGCTCTTGCACAACGTCGGCATCGTTCACTATAACACAGAAAGAGTATACGGCAAATACGACGAGATTGCAGGTTACTTGATGGTGCTCGGAAAGGAAAAGGATTTTACCGGATACAAAGACCTCAAACAGGAATACACATTCTATTCCGACCTTGCCACAGACAAGCTTTATCTTTACTGTGAAGGTAACCCCGGAAAAGTATATAACTCCCTTGAGATTGGAGCTCGCGTAAACACCATCAGAGGAACAAAAAGCCACCTCACGGTTGACAATCTCCACATCCAGCACTGTGGTGCACACGGTGTGCAAGATATCGTTGGCAGTCACCTCACCGTTACAAACTGCATTTTCGACTGGATCGGCGGATCGATACTTGAAGGCTTCCGCGATGTAAATACCATTCGTTATGGCAATGCCATCGAAGTTGGAAGATGCGACGGATATCTTGTTAAAAACAACTGGATGTACCAGATATACGACACCGGCATTACCCATCAGACAGGCCCACAGGCAAAATGTGACGTACATCAGTATGATGCCATGTATCTCGACAACCTTGTGGAATACTGCTTTTGGTCGCTGGAATTCTATAACGGCGACAACGAATTTGACCACGATATCAAGAACGTATATATCTGCGGAAACTTCTGCCGATTCGGCGGTTTTGGTTGGGGATGCAAGGGCAGAGAGCTCGGCGCACCAATGGTTTCATCGGCATATTGCTGCCCGAACGTTCAACAGTTCTGCGTCGAAAACAACATTTTCGACAGATGCACGGGAGTTCTCATTTATTTCTTCGACAAACAGCCAGGAAACGAACGCATCAAGTTCCGCAGCAACGCATATATCCAACTAAAGGACTATAAATTTCTAAATGTTTTCGGCAATGTCCACACCTTTACCGACGACAGACGGGAGATCATAGAAAGAGTTCTTAAGGATAAAACTGCAACAATCTACACGCTATCAGACTGGCATGTAAAACCCGAATGGGCACCGGTGAAATAATGACAAAAAAGGCATTTACAGTCACGGGCATGACCTGTTCGGCATGCTCTGCTCACGTTGAAAAAGCAGTTGCGGCGCTTAATGGTGCGCAAAACGTTTCTGTCAATCTTTTGACCAATACACTCAAGCTTGATTGCGACGATACAAAGCTTTCAGACGAAGCTATAATATCTGCGGTAATCGATGCAGGATACGGCGTTGACCAGACAAAAAAAGACGGCCAGCGAAAACAAGAACGCTCTTCCCTGTCAGAAACGCGAAAAAAAGAATATGCAAATATGAAATTCAGATTTTTCGCATCGATTGTGTTTCTTGTTCCTTTAATGTTCGTATCCATGGGACACATGTTTATAAAGAGTGGTTTTCTATATGACAACTTTTTCTGTCCTGATCAAATGCTTTTCAATTCGCTTTGTCAGCTCGTTTTGGTGCTTCCCATAATGTACTTTAACCGAAAATTCTATATTTCGGGTTTCAAAGCACTCTTTTCGGGACGCGCAAACATGGACACGCTTGTTGCTCTCGGCTCTTGCTCTTCGGCGATATACAGTGTTGCTGTTATGATGATTGTCGCTTTTCGCATGGGACAAGGAGACCCTTTGGCAGCACACAGCTTTTCTCACCATCTGTACATCGAATCGGCAGGTATGATCCTTGCACTTATAACTCTCGGCAAAATGCTTGAGACGAAGGCAAAGGGACAGACCAGCGACGCCGTTGAAAAGATGATGAAGCTTGCCCCCGATACTGCTATTATAGAAAAAGACGGCAAGGAGATCGAGATTGCAGCCTCCTCTCTTTCAAAAGGCGACGTATTTATTCTGAAGCCCGGAATGTCGGTGCCTGCAGACGGAAGAGTGCTCTTTGGCAGCTCGTCGGTTGACGAATCGTCTGTCACAGGCGAAAGTCTGCCAGTTGAAAAAGGTGTGGGTGACAAGCTTACTTCCGCCACCGTTAATGTTTCGGGATATCTGAAAGTTGAAGCGGAAAAGGTTGGTGAAGACACAACAATCGCAAATATTATTCGACTCATGGAAGAAGCATCGTCTTCGAAAGCCCCTATTGCAAAAATTGCCGACAAAATATCGGGCATTTTCGTTCCCGCGGTAATAATCATTGCAATCATTACTACAATCATTTGGATGCTGTCAGGAGCAAGTTTTGGGAAAGCTCTTTCTTTCGGAACGTCGGTGCTTGTTATCTCCTGTCCATGCGCTTTGGGTCTTGCAACCCCTGTTGCGATCATGGTAGGCACGGGCAAAGGAGCGGAAAACGGAATATTGATAAAATCGGGCGACGCCCTTGAAAACGCCCACAAAATAAACACCGTGGTCTTCGACAAAACGGGCACCATAACCGAGGGAAAACCGCAGGTTACCGACGTTATACCCTTGTATTACGAAAAAGACAAGCTTTTAAAAATTGCTTTTTCTCTTGAAAAGCAAAGCTCGCATCCTCTGGCAACTTCCATTTGCAAATACTGCGAAGAAAATTTGATCACTCCCTTTGACGCACAAAACTTTGAAAATGTTCCCGGAAAAGGCATAAAAGCAGTAATCTCCGACAAAAAATATTTTGCAGGAAATCTTCTCTTTATACGCGAAAACTGCAAAAACCTTTCGGAGGTTGATGGCATTTGTACAAAGCTGTCTGATGAAGGAAAAACACCCCTTGTTTTTGCAGATGAAAACGAAGTGCTGGGCGTATGCGCAGTTTCAGACAAAGAAAAAGAGACGGCACAAGCTGCTGTAAATATGCTTTCAGATATGGGTATAGATACCATAATGCTGACGGGTGACAACGAACGTACAGCAAAGGCTGTGGCTGCGCGCGTCGGAATAAACGAAGCGGTTGCAGGAGTATTACCTGCCGACAAGGAAAAAAAGATTGTCGCTCTTTCGTCACAGGGTAAAATATGTGCCATGGTCGGCGACGGGATAAACGACGCCCCCGCACTTGTACGTGCAGACGTCGGAATCGCCATCGGAGCAGGCACAGACATTGCCATTGACAGCGCAGACATCGTTCTTGTAAAAAACGATCCCGTGGACGTCGCAAATGCAATAAAATTGAGCAGATCGGTAATCAGAAATATAAAGCAAAATCTTTTCTGGGCTTTCTTTTACAATGCATTATGCATTCCGCTTGCGGCAGGAGCGTTTGCCGTGCCATTCGGCATCGTGCTCTCCCCTATGTTTGGAGCCGCAGCCATGAGCCTTTCGAGCTTTTGCGTTGTTTGCAATGCACTGCGCCTTAAAAGATTTAAACCCTACAAAACAGAATCTCAAACTACCGACAAAGGAAAGAATGAAAGGAAGAACACTACCATGAACTACACAGTAAAAATCGAAGGCATGATGTGCCCCCACTGTGAAATGCACACCGCAAAAGCTCTTGAAGCTCTTGGAGTTTCAAACCTCAAGGTTAGTCACAAAGAAGGCTGTGCAGAATTTTGCGCAAACGGATTATCTGACGATGCCATAACAAAAGCGATTGTTGATGCAGGCTACAACGTCACTGATATTGTGAAAAATTAACATTTGTAACACAGAATTATCATTATTTAATAAAACAGAACGGCGCATTTGTGTATTTTTCGCATGCGCCGTCTTTGATTTATTATTGCAATGTTCATATTTTCGTGTTATACTGTTCTTAATGTGTAATAAACCCCCAGAGACACGATTGGAGAAAAAGTGAACGAACGCAGATTTTCATGTTTTCTTGAAAACTTTATAAAAGACAAAAACCTGACAGTTGCCTCTCTTGCAGCTCAGATGAAGATCTCAAACAAGACCGCCATCACACGCATACTCAACGACAAGGCAACCATAAATAGCATAAAATCATTTGCGGAAAAACTTGTAAAGTATTTTGATCTCACCGACGATGATCGCGCAGCCATAGAAGCCGCCCTGTATCACGAGCAACTTCCTGATTCTGTTGTGACAGCTCGTCGTATTCTTTCGGGGCTTTTTTCAAAGAATCCCGAGCCCATCCCCAACAGGCTCAAGTGTACCTTGAAAAACGCCGAAAAATGCAAGGAAAATATATATCTTTACGACGATATCCACAATATCCTCAACGACAGCGAAGATGACGAATACGAAATATTCATCGAAAGCGTAAATACCCTTGCTTTTACCTGTGCGCTTTACAACATTCTTCACGACGGAAAACACAGAAATATCACCATTCATCAGTATTTTTCGGACACCGACGACGTAACCGAAAACATTCATCAGCTTTACACAGTGATAAAGCTTTCTCAATACATCCATTACTATCCTTACGTTATCTCTCCCAGCATAATCAACTCATCAAGACTTAATATAATCAACCGTACCAAAAACAAAGCATATCTTATCAATATTTACAATTCGTCCAATTATACTTTCCTCGAAATGGACATCGGCGGAACGAATTATTCTGCTCATACTTTGAGCGAATTTGAAATTCTCAAGAGTTGCTCCACTCCCCTTCGTGACGGGTTTGAGTCTCCTATGGATTCTCTTCCCGATTATCTCGAGCTGATGGCGAAACTTGACAGCTGTGTAACCTACGAGATGAAATCAACGCCCTGTTTTGGTATGCTGCCCTTTGAAGTGCAAAAAAAGCTATATGAGGACTCTAATTATCTGGGGCTTGGACTCGATCATCCCATGGTACAGAGAATGTACAAAACCATGGAAAGCAGAGAAAAAGCTCTTTATAAACCAAACGGAGTTGTTAAGAACATCATTTTTGATAAAGACGGAGTGAGGCGTTTTATCGAAAACGGTCGAGCCAGCGATCACGTGCCCGTTTTGCGGTCTCTTACACACGAAGAAGCTGTTTTTTCCGTGAGAAGACTTTTGGAAAACGAGAATGCGAAAATTTACCTTCTAAATGACAATTACTGCATAAAGAATAACGAATGCGTGCTATTCGAAAGCAACTCTCTTGCGGTTTTTGATCCTTCTTTGGGATATTGGGACAATTTCAGTGAGATATCTGTTAAAAACAAGAAAATGCTCCGCATAATGCGCGATTTTATAAACGAAGAAATAATCAAAAACTGCTGTTATTCGCTTGAAAAATCAAAAGATATCGTAAACGAAATGCTTAAATAAAACACAACCGCCGATCAGAAGATCGGCGGTATTTTTTATAACTTGTTTGCCTTGATATATTCATCCATTCGCGCATTTACATCCTCGCCCCACCATTTATAGTCGCGCGGACAAAAAGCTATTTCCCTTTTCAGCCCATCGTAAAGGGGCATCAGGTTTTCCTGTTTCATGCCTGTTGCTGCAAGCACCTTGGTGTTGTCTGTAATGCGATCGAACAAACGGGCATATTCAAGCTGCCATCTTACATAGTTCGGTACTCCGGGCTTGATTATATTCATGTAGTCTTCTTTATCTACCCACACAGATTCAAGTCCGCAGATATCCTTGTAGTAATCGGCAATCTCGCTCCATTTGCGCGATTCAGAGGTGGAAACGTTGTATATCTCGCATATTGCCCTTGGATTGAAAAGAAGCTTTGCAATCATTTCCGCCACGTCGCCTGCCCAGCTGAGAGTTGCAGGCTTGTCCTTTGCCTGAACCGGAAGAACGACTTTCTTACCTGCAAAGGCACGACCGACGTTGAAAGGTGCCTCTAAAGTGACAAGCTGATACCGCATTTTTGAATATGTAGTTGCAGGACGTACGATAGTCCAGTTTTTATAACCGGAAAGCATCAAAAGGTTTTCGCTTTTTGCCTTGTAGATACAGTAATCATCTGATGCACGAAGGGCAGGATCTGATGTTACATCAAGAAGACGGGGGGAGGTTTCTTTTATGGGAGTTTCCTCGTTGGCATAGATGCGGCAGGACGAGAGGAAAATGTAATGATCGGTACTGTCAAGAAACTTCTTGTACACGTGATAAAAGCTGTCGCCGCCGTAGTTCATAAAATCCACAACACCGTCATAGTGATTTTTTAGAAATTCGTCGAGCACACCATCTTCGAAAACATTTGCTTTTATGGCTTTCACATTTTTATAAGTTAAGTTTTCTTGTTCAAGCGAAACTGCGTCTACAAAATAGCCCATTTCGGAAAGAATCGGAACAAGATATTGTCCCATTGCTCCGCTCGAGCCGAGAACGAGGATTCTTTTCATATCTGATACTCCTGAAATATTTCTTTTACATCAATTATAAGCAACACACCAAAAAAGTAAATGCAAGTTCTGATACTATTTGTAAAATCCGATACAAAAACAGCACCGCTGACATTGCGGTGCTGTTGTTTCTTTCAATGATGCGCTTTTCCGTTGATGGCGTTGATATCGTAGGGGGTAGTCTGGTAGACGTAATAGTTGAGCCAGTTGGAAAAGAGAAGGTTTGCATGGCTTCTCCATACATTCAAAGGCTCCTTTGTATCGTCATCATCAGGGAAATAGTTGTAAGGAACGTTGATTTCAAGTCCGGCGTTTTTATCACGGAAATACTCTTTTTTCAAAGTATCGGCATCATATTCCGAATGTCCTGTGATGAATATCTGTTTACCCATATCGGTGGAGACAGCGTATATGCCTGCTTTTTCCGAGGAAGCAAGAATGCGAAGTTCGGGCACTGCCTCTATGTCTTCGCGAAGCACTGCCGTGTGACGCGAATGGGGGGCATAAAATACATCGTCCACTCCTCTAAAAAGAATCGAATTTTTGTATTCGATGGTATGCTTGAAAACGCCGAACATCTTTTTTTCAAGCGGAACCTTTTTTATACCGTAATGATAGTAAAGTCCCGCCTGCGCTCCCCAGCAGATATGGAAAGTGCTGGTTACGTGGGTTTTGCTCCATTCCATTATCTCACAAAGTTCATCCCAATAGTTTACGTCTTCAAATTCAAGATGCTCGACGGGGGCACCCGTGATGATCATACCATCAAACTTTTTTTCCCTAACCTCGTCAAAGGTCTTGTAAAATGCGATCATATGCTCTTGTGACGTATGGGTGGACTTGTGAGTTGCGGTCTGCAAAAAGTCAAGCTCGACCTGCAACGGAGTGTTACCAAGGATTCGCGCAAGTTGTGTCTCTGTGACGATCTTGGTGGGCATAAGGTTGAGAATGAGTATGTGCAGAGGACGAATGTCCTGTGTGATGGCGCGCGTTTCTGTTATTACAAATATATTCTCCTCGCCAAGAGTTTTTGTGGCAGGAAGATCGTTTGGAATTTTGATTGGCATTTCTGGTCTCCGGGTAAGATTTTATTTATGCTTGGCAAAGTGCCTGTTCGATATCCTCAATGATATCGTCAACGTTTTCGATACCAATGGACATACGCACAAGGTCAGCACCGATGCCTGCGGCAACAAGCTGCTCGTCGGTGAGCTGTCTGTGGGTAGTACTTGCAGGATGGAGAACGCAGGTTCTCGCGTCTGCAACGTGTACAACAATAGCCGCAAGCTTTAAGCTATCCATAAACTTGACCGCCGCATCTCTTCCTCCCTTTACACCAAACGAGATAACGCCGCTGCAACCGCCAGGAAGATATTTCTTGGCAAGTTCAAAATCTTTGCTTGATTCAAGGCCGGGATAGTTTACCCATGCAACCTTGTCGTTGTTTTCAAGATACTTTGCAACCTTAAGTGCGTTTTCGGAATGGCGCTCCATGCGAAGATGAAGGGTGGTGAGACCCGAATTGAGAAGAAACGCGGATACGGCAGGAGGAAGAACACCAAAATCACGCATAAGCTGAACACGCGCCTTCGTGATATATGCCGCCTTGCCAAAGTTCTTTGTGTAAACAACACCGTGGTAGGATTCGTCGGGTTCTGTGAGTCCGGGGAACTTGTTGTCCACAGTCCAGTCGAAGTTTCCGCTGTCAACGATAACACCGCCAACCACGGTCGCCTGACCGTCCATATACTTTGTTGTGGAATGAACAACAATATCTGCACCAAATTCGAAGGGACGACAGAGAACGGGAGTTGCAAAGGTATTGTCCACAACGAGAGGAATGTTGTGCGCATGGGCAATCTTTGCATACTTTTCGATATCAAGAACGTCAAGTGCGGGATTTGCGATGGTTTCGCCGAAAACAAGGCGTGTCTTGTCGTCAAAGAGCGCTTCTACCTGCTCGTCTGTCATATCGGGAGTGATGAAGCGGACTTCGATACCAAGTCTTTTTAGCGTAACAGCAAAAAGGTTGATGGTGCCGCCGTAGATAGACGAAAGAGAAACAAAGTTTTCGCCCGATGATGTTATATTGAGAATGGCAAGCAGGTTTGCCGCCTGACCGGATGTTGTGCAGAGTGCTCCTACACCACCCTCGAGAGCAGCGATTTTTTCTTCGACATGGGACACAGTGGGGTTGGAAATTCTTGAGTACATATGTCCATCCGCCTCAAGGTCAAAAAGCTTGCCGAGATGTTCTGAAGAATCGTATTTATATGTGGTGCTCTGATATATAGGCAGAACTCTGGGTTCACCGTTTCCGGGGGTGTAACCTGCCTGTACACATTGTGTTTCCTTCTTATAACTCATTTTAATATCCTCCTTGATATTGTAATCGATTTTTAATTGAATTTATCTGCTTCGGTTGTGGCAAGGGTATCGCAACGCTCGTTTTCGGGGTGACCGTCATGACCTTTTATCCAAAAATAATTAAGCTTATGTTTGTCTGAAAGCTCGAGAAGTTTGTCCCAAAGTTCGGGGTTGAGGGCAGGCGATTTGTCAGACTTTTTCCAACCGTTCTTTTTCCAGCCCTTTGCCCAGCCCTTTGAGAGACCGTCTATGACGTATTTTGAGTCGCTGTAAAGATTTACTTCACAAGGCTCCTTGAGGGCTGTGAGAGCCTCTATAACTGCCGTGAGCTCCATGCGGTTGTTTGTGGTCTCACGTTCTCCGCCTGACATTTCGCGGCGTTTGCCGTTATATTCCAATATAGCGCCCCAGCCGCCCTTGCCGGGGTTTCCGCGGCAGGCGCCGTCTGTATATACATTAACTGTTTTCATTCTGTTCCTCATCGGGTGACTGCTCTTCCCCGCCATTGTTGGGATCGCGAGGTTCGGGGTCGGGAATTTTTCTGTATTCAAGCTCGCCCATCATAAAACCCTCGTCGGTAAGCTTGAAGGGAAATACCATTTCGGATGCCTCCCTTGCATCTTCGATGTAAGTTATCAATTTGTCGCCCTGCACCTCGTAACAAGAAAAACTTTCGAAAGACTCGTTTTCGTATATCTTGCCGTCGGGCGAAAAATAATAAAGGGTATTCATTCTGTCGGCAGTGTAATAGCCCGAAATGTCAACGTTTTCTTTTTTGCACGAAAACATACACAAAAGCGAAACTATACAAAGAAAAGATGCGATAATACTAATTTTTTTCACGGGATATATACTCCTTATAATCGATTCCGTCGATGGTAACGCCCGAAAGCTCTTTGAGCTTGTCAGGATCAATATAAATAGGGTTCGGCAACTCTGCAGTAAAGCTGACATTATCGAAGCTGATATTTCTGTAGCGAATATCAAAATTACTACAATCTACATTTGTATCAAACTGCTGGTTACCAAGATCTTTTCCAAGTTTACCGACACGAATAAATATAAGTTTGATATCAGGCATATCACTTACGGCTGACATATCGTAGGTCTGATCGTCGTTTTCCTGATATTGCTGGGGCATATGTGCTTCGTCGTGTTCAGCAAACACTCCGTCGTAACAAACGTTTTCAACAAGTATTTTGTCACAACCGAACCAAGTGTCGATACTTACTGCTAAAGACTGAACGTGAATAAGATAATTGTTTTCAAAAAGAACGTTTCTGATCTCACTTTCGATATGACCCGACCAGATTTCAAGGTTTTTTCCCCAGTCGCACCACAACGTGTTATTTTTTAC
Source organism: Oscillospiraceae bacterium (assembly GCA_015063785.1). Classification (GTDB taxonomy): domain Bacteria; phylum Bacillota; class Clostridia; order Oscillospirales; family CAG-382; genus UMGS1052. Next base: position 27,722 of record SVTM01000018.1, read on the forward strand.
AATGATATCCGAACAGCCGTCGGTCTCTCCGTCAAGATGTGGAGCACGCACAACAACACAGTCGTCATACGAACGGATAAAGCTGTTTTGAAGCACCACTTTCTTTGATGCACAGATATCGACACCATCCGAATTATATCTCCATTGTCCGATTATCTTGATATTGTTTATCAAAACATCCTCGCAACCGTTGCGGACAATGACAGTCCACAAAGGCGAGTCAACAAAGGTTATGCCGTCAACCAACAGATTCTTACAGTTATACGCAGTAAAAGTACCCGCATATTGTACATCCCTTGCGGTGATGTCGAGCTTTTTGAGAGCTTCTGTCACTTCGTGACCGTCTGTGCCGTTGGTGTCGTTGTTTCTGCGATATGGAGAAGAGTCAAGCACTCCCCTGCCGATCACCTGAACGTCGTCGGCATCTTTTGCATAAATCACACCGTACACAACAGCTCCGCGTGCAAAAACAACTCTTTGACCGCTTTCAGGTACAATAAGACCTGCGTGATGGATTCCCGAAGCAAAATATATATCGTTTTCTTGTGGCTCGTAAACAAAAGGAGGATCGGCAAAAATTGCAAGAACCTCATGGTAACCATTGATCTCGACTGTTACCGATATGGGTTCGGACAAGTTGAAAGATATCTTGTTTCCATCCTGCTTGAAAGAAATAGCTTTGGCAAGCGGTCTGATCTCGACAGTTTCTATGTCACAATCAAGAACCTCAACTACAATTTCAGAAGTCTTTAAAATATCGAATCCGGCGAAATAGGCTATTTCTGTTTGGGAAACATCTCTTTGAACACCCGGCCACACACGATTTATGGGATAGGCAGAAACGCGAACGGGAAAGACAAATATTTCGGTTCGGTCGACAAAAACTCGATATTTCATAATCATACTCCGAAAGCCTATATGCAAAGGTTCGCCCTTGATAAAAACAAAGGCAAAGCTTCGCATACTGCTTTTTTACAAAATCCCCTGCCTGCCGCAATGGCAAGCAGGGGGGATAATGTTTAATACAAATTATTTGTAAAGCTCTGTGAACTTAACAAGTCTTTCGTACTTTTCCTTAGCCTTTACTTCAGCCTTAGCGAAGAGCTCTTCTGCTCTTTCAGGGAAGAGCTGAGCAAGACGAGCATAACGTGTTTCGCTCTTGATGAAGTCGATGTAGTTAGCTGTGGGTTCCTTGGAGTCAAGAGTGAATGCACTCTTGCCTTCTGCCTTGAGAGCAGGATTGTAACGGAACATCTGCCAGTAACCGGCCTCAACAGCCTTCTTCATTTCGAGCTGGCAGTTAACCATGCCGCCCTTAACACCGTGCATTTCGCAAGGAGCGTATCCAATGATGATGGAAGGTCCGGGATAAGCTTCAGCTTCTGTGAGAGCCTTGAGTGTCTGGTTCATATCAGCGCCCATTGCGATCTGTGCAACGTAAACGTAGCCGTAGGACATAGCGATTTCTGCAAGGTTCTTCTTGCCGATAGCCTTACCTGCTGCTGCAAACTGAGCAACCTGACCGAGGTTGGAAGCCTTGGAAGCCTGTCCACCTGTGTTGGAGTAAACTTCGGTATCGAATACCATGATGTTTACATCTTCGCCGGAAGCGAGCACGTGGTCAAGACCGCCGAAACCGATATCGTAAGCCCAACCGTCACCACCGAAGATCCAAACGGACTTCTTGGAGAGGTAGTCTTTTTCTGCAAGGATTGCAGGAGCTACGGGGCATCCTTCTGCTGCTGCCTTTTCGAGTTCAACAACGAGAGCCTTTGTAGCTGCATCGTTTGCCTTGCCGTCATTCTTTGTTGCGAGGAACTGTTCAGCGGCTGCCTTGAATTCAGCAGATGCCTTTTCAGAAGCCATCATGTCTTCGATCTTGGCAATAAGTCTTTCGCGGATTGCCTTCTGACCGAGGTACATACCAAGACCGTGTTCAGCGTTATCTTCGAAGAGGGAGTTAGCCCATGCGGGACCCTTGCCTGTTTCCTTATTTACTGTGTAAGGAGTTGCAGGTGCGGAGCCGCCCCAGATGGAAGAACAACCTGTTGCATTGGAGATGTACATTCTTTCACCGAAGAGCTGTGTGATAAGACGAGCATACGATGTTTCAGCACATCCTGCACAAGAGCCGGAGAATTCGAGGAGGGGCTGCTTGAACTGGCTGCCCTTAACGGTTGCATTGATAAGTTCAGGCTTTTCAGCAACAGAAGCTACGCAGTAGTCAAATACTTCCTGCTGATCGAGCTGAGTTGCCTGAGCAGTCATTTCGATAGCCTTCTTCTCGGGTGTGCCGTCCTTTTCAGCCTTAGCTGTTACGGGACAAGCCTTGACACAGAGAGTACAGCCCATACAGTCCATGGGGCTGATAGCCATTGTGAACTTATAGTCTGTCTTGATAACAGGCTTTGCTGTGTACTTTGTCTGAGCGGGAGCTTTTTCTGCCTCTTCAGCTGTGAGAGCGAAAGGACGGATTGTGGCATGAGGACAAACAAATGCACAGTTGTTACACTGGATACAGTTTTCAGCGTGCCATACGGGAACCGAAATTGCAACGCCGCGCTTTTCGTATGCAGCAGAACCCTGAGGGAATGTACCATCAGCCATGTTCTTGAACGCGGATACGGGAAGCGAATCGCCGTCCATGAGAGAAACGGGTTCAACGATATTGTTAACAAAGTCAACGAGTTCCTTGCGTGCGCCTGTTGCAGCTGCCTTCTTGGGTGTTTCGCCTGCGTTCTTCCATTCTGCAGGAACAGCAACTTCAACCATAGCGTTTGCGCCGGCCTCGATTGCCTTGTAGTTGAGTTCAACGATAGCTTCGCCCTTCTTGATGTAGGACTTGTAAGCCATCTTCTTCATGTATTCAACAGCATCATCCTTGGGAAGAATGTTTGCAAGAGCAAAGAATGCGGACTGAAGAACAGTGTTCTTAACCTTTGCGTTACCGATCTGCTTTGCAGCGATGCTGGTAGCGTCGATGATGTAGAACTTAACGTTGTTGTTTGCGATATAGGACTTAACAGTTGCGGGAAGGTGAGCATCGAGCTCGTCCTGTGTCCACTGACAGTCGAGCATGAATGTGCCGCCGGGAACAACATCCTGAACGATCTTATAACCCTTGAGGATATAAGAAGCGTTGTGACAAGCAACAAAGTTTGCCTTGTTGATGTAGTAAGGAGATTTGATCTTGTTATCACCGAATCTGAGGTGAGAAATGGTGATACCGCCGGTCTTCTTGGAGTCATACTGGAAGTATGCCTGAATGAACTTGTCGGTGTGGTCACCGATGATCTTGATGGAGTTCTTGTTTGCACCGACTGTACCGTCGCCGCCGAGACCCCAGAACTTGCAGGAGATTGTGCCTTCTGCAGCTGTGTTGGGGCATTCCTTTTCCTCGAGAGAAAGTTCTGTAACGTCATCAACGATACCGATGGTAAAGTGGTTCTTGGGAGCATCCTTTGCAAGGTTTTCGTAAACTGCGAATACGCTTGCAGGAGGAGTATCCTTGGAGCCAAGACCGTAACGGCCGCCGACAACAGTCTTACCCGAAACGCCGCAAACAGAAAGAGCTGTTACAACGTCGAGGTAGAGAGGTTCGCCGAGAGAGCCGGGTTCCTTGGTTCTGTCGAGAACTGCGATCTTTGTAGCAGTTGCAGGGATTGCTTCAACAAGCTTTTCTGCAACGAAAGGTCTGTAAAGACGAACCTTGATAACACCGACCTTTTCGCCGTGTGCGTTCATGTAGTCGATTACTTCTTCGATAACGTCGCAGATAGAGCCCATAGCGATGATAACTCTGTCAGCATCGGGAGCACCGTAGTAGTTGAAGAGCTTGTAGTTTGTGCCGATCTTGGCATTAACCTTGTCCATGTATTCTTCAACGATAGCAGGAAGAGCATCGTAATATGTGTTACATGCTTCTCTGTGCTGGAAGAAGATGTCGCCGTTTTCTGCAGAGCCGCGGAGAACGGGATGTTCGGGGTTGATGGATCTTTCACGGAAAGCCTTAACAGCGTCCATGTCAACCATTTCCTTGAGGTCTTCATAGTCCCAAGCTTCGATCTTCTGGATTTCGTGAGATGTACGGAAACCGTCGAAGAAGTTGAGGAAAGGAACTCTGCCCTTGATGGTTGCAAGGTGAGCAACAGCACCGAGGTCCATGATTTCCTGCTGGTTGGTTTCTGCCATCATGGCATAACCTGTCTGACGGCAGGCATAAACGTCCGAATGGTCACCGAAAATGTTAAGAGCGTGGGAAGCAACACATCTTGCCGAAACGTGGATAACGTTGGGAAGAAGTTCGCCCGCGATCTTGTACATGTTGGGGATCATAAGGAGAAGACCCTGAGATGCGGTGTAGGTTGTGGTGAGAGCGCCTGCTGCAAGGGAGCCGTGAACAGCACCTGCGGCACCGCCTTCGGACTGCATTTCGACCATCTTTACGCGATCGCCGAAGATGTTTCTTGCGGGCTCGCCAAAGATGTTCTTGTCTGTTGCCGACCATGTGTCGGTAACTTCAGCCATGGGGCTGGAAGGTGTGATGGGGTAAATAGCAGCAACTTCTGTAAAGGCATAGCTTACGTGAGCGGCGGCTGTATTACCATCCATGGAAATCTTTTTTCTTGCCATAGTTTTATATATCCTCCTTGAAATATTCAATTATAGATATCATACCACTTTTTTGTTAAAAAGTAAATACATTTTTTGATTTTTTTATAACTTTTCTCGATATTTGCGAAATTTTTAACGATTTTATCACAATTGTGGTGACTGTACGGAAAAAAGCAGCATAAAATATCAATGTCATCATCATTTTGTGGAGAAAAATCATGTCTTTTCTTCTGTCAACTTTATTTTCTAACGTTATTTTTCTGTTTCTTAAAGTATCTGGAAATTCCGCCTTTCCACCTCCCCTTTCGGCAAAGGAAGAAAGCGAATATTTCAGGCGTAGCAAAAACGGCGACAAAGCCGCCCGCGACATACTTATCGAACGCAACCTACGGCTTGTTGCCCACATTGCAAAAAAATACTATCCGTCAGCCGCAAGTACAGAAAACGACGATATCATTTCTGTAGGTACGATAGGACTGATCAAAGCCATTGATTCCTTCAATCCTGAAAACGGAACACGATTTGCGACCTATGCAGGCAAATGTCTGCAAAACGAAATACTGATGTATTTCAGATCGAAGAAAAAATTCGCCCTTGAAACTTCCCTTTCCGATGCAGTTGAGGTTGATAAGGACGGAAACCCTCTTACATACATGGATATAATTGCCTGCGAGGACACCATCGCAGACGACATTGATCTGAAAATCAGAAGCAACAAAATGATACGTGCAATAAACACAATACTTGATGAAAGAGAGCGCGAAATTATAGTACACCGTTACGGGTTATGCGAAGGCAAAAAGCCGCTGACACAAAGAGAAGTGGCAACAAAGCTCGGTATATCAAGATCATATGTGTCGAGAATAGAAAAAAGCGCACTCGAAAAGCTGAGGAAAGAGCTTTCCGAGTGCAACTAAATCTTTTGTACAATCAATCGGCGTATTGCCGAATAAAAGGATAAATGGTATGAATGTTATTTTTCTTTGTAATAGAGCATACAGTGGCAATAACCCTCGAAGCTGGGATCTGCTATCTGGGTTCTGAACTCTTCACACATGCACATGGTATCCTCGGACATTTCTCTTTTACACGGGCAATGTCCTTCTTTTTTAAGGATTCCTTTTCTGATCATTTCGACAATCTCTTTGTTTTCATTGTATCTAATCTTCATTCAGTGTATCCTTTCTCGCCGATCATTTCGTCAAGTATTCGTGCCGCAATTTCAACATATTCACGGCAAGGGCGTTTTTTGTAATACTCGGGTGTGCGTTTTTCCGGCTCGTGCGAGGTATCCTTGGGGATACCAGCCTGTGCAAGAAGCTCACGGCAGACGATAGAGCCGTTTTCGTTTCGGAAACGTTCGGCAAAATCGCGAACCATGGCATATAACTCGCTCTTTGCTTTATCTTCATGTTCGGCATAACCAAAAAGTGCACCAAGCACCATGAATGCGCCCGACACTGCGCCGCAGATCTCGCGCATTCTTCCCATTCCGCCGCCAAAAGACGAAGAGATCATAAACGCCGTTTTTTCGTCAACTCCCGTAAGATCCGAAAAAGCTCCGAACACCGCCTGGGAACAGTTGTACCCTTTTGCAAAAAGCTCACCTGCTTTTTGTGAATGATTTATAGTCATTTTTCAAGTCCTTCGATCATATCCATCATGCCGTCGAGCCAATCGCCCTCGAAAAGCTCGAGCATTCCCTTGTCGGCAGCCGATGCGATCTTGGGATTGATGGGAAGACGGGCGATATTCTTGATGCCGTATTTCTCGGCAGTTTCGTCCACGTGACTGTCGCCGAAAATACTGTGCTTTCCGCCGCAATCAGGACATTCGAAATAGGACATATTTTCAACGATACCGAGAACGGGAATGTTCATCATCTGTGCCATCTTTACCGCTTTTTCAACGATCATCGAAACGAGATCCTGGGGAGATGCAACAACGATAATGCCGTCAACAGGAATAGACTGGAACACTGTAAGCGGAACGTCACCTGTTCCGGGAGGGCAGTCGATGAACATAAGGTCAACATCGTTCCACACAACGTCTGTCCAGAACTGCTTTACCGCGCCTGCAATAACAGGACCGCGCCATACAACGGGGTCTGTATCGTCGGGAAGCAAAAGGTTTATGGACATAAGCTCGATGCCAGTCTTTGTGTTTACGGGGAAAATATTTACTCCGTCGCCGTCTGCCTTGTCGGTAATTCCAAATACCTTGGGGATGGAAGGACCTGTGATATCGGCGTCAAGAATGGCGGTTTTATTGCCCCTTCTCTGGGAAAGAACGGCAAGCATGGAAGTTACCATGGATTTTCCAACGCCGCCCTTGCCGCTGACAACGGCAATAACTTTTTTTACTGTGGACGCTTCGTTGAGAGGCGCAAGCAGGCTTTCTGCCTTTCTTTCGCCGCAATTCTGTTCGCAGGTCTCACAGTTATGTGTACAATTTTCACTCATCGTGATCACTCCTTGTTTTTATTCATTAACATAAATGATACTCCAAATTGAAAGATTTGTCAAGCGTATGGCATACATTAAATCAGTTTATTATTATCTTTTCCTTTTTCGGACAAACCTATTGATTTTTATTTTTGAAACTGTATAATGTTTGTAAGAACAAGTTTTCAAAAAGGAATGACAAAAACATGAATTATATTATAGAGCCCCAAAAAAGGCTTCCCATATGTGATGAAACCGACGTTTTTGTGGCTGGTGGTAGCTGCACAGGTGTTTTTGCCGCAGTGAGAGCCGCACGAATGGGTGCAAAGGTTGTTCTTGTCGAACGCGAAAACTGTCTTGGCGGCATGGCAACTGCTGCTCTTGTTAACGTGTGGCACAGCCTCAAGGACACCGACTACAAGAATCAGGTTATTGCAGGTCTTACCGCCGAAATGACCGAAAGACTTGTAAAAAGCGGCTCTGCAATGCTTGACGACAACCCGTCCACAGCCATCATTTTTGACCCTAACAGATTAAAATACGAGCTTGACCTTCTTGTAAAAGAAGAAAAAATAAAAGTTTATCTTCACACGATCTGCGCAGACGTTTTGTGCGATCAAAACGAAATAATTGCCGCAATAATCGAGAACAAGGACGGCAGAAGCGCTGTTAAGGCAAAATTTTTCATTGACGCCACGGGTGACGGAGATATAATGAAACGTCTGGGTGCCACAGGATACAGTGGAGACCCAATGCAACCTCCCACTCCTTGCTTTTTTATGCAGGGAAGCCTTGACGGCGTCGATTACAAAAAGATCATAATTGAGCACGGCCACGAATTTGGTTTTGACGATGATTTTGGTTGGAGCTGCGAGGTTCCCGGACTTAACGGAATTTCCTTGCGTGCGGATTTTCACGTTTTCGGACAGGATTGTTCGACGGCAGAAGGTCTTACAACCGTTGAAATGGAAGGCAGGCGAAAAGCATATGCTTTCTGTGAGGTCATAAACAAATACGCAGGGACAAACCTAAAAATCGTATCGTTCTCATCGCTCGCCGGAATTCGCGAAACAAATCATTACAACACCGCAACAAAAGCCTGCGGATGGGATATGTTGAACGGTATGCGATACGATGATGCCATCCTTAACGGCACATACAGAGTGGACGTGCACGATTCCGACGGCGGCGTAAAATTCTACTATCTTGACGGAAAAACCGTTTATATGAAGGGAATCGAAAGAAACTATGTTTACGGCAACTGGCGTGATGAAAAAGGCATAACCTCCCCTGCCGCCAAATACTATCAGATCCCCTTTTCGGTACTTGTGCAAAAGCAATACAAAAATCTTATTGCCGCAGGGCGAATGCTGAACGCTGACAAAATGGCGTTTGGTGCGCTGCGAGTTATGGTAAACTTGAATCAGCTCGGCGAAGCTGCAGGCGTTGCCGCCGCAATGGCAATAGACAAAAACTGCGCCATATACGAGCTTGACGGCAAAGAAGTGCGCAAAAACCTTATAAAAGGCGGCTCTGCGCTCTGAACGCAACAAAAAAGCATAAAGAAAGGCGGCACCGACGTGCCGCCTTTTGATTTTGTTATTTCTTCAAGGAAATTGCCTTTTCGGCAAGCTTTGCAAAGTTTTCTGCAGTAAAGCCGTACATTTCAAGAAGCTTTGCCGCACTTCCCGATCTGCCGAATTCATCGTTCATACCGAATCTTACAACAGGAACGGGACATTCTTCACACACAGCTTCGCAAACGGCAGAGCCAAGACCGCCGATGATGCTGTGTTCTTCTGCAACAAGGATTGCGCCCGTTTCCATTGCAGCCTTAACAATGATTTCCTTGTCAAGAGGCTTGATGGTGTGGATGTTGATAACCCTTGCACCAATTCCCTTGCCTTTCAAAAGCTCTGCCGCCTCCATGGCGATCGAAACGGTAAGACCCGATGCAACTATAGTCACGTCGTTGCCGTCTGCAAGAGTAACACCCTTGCCGAGCTCGAACTTGTAGGTTTCTTTATCGTTGAAGGTGGGCACTGCAAATCTGCCAAATCTGAGATAGCAGGGACCATCATGAAGAATTGCCGCCTCAACCGCCGCTCTTGCTTCTACTGCGTCTGCGGGATTAAGAATGACCATACCGGGGATAGTGCGCATAAGGGCAATATCCTCGTTACACTGATGGGTTGCGCCGTCCTCGCCGACAGAAATGCCTGCGTGGGTTGCGCCGATCTTTACATTGAGGTGAGGATATCCCACGGAATTTCTTATCTGTTCAAAAGCTCGTCCTGCCGCAAACATTGCAAAAGAGCTTGCAAAAGGAATAAGGCCCGTTGTGGCAAGGCCTGCCGCAACACCGATCATGTTTCCTTCAGCAATACCACAATCGAAAAATCTGTCGGGAAAAGCTTTTTTGAAAGTGCCTGTTTTTGTTGCCGCCGCAAGGTCTGCGTCAAGGACAACGAGATTCTCATATTTGGCGCCAAGCTCTGCAAGAGCAAGTCCGTACGCCTCACGTGTAGCCAACTTTTCTGCCATGACGTATACCTCCTTTATGCATCAAGCTCTTTTTCGAGCTTTTCAAGATCTGCGCAAGCAATAGCATACTGCTCGTCGTTGGGAGCACTACCATGCCATGCAACGTTGTTTTCCATATACGAAACGCCCTTGCCTTTAACTGTATTGCAAATAACGGCGGTGGGCTTGTCGCTGTTGCGTGCATTTTTGCAGGCTTCGGCTATCTGATCGAGATCGTGGCCGTCGATAACGCAAACGTTCCAGCCGAAAGCTTTGAACTTTTCGTCAAAGGGCTGAGGATTCATAACTTCCGCAACAGGTCCGTCTATCTGGAGTCCGTTGGAATCGACGAAAATGCAGAGATTGGAAAGGTTATAGTGAGCAGCCATCATAGCCGCCTCCCACACCTGTCCTTCTTCGGATTCGCCGTCGCCAAGGATGGCGTAAACATGATAATTCTTGTTTCTGATTTTGCCCGAAAGAGCCATGCCGCAAGCAGCGGATATGCCCTGACCAAGAGAGCCTGTGGACATATCAACACCGGGAATATGCTTCATATCAGGATGACCCTGAAGAATACTGTCGGGCTTACGGAAGGTAAGAAGAAGCTCTGTGTCAAAGAAGCCCTTTTCGGCAAGTGCCGCATAATACGCAGGGCAAGTGTGACCCTTTGAAAGCACGAAGCGGTCTCTGTCGTCCCACTTTGGATTTTTTGGATCAACGTTCATTTCTTCAAAATAGAGATACGCGAGAAGATCGGCAATACCCAAGGATCCACCCGGATGTCCCGATTTTGCAGCATGAACCGCGGCCACGGCATTCTTTCTGATGCGCAGGGCGATAGATGAAAGCTTTTTCTTATCCATTGATAATTCCTCCTGTATGGAATATAAACAGTACTTATTTTTGATTATTTCTTAATTTTTCAAGTATTTGAGCGAAATAGCTTGGCAGATCTGAGGTTATTTCGATATACTCTCCGCTTCTCGGATGAACAAAGCCAACAGTCTTTGCGTGTAGGCACTGACCTGCAAGGCCAAAACGGTTTTTCCCACCCTGCGGCGCATAAAGCGGATCACCGAGTACAGCGTGTCCTTTGTGTGACATATGCACCCTTATCTGATGAGTTCTGCCAGTTTCAAGACGAAGCTCGAGAAATGTGTAATCGTCAAATCGCTCGAGAACGGCAAAATGCGTGACGGCATTGCGAGAATTCTTTTCTGTCACCGCCATTTTTTTACGATCCTTGGGATGCCGTCCGATGGGAAGATCGACTGTTCCGAAATCCTCTTTTATATTCCCCGAAACAATTGCATTGTAGACGCGAGTAAAAGAATGCTCCTTTATCTGCGCAGCAAGAGAAATGTGCGATTCGTCGTTTTTTGCCACCATCAAAAGTCCGCTTGTGTCCTTGTCGATTCGGTGGACGATGCCGGGTCGTACAACTCCGTTTATGCCAGAAAGGCTTCCTTTGCAATGATACAAAAGCGCATTGACAAGCGTTCCATCCGGATTCCCTGGCGCAGGATGAACCACCATGCCACGCGGCTTGTTGACAACGAGAAGATCGGCGTCTTCATAAAGCACTTCAATCGGAATATCCTGTGCAATAGCTTCGCAATCGCGCAAAGGCGGAAGAGTAACACATACATGCTCACCCAGTTTTGGTTTCAGGCTTTTTGCAGAAACTTTGCCCGAAACAGTGACGGCACCCTCTTCGATAAGCTTTGCGGCGGCACTTCTGGTAACGGAGCATTCTGCCGCAACAAGAGCGTCGAGTCTCATGCTTTCGGATACAACAAACTCAACCGTCTGTGCTTCTTCGATTATATCAAGATCATCTGCGGCAAATGTGCCGCTGTTTTCAGGATACATATTCAAGCTCAATTTTCGCTTTCGTTATGCCCAAAGTTTTTGTCGTCGCAAGAACACGGGCATTGATTTTTGGAATCTTTCTTTTCTTCTCTAAAGAAAGTAACGTATTTTTTCGGGTCTATTCTCCCCTCGATCACCAACATATACAAAACAAATAACCCCATGCCTACGCAAACCGAGATGTCTGCCACGTTGAAGATCGGAAAATCAATAAGCTCGAAATAGATGAAATCAACAACAGCCCCGGAAAAGAGAGACTCTGTGCCAAAAAAGGTACGGTCAATCATATTCGCCGCCCCACCTGCAAGCACAAGGCCAAGAGAAACGTCGAGTAAAGGGTGTCTGTTATTCTTTCTTGTGGCAACGAAAAAACCTATTATAATTGCAAGCACAACACAGGTGAGAAGTATAAAGATCCATCTGTGGTCTCCCAGAAGACCGAAAGCCATGCCATTGTTTGTGGCATAAGTGAAGCTTAAAACACCGTCTATAAGAGGAATTTTGCCATTATGCATGTGCTGCAATACGTTGGCAGCCCACCACTTGGTGAGCTGGTCAACGATTATTACAAGGTGTACTATTAAAACGGCAAGCATTTACTTCGCACCGAAGGTGATCTTTTTGATGATCGCCGAACATCTGGGACAGAGGTGCTGTCCTTCGCTGTCGGTCTTGATATCATCAGAATAGTACCAGCATCTGTCGCACTTTGTGCCTGTGCTTGCAGAAACCGAAACTGCAATGCCGCTGGCTGTATCAGTGAACGCACCTTCGGGTGCAACACCTTCGCAAACAGAAGCCTTGGAAACGATGAACACCGTCTTGAGCTCATCTGCAAACTCTTCGAAGAGCTTGATAGCTTCGTTATCCTTGTCGCCATAGATAACAATGGAAGCATCTAGAGATTTACCAACGAGCTTTTCTGCACGAGCAACCTCGAGAGCCTTCATAACGTCATCGCGTACTGCAAGAAGCGCATTCCACTTTGCAGAAAGCTCGGTGTTTTCGTACTTTTTGTCATACGCAGGAAGGTCATTGAGGAACACGCTTTCGGCGTTTTCACCGTCAAGGTGTGCCATGTAGGACCATGTTTCTTCAGCAGTATAGGAAAGGATGGGAGCAAGAAGTCTTGTGATATAGTTTACACAGATATACATTGCGGTCTGTGCACTGCGTCTGCCAAAGGAATCCTTTTCTTCAACGTAAACGCGGTCTTTTGTGATATCAACGTAGATCTTCGAAAGCTCGTTGGTGCAGAAGTCATGAACCTCGTGATAGATGATATGATACTCGAAGGATTCGTAAGCTTTTCTAACCTTTTCGCAAAGGTTGTTGAGCTCACTGACAATCCACTTGTCAATATCGTACATCTTATCGAAGGGCACCATATCCTTATTAGGATCGAAATCTTCCTCGGGAGTACCAAGGTTTGCAAGGAGAATACGAATTGTATTTCTGATCTTGCGGTATGCTTCGGAAAGCTGCTTGAAGATAGCATCAGATGCACGAACGTCAACGCGGTAATCGCTGGATGCAACCCAAAGACGGAGCATGTCTGCACCGTAGTCCTTGATGATCTCTTCGGGAGCAACAGAGTTGCCGAGAGACTTATGCATCGCCTTACCTTCGCCGTCAACTACCCAGCCGTGGGTAAGAACGGTCTTGTAAGGAGCGCCCTGGTTCTTTGCGCCGACAGCTGTGAGAAGCGAAGACTGGAACCATCCGCGATACTGGTCGGCACCTTCAAGGTACATATCAGCAGGCCAGGAAAGACCTTCTCTGTCGAGAACACTGAAATGTGTGGATCCCGAGTCAAACCAGCAATCGAGTGTATCTGTTTCTTTTCTGAAATGTGCTTTGCCGCACTTGGGACAAACGTAATTTTCGGGGAGAAGATCGGTTGCTTCAAGATCGAACCAGGCGTTCGAGCCAAGCTGACCAAACTTTTTGGAAATGGAAGCTATGGTTGCCTCGTCACAGATAATCTCGCCACAGTCCTCACAGTAGAATACCGGGATAGGCAGACCCCAGTTTCTCTGTCTGGAGATACACCAGTCGGCTCTTTCGCGGATCATCGAAACGATTCTGTCGCCGCCCCACTTGGGAAGCCATTCAACGCTGTCGCAAGCAGCAACCGCCGCGTCCTTGAAAGCTTCGACCGAGCAGAACCACTGAGGAGTTGCACGGAAGATGATGGGCTTCTTACATCTCCAGCAGTGAGGATACTGGTGGACAATATCTTCGGACGCAAAGAGAGCGCCTGTTTCTACCATGTCATCATAGATAGCTTTATTGGATTCTTCGTAGAAGAGACCTGCAAACTTGCCGGCTTCTTCGCCCTGATATCCACGGTCATCAACGGGAACGATGATATTCATCTTGTATTTCATACCGGTGAAATAGTCATCCATACCATAACCGGGAGCTGTGTGTACACAACCGGTACCACTTTCCATGGTTACGTAATCAGCATTAACGATAAGGCTTGTGCGGTCAATGAAGGGATGCTTTGCGGTCATGTATTCGAAATAGTTGCCGGGATACTCGGCAATAATCTCATAGTTTTCGATGCCACCCATAGACATGGTCTTTTCGAGAAGGGCTTTGGCAACAATATAGTTTTTGCCGTCTGCCTTTGCAACAACGTAAGTTTCCTTGGGGTTGAGGGCAATGGCCATGTTGCCGGGAAGCGTCCAGACAGTTGTTGTCCAGATGATGAAATATGTGTTTGCAAGGTCGATTCCGTCAAGCTTTCCGTTGTCATTGTCGACAGCAAACTTTACATAAACAGATTTGCAAGCATCTTCGGTATATTCAATTTCAGATTCTGCAAGGGCTGTTTCGTCGGTGGGGCACCAATAAACAGGCTTGAGTCCCTTGTAGATATAGCCCTTCTTGTACATCTCGCCGAAAACAAGAACTTCGCGTTCTTCAAATTCGGGAGCCATTGTGAGATAGGGGTTTTCCCAGTCTCCGACAACTCCGAGTCTTTTGAAAGAGGTGCGCTGGATATCAACAAAGTTTTCTGCAAATTTCTGACATTCTTTTCTGAAGTCGGAAACCGACATCTTCTTTCTGTCAAGCTTATTCTTCTTGATGATGGCGCTTTCGATGGGCATACCGTGATTGTCCCAACCGGGAACGTAGGGAGTATTATAGCCTGTCATGGCCTTGGACTTGATGATGAAGTCCTTGAGAATCTTGTTCATTGCAGTACCCATGTGGATATTGCCGTTCGAGAAAGGAGGGCCATCGTGAAGGATATAAGAGGGCTTGCCGGCGTTGTGCTGCATAAGCTTCTTATAAAGGCCTTCTGTTTCCCACTTGTCAAGAGTTTTGGGTTCGTTCTGAGGCAGATTTGCCCTCATAGGGAAATCTGTCTTGGGCAGATTGAGTGTTTTTCCGTAATCCTGTGCCATTTTTTGTTTGCTCCTTTATTAAAAAGAATCTTTTTTATTCAAGACAAAATCGGCAACCTGAAAATGAGTATGGGTTGCCGACGGTTTGTATTATGTTCAGTTTTCGTCAGACTGAGAGCTTTGATCGGTATCGACTTCGGCTTCGTTGTTTTCGTTTTCGGTGTGCACACCAAGCTTTGCACCTGCGGTGGAGATGGCGCTTTCAACTACTTCATCAACACTGCGCATATTAACGTCGTCAATGCTGTCGAGAGGAATAAGTTCGCACAGGGATCTGACCTGCTGCTTGTATCCGTCAAGGATACCGACCTTGAATTCAATAGCGTCCTTTTGAGCCTGGAAGAGATTTCTCTGCTCTCTGTCGATGATGATACGGTATTTTTCTACGATGTCGTCAAAGCTGGATTTGATTGCAGCATTTATAGCGTTTGCCTTGTCGTTGGCGTCCTTAACGATCTCGTCTGCCATTTTCTGTGCGTTGACAATGGTGGCAGAAATAGAATTCTGATCATTTTTCGCCTCATCAAGCTTTGCGTAAAGGATCTTTACTTTCTTTTCGAGCTCTGCGTGCTCTCTGTAAAGCTCAGTATACTGCTCGAGGACATACTCGATGTACTTATCGACCTCGGCGCAGGTATAACCTTTGAAGCCTTTGGAAAAGTCGGCGTTCTGAAGTTCCTGGGGGTTAACCATTATTTTCATCCGTCCTTTCGGAAATTATTGGTGAGATAAACGATGCAACAAGATCAGACAAAACGCCTGATCTCGATTCTGAGACGATCCCTGCGGTTTCGATCTCCTATTTTGTGCAAAAGAAATCTGCCGTAATGGCGTATCGAGATTGTGCAGCCTTCGTCGCACATTTCCGACTTGTCGTAGCACACGGCGTGATCGAGAGAAACGCTGCCTGCGGCAATAAGCTTTGAGGCAGTATCGCGCGAAACATTCAAACACGAGCACACGATGGCATCCAATCTCGGAGAGCTTACCGTGTCGGATATCGATTCGAATTTTCTTTCGGGAATATCGGGTTTTTCTGTACAAAGACTGCAAACAATGCGGTCATTTGCAGCGGAGTTGAAAAAGGAAACAAGATATTCACCTGTGTTTTCATATGCAAAAATATATGCAGAAAAACCATCCTGTGCCACGACGATATCCCCCATCATTTCTCTGCGCAGGCCCAAAGACATGGCAGAACCAAGAAAATCCCTGTGGGTGAGTTTGCGAAACCCCGAACCTTTGGCAAGTACAGTCTTTATCGGGAAATCTGAGTACGGATCGTACTCTTCGTCGTAGAAGAGGTAGGACGGGAAAAAACCTGCGCACATATAATCGGCATCTTCGTGGCCGCCGTAAAAAATCAGGCGCAGATCATCTCGTGAATATCTGAGTTCCTGTTCGATGCAAAGTCTTGCTGCAGCCGAAAGAAAAGGCAAGAACGCCACTTCACCCCTGCTTTGCGCCTTGCGGACGCAATCAAGTGCGCGGGACAGCAAAAGCTTTTCATCAAAATCGTTTTTGTTTGTCATGGGAACGATGGAACGGGAGAAACCCGCAAATCCGATCAGAGGGTTTCGTCGATGTCGGCAACGGCTGCTTCTGCACCATCTTCGCCGTCGCTTACTCTTACGTTGTTGGGAGTTACGACGTAGGTGTTGTTGGCAATTCTGCGAAGGTCGCCGCGGATGGCATATGCAACGCCTGTCATGAAGTCGATGATTCTTCTTGTGGCTTCCTTGTTGGTATCCTCAAGGTTGAGAAGAACTGTATTGCCGGAAAGAAGAAGATCTGCGATGTCTGCAACTGCTTCGTATCTGTCGGGTTTTACGACTTTCATTTCGATTGCAGAGCCCATGATGTTTGTGTTTGACTGAGGCTTTGCTGTTGCAGCGGAAGTGATGGGAGCAGGAGAAACCTGCTGTTCCTGTGTTCTGGGGTCTCTGGGAATATACGCCGCCTGATCCGGAACATAATCCTGTTCGTCGTATTCGTTCTCGTCTTCGGGTGCGAGAGTTTTGATGATCTTGTCAAAAAGTCCCATGTTATAATCCTCCAATATGTAATTTATTTATTTTTAAAGGTTTTCTTTCGGAATGTTCTTCTGTCGCTCGCCAAAAACCGCCCTGCCGGGTCGGATAAGGTTTGAGCCTTCCTCGATCGCTACCGAATAATCAGCCGACATTCCGAGAGATAAAATATCCATACTGATATTATCCATTTTTTTTGCCGATATGTCAAGGAATATTTGTCGGATTTTTTTGAAATAATGCCTTGAATTGTCATTTATTTGCAATTTGTTTACATTTGATGCCTCTTCTGGCACACCATTTTGCAAAATTTGGGTGTTTTGAGGAGCCGGAGGAATCGCCATAAGCCCCCTCACCTTTATGTTTTCGAGCGAAGAAATGTACGAAAGCAGAGAATAAAGTCCGTCAAGGGCGATTCCTGTTTTGGAATTTTCCTCAACCGCATTCACTTCAACAAGAACTTCTGCACATATTCCGTGTTTTTTTGCCTGCTTTGAAATCTCAAGGGCAAGCTTTTCGCTGTTGACCGAATGTATCAGGCACACTTTGTCGATGATATACTTCACCTTGTTCGACTGGAGAGTGCCGATAAAATGGATTTTCAATTTGTCACGGTCGATGGCATCGTATTTTTCAAGAAGCTCCTGAACTCGGTTTTCGCCGATTTCGGTTATGCCGCATTGTGCTGCATAATTGATCTTTTCGGCGGGCTGGGTCTTTGTGGCAAGTACTATGCGGATATCCTGCAAATCCCTGCCCGAAGCACCCGCCGAAAGAGCCGCTCTTTCTTTTATTTCTTCAATATTTTCGCGTATTGTTATTTTTTCCTGTTCTGTCATCAGATCACCTTCCAAAAGGATCATTTCACACGCTTGCCGTCAAAGAGCTCCTTGCCCTCGACTATAACGCTGTCGTACAACGACAGGTACTTATAATCTGTTTCATCGGTTTTCAATTTTTGTTCGGTATCATTGAGAGTGTCCTCGGTTATTTCTTCGCTGTTTTCAGTTGCTGCTTTTTCGAGCTCTTCGTCTGTGCTCGCGCGCACAATATACCAATCCTCAGCTTCATAAATTGGTTCTGCGCGGCGGAAAGAAACTGTTTCACCCACAAGAACGTAAACACCGTTTATCTTGTTGTCGAGCTTTCGCATGGACTGTTTGGGAACGCGAAGTCCGGTGTAGCTTTCGCTGACAATCTCTATTTTTTGCGACCTTGTGAATGAGAAAGAATCGGGCATTTCATCTGTGGAAAACACGAGAACTGTTGACGCCTTATCTGTCTCGCTTATGACCCTTTCGACTCTCATTTCAAGACGCACGTTCCCGTCAAACGGAAAAACGACGTCACATGAGGTAACGGCAGGTCTTTGCGTCTTTTCATCGATCTTTTTGAACACCGCAGCATCCTCGTTTGGCACTTCGCAAAGAACGTACCATCGGCTGTCTGTGATAAGCTTACCGGCATTTGATGCAAGCACTGCATCCTGCGGCTGTCTTGCAGTTATCTCGCGGAAACCGTCAACAGTCATATATTCTATTGATGACGGGACAAAAATATTTTCATATCCGTCGACTATTCCTGTGTAATACCCTGATGTGGGAGCATATATTTTTCCGTATGATTCACCCTGTCCTGAGGACAAACGGTCTTTTTCTGATTCAAGCATTTTTATCTGTTCGGAAAAATCGGTGCCGAGAGTTACATTTTCGAGCTTGTTCATGCTGATAAGGAGCTCGTTTTTCTTCATGACACAATCGAGAAAATCGTTGTCAGCCTTGCTTCTGACCACAGTATCAAGGGCTTCGTTGCAATCTTTTCGCATTTTTTCAACGTCAGCAGAGAAAAATTCCTGATCAACAGTGCTTGCTCCGAGAATGAAAAGTTCGTTTTCAATCTCGTCAAGACGAGATTTGTTTCCGGCATCTGCCTGACTGGAGTAAATTGTAGCAATCTCGCGATTGGCACCCACTCTCTCGCCGTCGGACACCGAAGGGAAAACTGTTCCCGACGGCACACCGTCAAGAACTTTTTCGGTGCGAAAAATAAACCCGGTAGAATCTATGGTTTTTTCAACAGTGATGCTCACAGCGTTTTCGGTCAGAAGTCTGTCGCGGCTGACACCTATGACCTGACGGTAAACGTAATATATCACAAAAACACTTGCCAGCACTGCAAGAAGAACGCCGGTGATTCTTTTTGGACTAAGCATCTACTGTCTCCCTTCTAGTATTTTACGCTCCAGATAAGTTCGGGTTTAAAAAAATCATCGCAAAGAGCCTTTGCCTCCTCGAAAATGTCGTCCTCGGTCTTGCCGTCGGCAATAATACGGTGAATCTTGTCGTTGCGCCTGAACCACGTCATCTGCCTTTTTGCATAGTGTCTTGACTCAGCCTTCAGACGTTCCACACATTCATCAAGAGATGCAGCACCCTCGAGATAGGGTAAAAACTCTTTGTAGCCTATCGCCTGCCCTGCTGTTTGTGTATTGAAAAGACCTTTTTCATAAAGAGTTTTTACTTCGTCAAGAAGTCCCATTTCGAGCATCTTGTCGACTCTTCGGTTGATGCGGTTGTAAAGAACCTCGCGGTCCTCATATTCGATAGTCATGCAGAGCGAATCGAACTTTGGCGGAAGAAGCTTTGATCTTCTCTGCCATTCGGTTATGGTCATGCCGGTGGCCTTATATACTTCAAGCGCGCGGATAACTCTTTTTACGTTTCGCGCATCGATCTTTTCGGCAGCTTCAGGGTCAACTTTTTCGAGCATTTCATGCAGGAATTCGCCACCTTTTTCGGCGGCGACCGATTTAAGTTCTTCGCGGTAATCAGGAAGGTTTTCCATATCGCCGAACTCTGTGGAATTCATGATAGAATCGACATATAGTCCCGTGCCGCCGCAAAAAAACGGAAGCTTTCCGCGGGAGTAGATGTTTGAAATGCAAAGCTCGGCGGCTTTGACATAGTCAACAACCGAAAAAGAATCGTTGATGCCAAGCACATCGATCATGTGGTGTTTGACGCGTCCCAGCTCGAAAGCATCGGGTTTTGCTGTCCCGATATCCATGCCACGATAAAGTTGCATAGAATCGCACGATATTATCTCGCCCGAAAAATATTCGGCAAGACGAAGCGCAAGGGCAGATTTTCCCGACGCCGTAGGTCCTGTAACGAGGGCAATTTTGGTATATGTCATAAATTAAGAAAAAGCATCCTTGAGTTATAGTTTTGTATAAGTTATATTGTAACACAAATTGCCGCGAAATGCAATAGCATATGCGAAGCTATTTGCATTTTATACAAAAAATATTGGTGAATAATTTTTGAAAAAGCAGGATCTGTGTTGACATTTTTTGAAAATAAAGGTATAATTGTGTCAACATCAATATATTGAGAAAGGTGTTTGTTATGAACAAGCTCAGAGTTACGATTTTTAACGAAAATCATCATGACAGATTTAACGAAAAAGCAAAGGCTACATATCCCAACGGTATGCACAGTGCAATCAAAGAGGCACTTGACGCCGACGGCAGATTTGAAACAACCGTCGCTCTTCAGGACATGCCTTCTCACGGTCTTACCGACGAAGTTCTTGAAAACACAGACGTTCTTTTCTGGTGGGGACATGTTCTCCACGGCGAAGTTGACGACGCCATCGTTGCAAAAGTGTGTGACAGAGTATTGCAGGGCATGGGTCTTGTTGTGCTCCATTCCGGACATTTTTCGAAGGTGTTCAAGAAGCTTATGGGTACAACCTGTAACCTCAAGTGGCGCGAATCTGGAGATCTCGAACGCATCTGGACAGTAAAGCCCTCGCATCCCATCGCGGCAGGACTTCCCGAATATTTCGAGCTTCCCCACGAAGAAACATATGGCGAACATTTTGATATTCCCGATCCCGACGAGGTTGTTTTTGCCAGCTGGTTCTCGGGTGGCGAGCTTTTCCGCAGCGGATGTTGCTTTGAACGCGGCAACGGAAAGATATTCTATTTCCGTCCAGGTCACGAGACCTTCCCCACCTTCTATGACGAAAACGTCAGAAAGGTGCTTGTAAACGCCGCAATTTGGGCAGGCGCACAGGGCGGAGTACGCCAGTTCTACGGCCATTGGCTTTCGGACAACTACAACAAGTGACAAAAACCAAGTCAAGACCGCAAAAAGCGGCCTTGACTTTTGTTTCTTAATGTAAAAATGGACAGTTTAAAAAACAGATTTTCCAACAAATACCTGACAAAACTCATAGCTCCGCTCGTTGTCAGCATGCTTTTGTCAAGCTCGGTCGGCATAATTGACACCCTTATGATCTCGTCGCTCAGCGAATCGTGTATATCGGGAGTTTCGCTGGTCGATCAGATCAACGTGCTTATTCTTAACGTCTTTGCGGCCCTTGCCACGGGGGGTGCCGTTGTTACCTCTCAGCTGATAGGCGCAAAAGATGAAAAGAACGCCTCGAAAAGCGCGCAGATGCTCATTTTCTCAGCTCTTGCGATCTCACTTTTCATTGCAGCAATTGGTATAGTTTTCTGCAAAGGTATAATTAACCTATGCTTTTCAAAACTTGACAAAGCAACCCACGATGCCGCAGTTACATATTTTCTCGTCACAGCGTTTTCATATCCGATCATCGCCGTAGACAGTTGTTGCGGAGCGCTTTTCAGATCTTTCGGCAAATCAAACTACTGCATGTATTCCGCGCTGTTGTGCAACCTTGTAAACATTGCGGGCAACGCGCTTACCATCTACGTTCTGGAATGGGGAGTTTTCGGAGCGGCCCTTTCCACCCTTATCGGACGATTTGTGGGGATGTTGCTTACCATCTTTTGGATCTCCGGAAAAAACAGCCCTATTAGAATAAACCTATTTTCGCGATTTACCCCGGATTTCAAAATGATAGGCAGAATACTTCGTATCGGCATACCATCAGGACTTGAGAATAGCTTTTTCCAGCTTGGACGTCTTCTAGTCGTAAGCCTTATTGCGGAATATGGACTTGTACACACCACGGCAAATGCAATGGCAAATCATCTGGACACTTTCGGATGCATTTTCGGCTCTGCCATGAACCTTGCCGTCATAACCGTTATCGGTCAATGTGTGGGAGCACGCGATTTTGACGGCGTTAAGTATTATGCAAAAAAGCTTTTGCTTATACAATACGCAATAGGATCGCTGTTTTATCTTTCCACCATCGTGTTTATCACCCCCATACTGTCGTGGTTCAACCTTGACAGTGCAACAACAGAGCTCACACGCACACTTGTGCTTATTCATAACGGCGTGGGAATGTTCCTATGGCCTTTGGCATTTACTTTGCCGGACTGTTTGCGCGCGGCAAACGACGTCAGATTCACCATGATTGTAGCCATCTGCTCAATGGTTATATGCAGACTCGGGCTTTCATACTTTTTGCATTTTACGTACCATATGGGCGCGCTGGGAGTGTGGATTGCCATGGTGGCAGACTGGATATGCAGGCTGACTTTCTTTGTCATCCGCTTTGCAAGCGCAGGCTGGAAAAAACATTGCAATTGAAAAACTATAAATGATTACAACAGGAGAAAAAACAATGTCACACACACATGTTTTAACAAACGGTATCATCACCGCAACTTTTTGCACTAAAGGTGCAGAACTGATCAGTCTTAAAAACGCCGAAGGCAAAGAATTTATGTTCAGAGACCCTGCGATCTGGGGATATACTGCCCCTGTACTATTCCCTATCTGCGGCGGTCTCAGAGACGACAAGTTTATACTTAACGGCAAGGAATACTCCCTACCGAAGCACGGATTTTGTCGCGATGCGGAATTTGCGGTTGAAACAATCGACGACAGTAGCATAGCTTTCATTATTACCGACACACCCGAGACTTTGGCGCAATATCCCTTCTCGTTCGAATTCAGAATAATCTACACCCTCGACAAAGACTCGATCTGTGTTGAATACAAGACCACAAACAAGAATGATACCGATATGTACTATTCGGTGGGATGCCACGAAGCATATCTTTGTCCCGAGGGAATCGAGAATTATTCGATCCTTTTCGACGAAAAAGAAACACTCGACTCACACATCGTAAACGGCAACCTTCTGGATTACAAAACCGTAAGAATTCTCGAAAATTCAGACGTTCTCGAACTTAAATACGACTACTTTGCAGTCGATGCCTTGGTATTTTCGAAATTCAAATCTTCGTGCGTAACACTGTGTTCAAAGGATGGAGGACGGATGATAAAAGTCGATTTCCCCGGATTTACACATCTTCTTTTCTGGACAAAAAACAGTGGAAACGCTCCCTATATATGCATAGAGCCGTGGTGTGGTTTCCCGGATATGATAGATTCGGAATACGATATTACAAAACGCCCGGGCATTATCAAAGTGACCCCTCGTGGTACACACAGTGTCACACACACAATAACATTTATAAGATAAAGGAGTATTACGTTGGCAAAAACTTTAGTACTTGCAGAAAAGCCCTCTGTTGCGCGCGAGATTGCCCGTGTTATGGGGGCGCACAGGAAAGGCAACGGATGCCTTGAGGGCGAAAAATACATTGTTACTTGGGCTCTCGGTCATCTCGTCACTCTCGCTGATCCCGAAAAATACGGCGATGAATACAAGAAATGGTCGTTTGAAACTCTGCCCATGCTTCCCGACAAGATGAAGCTTGTTATCATCAAAGAAACGGCAAAGCAATTCACAGCCGTAAAGCAACTGCTTCTCTCGCCTTCGGTTTCGGATGTCATCAT
Organism: Oscillospiraceae bacterium; assembly: GCA_015063785.1. Classification (GTDB taxonomy): domain Bacteria; phylum Bacillota; class Clostridia; order Oscillospirales; family CAG-382; genus UMGS1052. The sequence goes on from SVTM01000018.1 coordinate 51,376, forward strand.
AGCCACCGACGCAGGCCGTGAGGGAGAGCTAGTGGCAAGATGGATTATCGAAAAAGCGGCGTGCAAAAAGCCGATAAAGCGCCTGTGGATCTCGTCCCAGACCGACAAAGCAATTAAAGAAGGATTTTCCAAGCTCCGTAACGGAGATGACTATCTTCCCTTGTGCAACGCAGCAAAGGCTCGTGCAGAGGCAGACTGGCTGGTAGGGCTTAACGTTACACGCGCCCTCACCTGCCGCCACAACGCTCAGCTTTCCGCCGGACGTGTTCAAACACCAACCCTTGCGCTTATCGTCGAGCGCGAAAACGAGATCAAGAACTTTAAGGCAAAGGATTATTTCAATCTCCACGCAAACTTTTCTTCGTTCAGAGCGATATATCGCAACTCTGACGGAGTTTCGGCTATAAATGACAGAACCGATGCCGAGAGAATTGCTCGAAAGGTTGACGGAAAAGAATTTGTCGTAAAAGACGTAAAATTCACAGAGAAGCGAGTTCCTGCACCCATGCTTTACGATCTGACCGAGCTTCAGAGGGACGCAAACAAACTTTTCAAGATGTCTCCAAAAGAAACGCTTTCCGTGATGCAGAGACTTTACGAAAATCACAAAGCTCTAACCTATCCGAGAACCGATTCGAGATACATCACCGAAGACATCGTTCCCACCCTCTACGACCGCGTGAGAGCCGCATCAATCGGTTCGCTTGCAGACACTGCAAAGGACATAATGCGCAACCGCAGAAGTATAAACAAGCTGTGTGTAAACGCCGCAAAGGTTTCCGATCACCACGCCATCATCCCCACCGAGGAAATGCCCAACATTTACGCTTTTTCCAACGAAGAGAAAAAGATTTATGTTCTTGTAGTCTCCAGGTTTTTCTCGTGCTTCTATCCGGATTTTGTTTACAAGCAGGTAAAAGCCGAGCTTGAATGCGGAGGCGAAAGCTTTTTTGTAACCGGAAAAGAAGTAATAGATTACGGCTGGAAAAAGCTTGGCATCACCGACAGTGACGAGGAAGAAGAAAAGGATGATTCCGAAAGCGAGAGCTCGCTTCCTCCCCTTGTTAAAGGCGGAAAGATCAGATGCACAGGCACCGATGTAAAAGGGTTGAAAACCACACCGCCATCAAGATACACAGAAGCTTCTCTTCTTTCGGCAATGGAAAATCCATCGAAATTCATAAAAGACCGTAAGATGAAGGAATTTATCGGCGCAGGGCTTGGAACGCCTGCAACCCGTGCCGATATTATTGAAAAGCTTTATTCCACCTTCTATATCGAAAAGAAAGATAACGTACTTTATCCCACATCAAAGGGGATTCAGCTGATCGACATCGTGCCCAAAGAACTGAAAGAGCCTCTGCTCACAGCTCAATGGGAAATGCGTCTTGAAAGAATAGCCAAGGGCGAAGAAAAGAAAGACGGATTTGTGTCTGAAATTCGCAGTTATGCATCCGAGCTTGTGAAGACAGTGAAAAACAGCCAATCAACATACAAGCACGACAATATGACAAGAACTCCATGTCCGTTATGCGGAAAAATGCTTCTTAAAGTAAACGGAAAGCGCGGTGAAATGCTTGTTTGTCAGGACAGAGAATGCTCTTACCATGAAAACCTTTCGATAAAAACGGGTGCCCGTTGCCCCAACTGCCATAAAGCTCTTGAAATTCGCGGCCAGGGCGACGGAAAGATAGTTGTCTGTAAATGCGGCTTTAAGCAAAAGGCAGACGGATTCTTTAAAGCCAAGGAAGACGGCGGAAAGAGTGTGTCAAAACAATTTGTAAAAAACTTTATGCAACAACAGCAAAAAAACGAACCCAAAACCGAAAGCCCACTTGCTCTTGCTATGAAAAAAGCCATGGAACAAAACAAAAAATAAGTATAAAATATCCCCTCACATGCCGAGGCATGTGGGGGGATATTATACTTTATGGAGACATTATTTAGTGATAGTAACCGTCTTTGTGGGATCGTCCCAAGCAACGTCGCAACCGAAGCTTTCGGCAATGGCACGAACAGGAACGAGAGTTCTGGAATCAACGATCTGTGCAGGAACGTCAAGAGCCTTGTCTGCGCCGTTTACGTTGATCGAAGCCTGACCGATTGTGAGCTTTACAGTTGTGTCGCCCTTTACGGATGTAACTGTCTTTGTAGCGTCATCC
>SVTM01000059.1 GCA_015063785.1 Oscillospiraceae bacterium
AGGAAACGAACGAGCTGCCGCTTAGGAGGGGCTTGTAATATCCACTTTACTACGGGGGCGTACCCTATCCGGAAAGCTCGCTTCCCGAACAGTAATATAATACTATAAAATCTCCCGTTTGTCAAGAGCAAATTTGAAAAAACGGGAAAAAACAAAGATGACGGTGTGCCTTTTGTTGCACACCGTCAATTTTGCGTTTTATATCAACAATCAATCTTCAAGCTTTGTGACATATCTCATCATGCCGCCCCAGAAATAGTCACCCGTGAAAACGCCGAAGTATTCCTCGGGAACGTAAATGAAGCAGTCAGAATTCATGCCGTCAAAGGCTTTTGCATGAGCCGTTATCTTCGAGGGGAGCAGATAAAGCTCGATCCTCTTTAACATCTTACAGCCGTCAAACGCCTTTTCGCCGAAAGTTTCAAGATTTGAATCGTCGGGAACAACAAGGGTCTTCAGCACTCCGCTCTGAGAAAGAGCACCTCCTGCAAGCTCTGTTACCGCAGCACCTTCCGAATATTTCGGCACGGTAAGGGTGGACTGTTTTTTGCCCTCGTCTGTAAGACCGGTTATGATAAGCCCAGAGCTTGTTTTTTCAAAAGTAAAATACTTTGCATTCTCGTCGTCCTTGTCCTCTTCATCGCCAAAATAATTTTCGGGACGGCTGATGGAGGTATACTTTATCGTTTCGACAAAATCCGTCATGCCGCAGGCTCTTCTGATATCGTCGGCAAGAAGCGCCGAACGCAAACGTGCGCCGCGGGTGGTCAGATGGAAATTGGTATCATAAAAATATGCCGATTCAAGAATATAATCGTTGATATCGCTGATAACGGGGAAATCGAGGTTTTCACCGAGATAGCGATAGAATTCTTCCTTTTTAGCGTCGTCGCTCTTGACCGCACGGGAATTCATGGGAGAAAAGCTGAAAAACACCTGTGCCCCCCTCTTTTTGGCATTCTCCGCATAGTCGTTGAGATAGTCTATGAATCCGTCGCCGATGATATCGATGGATATATTTATCGGCATGGCGGTATCATAATCGCTGCGCATCTCGTTGAACTTGCGTTCGACAAAGATGTCGCCGTACTCGTCAAACGATTCTTTGGCATATATATCCGCCGACGAAGGCTTTGTGCCCGAAAGATGAAATTCCAGCTTGTTTGCGGCAAAGGCAGGCAGTGCGCCAATCAGCTTGCCTGCGTTGGTAATCTTGGCATCAAAGATCATCGAAGGGTCGCTGTCATATGCCTGCAGAATACTGTCGGCGTTATAGTAAAGCGAATAGGTCTGATCGTTGGTTTCGGGACAAATGACAACGATATCGCCTGCTTTGATGTGCTTTCTGGACATATCAAGCATGACCTTTGTGCCGAGATTTGCATAAAGGCCGTAGTTTACCACCGGCATACCCGTATACTTTTCCAATAGCTGTGAGTCGACGCCAAAGGCAAGGTTACTTCCGCCCACAAGAATTATTTTCGGGCTTTCAACTGTTTTAAGTCTTTCATGCTTTTCCGAAAGCTCGCCCATAAAAGTTTCGTCATACTGAACAGGGATCTTACCAAAAGCCGTATATCCCAGCGCTGCAAAGGGCAGGATCAGAAGTACAATACACAAAATTGCCGTAATTATTCTTTTCATTTATACGATCCCCCTTTCTCAGAACTGGAAGTAGATAAACGCCGAAGCTCCGCCCGAAGCTATCGAGCTTGTGGCGTCGCCGCCAAGAATAAGAATCCAAGCGAAAATAATAGCCCAAACCAGCAAGGTTGCGGCGTCAACGCCGATTTTTTCACCCGTTACGCTATCATAATTTCCGTAGGTATATCTCCTGTCGATCATCGAAAGAAGCACGATAGAAAGAACAAGTATCAGCACGCTCGACAAGGTAAAACCCATGTCGGAAAGCACGCTCATGGCTCCGAAATCGGTGAAAAGCTTTGAAAGAAGAACCACAAGCTCCTGCGTGTTGTTGGCACGGAAAAATATCCATGCAAAACAGACAAGAAGAAAAGTGATGATGCGGCGGAAGAAAAGCACGGGCTTTGAATTTATGTCAAGTCCCATTTTGCCGTATATGCCGTCGCGCTTCTTTGCAGTTACTGCGCCGACAACTCGGTAGATGCCGTGCAAAACGCCCCAGATAACAAAGGTCATATCAGCACCGTGCCACAGACCGCTGACAAGGAAAACGATGAAAAGATTCACATACATTCTCGCCTTGCCCTTGCGGTTACCGCCAAGCGGAATGTAAAGATAATCCTTGAACCAGCTGGTGAGGCTGATGTGCCATCTCGACCAGAAATCCTTGATATTGGTGGCGGAATACGGGCGGTCGAAATTTTGCATCAGGCGATAGCCCATCATTCGGCCACAGCCGATGGCGATATCGGTGTAACCGGAAAAGTCGCAGTATATCTGCACTGCAAAAAGCATGGAGGCAAGGACAACTGCCGCTCCCGTTGCGCTGTCGGGATTGTTGAAAACCCCGTTTACGTAAGTTCCTGCAATATCTGCCACAACGACTTTTTTGAAAAATCCGGATATCGCACGCTTTGCGCCGATAGAAAGGTCGGAAATATTAAGCTTGTGCTCAACCTTCAGCTGAGGCAAAAGGTTTTCGGGGCGTTCGATCGGTCCTGCCACAAGCTGGGGGAAGAACGAAACGAAGAGTGCATAATAAAGGAAATTTCGCTCGGCAGGAATATTCTTTCGGTACACGTCGATGCTGTACGAAAGGGTCTGGAAGGTATAAAACGAAATACCCACAGGAAGAACCAGCCCTTCGATGGTGAAATCCGCCTTGCCGCCAAAGAGCGAGAAGATCGACGAAACACCGCCTGCAAGGAAGTTGTAATATTTGAAGAAAAAGAGCACTGCAAGGGATGCCACGATCGATATGGCAAGCCACACCTTACGTTTTGCGACACTTTCGGTCTTTTCGATGACAAGACCCGAAAGATACGAAACCACCGTTGTGAAAAGGATAAGAAACACAAGCTCGGGGTTCCAGCTCATGTAGAAATAATAGCTCATCGCGAGCAAAGGAATAATCCTGAACTTTGTCGGCACGACAAAATTCAAAAGCATGACTATCGGGAAGAAGATGAGAAATTCAATCGAATTAAAATTCATTTATCCTCTCCCCCTTTCTTCTCAGGCGCAGGTCTGTGGCGCAACAGAGCAAGAATGCTCGAGAAAAGCACGAAAACGAGAACGTCCTCAAAACCTCCGCCCATAAGCCACAAAACAAAGATAGCCGCGCTGTGGAAAGCAACATTTATTATTTCGACGATCGTTCCGAATTTGTGGTTGCGAAGTATGTATGCCGCCACGTGAAGCACAATGGCAGGCACAAGCACCAGCAGGGCAAGAATTGGTTTTTCGATAAATACAAGATCCATGGTCTTAATCTACCTCACTTTCTCATTCGATAAAGGCGGCAAAATCGGCAACCACCTGCTCGGTGTGCATCATTGCGCCTTCTTCCATCAGATGATAGTCGGTGTTGAAGAAATATTTGCCCTGCATGATATAATTCTTTACGTCAGAAATAAGGGGGGCGTTGATAACCTTCTTCATGTCGTTGTTGTAATTTTCGTATCCCTCGTCGTTAAGGGTGGAAGGATCGCAGGCATTGATGTTGTAGGGAGGATAGGAAAGGCAGGTCGAAACGCCTCTTGACTGTGCAATGCCGAGAATACGGTTTACGTTTGCCGCAAAGTCCACGGGGATAGTGTCTGCTTTAAAGTAGAAAGTGCCGTTTGCGCCGTTGCGGTATTTGTCGGAATTGTAATTTTTTCTTGAAATGGAACAATCGCCGTATTGGTCGATCTGATACGAACGAGCCTCGTAGCTCTTTTGTCCCATGCGCATTCTCTGGGATGAATATTGGGTGTAACTGTCGAAAAATTTTGTATATTTCGTAACATCAACATAAGAAACAAGGTTGTAGCACGATTCACATCCCTGGAAGGTCAGCGCTGTCATTTCGGGATTGCCGTTTACGGTGTAGCAATACGGTCCGTACTGCTCGGGAGCAAAGAGGATATAATCATCGGTGTCGGCAAGGTTTGCAAGCGCCTCGAGATAGAAAACAACGTTCATCTGGGCATTGTTGCCATAGTTTACAACACTGAATTTTCCGTCAAGCAGCTCCTCGGCATAGTCGGAGTCAAATCCGAAATGCTTGCTTGAGCCCGAAACGATGATAAGGCGCGGTCTGTCGCCATGCGCCGCAAAGCGTTCGTACTTCTTTGCAAACGAAAGGTCGCTGTCGGGATAGCGCGGATATGACGCGGCGTGGAGATTTACCGTTTTGACGGGGCTTCCCTCGAAGCAGGCGTCGCCCATCGAAAGGATCGAGTCAAAAAATGTGATCTCAGAAAGATTCTTACAGTCGGCAAAAGCTCCTGCTTCCACCTTACTTACGGTGGAGGGAATGTATACGAAAGAAACCGAGCTTCCGCGGAAAGCGTCTGCCGCAATGGCGCCGACCGACACATTATCAATGTATTTGGGAATATAAACCCTGTCCTCGGTGCCGGTAAATTTTTCGATTATAACATGGGGGTTTTCGCCCTCCGAAAGCTTATAGGTAAATTTATGTACGGGGGTCTCTTTTTCCCACATACAGTAGAGATATGTAATGTCGTCGGGAACAAAGCTGAACTTGTGTCCCATGCCCACGTATTCGCCGCTGCCGTCGGGTTCGGTGTTGTATCCCACAAGGGCAAAGCCGCCAAGCGAAAACTCGCCTGTTTCGGGAAGAGAATTTGCCATTTCGTGATAGTCGATGCAAAAATCGGTGCCCAAAAGCTCGCTTCCGTCAGAGCATATCCCTCCGTTAGCACTATAAACTATCTGCACAAGCTCGTTTCTTGGGATCTCGGGGATACCCTGAGGCTTTTTGTCGGGCTTTACAATGACGGGAAGCTTGGGATCTTTCTTCACGATCTTCGGGACGTTCGAATCGTCGTAGTTTGCGTATATATTAACGTCTGCCTTCATGGTCATTGTAAACTGTTCTTCGCGCGAGAGCAGCTTTCCGCCCTCGGACAAAGGCTTATCCTGCGACCAGCCGTTAAAGATGGCGCCGTTGTTGGGAGAAGCACGGAAGGTGATCACCGAGCCTTTTGCAACACGTCCCACCGAGGGGCTGACGCCGCCGCCGCGGCGAGCTGTGGAAAACACCTCGTACACAACTCTTTTCGAGCTGTCACCTGCCACAGGACGCACCGAAACGGGAGCTTTTATGTTCTTTAAGGTAAGTGTGCCGTCCTCAAAAATATAGTCATCTGTACTTTTGCCGTCACAAAGAACGTCAATAAGCTCAAGACCTTTTTCTATTTCAATCTCAAAGCTTGCGGATTTTCCATAAGCAACCTTTATGGGGTTTTCGCTCTTCACGGTCACTCCGTCGCTTTCAGTCATCATCACCGAAAACTCAAAGCTCTTTTCGGGCGCTCCACACGCACAAAGGATAAACGCCGTTAAGACAAGAATAAATAATGCTGCAATATGCCTTGTTACTTTTGATTTTTTCATCGGTACCTCCTTGGTTTGAAAACGAAACGTTTATTATTCCACACAATCCGCCATTTTATCAAAATACATAATAGAAATATTATAACTGTTTTTTTATTATATTACAATATTTTTCAAAAATATCGGCACTTTTGCCATAACCCGACGCACTACATTGGTAAAAACATCCAAAACAGACGCAAATCGACTATTGACAAAAACCGCTTGCGGCATTATAATTATAATGTATATTTATAAGTGGGAATTTTTTGATTTTACAAAAAGGAGCACATATTATGAAATTAGGTATAGCCGGCGTACGCCCCGGCCAGGAAGATCGATTGAAGATCGCCAAAGAGATCGGTTATGACTTTGTTGAAACTTCCCTTGCTGCAACACTCGACTGGAGCTTTGAGACCGTTTCGGATTTTGCAGACTTTCTTGCTGATATAAAGCTTCCCTGCATCAGCACCAACGGAATGTTTCCTCCTGACATAAAGTTGATCGGAAAAGATGCCGACAGAGTCAGAATTTCAGAGTATCTGAACGAAAGCTTCGAAAAGATCGCCCCTCTCAAAACAAAGGTGTGCGTTTTGGGCAGCGGCGGAGCACGCAGAACCCCCGACGGTTACAGCGAGGAAAAGGCTTATGACGAATTTGCACAGCTTATTTCCGAAACCATATCCCCCATCTTTGACAAATACGGCAAGATTCTTGCCATCGAGCCCCTCAACTATTCGGAATGTAACATAGTAAACACGGTTGCCGATTCGATGCGCGTTGTGAAGGCGGTGAACAAGCCCAATGTTTTCACCCTTATCGACTACTACCACGTAAGATACAACGGCGAAGATATTGAAAGCTTCAAGAACTACAAAGGCTTTATCAAGCACGTCCACGTGGCAAGCTTCAACAACAACCGACGCTATCCCCGCCCCTACGACGGAGAAAACTACAAGAGATTTTTCGAAATCCTTCGCGAGGCAGATTACAAAGAACAAAACGTATCAATCGAAGCAAGCCTTATCGACAACGGCACTGTCTGCTTCAAAAATGCCGCCATGTCGGCATACAGCCTTCTCAAAAAGTTATAAAATTTAATTTGCATAAAGCACTGGAGAAAAGAAAATGCCAATCACAGAATTTCTTGAAAAAAATGCTCGGGAATACAAGGACGAAGTAAGCCTTGTGGAGATAAATCCCGAATTCCGCCCCGAAAGCCGCATCACCTGGCGTGAATATTCGCTGATGCAGCCCGTTCCCGGCGAACCTTTGCGCCGAGAGCTTACATGGGGCGATTTTGACAAAAAAGCAAACCGCTTTGCAAACCTTCTGCTCTCGCGAGGGCTCAGAAAGGGCGACAAGGTTGCCATCCTCATGATGAACTCCATCGAATGGTTGCCGGCATACTTCGGCATACTCAAGGCAGGTGCAGTTGCCGTCCCCCTGAACTTCAGATACACCGCAGAGGAGATCAAATACTGTCTTTCCAAGGCAGACGTTTCAATCCTCATCTTCGGTCCCGAATTTGTCGGCCGAATCGAAGAGATCTGCGACAGGATCCCCGACGTCAAGCATCTTTTCTATGTCGGCGAGGACTGCCCCACCTTTGCAGACTGCTTTGAGGACTACATAGTTTTCTGCTCGTCCCACAAGCCTGCCGTCACCATCACCGATGACGACGACGGAGCCATCTATTTCTCGTCGGGCACAACAGGCTTCCCCAAGGCTATTCTTCACAAGCACCGCAGCCTTGTGCACGCC
>SVTM01000019.1 GCA_015063785.1 Oscillospiraceae bacterium
CCTGCCACAGGGCTGTCAATACCTCCCGACAGTAGAAGCAAACCTTTTCCTGCGCTTCCCTGGGGAAGACCGCCTGCACCCTCGTCGGATCCACAATGAATATATGCGGCATAGTCGCGTATCTCGACCATAACCACGGTGTCGGGATTTTTGACATCGACCTTCAGATGCTTGTGACGGCGCAGAAGAAGGCCGCCGCATTCCTTGGAAATGGCAGGCGAATCATAGGGAAACTGCTTGTCCGAGCGCTTTGCTTCGACCTTGAAAGTTTTCACAGAGCTCAGCTTTTCAAAGGTGTAGTCGACGATGTTTTCGAGAATGTCGTTCATGTCTTTTTTCACTGTTGCCGCGCGACAGCACGAAACAATGCCGAAAACCTTGGTACATTCGTTGTAGGTAAGATCAAAGTTTTCTTTCGCCATTTCGTCAACAGGTTCGATATAAACGGTTGATTGAGCGCGTTTTACCTCGTACTCTCCGTATTTTTTTATCCTCTTTTTGATGTCGGTCATAAGAAGACCTTCAAAATACGATTTGTTGAGACCTTTGAGTACGATCTCGCCGTATTTTAAAAGTATTACTTCGTTAAATTCATTCATCGTCTTCGTCCTCTTCTTCGAATTTTCTTTGTTTCCACTCTGAAACGAGTGACATCATCTGCTTTTCAAAATATTCGTCGGGCTCAAACAAAATTGCACATTCCTCGGTCCCGAAATTGCAGACGATATATCTCAATCTTTCGTCGTCGGGGTTCTTTATAAATTTGTAAAGCTTGCGTGCCACGTCTTCTTTTCTGTATTCTTCCTTTGTGCGAAGGTTGCCAGAAATGTCGGAAAGCTCAATGTCGGCAACGCAAACACTCTTTTTTCCGTTGATCTTGTGTACTGTGAAATGTCCGTCCTCGATGGTGTACAGATAATCGGAAAGAACGTATTTTATCAGTATAAAAAGACTGTATGCCGCAACGCACATGGCAAAAAGCTGGACTATTGCGGCGTATTTTCCTGCAACAGATGATGCAGGAAAAAGAAGCATTGCGGCAATAAGGAGAAAAAGGGGAGTATATATAAGCTTTTTCCCCTTAAGCTTCGGTCGTGATTGGATCATGTCTGTCCCTTTCAAAATTGGTATTTCATGCCGTCATACGAAACGACATAGCCTTTTTTTCCCTCTTTTTCGCAAACTTCCTCGTGGGTGGGGTGCAGGGTGCGTGCAAGGTGGTGAAGTATCACCTGTGTGTCATCGTCCGCAATCCCGTTGACCTTCATGGTTTTTACCATATAGTCGATCATGGGTATGTTGTTGTGCGAGAAGTTTCTGAAGTTGTAGGTACATTCAAAATCGTCGCCGCAGGTCGCGTCTGCGATATAAACGTCCACGTGCTTTTTCTGCAAGAAGCTCCAGGTTTCGGCGATAAGCCATCCGCCGTCGTATCCGATGAACATATTCTTTTCGCCTTCAAAGAAATAGTGCAGGGTCTGCTCTTCGGGGTAGGTGGTTGCGTGGTTGGATTTAAGAGCTGTCACCTTGTAGCCGCCTACGGTACAACTTTCAAAAAATCTTGCATCAAGGGGCACGAAAGAAAGGTTTTCTTCCTTCGGCAAAAGCTTTTCGAATATTTTGTCACCGTAAAGGGTTATCTTTTTTTCGCTTTCTCCGCAAAGCCGCGAAACACATTCGGCTCTGAAATGGTCATCGTGCGAGTGGGTCATAAATACGGTGTCGACGTTTTTGTATATTCCCGAAAGAGAAAATCTGTCTTCGTACAAAAACGCGCCGATTCCGCAGTCGATCATAATGTGTCCGTCAATAAGTATTCCCGAAAAACCTCTGAAATCCGATCTTTCGTAATCGTTTTTGTAGTCCCAGTCGGCAGCGCCTGTGCCAAGAAAAAGCAATTCTGTTTTCATTTTTTGTCTCCGTTGAATTTATAAAATTTATATCTTTTTTGTGCTTTCTGTAAGGTTGTTTACCCATATTCCGCTCTTGAGAAGGAATACCGAAACCACAACTTTAACGATCTCCACACATTGCACGATGGTGTAAAGCGGAATAATGGCAAGGCTCGTAAAGTTTGTAAGAAGCATTGCCACGGGGTATGAAAACGCCCAGATAAATCCGCAGTCGAAGATAAAGGTGATAATGGTCTTTCCGCCCGAACGCAGAGTGAAATATGATGAATGGGTAAAACCGTGTACCGGCATGAAAAGGGCGCTTATAATAAGCAGCTGTGCCGCAAGGTCTTTTACGTTGTCGCTGGTGTTGTATATCATCGGGAAAAGGGGAGCAACGAGGGCCATAAGTCCGCCTACAACGGTACAAATAACCACGCACGCAAACAGAAGACGCTTGTCATCCTGCTTCGCTTTTTCAAGATTGCCCGATCCCAGATGCTGGCCTACAATGATGGCAACGGCGTTTCCGAAAGCAAAAAATGCACAGTTGAAAAGGTTGGACACCGTCGAGCTGATGCTTTGTGCGGCAACAACCTCTGCTCCGTGTTGCGAATAAGCGTTGACAATGGCAGTCATTCCCAACGACCAGAAAGCTTCGTTTAACAAAAGGGGAAAGCCCTTTACCATAACGTCCTTCATAAGAGCACCGGGAATCTTGAATCCGCGGTAAACCCCCACCACAAAGGGCGCTTTTTCCTTGTGGGTGTGTGTCCAGATAACTACGATGAAAAATTCCGTAAATCTTGCCACAACCGTTGCCAGCGCGGCACCCACAACTCCCAGGTGCAAGACGTAGATAAACACGGCGTTAAGACATGCGTTTGTCGATACGGCAACAACGCTTGCTTTCATGGGAAGCACTGTTTCGGAGGTGGAACGCAGGGTGTCGGAATACGCCTGCATTATAGCAAAGGGAGGAAAGGTTACAAGCATAACCTTAAGATAATCTTTCGCATATCGGAAGGTAGCCTCTATGTCGATATCTTCCTTTCCTTCGTGCAAAAACATTCTTATCAGCTCGTCTCCGAAGAAGATAAAGATAAGCTCGCTGATTATCGCGATAACACCGACGAAAATAAGCTTGATCCTCAGCGTGTCGCGAACACCTTTTACGTCGCCTTTGCCATGAAACTGAGCAGAAAAAATACCTGCTCCCGATATAGCACCGAATATGCACAGGTTAAAGACGAACAAAAGTTGGTTTATTATGGCAACGCCTGACATCTGCTCGGTACCGAGCGTTCCGACCATGATGTTGTCCAAAAGGCTTACAAAATTTGTTATGATGTTTTGTATAAGTATGGGAAGGGTGATAAAAAAGACCCTTTTGTAAAAAGCTTTATCGCCGATAAGGCTTTTGAAAAATGCTGTCATTTTGCGATCCTTTCAAAAAAATGCTTATTGCTTACGGGCAAGATCGTATTCGTCAAAGAACTGAAAATACGGACAAGCGCTGTTGGTGCCCGAAAGAAAACGGCTCATCTCGTCTTCGTCCAGGTTGATGTCACAGTAGTAGCAGTCGTCGATGTCGTCATATACGTAAAATGCACAGCATTCGCAGTTGGTTGTCTTGTTTTTCTCAGATGTCATCATGTTCTCCGAAAATTCTTTTGTTGTGTTGTAATGCTTTGTAAAGAATAAAACCGAATATTCCGCACGAAAGCGCCTCTCCGACGAAAACGCCGATGTAGGTAAGGTACATAGCTTGCTCACTGCCGTATACAAAGTATATAACAGGGGGAACTATCAGCGTGTTAAAGATCACCGGGGGCAAAAAAGCTGCCGCCGGGAGCTTTCGCAAAAGCCTTGTGCAGATTGCCGCAAGAAGGGTGGCAATACTTCCGAATACCACGTCCCATACGGCAGAACCAAGCATCAGGTTTGCCACCGCACAACCCACAAAAAGTCCGGGTATCGCGGCGGGGGTAAAGATCGGAAGAATGGTCAGAGCTTCGGATATTCTCAGCTGTATTGATCCGCTCGAAAGACCGAACAGAGCCGAAACGTAGGTGAGAATAACGTAAAGTGCGGCGATCATTGCGCCGTGGATGAGGTGTTTTGTTCTTTTGTTTTTCATAATGTCTCCTTTAGTTTTGTTTTAAGTGAGGAAGGTCTCGAACTCACTGATGTTTGCATGCGCACATGCATACGCATACAAAATATATTATATCTCCAAATGCTTCCATTGTCAATAGAAAAAGCAGAAAACGGGCAGTGCAAAACCGCCCGTTTTTGTCTATACTGCATTAATTTTTATGTTTATCTTGTAATGAGAGTAATGTAGTCTGCGCTGACAAAACCGATGATGCCGTTGTATTCAATAACATACCAGTTTCCGACCTGCTCGATGACGGTCACCCTTTCTCCGTTGGGTATCTGCGCCAGAACCTGCGCATCAAGCGACGGACGCGAGCGGATGTTCAACCTCGAGCCTTGCGTTGTTACCTCGCCGATGCGGTCATAGCTTGGCTCGCCGGGGGAAATGAAGGGTATGCCAAAGTATTCACAAAGTCCTTGAACCAGGTTTTTGGCAATAAGCCCAATGTTCGTTTTCAGCCATTCGGCATCTGTTCTGTTGTCGTGATATGCAAGCTCTGCAAGCACTGCTGGCGCATTTGTACGCCTCACCTCTGCAAGTATCATCGTCGGCACCGCGCGAACCAGAGATGGGGTGGGGTAGATACTTTTGTAGTTGTCGGCAAGAACGGTTGCGGCACGTCTGCCTTTTTCGCTTACGGTGTAGTAATAAAAATCTGCTCCCATCAATGCTCCGGGCGTTGCCTCGGGAGATGCGTTTGAATGAAGCGCCAGATGCAGATCGTAGCTTCCCAGGTTTGATTCAGCAATGGCTTGGGCAAGGGTCTTGTCGGGATCGTTGCGGTTGAACGAGATGCCGGATGCGATAAGATACGGCTCCATGGCATCCGCAACGCGGTTCATGTAGTATTCTTCCGAACCCGAGTTATCGTAATAGATGTTGTATTCCTGGGTTGAAGGGGATAAGTAGATCGACGGCATGGTATTCTCCTTTTTCTGTTAATTATTTGTTTTGCCTTATTGCATAATATGTTTTTACCCTGCATTTGACACAGCAAAAGTTTTGAATTTGCCCGAATATGCCTTTTTTTCATAATTACTCACAAATTCTGCATAAAAATTCGGTAAAAATGAATATAAAAAGCACAACTTTACAAAAATTGCAAAAATGTATTGCAATTTTGCACTAAGTGTGGTAATATATATACACGCGCCGGCAAAGACACGGCGCAAAAATACTACATAAAAAGAGGTAAAAGAAATGAAAAAGATTCTTGCTCTCCTCGCAGCAGCTGCTCTTGTAGCAACAACATTTGCTTTTGCAGGCTGTGAGAAAAAGGTTGAAGACGCAGACGCTAACGTTGACGGCGAAGCTGTAGAAGGCGAAGGCGAAGACAAGGAAGCTGTAGAAGGCGAAGAAAACGCTGCTACAGAAGACGAAAAGGAAGAAGAAAAGGAAGAAGAAAAAGAAGTTGCTGAAGATGACGGCAAGCTCGTTATGGCTACAAACGCTTACTTCCAGCCCTACGAATACTTCGAAGGCGACAAGATCGTTGGTATCGACGTTGAAATCGCAGAAGCTATCGCTGAAAAGCTCGGTCTTGAACTCGTTATCGATGATATGGAATTCAACTCCATCATCGCAGCCGTTCAGTCGGGCGCTGCTGATATGGGCGTTGCAGGTATGACAGTAACAGAAGAAAGACTCGAAAGCGTTGACTTCTCTTACAGCTACGCAAACGGCGTTCAGTCCATCATCGTTGCTGAAGGTTCTGCCATCACAACAGTTGACGACCTTTATGCAGAAGGTGCTGATTACCAGGTAGGCGTTCAGCTCGCAACAACAGGCGACATCTACTCGACAGACGATTTCGGTGAAGAAAACGTAACCCGTTACTCCAACGGTTCTGAAGCAGTTCTTGCTCTTCAGGGCGGCGACATTGACTGCGTTATCATCGACAACGAACCTGCAAAGGCTCTCGTTGCTGCAAACGAAGGTCTCGTTATCCTCGAAACATCCTACGCTGACGAAGACTATGCAATCTGCGTAAAGAAGGGCAACACCGAACTTCTCGACAAGATCAACGTTGCTATCGAAGAACTTACAGCAGAAGGCAAGATCGAAGAGATCGTTGCAAAGTACATCAAGTAATTTGAACAACTGAAAGTTCAGAAACGCAAGAGGGAATGCAATGACATTCCCTTTTGTAGTATGTAAAAACATCTACGGAGAATTTTGATGAGAAATAACATTAGGGCAGAACTTTCAAAGTCTGCTTTGATCAAAAGACAAAAAAGAAATAAAAGACTCATCGTTTACGGCTCATTGCTTGCCGCAATACTCTTGGCACTCGTCGTAACCTATTTTGTTCAGAGCGCAAACAACAATTTGTCAAAGGTTCTTACTCTTGAAGAAGCCCAGGAAATAGTTGATGCACAGCTTTCGGATGTTCCGAACGTCGGTATGAACACGGTTGTCTACGGCGAAAACGGCTCTTATGTAAAGGTTGACAGCATTGTCGAGTATGGCACCGCACGAAACATTGTGCTTGATTGTTCTTATACAACGCGCGACTATTCGGTGCTTGCCCAAAGCCTTCCGAAATATTTCGAGCAGGCATACAAATACTACACCGACAGAGCCAATGACGGAAAAAACACCACGGGTCTCGATATAAAGCTTAAGTGTATTGCCGCAGTCAAGGAAGACCTTGCATCTGCAGTGATCAAAACAGGCAAGATCACTATCGAAATCTTTGAAATAACCGACGGCGAATTTGTTATTCACAGATCTGACGAGGTTGTAAACACTGTTTTCTCGGGCATTCTTGACGTTGTGGATCTTGTTAATTCCACAAACTCAATCAAGGTCTCGGGCGACGAGATCGATATCACAAACAGCGAAACTTTGCGCACGGGCGTAAAGTATTGCTTCTCGCTCAAAAACTATGATGACAAAAAGCCCGACACCGCCATTCCGCTTATCAGAAGCTGGAACAACTTCAAAACTCAGTTCCACCAGGATTTCATTTTCAAGAACCGTTATATGTACTACGTCAACGGTCTTCTCACAACTCTTGCTCTCACCGCGTGCGCACTTGTGCTCGGTATCATGATCGGTTTTGTGGTCGCCGTTATCCGCGTTATCAATCAGAAAACGGGCAAGCTTGATATTGCCGCCGATATCTGCAAGGTATACCTTGCCGTAATGCGCGGAATGCCCGTTATGGTGCAGATAATGATCATTCACTTCGTTTTCATGGCGCCAAACGGTGTCGGAAAGTTTGTTTCTGCGGTATGTTGCTTCGGTCTTAATTCGGGCGCATACGTTTCAGAGATCATCCGCGGCGGAATCATGTCTGTTGACGAAGGTCAGACAGAGGCGGGCAGAAGCCTTGGCTTCAATTATCCTCAGACCATGGTCAACATCATCATTCCCCAGGCATTCAAAGCAGTGCTTCCTTCTTTGGGCAACGAATTTATTGCTCTTTTGAAGGAAACTTCCATCGCGTTCTATATCGGTCTTGGCGAGCTCACCCTTGCGGGTATCAGAGTCCGCTCGCAGACTTATCATAGTTTCATGCCGCTTATTGCGGTGGGTATCATCTATCTCATCGTGGTACTCGGTCTTTCCTATGGCGTATCCGTTCTCGAAAGGAGGTTGAGTAAGGGTGATAAGCGTTAAAAATCTTTACAAAAACTTCGGAGACAAAGACGAGATAAAGGTTCTTAAAGGTGTGACCGAGGAGATAAGCAAAGGCGAAAAGGTCGTTATCATCGGCCCGTCGGGAAGCGGAAAATCCACCTTCCTTCGCTGTCTCAACAGACTTGAAGAACCGTCGGCAGGCGAGATTTGGTTTGAAAACGAAGAGATCACCTCTCCCAAGTGCAACATCAACCGTCTTCGTATGAAGATGGGTATGGTTTTCCAGCACTTCAACCTTTTCCCGCATCTTTCGATCATGGACAACATCACCATCGGCCCCAGAAAGTTGCTTAAAAAAAGCAGAGCCCAGGCAGAGGAAGAAGCAATGCAGCTTCTCAAAAGAGTCGGGCTTCCCGACAAAGCATATGCTTTTCCCAACCAGCTTTCGGGCGGACAAAAGCAGAGAATAGCTATTGCCCGTTCTCTTGCAATGAACCCGTCGGTAATGCTTTTTGACGAGCCAACCAGTGCCCTCGACCCCGAAATGGTAGGCGAGGTGCTTGACCTTATGAAGGAGCTTGCCGAGGACGGCATGACAATGATCTGTGTTACCCATGAAATGGGCTTTGCCCGCGAGGTTGCAAACCGCGTTATGTTCATGGATGAGGGAATTGTCATGGAGCAGGGAACTCCCGAAAAAATCTTTTCCTGCCCCGAAAACAAAAGAACCCAGGACTTTTTATCAAAGGTATTATGATTTTCCGGTATTACTATGTATTTTGAAAGACTTAAAACTCTGCGCAAGGAAATTAAAATGTCCCAAAGCGACATCGGCGAATTCCTTGGCATAATGCAAACCGTTTATTCGCGTTACGAGCGCGGTGCAGGAACCATCCCGATCGAGCATCTTTTGAAGCTTGCCGATCTTTACAACGTTTCGACAGACTATATGCTCGGCAGAACAAACCTGCGCAACTATGACGAAAAATAACAACAAAGAAGACGGCAAAACGTTTTGCCGTCTTCTTTGTTTTTTGCTTGTATCTCCTGTTTTTGTTCTCTTTCGGTTGACAACGCAGCTCTTGTGTGATATAATACGTAAAGCTTGTAATTCTTTGTGTTTTCAGGAGACTGACATGGAAAAACCATATTCTGATCTGTACAGAGTGAAGATTGGGGAAAATGAGGTAAAATCAAATTTTGCCTGCGTTTCAAAAATGCCTTTCAACAGATACTTTCCGGGGCATCAGCGTGATCTTTCCCAAACCGAGGAGGCGGCGTTTGTTTCTTTTGAAAGCGAGAAATATCCTGTCACCATTGTGATTGAAGCAAAAAATAGTTTTTCAAATGTAACCGTCAGACCGCTTTCAGAAAAAATCAAAGCAAGAACATGTGGTAAAACAATAAGTTTTGAAATATCCCACCCGGGACAATATGTTGTCGAGCCCTACGGACTTCACAATGCTCTGCATATTTTTGCAAACACGAAGAAGAATTTTGACTGTAAGGCCGACGAGCCAAATACCATATATTTCGGTGCAGGCGTATACCACGCAGGTGTCATACGACTTAAGGACGATATGACTGTCTATATCGACAAGGATGCTGTGGTCTACGGTGCTTTCGAAGGAGTAGGGGTAAAAAACGTTTCAATCTGTGGCTATGGCGTTATCGACGGCGGATTTTTTGAAAGAACGAGCGAAAACTATCTTCTCGCCATCGATTACAGACGTTTCCCCGATGGAAACTGGGAAAAAGAACAGATGCGTACTGTGCGGAAATTCGACGAATCAAAGTTTCCAGCCGCAAGCCAAAGCACAAATACCCGCGGCTCAAAAATATATGAATCAAAAGATGCCTTCGAGATCTTGCTCGATGAATTTAAAACCGTAAAAACGGGAATTCACCTGTACAACTGTGAAGACGTCACAGTTGAGGGGGTTATATTCCGCAGGACTTACTGCCACAAGCGCAGGTTGCCGCAACATTGTTTTTGACAATATAAAAATGATTGGCATGTGGCGATATAACAGCGATGGAGTCGATTTTTACAATTGCTCCGATTGTGCCGTAAAAAACAGCTTTTTCCGAAACTTTGATGATTGTATATGCGTCAAGGGGCAAATAGGTTGGGACACCGAAAAAAGCAGCAATATAACCGTAGAAAACTGTGTTGTTTGGGCAGACTGGGGCTGTTCGCTCGAGATTGGCGTTGATACCGTTGCCGACGAAATAGAGGGTATTGTTTTCAGGGATTGTGACTGCCTGCACAATTTCAGCAGAGTTCTTTCAATCGGCGAGGGCGACAGGGCAAAGATCCATAATGTTCGATTTGAAAACATCCGCGTCGAATATACAGACGAGGATAAAAAGGCAATGATACAAAAAAGCGATGACGAATTTTTTGCTCCCGTGCAAGCGTATGCACCTCTCATACACCTTCACATATATTCGGGCGAGTGGTCAGAAGACACCGAGGGCGGCGAAATATATGACGTTATCTTCAAGGATATCTCGGTGTATACAGAAAGCGAAGAACGTTTTCCCGATATTAAGATCGAGGGTATGAACAAAAACCATTTGTGTCAAAATATTACATTGGAAAATATCACTCACAACGGCAAAAAGATCAATGATTTTTCTGTCAACAAAAACGAATTTACAAAAAACATAAAAGTGAAATAAGGAGAAAAATATGTTAAAAGGAATACCCGCAATTCTCTCTCCCGAGCTCTTAAAAGTGCTTTGCGAAATGGGACACGGAGACACGATCGTTATTGCCGACGGAAATTTTCCGTCAGAGACTGTGGGAAAAAACGCAAAGGTTATACGTGCCGACGGCCACGGAGTGCCCGAGCTTTTGGATGCAATACTTGGCGTGTTACCACTCGATACATATGTCGAAAAACCGGTGTCGCTGATGCAGGTCATGCCGGGAGATGACGTTGAAACCCCCATTTGGGAGGTGTACAAAAACATCGTTTCAAAAAACGACGAACGGGGCGATTCCGCTTTTGCCGAAGTTGAACGCTTTGAATTTTATGAAAGAGCAAAAAAGGCGTATGCTGTTGTTGCCACAGGCGAAACCGCGATTTATGCAAATATAATGCTTCAAAAAGGCGTTGTTATAAACTGAAAACAAGTGCACGGCAAAACCGTGCACTTGTTTTTTTGTATATCAGTCGAGGTCGGGGATGCTGATCTCGATCTCGCGTCCGATCTTGGAGGATTGAACGATACCGTCGATGATAGCCTGGTTGATGATGATTTGGCTTGACGGAATGGGGGAAGGTGTGCCGTTGATGATGGCATCAAGGAAGGTGCGTACCTTTCTGTCAACGTTGCTGACACCCTCGGGGTTTTTAAGAAGGGGCACAACTGTTTCTGTGGGCTTGCCGCAAAGATCGTGATAGAGTGTCATTGCTCCGCCGACCGATCCGTTCCAGCAGTCTGTCGAAGGAATTTTCAACGAACCCTTTGTACCCATGATTATGGTGTCGCCGGGAGTGTCAAGATGCATATACCACGCAATTCTGAAGTCGAGGATCACGCCGTTTTCAAGTCTGATGTAGCCCGATGCAAAATCGTCAACCGCAAAAAGTTTTGCAAATCTCTTCTGTTCTTCGGGATCGTCTGTTCTGGTGGTATAAGCCTCGGGAGTTTTGCCGAAGAAACCCGAAATTCTGCCCGAAACAGTGACAGGCTTTGGGTAGCCTATGGCGTTAAGGCACATATCCAGCGAATAGCATCCAATGTCGCCGATGGCACCGAGAACGCCCTTGTCGCCTTCGATAAAGGTGGTGGACCAGCCAACGGGAATGCCGTGTCTTCTTCCGCCGCCCGTCTGGATGTAATATACTTCGCCGAGTTCACCGCTCTGAACGATCTTTTTTATCATCTGCATATTGGCGTCAAATCTCGGCTGGAAACCGATCGAAAGCACCTTGCCGCTCTTCTTTTCCGCACGTCTTACGGCAACTGCTTCGTCAAGAGTAACGGTGAAAGGTTTTTCGAGAAGTACGTTCAGCCCGTGTTCAAGAGCGTAGATGGCACACGGGGCGTGCTGGCTGTTGTATGTACAAACCGAAACTGCGTCAAGCTCGTTTTCTGCGATCATAAGCTTGTAGTCGGTGTAATCTTTGGCATCTTTCAGCTCGTATTTGTCAAAGAAAGCGCGTGCTCTGCCTTCAACAAGGTCAGCTCCGCAAACTATCTCTACGTCGGGCTGTTTAAGATATGCTCCCATGTGGGAATTTGCAATTCCGCCGGTACCGATAAAGCCGATTCTCAATTTTCTGTCTGCCATAATAGACCTCCTTCGGACAGAAGCGCTGTCCGCTGAATCAATATTTTGTCGGAGCAAATGTGTTATTATGTCCGCACAATAACATTGTAAAGGCTTTTTGTTACATGATATACCAAATGTTGTGAACAAACTATGTGTGTTGTTGTCACGTTGTGCTTACATTAAGAAAAACAAAAAGTCTTGGTTTTTCCCTTGAAAACATCCTTTATCCGGAGTATAATACAATCAGAACCCTGCAAATGTTAAAAACCTTTCCTAAACGGACATTTTGAGCTGAAAGATGTCCGTTTGGTTCATTGTTTTTTTATTTTTTCTGTGATAAAATAATTCTGAAGATTGGTGGTATACTGATGTATTCGAAGCGCAAAATATCAAAATTTGACAAACAGATAAAAGAAATATGTGAAAAGTTCGGTCACGAATTGCACGGAAGTCTATCGGATGCGGTAAATGGAGACGGTAAATGGTCTTTAGTTGTTAGGAACGGAGATAAAACGGTTTTTGTAAAGCTTGTTGTTCCGTACCGGTTTTCAAATTCGTCGGTGCTGTTTTCTTCAAATGAACTTGTGCACATGAACGCGTATCTTTTGGGGTTCAAAGGCCCTTTGGGTTCGTGGAGCGGATTTCCGCTTTCAAAGACCTGTGATCTCAAAGTCCCCGACAGTGCTTTCGGTTATGATTGCCAAAATGCGCAAAAGATTTTTCTTGTTTATCCAAAGTGTCAAAGACTTTGTGTAAGGTCAGAAAAAGGGTACGAGAATTTCCGACCGGGAATGCAATATTGCGGATTCAGAATACACGACGGTGCTTCCTTCAGATATCTTCTCGAAAACTTTCACGAAAAAAGAAAATTTGCCGATTTCGGCGAATGAGGAGGAACTATGAATAGCACAAAATACGGAGTGCTCAGCAACCACGACGAAGATTTTTACTCAAGATTCGATAAGTTTACTACGGGAAAGAATCTTACAAAAGATAACGTACACGAACTTCTCGAAGAGTTTTTTATAAACCATCTTTCGCCTCATATTTCGGATTATGTCATAAATGTTGGCGGTCTTTCTTCTGCTGTTCCGTCAAAGATATGCTCTTTTATGGCTGATATATACAACAGAAAAAGCGAGGATGGCATCCCCGTTGACTGGACAAACATTTCAAATCTCAAGTTTGCCCACCTGCTTTATTCCGAATGGGGAATTGATCTTATCGATGAGCTTTTTGCTTTTCTTAAAAAGAACAATTGCCGCTCGTGGCTCTCTTTCCGTATGAACGATTGCCACCAAGGCACAGAGCCTGTTTCGCCTTTGCGCTCCGATTTTTTCTATACCGCAAAGCACAACGGTTGGTTTGTGGGAGAAAAGTATGGATATTTCAGCTCTTGTCTTGATTTTTCTTTCCCCGAAGTTCGCAATTACGTTCTTTCTTACATCAAAGAGCAGCTTGCCCGTTTTGATGTGTACGGTGTTGAATGGGATTTCATGCGCGAACCCATCTGCTTTGATTATCTTGAACGTACCGATTGTTGCGACATTATGAATGCCTTTTTCAGGGATCTCAAAAAAGCTGTGGAGGATGCCGAAAAAATCCATGGACACCCCATAAAGATAAATGCAAGAGTGTGCCGCGATATCGAGCATAACAAGGTTTTCGGTCTCGACGTGCGCACCTGGATAAAGGAAGGACTTGTCACGTCGATAACCCCGACGCCCAGATTTACATATACCGATGCCACAATGCCAATCCCCGAATGGAAAAAGCTGGTTGAAGGCACGGAGGTCGAGCTTTATGCGGGAATCGAGGTTCTTTCTTATACCAGAGTTGCCAACGACGACAAAGTAATAGCAGCCCTTTCGAACAAATATCTTTCTGAAGGTGCAGACAAGATATATTTCTTCAACTTTTTTTACAGTCATAACCTCGGCGATATCGGGGCGGATATTGTAAAGGAAAATTCGTATGCCGGCGCATCTCTTGAAAATGCAAAAAGCGTCGATGCAAGATATGTCCTTACCGGTCAGGATTTCGGTCCCCTCGAATGCGAGCTTTACAGTCCTTATCCCATCAAAGTGTGCGGTAATCTCGCTTACGATATCGCCACTTCATCCTATGATGAAAAACAGAAAATAACCGTCTATGTCACCTGCGACAGGGAAGACATATCTCTTTCGGTAAACGGAGTAAAGGCGGATCGATCAGATCGCGCCGACTATTTGTTGAAATACCCGATTCCATACGAAAGCTGGAGCTCGTGGATCAGCGAAGAGCTTTGCAACAATGCCAAAATGCTCGCATTTGAGGTCGAGTGCGACGCTTCGGCAAAGACACAAAAACTTGCTTTTTCTGTCGATGCCAAGGCAGAGATAATTTATATAGAAATGTATTTTCATAAAAATTAAGGAGCAATAAAAATGAGACTTTGTACCCTTGGAACAAGCCACGGAGCAACAGAACAGGGACGTGCCTGCTCGTGCAACCTACTTACGGTAAACGGCGCTCATTATCTTTTTGATTGCGGCGGATACGTTGAAGGAAAACTTTGCGATCTCAACATTTCGTTTGCAGATCTCAGATGTGCTTTTATCACTCATATGCACGAGGATCACGCAGGAACTCTTTCGGCAATAATAAAGCGATTTAATCACTATATTCCCGAAAGTGATGCTTTTCTTAAGGTTTTTATGCCTGAGGAAAACGGAATCTGCGCTTTCAAAAATTGGATCGAGGCACTTCATATGGTATCTGTCGAAAAAAGAGCCTCGTTTACTCTTGTTTCGGAGGGTATGATATATGAGGACGAAAATATAAAAGTCACAGCCATTAGAACACAGCATCTCATGAACGGCGTTTTTCCCAGCTATGCCTATATGGTCGAAACAGCAGACAAGAGATTTCTTTATACAGGCGATCTCAACCCCGATTTTCATGACTACCCGGAAATTCTGTATAACAAAGATTTTGATGCCGTGCTCTGCGAGCTTGTGCACTTCAATGTCGAAAAGAATATGGACTGTTTCCTCAAGACAAAGACAAAACAGCTGATCTTTACCCACATGGGACTGCACAATATTCCAAAAATAGAGGCAGCCCTCGACCGTTTCCCGTATCCCGTGCATATTGCTCGCGACAACGCGTTTTATCACATCTGAGGAGAAAAGAAAATGAACGAAAGAAAATCTCTCGACACTCTCTGCGCTGCCCTTTGCTATGCCATGGGCATTGATGCTCCCGAAAAGGCAAATGCCGCACATACACAGCTTTGCGAATATATCGACAAGGCTTTTGACGGTAAAAAAGCCGATAGGATATTTATGTACAATCCGGATGCCATTGCCGAATGGATATACAAAAAATACCCTCAGCTTCTCAAAGGCGTTATAGAGAGAAAAGACATAGAAATCGCTTACGAAACGGTTATGCCGTCGGTCACTCCCGTTTGCTTCGGAACGATGTACACGGGTGCACAGCCCTGCGTTCACGGTATTCAAAAGTATGAAAAGCCCGTTCTTGCCATAGATACCATTTTCGACGCTCTGATAAGATCAGGCAAAAAGCCTGTCATTCTCGCAGAGAATAACTGCAGTATTGCCAAGATATTTCTTGAACGCGAAATGGAATATTTCATCTACGATTCCATCGATGAGCTCAATGCAAAAGCCTGCGAGATCATCATGAAAGACGAGTACGATTTCGTGGTGGTATACAACGGAAACTACGATCATATAATGCACAAATCAGGCCCCGAAAGCATTGGGGCTCTTGCAGAGCTTCGCGCCAATGACTGCGCTTTTTCGTGCTTTGATGTCATGATAAAAGAGCATTGGAAAAACCACAACACCCTTTTGGCTTTTGCTATGGATCACGGTTGTCATGAGATCGACGGAAACTGCGGCTCTCACGGGCTCGATTGTGCCGAGGATCTTCACATAACCCATTTTTACAAAGCGTATAAAGCAGAATAACCAATGAAAACACTCGTACCGAATTATTATAAAAAATTCAGATGCATTGCCGATAAATGCCGCCACAATTGTTGTATCGGATGGGAAATAGATATAGACGAGGATACCCTCGCATATTACACCGACCTTCCCGGGGATTTTGGCGAAAAGGTCAGAAAAAACATTGATCTTCAGTCGGAATGTCCGCATTTTATTCTCAAAGAACGGGAAAGATGTCCGTTTCTTGAACCCGACGGACTTTGCGAGATAATTAAAAACCTTGGCGAAGATGCTCTTTGCGATATTTGCACCGATCATCCGCGCTTTCGCAATTTCTTTTCGGATCACACTGAAATGGGGCTCGGGCTTTGCTGCGAAGAGGCGGCAAGGATTATACTTACCTCCTCAGATCCCTTTGAACTCGTTTTTGACGGTGAGGCTTTTGAACCAGGTCTTGCCGATGAAGAAAAAGAAATGTTTGATAGAAGAGAAGCGCTTTTTTCTGTTATCCGCACCAGAAGCCTTTCAGTTATCGAACGAATGGAAAGAATAGCATCGGAATATTCCATCCAATTGTCAGAGCTTTTACCCGAAAAGCTTAAAGAACTGTATCTTTCGCTCGAGAGGCTTGATAAAAAATGGACAGATCTTTTGCTTTCTATCGCTCGGTTTGATCCAAAAAGCAGCATTCTTTCGGACAAAGAGTATTCGATCTGTTTCGAACAATTGCTGTGTTATCTTATATTCAGACATTTTGCAGACGGTATGTACGACGAAAGGTATATTGCCCGTATAAAATTTGCACTTTCGGGTGTTTTTCTTGTGGCAAGCCTTTGTGACGGTATTGATGATGCAAATGCCTTTGATATTGCCGAGATGTCCCGTATGCTTTCGTCCGAAATAGAGTATTCCGAAGAAAATCTTGATAAGCTTTTTGATAGTTTATAAAAGAAAAAGTGCCGTAAAAAACGGCACTTTTTCTTTTGATTTACTTTGTGATGAATACCATACCTGCGCAGGGCACTGTTATTTCCTCAAGCTTTTCTGCTATCGTGCCGCATGCAATCTTTTCACCCATGCAGTTCACTACTTTGTAGCTTGCGCCGACGGCGTTTTTGATTATAATTTCGCATTGCGCCGAAGCGTTGACGATAACTGCACTGTCAAATAGGGCAAGGTCGCAAAGGTTGTTGGTGTAGCAGGAGATAACGGCTTTTTTGTCCATTTCCGAACAAACGATGCTGTAATCGCTTTCGGGATTTCGCGCCGTCAGCTTTCCGTCAAGAAGTACGTCACGATGCTCGCGCCAGAAAGAAAGGTAGAAAGCAAGCATCTTTTTGTGATCTTCCGGGAGCTTGTCGAGCTTAACAGATATCTGCGGCACTGCGTAGATCGTGTTTGCCAGTTCAAGAGCCGCCGATTCCACCGGGTCGTCGGGATGCCACATAAGCATGTCTGAATGCACCGCTGCCTTTCCCGATGTGTAGCGAAGGTTAACAATCTCGGTTCTGTTTACGATCGCATCATTCGGGCAGTCGGCAACGCGGAACATATTTCCGTATTTTCTGATAGCGGGACCGACATAGTTCTGTCTGAATTCGATCATGATATCGGGGTTTATTTTAGACAGCCTTTCTTTCACTCCCGTCATAAGTGCATCTATTCCGTCCTCAAGAGAAACGAAATCGCGTCTTTCGTCGGGCTCCAGCGATTTTCCGCGCAAAACGAATGCGTCGATGAAATCAAGTTTAAGTCCGTCAAGATCCCAATTTGCCACGGCGTCTGCGTAGGTGTTTATCAGAAAATCGCGTACCTTCTTGTATCTTGGATCAAGGCTCCAGAAATCGCGGCAGTTGCCAGATTGATCAAGCAGCATATCCTTGTATTCTTCATAGTTTTTGCTTTTTATTCCCATGTTCGGGACAGAATACCACAGCATCACTTTCATGCCGATCTCGTGTATACGGCGAACAAAATCCTTCATGTCGGGAATCTTTTTTGTGGCAAGCTCCCAGTCACCGCAGAAGGCATATCCGCGGTTGTTGTCGTCTGTCTGCCAGCCGTCGTCTATGATTACTGTGTCCATCCCCAAGGGCTTTGAAAGGCGGCATTCTTTGATTATGTCCTCAACGTCAAGCATCTGGTGATAACTGTACCAAAGGGAGTTCATAGGAAGCCTTGCGGATTCGGGAACGTTCATGTTTTCGTATCCACAGCTTCTTTCCCACCATTCCGAAACATCGTATATACTGTCATAATATGGAATATCGCGCATATCAATCCGTACGGTCGCCCTGTATTCGCGAATTGCCGCAACAGGTACTGTGAAAAAAGTGATGTCACAGTCGAAGCACGCGTCTTCTTCACATATTCCCGTGGAAATACATGTGGGAGTTACAGCATCTGAAAGGGAAATGTTAAGTCTGTTTCTGCCCGAAAGAGAAACCAGCTGATGTATCGGCATCATACAGGCAAGGCGAGAATTGGTTCGCTGTTTCGACCAGTTGGGCAAGAGCCTGTGTGAACCGCCGAAATCAGGCGACCAGGTGGAAAAAACGTCAATGGCAGGGAATTTCCATTTCAGCGAAAAGGAAGAGGGGACCTGCTCCTTTTCATAGTTGAGCTTTATATCAAGAAAAGTGACACCGTCGCATTCTCTTGTGTTTTCGATGACGATACTGCAATTTTCGTCTTTGTTGTTTATAGTATAATTCATTTTATATCTCCTTACCTTTTGGTTTTCTCAGCATTGCGCGAAGCAAAAGCGGGGATTTCGGTACATTAACTCTTTCACATACCTCAAATCCGTAATGCTCGTATAACGGAACGTTTTCTTCCTCGAAAGTTTCAAGATAGCAACTGCATCCCGCACGGTCAAAATAATCAAGCATAGGCCGCAAAAGGGAAGAACAAAGGCCTTTTCCCTGAAGTTTTGGGCGCGTAACCAGGCAATAGAGGTACCAACAGTTGTCGTCTGAATATTTTTTCTTTATCTTTCCTGCAAAATCCTGAAAGGCGAGACTTCGTGCGATCATTCCGGGACTGTATTTGAAATTAAGTCCGATACCGCCCGACGCCACGTATCTGAAAAAGCTCGAATCCCGATATCCGGGAGGTCCAAAAAGTCCCAAAACGTCGGGTTTTTGCTTGTCGCCCACACAAAACATTCTTCCGACAATTGTAGTCAGATCCACTTTCCAAAAATAATCCATCCTGTCGGCACTGTCCTTGCCGGGCATAAAATACGAAAAAAGGGGATAGCCGTCGAAAGCCCCTGCAAGGCATTCGCCAAAAAACGGAATGTCTGATTTTTTCATTTCATAGAATTTTGACATTTCAGTTATGTAATCAAAAGTTGCCATTTAAAACTCCTCTTTCTTACAACATTTTTCTAATTTTAGCATAAAAGCCGAATGGTGTCAATAGAGTCACTGTTTTTCCTGCATTTTTGTTTTTTGTCTTTACAAATGTGCCTTTGTGTTGTATAATGGCAAAAAAGAGTTTATACAAGGAGTTTTTATGAAAAAGATAATGCACGTTGCCGACGGAACGGTTTTTTCATATATCGAATACATTCCCGAAAATTTTGACGAAACAAAAAAATATCCCCTCGTTGTCCAGCTTCACGGCGCAGGTGAGCGCGGAGACGGAAAAGATGATCTTCATCTAGTGGAAGTTCACGGTTTTTCCAAGCTTTTTGCAAAGCAAGAACACGATTTCGAATGTATCACGGTTATGCCCCAATGTCCCAAGGACACCTTCTGGGCTGCCCGTGTCGAATCTGTTTGCAAATTCATCGACGAGATAATTGCCCGTCGTCCTATCGACGAGAAGAAAATATACCTCACAGGTCTTTCCATGGGAGGATACGGCACGTGGTACACCGCCATGGCGTATCCGTGGAAGTTTGCCGCGATCGCTCCCGTTTGCGGCGGTGGAATGGCATGGAACGCAGGCGTGCTTGACATGCCCATCCGCGTTTTCCACGGAGCAGAGGACAATCTCGTTGACGTTCGTAATTCCGATGAAATGGTGGATAAGCTCAAGTTTCTAGGTAAAGATGTGGAATACTCCCGTCTTGACGGTGTTATGCACAATGCCTGGGATCGTACCTACGACACCGAGCTTATGGAATGGTTTCTTTCAAAAAGCCTTTGAACCGGAGAAATACAATGAAAAAAGAATTACAAGTCATAAAGACCGAATTAAATATCGGTGTCGAAAATCCTTTCAGCATTCTTCACATGACCGATACACACATAACTATCGACGATCCTGGTGCTGACAGCGGAAGACAGGGATGCTTCGATTGCGATTTTGAAAACAGTTCACAGGATTATTGTCTGCAGGCAATAGAATACGCAAAGCAAAACAATATGACAATCCTCAACACTGGTGACCTGCTCGACTACCTTTCGGAAGGCAATTTTGAATTTGTAAAAAAGCATTTTGCAAACGTCGATTATATGTACGCCGCAGGCAATCACGATTTTTGTCACAAGGTGGGCGAGGCGACAGAGGATTATTCGTATAAGTGGGAAATGATAAAGCGTTCCGCCCCTTGCTTCAATTGCAACCTTTATTTTGATTCAAGGGTTATAAACGGCGTAAATTTCGTAACGCTTGACGACTCGTACTATCTGATCTCCGACGGTCAGATCGAACTTCTGAAAGCCGAAGCGGCACGCGGATATCCCATTGTTTTGTGTATGCACGTTCCCCTTTACGAAGAAGAACTTGCAAAGATTGAAATAGAAAACAACAAGACCTGTGCCTACCTTACGGGCGCTCCGGCCGAGCTCCTTGCCACCTATCCTGAGCACAGAAGACTGCAGCAGACTCCCGATGATGCCACTCTTCGCGCACTTGAGTATATCTACGGCGAATCGGCGATAAAGGCGATTGTTGCAGGTCATCTTCACAGAAATTACGAATGTGTGCTAAAAAACGGCATACCCCAGATCGTAACCCACGGAAGCTATAAAGGTTACGTAAGAGAGATAACTTTTAGATAAAAAACAAAGACTCCCACTTTGGGAGTCTTTATGTTTGTTATCCGCGAGAAAATTCTGTGGGAGATACGCCCGTCACCTTTTTAAAAGCTTTGCTGAAATGATATATGTTTCGGTATCCCACGCATTCTGCCACCTCGCCCACAGAGCCGTAGTCGTTTTTCAAAAGCTCCCGCGCTTTGCCTATGCGTACTGATTCAATGTATTTTGCCACGGGCATTTTGTATATCTCGCAAAAAAGCTTTCTGAAATAGGGAATGCTGATACCTGAAAGTCGAGAAAGGAATTCTGTGTCTATATCGGGATCTTCAAGATGCTCTTCGATATATCTGATTGACGGTTTTATGATCTCGTATTTCGAACTGTTGACGTATCCGCCATTCCGGTTTACGTTTGAAAGGATATTGAAGATGTAAGACATGCATTTGTTGCGGTATCCTTGTTTTTTGTAGGTCCAAAAGCGCTCTGCTTTTTCGGCACAGGCAAGAATGTCGGCAGAGTTTCTTATGGGAAAAGAGGTTATTTCGTCAAAAGGGATGCAGTCTCCGAAATCAAGCTCAAAAAGTATACAGTCGCCGCTTTCCACCACGGTGTAGAAATAGCTCGAACCCTTTGGCAAAAAAACCAAATGTGACGGATCGGACAAAACGCTTGCTCTGCCGTCCTGGCGGTAGATTGTTTTGCCTGCGGTTTTGTATGCAAAAGCGCTGCTGTCGCGGCACTTGTTGGATGCCACAGTACCTTCTTTTATTCTCGTTTTTACCACAGACAGAATATCATATATTCTGATGTCTGATATTTTGTCGTTCACGTCATACACCCCTTTTCCCTATTATACATTCTTATCTGCAATTTATCAATGGGTAACCGCAAAAATAATATCGGAATTTATAAATAATATCAAAATAAACATTTACAATGCAGTAAAAACCATTATAATTGAAGTATGTAAAATACAAAACAAAGGAGAATTCTTATGAGACCTTCTTTTGCATACGGACCGTCCCCCATGATTGTGGGGGTAATAAAGCAACGAACTGTACGAGACGCGATTGCCGAAATAAAAAACGGCGAAACGCGAGGAGCACGCGGGTTCGATCTTCACCTTGCTACCCTTGACGAAGAGTTTCGCAACGTCGAATCTATAAAGCAGATAGTTGATGCCACCGACAAACCGATTCTTGCCCTTCATTACAACAACGGATATTTCGGCGACCTTGGTATGAACGAGGAAGAAAGAACCGCCCTTCTTATGGCGGCGGTCGATGCGGGAGTTTCTGCCGTTGATCTTCAATGCTATACCTTTGATACAGAGGCGAAGGCGGGCTTTGTAGATTTTGATCACATTCCCGAAGGACTCGAATTTCTCTCGCAAAAAAAGCCGAGAGAAGTGGCTCTTAAACCCGAAATAATCGAAAAACAAAGAAAATTCATCGACGAGGTACACGCAAAAGGGGCAGAAGTGCTTATTTCAATGCACTTTGGTGTGCATCTTTCTTTTGAAGAATTAAAAGCTCTTGCAACCTTCGCCCACGACGTCAAGGGCGCCGACATCGTCAAAATGGTAACACCCTGCGAAAACGAAGAACAACTTGCCGAATGTATTTCGTCCACCATCCTGCTGAAAAGAGATCTGGCTTTTCCGTTCAGCTATCACGCCAACGGAAAAATGGGCGTCAAATCCAGAAAGATATGCCCGATGCTCGGCTCGCACATTATGTTTTGCAACGTTGATTACGGCTATTGTTCCGATCCCGAGCAGCTGCATCTTGAATCAATGACAGAAGCTTATCGCCGTATGGGAGAACAGTGAGGTACAAAATGAAAAGAAAAGCAATATTGTTTACAAAACCATCCGTCGCAGAGTTT
The DNA here is from genome assembly GCA_015063785.1 of Oscillospiraceae bacterium. GTDB lineage: Bacteria > Bacillota > Clostridia > Oscillospirales > CAG-382 > UMGS1052. Next base: position 22,764 of record SVTM01000019.1, read on the forward strand.
TGCGAAGTTGATCTTCCCGAGGTCGCCGATGATCTCGTCCTTGTAAAAACCGAGTTTTCCGCCATTAGCGGAGGTACAGAAAAAGCAAATCTTCTGGGACTTCCCAACACCCCCGCGGGATTTCCCCGATGGCTTGGTTACAGCAGCTGCGGTAGAGTGGTAAAGGTCGGAGAAAAAGTAACAAGGTTCAAAGAAGGGGACAGGGTGCTCGTTTACCACGGACATCACACAAACTACAATCTTCATCACGAGCAGGAAATATTTCACGTTCCTTATGATAACATATCGTCGCTTGACTGCTCGTTTGTTCTTATCGCTGCCATGGGACTTGGCGGTTTGCGCAAAACCCGTATAGAGCTTGGCGAGAGCGGAATGGTTTTCGGTATGGGCATACTTGGTGTATTTGCCCTCAATTTTATGAAACTTTCGGGTGCTCTTCCGGTTATCGCTGCCGATCTTTCCGAAAAAAGACGTGCACTTGCCCTTGAAAACGGTGCTGATTTTGCTCTTGATCCCACGTCTGCAGATTTTGTCGATCAGGTAAAACGTATAACCGATGGCACGGGTGTAAATGCCATAGTCGAAGTGACCGGAAGCTCCAAAGCCATGCGTGATGCCCTTTCTTGCGCCTCAAAGCAGGCACGCATAGCTCTTCTCGGTTGTACCCGTGTTTCCGATTGCTCGGTTGATTATTATACCCAGGTGCATTGCCCCGGCGTTCAGCTTATCGGTGCGCACAATTTTGTAAGGCCAAAAGTCGATTCCTATCCCTATCACTGGACAAATCTCGATGACTGCAACGCCATTATGAAAATGATGAGCACGGGAAGAATAGATTGCAAAAAGATAATAACAGAAGTGGCTTCTCCCGTCGATGCCACGAAAGTATATGACAGACTCATAAACGATCCGGATTTTCCCACAGGCATCGCCTTTGACTGGAGGAACATCGAATGAAAAAGCTCCGTATCGCCCAAATCGGCATCGGGCACAACCACGGCGCGGCAAAAATGCTTGCCTGCAGAAAGTTTCCCGAGATCTATGACGTTGTCGGATTTGCCGAAAGCGACGAAGCATGGGTGAAAAGACGCGGAAATGACGATGCGTACAAGGGACTTATACGATATTCCGAACAAGAAATACTGTCAATGTCGGATCTCGATGCCATACTTGTGGAAACCGATGTATGGAATCTTGATAAAACTGCAAAAAAATGCCTTGATCACGGTTTTCATGTTCACATGGACAAGCCTGCAGGTGAAGATCTCGGCGAATACTCCAATCTTCTTTCTGTTGCAAAAGAAAAAGGACTTGTGGTTCAGCTCGGATATATGTACCGTCAGAATCCTGCGGTGAAAAAAGCGCTGGAAATAATAAACAACGGTGCCTTGGGTGACATCATATCGATCGACGCTGTAATGAACACAGACCACCCTACGGAATACCGCAAGTGGCTGGAAAATTTTAAGGGCGGCACGATGTATATCTTCGGATGCCATCTTATTGACGTGATCTTTTCTGTCATGGGAAAACCAAAAAAGGTTACGCCATATCTTAAAAAGACGGGTTTTGACGGTAACAGTTCTTTCGACAACGATCTTGCGGTGCTCGAATATCCTTTCGGTTTTTCTACTGTCAAAACAAGCTCTGTAGAGGTTAACGGCTACGGCAGAAGACAGATCGTAATAAACGGTACCAAAGGAACCATCGAGATAAAACCCATCGAAAGACCTACAAGAATGTATCTTTCTCTGCGTGAAAAATGCCAAAGCGCTTATCTTGATTGTCGCGAGGAGATAATCGTACGCGATCTTTGCGGAGAAGAACGCTATGACGAAATGATGCTTGATTTTGCTGCTTTTATCCGCGGCGAAAAGGAAAATCCGTACACCTATGAATACGAACTGGAACTGCAAAAGCTGGTTCTTGCGGCAAGCGGCGTAAAATTTGACCCTGATAAGGAGATATAAACTATGAAAGCAATGCTTGTAAAAGAAAACGAAAAGCTCGAATGGTGCGAGGTTGATGACCCCATAATTTCCGACGATGAAGCGTTGGTCGAAGTATATGCCGTCGGCGTAAACCGTGCAGACATTCTTCAAAGACAAGGAAAATATCCTTCTCCTGCAGGTTGCCCTCCTTGGATGGGACTTGAAATTTCGGGTGTGATAAAAGAACTCGGAAAGGTTGCCTGTGAGAAATCGGATCTCAAGGTGGGTGACAGAGTGTGTGCTCTGCTTGGCGGAGGAGGCTATGCCCAGTACGTTGCGGTGAAATACGATATGATGATAAAGCTTCCCGATAATCTTTCGTTCGAGCACGCCGCCGCCATTCCCGAAGCTTTTGCCACCTCGTATCTCAACCTTTTCATAGAGGCTCACCTTGAAGAGGGGGACACGGTGTATATTTCGGCAGGTGCCAGCGGTCTTTCCACCGCCATGATACCGCTTGCAAAAACTTTTGGTGCAACGGTTGTTACTTCGATAATCGACGAGTCAAAAAGAGAACACGTTCGCTCACTCGGCGCGGATATCATCGTCAATACACAAGAAGATTCCTTGCCCGAGAAGTTCAAAGAGCTTGAAGAAAACGGTACCCCCGTTAAGATTGCGGTCGATTGCCTTTCGGGTAAAACTCTTGGCGAATGTATGCCCTATATGGCACGTGGCGGATATTGGGTCGTCATTTCTACCCTTGCAGGTATCGAAACGAATATCCTTTTGCGTCCGCTTTTGACAAAAGGGCTGCATCTTGTGGGAAGTATGCTTCGCAACCGCACACCTGAAATGAAAGCACAGATTCTTTCCGAGCTTTCGCAAAAGGTGTTTCCAAAGATAGCCCGAGGCGAGATGGTGCCTTTTGTATGCAAAACTCTGCCCATCGAGCAGGCTCTTTCGGGACACAAACTCCTTGAGGATGGAAAAAGCGTCGGTAAGGTGGTCCTTACGGTAAAATAATACTATTTTTGCCAGTAATTTGTTGACAAAGAATGCAATATGTTATATAATTTTTGTTGTATAGCATATTGCATTTTTGCTGTTTCGGAGGATAATTTTATGGATTTCAAAAACGTACCGAAAAAGTACCGCCCCGTGCCGTTCTGGTCATGGAACGAAAAGCTTGATACTGCAGAGACTGTTCGTCAGGTCGAAGAAATGGAAAAGGCAGGTATCGGCGGCTTCTTCATGCACGCAAGAGGCGGTCTTCAGACAGAATATATGGGCGAAGAATGGTTTGAAAACATTGAGGCCTGTGCACAAAAATGTGCCGAAAACGGAATGCACGCATGGGCATATGACGAAAACGGCTGGCCTTCGGGTTTTGGCGGAGGTGTTGTCAACGGCCTTGGTGTAGAATACCAGCAGAAATATCTTCGCATCGCCAAGGATGACGGCAAGCATCGCGAAAACGCTATTGCAACATTCGACGGATACGTCTTTTATTACGACATCAACCCTTACTACGTCGACACCCTTGACGGAAAAGTAATAAAAGAGTTTATCGAAAGGATATACGTTCCTTATTACGAAAAGTTTGCAGGTCGCATCGACGGATTTTTCACCGACGAACCGCAGATATCACGAAACGGCATTCCATGGAGTTTTATTCTTCCCGAAGAATACAAAAAAGCTTACGGTGAGGAGCTTATTCCACATCTTCCCGAGCTTTTCCTCGACGTTTGCGACTACAAGAAGACACGAGTAAAGTTCTGGAAGCTTATCACAGATCTTTTCTCTGAAAACTTTATGAAGCAGATATACGACTGGTGTATATCCCACGGCTTTGGCTTTACAGGTCACCTGGTGCTTGAAGAAAACTTCCTTTGTCAGATTGTTTCCAACGGCGCATGTATGCCCCACTATGAATACATGACCATCCCCGGCATGGACTGGCTGGGGCGTCACAACAACAGAAGCCTCACTCCTTATCAGGTGGGTTCTGTTGCCCGTCAGCTCGGCATGAAGCAGGTGCTTTCCGAAACCTTTGCTATGTGCGGACACAATGTGGGACACGACGAGCTTAAGTGGATATATGAATATCAGATGGTACGCGGCATAAATCTTCTGTGCCAGCACCTCGAAGGCTATTCAAACAGAGGCTTGCGCAAACGCGACTATCCGCCTGCAATGTACATTCAGCAGCCCTGGTGGAAAGATTACAAAATGTTCAACGATGCCATGAGCCGCATCGGCATGCTTCTCACCAAAGGTGACGACGGTGTTGACGTTCTTGTTATCCACCCCATGACCACAGCCTGGACTATGTATAACGACAATGCCCCCAAGCATATGAACGAAGCAAAAAAGGACTGCTTCAACGAGATCAATGCATATTCGGGGGAATTTCTCGATATGCTTCTTGCTCTCGAGCGCAAGCACGTCAATTTCCATCTCGGTGACGAAACTATGATGGAACGCCACGGCAGGGTAGAGGGTTCGAGTCTCTTTATAGGCAACAAGAAGTATTCAAAGATAATCATTCCCCGTCACGAGATATTCTTTGACAACACCGAAAAACTCCTCAGCGAATACAAAGCAAACGGCGGTGTTATCACCACCGTTGAAGATATTGCCGAAAACAACGTCATCGACGTTCCCGAAATAACCTACTGTGCAAGATACTGCGACGATTACGATATGTATTATTTCGTCAACAGTACCGAGGGTTCGTATGATGCCAATATCACTGTGGGAACCAAGATTATGGATCCCGTAACCGGCGAGCTTTGTCCCTTCGACGGCAAGCATACCTTCAAAAAGTACGCTTCTCTCGTCGTTATTGACGACCGCACCGAAAGAAGTTGCGCCATTGAAAGAAAGCCTGCATCTCCCATCGACCTTTCGGGCAAATGGAAGATCGAAAAGGTTACCGAAAACGTGATAACCCTTGACTATTGCGATTATTATTTTGACGGCAAGCTCGTCGAGAAAAATGGATATATTCTCAACGCCATGTACCGCGCCATTGATCTCGGAAAACCCGTCAGCATTACTTGTGAATACGGTTTCGAAACAGAATACATCCCCGATTCGCTCTATCTTGTCTGCGAAACTCCCGAAAATCTTGATATCAAAGTAAACGGTGTTTCCATCGACAAGACCGACTGCGGCTTTTTTGCCGACCGCGCGTTCAGAAAACTTGATATTGCAAAATACACCAAGCTTGGCAGTAACAGCATTGTTGTAAATGTTGATTTCACCCAGTCCGAGCAAGTTTATCGCAACCTCGAAAAGAGCAAGCTTTTCGAATCCGAGAAAAATAAGCTCACCTTCGATATCGAGATAGAGCAGATGTACCTTGTGGGAGATTTTTCGGTCAAGACCGAAGGAAAATTCGAAGATCTCAACAAAAACGCCTGCAGATATAGTGGAAAGTTCGTTATTGCAAAGCCTGTGGGTTCGATCGCGCTTACAAACATCGAAAGACAGGGCTTCCCGTTCTTTGCAGGTGACATCACCGTGTCCAAAAAGTTTGAAAAGAACGGCAATATGATGCTCGACTTTGTAAAATGCGGCATCAACGTAGTTAAGGCAAAAATAAACGGAAAGGAAATTCCGCAGTTCATGTGGGAGCCTTATACTGCAGACGTCAGCGACCTTCTTTGTGACGGAGAAAACGAGATCACTCTCACCCTTGTCAATAATCTTCGCAACATGCAGGGACCGCTTCATCTAACCGAGGGCGAAAGCTACAGCGTGGGCCCCGGTTCGTTCTATAAGGAAGACTGCCTGTGGGTGCGCGGTATTACGCCTGACAGATGGAACGACGATTATTGCTTTGTAAACACTACCATTAAGAACAGATGATATGGAGTATTCGATGAACACTATAAAAGAAGGTGTGCTTTGCGAATGTGGCAAAGTCCACCCCGAAAGCCGAGTCGGCTTTTCGATAAAAAGGGGAGCAATATGCGATCTGCCGAAACTGTGCGCGGATTTTGAATGTAAAAAAGCCTTTGTCGTTGCAGACGAAAACACTTTTGCCGCCGCAGGCAAAAAGGTGTGCTCGGTTTTTGATGAAAACAGCGTGGCATATACAAAGTATATTTTCCCGTCGGAAAAACTCGAACCAAACGAAAACTCAGTCGGATCAGTCATTATGCATTTTGATGACAAGTGTGATATAATTGTTGGCGTTGGATCGGGGGTTATAAACGACATCTGCAAGATCGTCTCGCGTGTTACGGCAAGAAAATATATAATCGTCGCCACAGCTCCCTCCATGGACGGATATGCCTCTGCAAGCTCGTCGGTTATCCGTGCAGGACTAAAAATTTCGCTTAACAGCAGGTGCCCCGATTATATTGTCGGCGATCTTGACGTTTTATGCAATGCTCCGAAAAAAATGCTCGCCGCAGGACTTGGTGATATGCTGGCAAAATACGTCAGCATTTGCGAATGGCGTATTTCAAATCTTATCAACGGCGAATACTATTGCGAAAAGGTCGCATCTCTTGTGCGAAAAGCAGTGCAGGACTGCGTAGCCGATCCGGTGGGGCTTATGAACCGCGATGAGACTGCCGTCAAGGCGGTGTTCTACGGACTTGTGGTGGGTGGCATTTCGATGTATTATGCCGGTGCTTCGCGGCCTGCCTCAGGAGTCGAGCACTATTTCTCCCACGTGTGGGATATGCGCGCCGAAGAATTCGGAACCCCCTGCGAGCTCCACGGAATCCAATGCGCCATTGGCACTCTTATGGCGCTAAAGCTCTATGAAAAAATAAAAAAGATCACTCCCGACCGCGAAAAAGCAAAAAGATTCGTCGAAGCTTTCAGCTATGACGAATGGAAAAATGTTCTTTCGAGCTATCTCGGAAAAGCCGCCGACGCCATGATTGCCCTTGAGAAAAAAGAGGGAAAATACGACGTGCAAAAACATTCGGCAAGACTCGATGTAATCATTGAAAACTGGACTAAAATTTTGGATATAATTGATGAGGAACTTCCCGGTGCAGAGTATATCGAAAAGCTTCTTGACATCATTGACTGTCCAAAGCGTGCTTCCGAAATAGGTATCAACGAAAAAGACAACCCCGTCACTTTTGCCGCAACAAAAGATATACGCGACAAATACGTTCTTTCGCGTCTTGCGTGGGATCTCGGCGTAATTGATGAAATAATGTAAAAGAAAAACTGACTTCTCCGGAAGTCAGTTTTTTGCTTGTTAAAATACTTCAAAGTTGAAAATGTGCGCTGTGGAACAGCCGTAATCCTCTGTTTTTCTTTCGCTGTGGTAGGTCGAGAGGGGGATAAGGCGTATGGCTTTTACCGATTTTTCGATTTTGTGTTTGACAAAGCGTTGGTGGTTGTCAGAAATCTCAAGAACGGTACTCCATTTACTGTCATCTCCCAACACCTCGATCTTGTATGACTTCACCAGGCATTTCGGAAAACCAAAGGTGGTGTTGTTGTAGCTTTTGGGGAAGAAAAGAGTGGATGACGTGTGCAGAGCGTCGGGATTTCCGTCGGTGTATTCACGGTCAAGATCGCTGTCAAAAACAATTCTTACTCCCGAAACGAATTCGGCCTTTTCAAAGGTATAAGTGATAGCCTTGTTTGTCTTTCCGAAATATCCGTTGTCGTTACCCCAAATACGTCGGTCAATGCCGTTCAGAAGCGCCGAAGGGTCGCCGTAATCTGCTGAAAGAACGGCTTTTTTTGTAAGATGTGACGGTTCTCTTCGAAGTCCGGGAAGAAAACAGTCGTCATCAAGCAGCATTTTTTGTATTTCTCGGATTTTGATCTTTGCGGCATCACGTGGGGACAACCCGTATTTTACTGCAACTGCCGCCGCGGTTCCTGCCGCCTGCCCGATAACCCCTATGGTTCCCATAACACGTGTCGAACTGAAAGCAACGTGAGATGCGCTGATGTTTCGGCCTGCAAACATAAGATTTTTAATGTTTTTGGAATAAAGACAGCGCAACGGGATGGGATATGGTTCCGAAAGTCTTCGCTTTTGAAGATGAGCTCCGCTCTTGGCATCCATATAAAATCCGCCGGGCAGATGATTGTCGATCTGCCATCCGCCGTATGCAACGGTGTCGTCAAATCTTGTGCAATTTTCTACGTCGTGTTGAGTCAGAACGTAATCGCCTACATATCTTCTGCTTTCACGCTTTCCGGGCAAAAATCCCACCCATTCAAGCTCCCAGTTTTCTGCACCATGATCGCCGTGGTTTTTCATGTGGTCCCAGACTCCGAAGGCTATCTTCAAAAGCTCGTCTCGCACCTCTTCCGTGTCGTCAATGCTGTTCTGCATACCGCCAAGTTCTATCCAGTAAAAATTTGTATTTATGGCATAGATATTGTGGGGTTTGTTTTTCATGGCGTCGTCATCGGAAAAATCATACGCCCATGATGGGGGAGTGTAAGACACAGGATGATCTGTTTCGCGGCACTGCAGAAGTATGCTCATGCCCATGGTGTGCTTGTCGGCACTGTCAAGCCCAAACTCTTCGTTATATTCGCTTTTTGCTTCTCTGCCCACCTTGTATTCGGCACCTGTAAGGGGTGCAAGAATACTGTCCCCCGAGCTGTCGACAAATATCCCTGCTTCCACTTCGTGCCAGGTGTACGTTGTAAGCTGAAAACCTTTTACTGTTTTTATCTCTCCGTTTTCGGTTTTTGCATCGTTACAGGTACAGTTGAGGATCAGATCTATGTTTGGCTCAAAACGCACCATTTCGTAAAGCAGAGCATCCCATATGCTGTAATTTCTTTTGGGATTGCGGTGCATGTTTTCGAGCTGAAGCTCCTCCATTATTCCCGTTTCCTGAAGATCGCGTACACGGGTCCCGGCGCCTGATATCCACATTCTGATCTCGCTGCTGGCGTTGCCGCCAAGCACGGGTCTGTCGTGCATCAGCGCAACTTTTGCCCCGTGTCTTGCGGCAGAAATTGCTGTAAACATTCCGCCTATTCCTCCGCCGATAACACAAATGTCGACTGAATGATGCTTTGTTTTCAAAAGTTCTGTCATAGCATATCTCCTGATATTGTTTCGTGCATACAGTTTGTCGGGAAATAGTCAAGTCCCAACTTTTTCATTTGTTCAAGGTTTTTGACGCTGTCTGCGGCACGCAGACAAACTTTAAGATCCATTCCGTGTGCAAGATCAACAGATACTTTGTCGCATTCAAAAGGGTCCGAAACACACCACGAAAGTCCGGCGTTTCCAAGAGCCGAAAGACAAGACAGCCTGCTTTTGTCTGCGAATATCCAATGTATAAACATATTTTTCGAAACACGCCTTGTTTCGCCAAGCCGTGAAAGCTCTGTGGAGCTCATAACCACCGCATCGTCATCAAACCCGCATTTGCGAAGGTTGTATATCACGTATTCTGCATCGTCGGTTTTCAGCTCGATAAATGGTATACTGCCGTGTTTTTTGCAGATACCAAGGTATTCGGAAAAGATCGGGAGTCTTCTTTCTTCGGCTGTAAAACAGTTTACTCTGTTTCCGTGTATAATTTCCAGCCCTCTCAGCTCTTTCAATGTCATGTCCGAAATTTTGCCCGTACTGTTGCAGTATTGATCTATGCTTTCGTTGTGACAGCAAATGATTCCGCCGTCTTTTGTGATATGTACGTCGGTTTCAATGGCCCATTGGCCCAATATGCCTGCATAAGCAAATGACGGAAGAGAGTTTTCCGGAGCCAAAGGCATAAAGCCGCGATGGCTGATAAAGCGAGTTTTCGGAATATCAAAAATTTTCATATCGTTACCTCCTTGACAATCTTTGTTCTTTTGTTATAATAACTATATATCACGCAAAATGAAAAGTCTATTCAAAATATGCGTCATAATCGTCATTTTGTGACATATAGGAGGAAGAATGAAGCTTTTTTCTCATTACATTGAAAATCAGCCAAAGCAAGGCTTTGAAATACGGAACTGGCAGGATCGCCTCGTTGGTGAATATTTCTGCTATTCCTACCGAGACACTTTATACGACCGAAGCACTTTTCCGTGCCGTCTTCATTCTCACGATTACTACGAGTTGGTTGTTTTCGAGGAGGGCGAGGTGCACTATTTGTGCGATGGAAATGTTTTTTATCCCACGCGTGCGGATATGATGATCGTGCCACCCGGCAAAATCCACGTTACTGTTCCCGACAGCGAAAAAACAAATTACAAAAGGCATGTGTTCTATTTTTATCCATCAGCTTTTGATTTTATTAGAAGTGCCTGCCTTTTGTCTTTTGTTTCAGATATAAACGAGGGAAAACTATTGTCGTTTCAAGATCAGGGGTTGAAGGAAGAACTTTGCGGATTGCTTGAAGACCTAAAGGCTTTAAGCAACAAAAACAACGGCGTTTTTGACGGTGCGTTGTGCTTGTCGTATGTGATTCAGGCTTTTTGCCTGCTGAACAACAAAAGCTGTAAACCCAACGAAGAAACGGCACATCTTCCGGAAAATCTTCTTAATATCCAGCGTTATATTGATACAAATATTTCGCGCATAACCTCCGTTTCCGATATTGCGTCGCATTTCTTTTACAGCAGGGAATACGTGTCAAGACTTTTTAAAAAACACTTCGACACTACCATCGCCGATTACATTACAAAAAGACGAGTGGCAGAAAGCAGGGTACTTATATTACAAGGAATGCCGATGATCGAAGTAGCTTACGGCGTGGGATTCGGTTCGCTTTCCACATTCATACGTGCTTTTCGCGCCGAAACAAATATGACGCCGTCGGAATACCGAAAATTGCGCAGAGCAAACGAAATTACAAAATAATCATGTTGTCATAACGAATAAACCGACAAGTTTTGCTTGTCGGTTTTGTGCTGTTTTTTTGTGCAGAACGGATAAAAAAGAGGGTGAAGAAAAGAAGAAATCGACAGGTAAAAACCTGTCGATTTTTGGCGGAGAAGGGGAGATTTGAACTCCCGCGCCGGTAAACCCGACCTACACCCTTAGCAGGGGCGCCTCTTCGGCCAACTTGAGTACTTCTCCGAATATCTTTTTCTTTATTTAAAATGCCTGGCGGAGAGGAAGGGATTCGAACCCTTGTGCCCTCGCGGACAAACGGTTTTCAAGACCGCCTCGTTATGACCACTTCGATACCTCTCCGTGTGATCCGCAATTTCCCGCGGCAAGTGTTATGATACCACAAATGCGCCCGAATGTCAAGCCTTTTTTATAAAAAAGTTAAAATAAAAGACAAGGAGTAGATAAAAAAGAGGTTTTTGATGGTGTATATTGTGTTTTTTACATTGACTTTTTCATAAGAATGTAGTATAATTACTTTGTTATAAAGTGCAATTATTTGCCTTTGTGACAAATACATAACTGAAAAGGAGAACTTTCAAAATGGACCCGTGGCCATGTATACTGGTCTTTTTGGCGCTTGTTATAATTGGTGCCCTTATTGAAGTCAGTACTAAGGCAGTATTATCCCAGAACCAGCTTAACTTAAAAAAGCTTTTCCCGGAAGAGGACAAAGCCTATGAAAAACTTTTGCAGACTATCGAGAATAACAAGCTCGGTCAGATCGCAGAAACGGCGCATCTTTCGTGCATCGTGCTTGCTTCCTGCGTTGCTTCCTGCTATTTTGTACCAAAGCTTATGGCAGCTCCGCTTTTTGCAGCACTTCCGAACTTTGTGTCTGCCGTTATATCTGTTGCGGCGGTATTCCTTGCGGCCATGCTTTTGTTGCTGATTTTTGCAAAAAGTTTGCCTGCCAAGATAGGTGTTAAACACTCGGACGGTCTTTGTCTTTCGCTTTTGCCTGTCTTCAGATTTTTCACTGCTCTGTGCGCTCCGCTTTACTATACCGTCAACGCCGTTTCGGGTGTTTTTGCTCTGCTTGCAGGTGCCAAACCCGAGGACGTTACCGAGGACGTGACCGAAGGCGAGATCCGTCAGATGATCGACGAGGGCAGGGAACACGGAAACATAGAAGAAAGCGAAACCGATATGATCCACGGCATCTTTGAGTTTGACGACAGAATGGTCGGCGAGATTCTCACTCACCGTACCGACGTCACCGCCGTAGAGCTTTCGGCAACCCTTCATGAGATAATCGAAACTGCTGTCGAAAACGGATATTCCCGAATTCCCGTTTACAAGGAATCTCTTGATAACGTGGTGGGTATACTTTACGTCAAGGATCTTCTCGGGCTTATTGACAAGGATCATTCTGACTTCAAGGTCTCCGAGCATATGCGCGAGCCGCTGTGTGTTCCCGAAACCAACAGCCTCAAGGATCTTTTCGAACGCTTCAAGTCCGAACGTGTCCAGATGGCTATCGTCATTGACGAGTACGGAGGAACCCTTGGCATCGTTACGATGGAAGACCTTATCGAATCCATCATGGGCTCGATCAGTGATGAATATGACGACGAGGAAGACGAAGAAGCCGAAACCGAGATACAAAGGATATCGGACAATGAATATCTGATCGCCGGCCTTGCCCTTGTGTCAAGCGTCGAAGAGGAACTTGACATCTCCATCAAAAACGAAGAAGAATGCGACACCATCGGTGGTCTTTTGGTCAGTCTTATCGGAATGATCCCGTCAGAGGGAGAACAGCCCGAAGCAAGCCTTGACAATCTGCATTTCAAGGTCATTTCGGTTGCCGAGCACCGTGTAGAAAAGCTCCTGCTCACCGTTTTGAACGAAAACGAGGAAGAAGAAGACTCGGACGACGATAAAGAAGACGAGAATGACGACTGAGTTTTATGCATTATTACATCAAAACTCGCTTGGGATATGTTCAAATTGAACAAAAATATTTTCCACTATTGACATAACAGGATAAATATTGTAAAATAAATAGGATATAAGAAGTACTGTGTTCAACAGAAAACAAACAATTTTTCACGGAGGATCTTCGAAAATGAAAATGAAAAGGATTTTAGGTGCATTTCTTGCTCTTGCAATGATGATACCTGTTGTGTTGACAGGATGTAAGAGCGACGATTCTGAAACCACGGATACATCCAGCATCCGCCAGAATATCGTTCTCAATATGTACATTCTCACAGACGAAAAGACAGACCTCGAGCAGGCTCAGGCTGTTGAAATCGCACTTAACGAAATTTTGCTTCCCGATTACAGAACCGTTGTTAAAATCAACTACATCCACGACGACGGCGGAGATAACCTCGAATATTGGAATGCTATAAATGAAGCCGAAGATGCGGCTATCGAATATCAGCTTGAGCTTGAAGCAAAGAGAGAAGCTGAAAAGGCAGCAAAGAAAGAAAAGAACAAGGCCGGCGCTACAACCACAACCGACGCCGATGCCACAGCAGATACAACCACAGCTACAGGTTCTGAAGCTCTCACAGGCGAAGAACTTGAAGCTGCTGAAGAAAAGAACGAAAGCGAATACGACAGACTCGCAAAGATGATCTTCGGCTACGAAAGAAACAAGGTTGACGAAAACGGCAACCCTGTTAAGGACGAGGACGGCAACCCCATCGTTGAAAAGGTTAAGCCCGAGATCGTTCTCACCGATCCCCAGATCGATATATTCCTTGTAAACAGTGCTTCCAAGTATGTTGAACTTGCTGAAAGCGGACGCCTCACAAAGCTCGACGATTACCTTAAGAGCGAGGCAAAGCTCATCACTTCCAACGTTTATCCCACATTCGTAACCGGCGCAACCAGCGTTGCAAACGGACTTTACGGTATCCCTGTAAATAAGGCTATTGGTGAATACGAATATCTCGTATTCAACAAGGAGCTCCTTGATAAGTACGGCGTAAATGCAGACGACCTCAAAACCATCGATGCTCTTTCCGGTTATCTTGCAACAATCGCTGCAAACGAGCCCGGTGTTGTTCCGCTTGCACTCAGTGATGGAGGAGTATCTCCCCAGTTCTATGAGTACTATCAGGAAGAGGGTGGGGCTCTCGGTGCAAAATACAACGTTTACGGCGTATTTGCAAACTCTCCCTTTGGTGAAAACGCAGACGAAGTTGTAAAGACACACTTTGCAAAGATCCGCGAATATAAGCTTGCAGGTTATATTCCCGATACATATGTAGAAGGTACACCTTTCGCTGTTGACGTACGCAAAGGTTTTGCCGATGATCCTGCTAAGTGGGCAGAAGAAGACGGAACAGAATACGTATGCCAGATCTATAAGAGACCTGTTGCAACCACCGAAAACACACTCGACTCTGTTTTCGTTGTAAGCTCTGCTTCCAGAAACCCTGCAAGAGCAGCAGAAATCATTACTCTCTTCAACACAAACTCTGAACTTGCAAATCTGCTTCAGTTTGGTATCGAAGAAGAACATTACTACAGAGTAACCGAGGATTCCGGAGAAAAGAAGATCAGCGTCAAGTCCAACGGCGGCTACTTCATGAACAACGATTACACCGGTCACCATTATATCAAGGACGTTGTTGTTGGCGAAACCGACAGAACAGAAGCTTTCAAACAGCAGAATCTCGATTCTCTGCTCAGTATGTTCTATGGCTTTGATGCAAACACTCTCATCGAAGAAGAGATCCTTCTCGAAAAGGCAAACAACATCACAAAGCAGTACTACGAAGGTCTTTGCCGCGGTCAGTACGATGTTGAAACCGTTTATGCAACAGTAAACGCTCAGCTCGCAGCCCTTACAGTATCCGAAAGCGAGATCGCTGCTTGGGTTGGCGACGATGCAGTTCGTTCAGAAAGAGCAAAGGGCGAAGGATATTCCAAGCAGGCAGAAAACGCTGCCGAAACTGCTGAAAAGGCAGCAAAAGAAGCTGAAAAGGCAGCAAAAGAAGCTGAAAAGGCTCTTAAGAGTGCAACAAGAGCAGAGATCAGTAAGATCATCGCAGGCGTTGTAAATGACGATACAAGTGCTGCAACCATCGCAGAAGCAGATGCAACTATCAGCAGCTCGCTCGTAGTTATCCAGGCGGCAGCAGCAAAGGCAGAATCTGCAGCGGCAGAAGCAAAGACCGCAGCTGAAACCGCAAAGAAGGTTGCTGAAGACGCAGAACTCTTTGTTGAAGAATCTCAGTATGCAGATACAGTTGCCGCAAGCGCTGCAACATCTTCCAAGAATGACGCGGACGCAGCAAACAAGGCACAGGTTACAGCTACAAAGGCTGCAAACGACGCCAAGAGAGCCAACGAAAACGTGCAGATGATCGCCACCGGCAATAGAATCGTAACTGCAGCGGCTGATGTTTCTGCAAAGAATGCATATGCAGCTCTCAGCTTCGGCGGCTCGACTGTATATGCAACATCTCTTCCTGCAGAATCTCCCGAGGAAGAAGAAAACGTTGAAGAAGACTTAAGAGCAGACGACGGCGAAGTTCGCACACCTTACGACGAATTCGTATTCGACTTCGACGCTGATCTTTACGAATACACAGAAGCCAATACAAAGCTTAAGTCTCTCTGGTCTCTCACATATAAGTACTTCAATCCTGCAAACGGCAACGAAGAATATGTGGACGATACAGAAGATCCTCTCAAGGTTATCATCCGTGACGAGGAAGAAAAGTGATTTAAAATGTTGACGAAAGAGGTGCTTTGGCAGCACCTCTTTCTTTTATATTTCCTGAAAATTAAGCTTACTATGTTTTTTACATATTTATGTATAATTTACAAATGAGTGTTGCTTTTTTGTGTTATCAATGGTAAAATGTTAAAATAAACAATTAGAAGGGGAAATTATGAGAATTGTAATTAAAGTCGGTACGTCAACCCTTGCGCACAAAACCGGCAGACTTAATATAAGACGAATAGAAGAGCTTTGCAAAGTGCTCAGTGATCTGAAAAACGCCGGAAACGAGATCGTTCTCGTATCGTCCGGTGCAATCGGCATGGGTGTTGGAAAACTCAGCCTCGGTTCGCGTCCCGATGATATCCCGACCAAACAGGCTGCTGCGGCAGTCGGTCAATGTGAGCTTATGTACACCTATGACAAGCTATTTACCGAATATAATCACAACGTCGCTCAGATACTTATTACGGCTCCGGATATCGAGAGCGAAACAAGAAAGATAAATTTTCATAACACACTCGAGCGCCTTATAGAGCTTGATACGCTTCCGATCATCAACGAAAACGACACGGTTTCTGTCGAAGAAATCGAGATTGGCGACAACGATACCCTTTCTGCCATCGTCACTGCAAGTATCGGAGCTGATCTTCTTATCCTTTTGTCGGACATTGACGGTCTTTATGACAAGGATCCCCACAAAAATCCTGACGCAAAGCTTATTGACACTGTAAAAGCAATTGATGAGCACATCATTTCGCTTGGCGGTGGCAAGGGAAGCGCCCTTGGAACAGGCGGAATGGCAACCAAGATCAAAGCTGCACAGATAGCAACAGAAGCGGGCTGTGATATGATAATCGCCAATGGCGAAAACCCTTCACTTCTTTATGATATTGTAGCAGGAGAAAAAATAGGCACGAGGTTTTTGAAAAAAGTACAGTAATGAAAACTATAGATCTTGTTAAAATAACAAAAAAAGCATCAGCTTTCGCGTCGCGTATGTCGTCAGAGCAAAAGGATGCCCTCATCATTTCTATGGCAGAAGCACTTGAAGCCGATATAGATGTAATAATACAGAGTAACCGTGCTGACATTGAAAAGGCAAAAGGCACTGTCTCTGACGTTATGCTCGACAGACTTTTTCTTGACGAAAAGCGCATCCGCGCCATGGCGTCCGGAATGCGCGAGATCGCAAAGCTTAAATCAACGGTGGGCGAGGATATTACTGAAGCTGTGCGCCCCAACGGACTGGTTATTAAAAAGCGTAGAGTTCCCCTCGGACTTGTGGCGATAATATACGAAAGCCGCCCCAACGTCACGTCGGATGCCGCTTGCCTTGCTATAAAAAGCGGTAATTCTTGTCTGCTTCGTTGCGGAAAAGAGGCGTATTCTTCCTGCTTTGCCATAGTCAGTGCTCTAAAAAAGGGAATTGCGGCACAGGGAGCAGACGAGAATATTCTTAACCTTGTGTCAGAGCCCGGCCGCGAAAGCGCAAATGTGCTTATGACGGCGCAGGGTTATGTCGATCTTCTCATTCCCCGCGGTGGCGCAGGGCTTATAAACGCCTGCGTTGAAAACGCAACTGTTCCGTGTATCCACACAGGTACGGGAATATGCCATATATACGTCGATGAATCCGCCGATCTTGATATGGCTCTTAAAATTGTAAATAATGCAAAGACAAGCCGTCCATCGGTGTGTAATGCGCAGGAAGTTTTGCTTGTCAACGAAAAGATAGCTAATGAATTTTTGCCAAAGCTTAAAAACCTTATTGTTGACCAAAGAAAGAACGATGGACTTATTCCCGTCGAACTTCGCCTTTGCAAAAAATCACAGAAGATAGTCGATGGAACACCTTGTTCGGACACTGATTTCGACACCGAATTTCTCGATTATATCCTTGCCGTCAAGGTGGTTTCGGACGTAAATGAGGCTGTTTCTCACATTCTTTCCCATTCCACAGGTCACAGTGAGGCAATTGTCACGACAAATAAGAAAAATGCTGATTTCTTCGTTTCCTCAACCGACAGCGCGGCGGTCTACGTCAATGCCTCCACTCGTTTCACCGACGGCGGCGAGTTTGGGCTTGGCTGTGAAATGGGAATTTCGACACAAAAGCTCCATGCACGCGGACCTATGGGTCTTGAGGAGCTGACTACGTATAAATACGTAATAGAAGGTAACGGACACATCCGTTAAACGGAGGATTTTTTTATGGGTAAATATCTCGCAGGCTTCATCGGCGCCGGAAACATGGGCGGTATCATTGCGTCTGCCGTTTCAAAGCGCGTCGGAAAAGATGCTGTTGCGGTATGTTGCAGCAGCAATCAAAGCTCCCAAGATGCCGCTGTACGCATAGGTTGTGATGCCGCATCTTTTGAAGAAATTTGCGACAGCAGATATATTTTTCTCGGAATAAAACCGCAAATGGCAGATAGCATTCTTCCCAAGGTTGCCGAATGCATAAAAGACAGAAAGGACGATTATATTGTCGTTTCCATGCTTGCAGGCACGACTGTCGATACTCTTTGCAAGCTTTGCGGCACGCAAAAGATAGTGCGCATAATGCCAAACACCCCGTCATCGGTTGGCGAAGGAGTGACCCTTGTGTGTTCATCTTCTGTTGTATCTTGCGATGAAGTCAAAGCTTTTTGCGATCTTATCTCGTTCACGGGAAAAACCGATGTTTTGCCCGAAAAACTTTTTGACGCGGCAACAGCCCTTTCGGGTTGCGGTCCTGCATACGTATATATGTTCCTCGAGGCGCTTGCCGACGGCGCTGTAAAATGTGGTCTTCCGCGTGATCTTGCCAATGAATATGCGGCAAGAACCGTCCTTGGAGCATCAAAGCTTGCTCTTTTGTCAGACGAGCATACGGGAAAGCTTAAGGATGCCGTCTGCAGTCCCGGAGGAAGCACGATTGAAGGTGTTTCGATGCTTGAAAAAGAAGGTTTTCGCGCGTCTGTAATAGATGCCGTTACCGCTGCTTTTGAAAAAAGCAGAGCCCTTGGCAAAAAATAACCACGGTTCAGCTATTTCCCTGAATTTGCATTTTTATATCATTGCGAAGTTTAAAATATTTTTGTATAATCGTAATATAACGATCGTGCAAAACAAAACAGGAGATTAATATGAAGAAAAGACGCCTTTTGATCTTGGCAGTAGACAGTTGCTGTTACCTTGCGGTGTGCGGAGTATTGTTGCTTGTGCTTTTTGGAGAAGATTTTGCGCAAAAGACAAATTGGATTATAAAGCTGGGGCATGTCGTTATAGGATATCTTTTTCTTATTGGCTCAAGACTTGCGTTTAAGGCATACAACAGAGTATGGAGATATGCAGGATTTAATGATTATTTCAGATTGCTGTTTTCTGACCTTGTGGCAGGTGCTGCATACAGCTTATTAAATCTAGTTTTCCGTTCGCTTAACGCGAAATACGAGATGTTTGCATGGAATCCTTTCCTTGGTTTTATCCAGTGTTTCTCTATATATGGTGCAACCTGTCTTTGCTGTCTTGCTGCAAGATTTTTGTATCAGCACTATCGAGAAAAGGGTAAGGATGAAGTGGATACTAACAAAATATCTATTGCCATTGTCGGCGCAGGCAGCGTTGGCGTGCTTCTTGCTAAGGATCTTATTTCAAATAAGTATTCAAAATACAGACCTTCCTATTTTATTGACGTTGATACATCAAAAATTGGCAAAACCATTCTCGACATTCCTGTTATCAAAGAAGATGAATACGTGGTTGAAAAGATCAAATCTCTTCCTATCCAAGAAATAGTTATCGCACTTCCTCGTCTTTCTTCTGCCGAAAAGGCAAAAAAATATCAGTTTTATCAGCAGACCGGTCTAAATGTTAAGACCTATGACTATCCTCTCGATGCTGAATCCGGCGAAAAGAGAACCCTGCGCGACGTGCGCATCGAAGATCTTCTTTTCAGAGATTCTATAGATTTTTCCGAAAGCAAGGCAAAAAACTACTATTGTGGCAAAACCGTACTTATCACGGGTGGCGGCGGATCGATCGGCAGCGAGCTTTGCCGTCAGATAGCAAAAATATCTCCCAAAAAACTCATAATCCTTGATATTTATGAAAACAATGCCTATGATATCCAACAGGCACTTACAAGAACGTATGGAAAAAGACTTGAACTTTCTGTCGAGATTGCTTCTGTCAGAGATGTCAAAAAGCTCGATGAAATCTTCGAAAAGTATAAGCCTCAGATTGTTCTCCACGCCGCTGCTCACAAGCACGTTCCTTTGATGGAAAATTGTCCCAGCGAGGCTATAAAGAACAATGTTTTCGGCACTTTGAATGTTGCAAACCTTGCCGAAAAGCACGGAGTTGAAAGGTTTATTCTCATATCTACCGATAAGGCGGTAAATCCCACCAACATCATGGGTGCCACAAAGAGAATGTGCGAAATGATTATCCAGTCGAAAAAAGACAGCGCAACAGATTTTGTTGCCGTTCGTTTCGGAAACGTTCTCGGTTCCAACGGTTCTGTCATTCCGCTTTTCAGAAAACAGATAGAGCAGGGCGGACCCGTTACCATCACCGACAAGCGTATTATCAGATATTTTATGACTATTCCCGAGGCCGCACACCTCGTTCTCGAAGCAGGGTCTATGGCAGCTAAATCCGAAATTTACGTGCTTGACATGGGCAAGCCCGTCAAGATCCTTGACCTTGCCGAAAATATGATAAAGCTTTCGGGCCTTACCCCGTACGTTGATATCGATATCGACGTGATCGGCCTTCGTCCCGGCGAAAAGCTTTACGAAGAGCTTCTTATCAAGACTGAAGAACTAGACAAAACCGACAATTCGCTCATCTTCATCGAGCGCGATATATGCCCCACAAGAGCAGAGCTTAATGAAAAGCTTGCTGTTCTCTCGTCGGCTCTTGAAAGTTGCGACAACGACAAAATGCGGGATGCCCTGATGCAGGTGGTTCCCACCTTCCACAGCGCCGAAGAGGTCAATCGCAACGCCGAAATTTCAAACGAAATGCAAATGGCGCATGCATAATAGTTTAATATATGTTTTTTTGCGAAAAGACAACCTTCTGTGTTGTCTTTTCTGTTTTTTTGTGATATAATGAGTTTGACAATGAGCGATTGTCTCAGCAATATAAATTTTTGCAGAATTTCTGATATGCCATTTGTAGGCAAGATAAGGAGAAAGCTATGGCAAATAGAATAGTGGCTTTTTTGATCGACCATATGATCATTTGCTTTGCTTTGGCATTTTTGGGATTTGCTCAAATGTTAATTAAGACGGATTTGTTATGGCTTTGGAGAATGTACTACATAATATTTTTGGCATTTTTGTTTGCTTACTTTTTCAAAGATGTTGTCAACGGTCAAAGCGTAGGCAAAAGAATAATGAAAATCAAAGTTGTGGATATGGATGGAAATAAACCGTCAATTTTCAATCTCATAATCAGAAACATAACTATATTTATTTGGCCTGTAGAGGCGATTTTGGTATTGCTTAATAAACAAAGATTGGGCGATATATTGGCAAAAACTAAAGTGGTTGACAAATGATGTTGTTTTTGGACACTGGGACTTGAACTGTGTTATCAAAAGAGTTTTATGCTTCTGCATGTAAAAAAATATATAAGTATAACCGCATGGCTTAAAAAAAGTTGGTTCCATCATAGGATTACAGAAGATGGTGTAGTGCATCAATTTTGTCTCTTATGTCTGTACGCGCAGAAGATTGTTGACAAACGGTGCAAAATTGCGTGGACAAATCCACAGTTTTAACGAAAACGAATATGAATTTTATGATATTCGGAGGTTTAAATGGCTGTAAAAGCAATAATTTTTGACAAAGACGGAACTTTGATTGATTTCGATTCCTTTTGGATATCCGTTTCGATCGAAGTGATAAACGATATAATAGACAGATTTCAAATGACTGATATTCCCTCCGCCGATTTTCTTGAAGCAATAGGAGTGAAAGACGGAGTTACTGATATTGACGGCATCCTTTGCAAGGGTACCTACGAGGAAACAGCCGAATCATTTTTGAAAGTGGCAAAAAAATACGGTTACCACGTTGAACTCTCGGAGATATCTCCGTTTGTTACCCAAAGCTACAACAAAAATTCTCGCCACGGGACTGTCCGCGGTACTTGCGACAATCTGCGAGGAGTTCTTAAATCGCTGAAAGAGCAGGGGATTAAGCTTTTTGTCGTCACGACAGACAATCCCGAAATAACAAGCCTTTGCCTTGAAAAGCTCGGTGTTTCGGATCTTTTCGAAAAGGTGTTTACCGACGACGATATAACTCCTCCAAAGCCCGATCCATCCTGCGCTTTTAAGATTTCAGAAGAATATTCGATCGATCTTTCAGATATCATCATGGTGGGCGATACCATGACCGATGTGCGTTTTGCAAAGAATGCCGGCATACGCGTTATCTCTGTCGGTGCCAACGAAGAAAACAGAAAAAGGCTTGTCCCTTATGCTGATATCGTCCTACGCGACGTTTCGTGCATCCCCGAACAAATTGGGGAGGGCATTTTGTGTTAACCGGAATACTTGCAGGCATCACCTGGGCTTTAGAAACCGTCATTCTGGGCTTTGCGCTGTCATTAAGCCCCTTTATATCAAACGAAGTTGCAGTTGCACTTGCGCCCTTTGTAAGTACTTTTTTACATGATGCGGCGTCTGCAGTTATTATGTGGCTGACCTGTGCCGTAAGGGGTAAGGGTAAAGAGTTGTTTTCGGCCTTTCGCTCAAAAGAGATGAAATGGTTGGTTCTTGCATCAGCCATCGGTGGTCCTTGCGGTATGACAGGTTATGTTCTTGCCGTAAATTACATGGGTGCATCTGTCGGCGCCATTGCAAGTGCCATATATCCTGCCATAGGTAGCGTCCTTGCCTTTCTTTTTCTTAAAGAAAAGGTCAGATGGTATCAGTGGATTTTTCTGTGTTTAACGATTGCGGGCGTTTTTGGCATCAGCTTTTCGCCAGATATTGATATTTCAAACTTCTGGCTTGGATTGCTCGGTGCGTTTATGTGTGCATTCGGCTGGGGAATAGAGGGAGTTATCCTTTCAAAATGTATGAAAGATAACAGCATAAAGAGCGAATATGCCCTCACTGTGCGCCAAAGCGTTTCTGCCCTCATCTACGGCATCATTATTTTACCCGTTCTCGGCGGTTGGAATTTTGCCGCAAAGCTTTTTGTCGGCAAAAACTCAAAAGCATTGCTTTTTGTTTTTCTTGCCGCTTTTTTCGCAACTGTTTCGTATCTTCTTTATTACAAAACGATTGCAAATCTCGGTGTTGCAAAGGCAATGGGACTAAATATAACGTATACCGCTTGGGCACTCGTTTTCTCTGTGGCGATTTTTAGCGATTTTTCGCTTCTCAATCCCATAACAGTCGGATGCGGAATTGGCGTTGTTGTTTGTGGATTTCTTTCTGCCACAGATCTTAAAGAATTATTTGATAAGAAAAAATAACATGTAAATAAAAAGGAGTTCTTGTACATGTCTAATATCTGGCACGATATTTCACCCAAAAGAATTAACTCACAGGATTTTATCTGTGTTATTGAGATAACAAAAGGAAGCAAGAAAAAGTATGAGCTCGATAAAGAAACCGGGTATCTTATGCTTGACAGAATTCTTTATACTTCCACCCATTATCCTGCAAACTACGGCTTTATTCCCCGTACCTACGGTGACGACAACGACCCACTCGACGTTCTCGTGATCTGTTCTGAACAGATCGAACCAATGACCCTTGTCAGAGCCTATCCAATCGGCGTTATCACCATGATCGACAATGGAAGAAACGACGAAAAGATCATCGCCATTCCGTTCAACGATCCCACCTACAATATGTATAAGGATATCAGCGAGCTTCCGGCCCACGTTTTTGAAGAAATGAAGCATTTCTTCACGGTATATAAAAATCTCGAACGCAAGGATACCGCGGTTGATGAAGTCAGTGGCAGAGAAGCGGCTGTCAAAATAATCGACAGCGCCCTTGATAACTACGTAGAAAAATTTTGCAAATAAAGTTTTTGGCAAAGGAGATATAATGAAAACTTCAACAGAAATCGATTCTGCTGCAAAGCTTGTCGGAGAGGAAAAAGCAATCGAACTTATAGCCAAAGCAGGCTTTGACGGCTGGGATTTTTCCATGTTTACTATGTGCCGCTACGATTGGGCAAACGGCACTGTATGCACAACAAACCATCCGCTTTCGGGAAAAGACTATCTTTCGTTTGCAAGAAAACTCAAACAGATCGGCCTTGACAATGGGATAGTCTGCAATCAGTCGCACGCACCTTTTCCTACATCAAACGCCGACATACGCTCGTATCTTAAAAGAGCGATCGAATGTACCGCAGAAGCCGGTGGCGAGATATGTATCATCCACCCCGACAACAATAAGAGCCCCGAAGAAAACGCGCAGATGTACAACGATCTTTTGCCCTTCGCCAAGACCTGCGGCGTAAAGATCGCCACAGAAAACATGTGGAACTGGGACGGCGAAAAGGATGAATCCTCCTTTGCCGCCTGCGCATCATCAAAGAGCTTTTGTGATCATGTTGATATTGTTAACGATCCTTTTCTCGTGGCGTGCCTAGATATCGGTCATGCCGAAATGCGAGGATCGGGGGATGGTGTTGTAAACATGATCCGCGCTCTCGGAAACCGCCTGGAAGCTCTTCATATCCATGACAACGACAGATGGCACGACAGCCATCAAATACCTTTTTCGATGGATATTGATTTTTCAGCAGCGGTCAATGCTCTTCGTGATATCGGATACACTGGCTGGTTCACGCTTGAGGCCAGCACATTCCTCTCTGCATATACATCCGAAAATGCTTTTGAAGGTGTTAAAAGGCTGGCTGAATCAGCTCGCCGC
The DNA here is from genome assembly GCA_015063785.1 of Oscillospiraceae bacterium. GTDB lineage: Bacteria > Bacillota > Clostridia > Oscillospirales > CAG-382 > UMGS1052. The sequence continues at coordinate 47,135 of SVTM01000019.1, forward strand.
CTTGCTGATATGTTTGAGAAAAAATAATTATTTAGGAGATATTCCCCGTGAATAACGATTATAATTCAGATTATACCAACCGCATGCCGAGGGAAAAACTTATCGCGATGATCGCAATCCCTTTGGTGTCGGTTATAGTCCTTGCCCTGATTTTTTATAATTTTATCCATATATATCGCGAGTACGATATTGTTCCCGGATGTACCACTTCCGGTGGTCATTACAAACAGTGCCGCATTTGCGGTGACATAGTTCAGTTGTCAGAGCAGGATCCCACAGGTCACAAGCCCGCCACAAAGGTGGTGAAAGAGCCTACGGCTGCAACCAATGGAGAAAAAGAAACCCGTTGTACCGTTTGTCAGCAGCTTATAAGCCTCGAAAAAACTCCTGCCAAGCTTTCTCCCATTCCATCGTTAAGGCTTATCGGCAGAGGCGCAGGTATGACCGACAAGAATTCGATCTCTGCCACCTTCACTTACACCGATGGTGCCGAGGATGAACTTGTAGAAGCTGCAAAAACAGGCGGCGATCTAAAGGTTCGGCTTATGAACAGCGGCGAAAGGGTGGATGCAAAGCACAGTTACGTGCTCACCGATTTTCACATTTCCGAGGGAGATGAGCTTTTGTTCGGTGATTTCGGTGACAGCAAGGAGATCGACCTTTATGCCAACAACGACGACCCGACCTTTGCAAGACGTATTATAACCTACCGTCAGTGGAAAGACCTCGTTTCGGAACTATATCCTGAATACGGAAAGTATATCAAGGTGTCGGAAGATACCGAATACGCAGGCTACAACATGCTTCTTTATATTAAGAGTACAAAGCCCGATTATAGCTTTGCAGGTATTTATACCTTGTCTATTCCTTATTCCATCCTTGCTGAAAAAAATCAGTCTGCCGATACAAAATACGTTGTCAGACAGAAGATGACAAAGAACGACGAAACAGAAGAGTTTTCTTCTCGTTTCGAATTCCTTTTCGGAAATGAAGCGGAAACGGATGTGGCTCTTTCTTCTCTTTCTTCCTTCCTTGATGTTGAAAACGGATATCTTGCTTCGGACGAAAAGAACGCTATTCTCACCGATTATTTTGTTTTCTCTCTCATGACTGGCAATATCGACGCTTTTGCCGATCTCTACTGGGTAACTTCCGATGGAAATATGTGGTACCCCGTTCCTGCCAACACTGAACACAGCTACGGTTGTTCGTGGTATACAACACAGCTTTCCGAAACCTCGAGCTTTATGTCCGATTTCGGCGATTTTTGGGACGCTTTCTTCGAAAAGAATTATTCAGATATCAAATCCCGCTATCGCGAGCTCAAAGAAACAAGACTTTCTCCCTCCAACATCGAAACAGAATTCCACAGAGCCATAACCAAGCTTGATATCGAGGTATACAAGGAGGATGCGGCAACCTACGGCGCCCCGTATAACAATCCTCTTGAGGAAGCTCAAAAGCTTTATTCGTGGTACCGCGAAAGGATTACTGTTCTTGACGCCTATTTTTCAAATAAATAAAACGGGAAGTTAAAATGAAAAGACTGTTATTGTGCTTATTTCTTGGTTTTACTCTCCTTTTTTCCGCTTGTGCACACAAGCATTCTTTCGGTGATATAAAGACTACTGAACCAAACTGCTCTCTCAACGGATATAAATACAGAATATGCAGTTCGTGCAAAGAGGTTGAATATATCGAAAGCATTTCAGCGCTCGGACATAAAGTTGATGAGTATTTCAATGACATCAGATTTCAGACAAGCTACGCTTATTGCACAGAATGCGGCCTGAGGCTTTCTGACGGCGAATATGAGCCGCCGGCGGAGATTGATCGTCTGTATATCTACGGCGTTCCCGAGGGCTCTATGATCCCTGTGGACGTCACCTATTTTGACGGAGAAACGGAATATAAGATATACGGCAGCATCTCAAAGGATGGCAACGAGTCGAATGCCTATGCAAAGAAGGATTACGACATCTATCTTTTTGCTGACTCCGGCAGAACCGAACCTTTTCTCATGAATCCAGATGCCGCGCTTTCGACGTATGATAAATTTGCTCTCAAATCCGAATATGCCGATAAAAGCGCATCCCGCAATCTCACAGCTTCCGCGCTTTGGTCTGCGGTCATCGCAACGAGGGACGAAATAGACAAAAACCTTGCCATTCTTCCGGGATACGGTGCAGACGCTGGATTTCCCGTGCTGTTTTATACAAACAATAACTACAAGGGTATATATAATCTTTGCAAGCCCAACGATGAAACTCTCTTTGGTATCGATGATCCCGAAACACAGGCGATAATATATACTTTCCCGTTTTTCGGCACTTTTGATTTCCGCTATCAGAAGAGTTCCGACAGATATGTTCCTTGTCAGATCATTTTTCCTGAAAATGAAGATGCGGCCGAAATTGCAAAACAGCGGTTTCTCGATTTTTGCAATTTTGTGTTGACATCTGATGATTCCACATTCAAGGCGCAGATAGGCGATATGCTTGACGTAGATGCGGCAATAGATTATCTTATTTGTATCTACGCCTTTGGTGCCGATTCAAATATTGATCTGTTTTGCAATTGGGTGACCTATGACGGCAAAAAATGGATCCCTTCCATGTATAATCTCACCCATACATTCGGGATAAATGAGTCGGGCGAATATTTGCCTGCCAAGGATGTCGTAAGCCCTGCTGTTTCCGAAGGAAAACTCTTGTCGGGAACAGACAACGCTTTGTGGGAAAAACTGTGCAGAAACTTTTCGGATGACATATATGAAAGATACAGAGATCTTCGTAAGTCTGTTTTGAATGCAGAAAATATAAAAGCCGTTTTTGAAGGCAATGCGTCAAAGATTTCAGACGAGATATATTTGTCAGAATTTGATGAATATCCCGAAAAACATTATTTTTCGGGAAAATACGATGCACAGAGTGTTTACGAATGGTCGCAGGAAAGGTTTGCAATTCTTGATGCGGTGCTTTTGAAATAACTTTTCTGTATAATAAAAATCATTTCTGCAATAATAGTTTCAGGACATATCATTCCCAAAAAAGAAAGGAAGAATAAAATGCCTGAAATTACTTGCAGTGCACAAAAATGTGCATATAACACAAAAGGATATTGCGAAAGAGAAAACATCAGAATCGACGTGGACGACTGCAGCGATTATAACGGATGTACCTGTTGCGATAGCTTTGTCGATCGCGAAAGATGCTCCGACAAAAGCGGATGCTCTTGCACCAACTGTGCCGGAGATCAGGCGGAGGTAGAATGCTTTGCTACCGATTGCATTTATAACGAGAATATGGAATGCAGCGCCGATTATATCAGCGTCGAAGGCTCTGGCGCAGGCTGTACCACCGATACTTTTTGCGATACCTTCAGAACAAAACACGGTTAAATAAAACTAAAAACAAATATGAACCGACCCCCAAAAGTTAGACCAAAAATCTAACGATTGGGAGGTCGGTTTTTCATGTCAAAATATAGTTGTGAGATTAAGATGAAAGCTGTTCAAGCATAGCCCATGAAGCATTTATGACTAATATATAACAGTAACAATCGTTCATAAATGGCATAGATTGGGAACAAATTAGTATTTTTTACGTCTAATATTATGAGTAGAACTCAAACAGAAAGGTAAGGTGAACGTAATGAAAAAAATAATGCAATCAACTTCTATACTATTGCTTTTGTGTGTACTTGTGCTGACGGTTTTTGTCGGATGTGACGTTTTTGATTCGAAGCGCCACAGCATCGAAATGAAAAACGAAAGATGGCTGTATGAGAAATTACCTTCATCTGCCAACGCAGGTGATGCAATCATCGTAAAGATAAGATTTGCTACCGACCTTGGCTACATCTTCATGGTAAACGGTGAACGGATAGAACCGGATGATATTGAAAGTAATAATTATTGGCAATTCTCGTTTATAATGCCCGACGAGGACGTAGTTATAGACTTTAAGACCTATGACGGATTTTTACCCGATCCTGCATATGGGACTTTAATTGAAACCTATTGGATGCAAAATCTTGATGCGGAACATGTAAGCGTCCGTGAATACTATGGCGAATATGAAAACGGTGTATTGGTCGCTATGATCGACGCCGGAG
>SVTM01000060.1 GCA_015063785.1 Oscillospiraceae bacterium
AGATCGCAATCGCGTTCTACCAGCATGTCGATTTGTGCAAAGCCAACCGAACCGAGACCAAGGCAAAGGGTTTTAACAGGCATCGTGACATCGCCAACCACACGTACAAATTCCGAATCCAGCTTCTCTTCGATCATCTTTGCGATCTGAGCGACCGAAAGAGGATTCAACAGGTCGTATCGGCAAACGCCGAGACTTTCTCTCGGCCACTTATTTTCAACATTCAATCCGAGGGCTTTTATAAAACCCGCGTGTATATAATCCGGATCAGAATCGTGAGCATGATCGTGAAAGCGGTAAACCACCAGATCGCTTTTGTCGAGAAGATCCCATTTTTTGCAGTCGATTCTCGCGGCTTCCTCGCGCTTGTCACCGCGGGCAAAAGTCGGCTCGTGAGTGATGACCATATCAACATTTTCTTTTTGTGCTTTTTCTATCAGTTCTGCAGTAAGTTTAAAGCAAGTTGCAATTTTTTTAACTTCTTTTTCGGGATCTCCCGCTATAAGTCCGTCGCAGGTTTGCTCCCGTATTCCAAGCGAGTTTTCGAGTAAATATTGGAATATCTCCTTGGCTTTCATAAAATCACCGCCTTTTCAAATTTAATTATATCATACTTTCACTTAAAAATCAACGATCAATCAGCGTGGCTAACGAACGGCTACCGCTCCGTTTGCGCTAAGCGCAGGCTAACTTCTCCGTGAGCCGAAGACTCGCTTCATAGCAACGAAGTTGCGACTTCGTTTTTCATGCACCGTTGGTGCGCTTCATTGAAAAAGCACATCTGTTTACAGATGTGCTTTTTTCTGTATAAAGGCTACGAAAAAGATATTTTTTGAGGGTTGCCATAAGGATTTGAATTCCAACAAAAAATCACGCTGAAGGCGTGTATATCATCAATGCGAAGCATTGTGTATCACCAACACGAAGTGTTGTATATCATCATTGCGAAAGCGAATACAGCCTGCGGCTGATGATATGCACCTTCGGTGATGAGATACACGCTAAAGCGTGATGATATGCCATTGCTTTCGCAATGGATAAAAAATTCGACAAGTCGAAACTTGTCGAATTTTTTGGCTGCCGGACTAGGATTCGAACCCAGACAAACAGAGTCAGAGTCTGTCGTGCTACCTTTACACAATCCGGCAATATTCAATTTTTGGATTTCTCTTCCGAACGAATGATATTCTATCACAAATTAACAGTTTTGTCAAGAGTTTTTTGAAATTTTCTTTTGTTTATCTGATAAAATTATAGAAAAAAGGGCAGAGAGGGCAAAAAACGTGAAAAAAAGCAGAAATTCCAACCGCGAACTCATAAAAAAAACGGCCACCGGCGCCATTCTTGCCGCCACCGCCACTGTTCTTCTTATCATTGGCGGTGTTTTTGAGATACTCGACATGACCGCCGCCGCCATCGCGTCTGTTGCAATTCTCGTGGCATACGTCGAATTCGGTGCAAAGACTTCACTTGGCATATTTGCGACAAGCGCCGTTTTGTCGCTGATTCTTTTCCCCTTGGCTTCTTCCACTATATATTTTGTCCTTGTGCTCGGTTATTATCCGATATTGAAATTTACCCTTGAAAAAAAGCTTTCAAAGCTCAAGTGGCTTGCTACACTTTTAAAGTTTGCGGCATTCAACGGCGGATGCGGCGTTGTTCTTTTTATTTTTTCAAAGATCTATGGGCTTGATGCCGTTCTGGCGGAATTCGAACTCGGTATCGTCACGGGCGAATCGGTGATGATAACCCTGTTTGTTATGCTCAACATATTCTTTATCATGTTCGATATGCTTCTTAATTCACTTGCCGTTATATACGTAAAACTATTGAGAAAAAGGATATTTGGCACAAAATAACATATAATGATATATTTTCATTGACTTGATGCAAAAAGGGGAATATAATATAAATATAATGGACGGAAAGGAGTGCTTTTTTTGAAACTGCGAAGCTTTGGCGAATCGCGCACGTCGCCTGTGCGCATAATAATACTTGCAGTGATCTTCGTTTTAGTGCTTGTGGCATTTGTCGGCAGACTTTTGTCGTTACAGGTGGCAAATTCCGAGTATTACAAAGAACGCGCCCTTCCGAAAAACCAGGTCACCCTTCTTGTGGAGGCATCCCGCGGAGAGATCGTCGACCGTAACGGTGCAAAGCTTGTTATCAACAGAGGTATAAGTAACATCAGACTTAACAGATCTCTTCTGCCAAGGGGAAGAGAAAACGAGATAATCCTCGAGCTCATCCGCTTTTTTGATCAAAACGGTGTTGTCATCGAGGATAAGATGCCTGCCGAGCTTGTCGTGCCGTACAGATTTGTCGAGCCGCAGGACAACGCATCCAAAAATATGCTGAAGGTTTTTCTTCGCAACACAAAGTTTGACGAGCAGTCGCTTTATGGCACGGGCCTTTACGACAAGCTTTACGAGCGTTACAAGATAGCCGACACTGTGGCCAAAAGTGCCAGCTCCAACGAGATCCGTCGTCTTATCGGTATAAGATATGCCCTTGAAGGCTCGGATTTTTCACGAGATTATCCATACACTATACTCGAGGATGCAAGCGTTGAAGTGGTTTCTATGCTTTCCGAGCGTTCGCACACATTACCCGGCGTTGAAGTGTTCATTGAGAACAGCAGATATTATCCCGGCGGAAGTCTTGCTGCTCACATTCTTGGCAGAACCGGTCCGATCTATGCCGACGAGCTTGAAAAATATACGTCGCTCGGTTATTCGATGGATGAAATCGTTGGCAAGGACGGCGCGGAATATGCCTTTGAAAGCTATCTGCGCGGTGTTGACGGCTATAAGATAATCGAATATAGTTCCGACGGCGAGGATATTATCGATCAGAACCTTTCGGAAAATTATCCACCCGAATACGGCAAGACTGTAAGCCTTACCATAAGCTCGGGAATGCAGGCGGCGGCAGAAAAGGCACTTAAGGAAACTATCGACAGCATCAATATCGAAAATATACGCAACGGAAACCCTGTTCGCGCGTCGGGCGCGGTGGTGGTTACCGGTTGTAACAACGGTGCGGTATATGCCAGTGCCAGCTATCCCACATACGATCAGAATACCTACCGCGAAACTATTTCGGACATGTTGACAGACAATCGCCAGCCTCTTCTTAACCGCGCCATCAACGGCCGTTATCCGCCCGGTTCGACCTTTAAGATCGCCACAGCCATCGCGGCGCTTTCCGAAGGTATCATCGACGAGAACACAAGAATATACGACAGCGGCGTTTACAGAGAATACGATGACTATCAGCCCCATTGCTGGTATTTTGACAAATATGGCTATCCCCACGGCTGGCAGAACGTTGTGGACGCCATAAAAAACTCCTGCAACTATTATTTCTTTGAAGTCGGACGTCTGCTGGGCACAGAAGCGCTCAACAGCTATGCAAAGCGCCTTGGCCTTGGCGAAAAAACGGGCATTGAAACAGGCGAGGATTCCGGAATCCTTGCAGGACCCGAGTACCGCGCAAGCGTAGGAAAGACCTGGGTTCCCGGTGACCTTATCCAGTCTGCCATCGGTCAGTCGGACAACCTTTTCACCCCCGTTCAGTTGGCATCCTTCATTTCCACCGTTGTAAACGGCGGAACACGCTATGAAGTGCATCTTCTGAAATCGGTAAACGATTTTGCAACCGGCGAGATAATCGAAGAAAAACAGCCCAAGGTACTTGACGAGATCGATATTTCGGAGCACGATCTCGATCTTGTGAAGCGCGGAATGAAATCTGTTGTCGAGGACGGTACTGCAGCGTCGGTGTTTGTGGGATATCCCCATTCGGTCGGCGGCAAAACGGGTACTGCCCAAAAAGGCTTTGGCACCGACAACGCCATATTTGCAGGCTTTGCACCCTATGAAGAACCTGAGATCGTCGTTTCGGTAGTTATCGACTCAGGCGAGCATAGCTATACGGCAACAAGGGTTGCAAAGGGCGTTTTTGATTATTATTTTGAAAACATCGATGAATTTGCGGAGTGAAAATGGACGAAAACAATAATATTAACGACGGCATCGCTGCAGTACAAAATGGCGCCGCAGATCCGAATGTTAATAACAAAGCAGAAAAGACGAAATTTGACGCGCTTATTTCATTTTTGAAAAAAAGCGTAAAGATAATGGTTATTGTAACCGTTGCTTCGATTATACTTGGCGTTATCTCGGCGATAAGCGCGGATTTTGCAGAAGGTTACAGCCGTACTGTCGGCCGCTTTTTGCGCATGGTGCTTGCAAAGATCAGCGGGATATTCCCGTTCTCAATTGCTGAAACACTTCTTGTGGCAGGCGCGGTGCTGGTGATTTATTCTGTTATCAGAATGATCTATGAATCTGTCAGAAACATCCCGTACGAAAGAAGATACGAGCTTGTTTTCAGTAGAATAGCAATAATCTGCCTGCTTGCGGCTTTAAGCCTTTATAATTTTGCTTTTTCTTCTGCCAACAAACGATATCCTGTGGAAAGGAATTTTGGCCTTTCGCGTGGCGAGCTTACGGCACAGCAGCTGTACGATTGCATCGTGATTGTCGAGGATGAGATATATAAATGCCTCGAGGAAGGTGACATCAGGGCGCTTCCGTCGGGCTCGACGATAATGCCATATTCTTTTGAAGAATGTAACGCAAGGCTTAACGACATATATAAGGAAGCCTCGAAAAAATATCCCTTCATCGATGGTTTTGCTTCAAAGGCAAAAACAGTGGCTCTTTCTGAGCTTATGACTCACACCCACATCTCGGGCATCTACACCCCATATACCGGCGAAATAAATATAAATGTCAATTACCCGGATTACGTCACAGCCTTCAGCATGGGCCATGAGATGGCGCACCAGAGGGGTATTGCACGAGAGGACGAGGCAAATTTTGTTGCCTTTGTAGTAATGTATGAAAGCGACGACGTGTATCTGCGCTATTGTGCGCTGACCGAGCTGTTTTCGTACCTCACAGATGCGCTTTATATCACCGACGAGGAGCTTTTTGCCACAGCGATGTATAGGTGCGACGACAGAATACTTTATGAAATGATAGGCTTTGCCGACTTTTTCGCCCCCTACGAATCGTCACCTGCGGCAAGTATCAGCGAATCGATAAACGATGCTTCCATTAAGCTGCGCGGAGATTCTGCAGGTACGCAGAGCTATGACAAGATGGTCGAGCTTGCGGCGGCATATTTTGATATAGATTGATCATTAAAACGCCTTGCTTTTTGTGAGGTGTTTTTGTCAAATTTTAACGCATAATCATGTTTGACACTTCTTGTTTACACATCACATTGTAATGCCAACGCGGAAGAAGGAAAGAGAGGTAATCAGTGAAAAAGATTCCAAAATACAGCGGCACTTTGCGGTCTCACAGCATCAATGTTCCCGAGGTCATCAGCAAATGTAGCGGCATCAGCATTTTTGGCAGACGCATAAAATCCATTGTGTTTTCAACAGATGTAGCGATAATAAAGAATATAAACGCCGATGCCGTTATCGCAGTTTATCCTTTTACACCCCAACCGTCTATATCCCAGGCAATAATAAGCGTTTCAGATTCGCCGGTTTTTGTGGGAGTCGGTGGTGGAGTGACGGGCGGCGAAAGATCAGTGCGCCTCGCATGGGAAGCAGAAAATCAAGGAGCGTACGGAGTTGTAGTGAACGCGCCTATACAGCCGGACATCATTCGCGAGATCAAGGAACATATCGATATTCCTCTCATTGCAACGATTGTTTCGGAAAAACAGGATATTGATTCGAGAATTCTTGCAGGCGCAGATATTCTTAATATTTCAGCGGCGGCAAAAACTCCCGATCTTGTGGCACATGTAAGAAAAAGATATCCCGATATCGCCATCATTGCCACAGGTGGTCCTACGGATGACAGTATTCTTTCCACCATTGATGCAGGTGCAAATGCTATTACATATACTCCCCCAACCAACGGCGAGCTGTTTGCCAGATCTATGGAAAAATACCGCCATAGCTTTTGAAAAAACGCAAAAAACGTTCCTCGCCACCGAGAAATTAAAAGAAAATCGAAGAAAACGGGCAAAAAAACGACATTTTGCGGTATTTTTTTGAAAAAAGGTATTGACAAAACAAAAAGATGTGTTATAATAATACTCGTTGACTAATGAAATTTTTAATTTGGAGGACTTAGGATTATGTCTACATTTATGGCAAAAGCCGAGACAATCGAACGTAAGTGGTACGTTATCGATGCTGCCGGCCAGCCTCTCGGTAAAACAGCTGTTAAGGCTGCCGACATTCTTCGCGGCAAGCACAGACCCGAATTCACACCTCACGTTGACTGTGGCGAATTCGTTATCATCATCAACGCTTCCAAGGCGGTTCTCACCGGCAAGAAGCTTGAAAACAAGGTTCATCAGTATCACACAGGCTACATCGGCGGCCTCAAGACTGTTGATTACAAAACTCTCATGCAGACAAAGCCTGAAATGGCAATGGAGCTTGCAGTTAAGGGTATGCTCCCCCACAACAAGATCGGCGACAAGAGCTTTACAAGACTTCATGTTTACGCCGGCGCAGAACACGATAACGCTGCTCAGAAGCCTATCGTGCTTTAAGATCGAAGAAGGGAGTAACTAAACTATGTATACAAGCGCAAAGCCTTATTTCTACGGCACAGGAAGAAGAAAGAGCTCGGTTGCCCGTGTTCGCATTATGCCCGGCACAGGTGTTATCACCATCAACGGCAGAGACATCGATGACTATTTCGGTCTCGGCACTCTCAAGCTCATCGTTAACCAGCCTTTCGAATCCACAAATACACAGGGCACATTTGACCTCATCTGCACCGTTAAGGGCGGCGGAGTTTCCGGTCAGGCAGGTGCCATCCGTCACGGTCTCGCAAGAGCTCTCCTTCAGGCAGATCCCAACTATCGTTCGGTTCTCAAGAAGGCAGGCTTCCTCACTCGTGACCCCAGAATGAAGGAAAGAAAGAAGTA
>SVTM01000020.1 GCA_015063785.1 Oscillospiraceae bacterium
AACCACAAGATCGATAAGGTGGCAACCGAGGAAATAAAGCATTCCGCCCTCAAAACGGGACAGCCAAGCACGCTTATCGTTTTCATGGCGAACACTCATCTGTGCCTCAACGCTGAAGATCTCGCCGAGCTTGCCTTCGTTTTTAAGTTGCATCGCGCGAACAACCGCAGGATTGTAGCGATACATATATCCGAGACAGAGAACAAGATCCTTTTCCTTTGCGATCTCGCACATACGGTGGAACTGCTCGGTGTCCTGGCTGCCGGGCTTGTCCATATATACGTGATATCCTGCCTCAAGGGCACGGGTTGCGTTTTCCACAAGCTCGAGCTCGCATGTCTCGATGATAAAAGCATCGGGCTTCATTTCAAAAGCCTGCTCCCATGTGATGATGGGCGGATGGGGAATATCTTTGTAACAGTGCTCGAGTATCCAATTTTGTCTTTCATCATTGTCATTGATAAAACCGATAATTTCAAAACCTTCGATCCTTCTGAAGGTATCAATAGGTCCGGGGGCGTGGTCGTGGGCAAAGCCGACCTGAACAACTCTTAATGTTTTCATAATTTTTCTCCTTTTATTTTCTCCAGTCAAACTGTACGCATACGGGGAAGTTTTTATTTTCGGCAAGACGAGCGTAGACTTCCTTTGCCTCTTTGGGTGAATGTGTTTCGGCAACAAAGCCCGAAAAATCAAGTCTTCCTGCCGAAATAAGGCGCAACGACGCCTTGATATCGTCCTTTTCTGTCCACCATCCCTCGTGGGATTCATAATTTGGACGCGCGTTTGTGTGTGCGCCGACCATGGTGATGCCGGGAGCATGGATCTTTTTGTAATAATCGATGGTAAAATCCGAATCTCTCGTACATCCGAGAAGGGCAACTCTGCCGAATTCTGCCATAACGTCAAGCGCTCTGTCGAGGGCGGGGCCGTTACCCGTAACCTCAACGCAAACGTTTACCATTCTGCCATCGGTGACACGGCGAATATTTTCTTCAAAGTCCTCTTTTGTGGGGTCAAATGCAAAATCCGCACCGTTTTTAAGGGCAAATTCGCGTCTTTCGGGGTTGGGATCTGCCGCAATTACCGGGTATGCCCCGGCAAGCTTTTGGTACATAACCGACATCTGACCGAGAATGCCAAGGCCAACAGTCATCGCCGATTCGCCAAACTCGAGGTTTGTTTTTCTGATGCCACCCATCGGGAAGGTGGTTATGTGGCAAAGAGCCGCATCCTCAAACGAAACGTTGTCGGGAATCTTGGTCACGTTTCGCGGATCATAAATATCGTATTCTGTGTGGATGCCCCAGCTGAGAGCCACTCTGTCGCCCACCTTGAAATCTGTGGCGTCGGCACCCACCTGCTCGATAACACCTGCGCTGCTGTAACCGAGATATCTGGGGAAATAGGTTGCCATATCGACCTTGTGGCCGCCTGCCACGTTGGGATGACCCATAAGATTTGCACGCTCAGTGCCACAACTGATTGTCGAAACGTATTTGTGCACAAGCACCCAGTTGCCGTGGGAAGGGATCTCAAATTCGCGGTCCACATATTCTGCCACACCGGGAGCGGTGAAGGCGATGGCTTTTACTTTCATAAAAACGACCTCCGAAAAGATTTTGTTCTGTTTTTATATTAACCTGTTGACCGCTTATAAAAAATATGCTATACTGTACAAAAAGGTTACTATTCTCTAAACAAGGGGTGAGAAAAATAGAAAACATCGACGGTTTTTGTCTGTCATATTTTGACATTTTGATACTCGAAACTCCAAACGGCAGAATAAATCACATAAATCTCGGCGCGGCGTGGAACTATTTTGGCACCATCATCCGCGGCACGGGGCGGTTTGTTTCGGGAGAAACCGATATAACCGTGCGCGAAGGCGAGACTGTTTTTATTCCCAAAGGATGCGTTTACCGTTCGGAATGGCACGGAGAGCCATCAGCGCTTTTTTATTCTCTTCCCTTTGTTTTTTCAAAACAGGAAAATAATATACTATTCTCGCTGCAAAAGCTTGATATGCCGAATCTTTTTCAGAATATATCGGATATTCATGCTTCAAAACAGCACGGCTCTCTGTCGGCGTTTTCACAGTTTTATTCGGTCTACGAAAAAGCCTGCGCTGTTCTTGAAAAGCAAAAAAATCCGCAATCTGCAAGGTCGATATATCCTGCGGTGAAATTCATCGAAAATCATTGCGCCGAAGATTTTGACGTGCCGTACCTTGCCTCTCTTTGCAGAATGAGCGAATCGGGCTTTTACGCTCTTTTCAAAAGTCAGATGGGAACCACCCCCATCGGTTACAAAAACCGAAGGCGGTGTATCAAAGCCGCCGAGCTTTTGCGTTCCACCGATTACACCGTTGAATATATCAGCGAAAAATTGAATTTTTCGTCTCCCATGTATCTGCGCAAGGTTCTTTTTTCAAATTTTGGCAAGACCCCAAGAGAAATACGCAAGCAAAAGCAGGAGTTGATGTAAAAATCAAAATGAGCGGTAAAAGTTTCCGCTCATTTTTTCATGTTATTTAAATTTTGAATTGCGGCAACCGCCGAGAAGTTTGCATTTGTTGATATTCATGCACTCCGAAACGATCCTGTCGTCGCCGTTTACAGTTTTTATTATCACGGTGTTTGCATCTATCACATGGCAATACCGCTCAACCACCTCGCGATACACCGCTTTTTGTCTTTTTCCCGTCATACAAAAGTCACCTCCGGGTATAAAATGAGGAATATATTCCTATTTTATACCAAAAGCCGCCCTGCTATGCGGAAAAAACGTTTTTTGTCAAAATTCGATAAAAGAACAGATAGGGTAATGATCGGAAATATATACACCGCCCACAGATTCGTCGGGCACAGCGTATGAGGCTGCCGCTTTTTTTGCATCTGAAAAGATATAGTCGATGTGGATGGACGGGTCTTTTTCTCTTTTGCCAAAACCGTGGAAGGTCTGTCCGACCTCTTCGGTGATTTCGGGAATGTGCGAGCTGAGAATCTTTATGGCATCCGAGTCGGGACGTGCATTCAGATCGCCCATCAAAACGTTGGGGCAGGGAGTAACCTTGTTTCTGACCGAAATATACTGCACCAGCTGAGTGGCTCCGCAAACTCGTGCAAGCTCTCCGCCGTGGTCAAGATGGGTATTTACAACTCTGAAGATCTTGTGGGTCCTCTTGTCCATAAGCTCTATTGCCGTGAAAACTCTGGGGCATCCGCTTTGATCCACCGAATAGCGCGAACCCGGAATGTCGGGGGTTTCGGAAAGCCAGATGGTCTCGAGAGAAACAAGCTCAAACTTTTTCTTTTTAAAGGCAATTCTTGCACCCTCGCCGGTACGGTCGGCGTTTCTGCCGGTTCCGACAATCGTGTATTTCGAGCGGATGGCAACCTTTATCCAATCGATCATGCCGTCGGATGCCTCCTGGAAACCGATAACGTCGGGACTTTCGTACATAATCGTCTCTTTCACACGCTCTTTTCTGTTGTCAAAGGCGTTTATTCCGTCTGCGGCATTTGCAATGCGCAGATTGAAGGTCATAAGTTTTACTTTCATGGTCTTTCTCCCGTACTTGTTATTTTTTCTCGTTTCCGATATCTTTATACGGCGCTTTGTCGCCAAGACCAAAGCCGTCAATGTCAGCCCTCTGCATAGCGCCGAAGATGCGGTGCTTTAATCCGTCATAGTCCTTTTCAAGGGTATAAAGCAGATCCTTTACCCTCTGCCTTTCGGAATCTCTGTCGGCAGGGCACGGGCTTTTGGTTATTGGAAGGTCGGCGTGGTTGGTATAATACCGCACACTCTTTTCGGGGCAATATATGAGGGGACGGATAATGGTTATGTCGCGTCGGTCAAGATAGGTGACAGGTGAAAAACTTCCGATGCGCCCCTCGTTGAAAAGATTCATCACAAAAGTCTCGACGGCGTCATCAAAATGATGCCCAAGGGCCATTTTGTTGCACGAAAGGCTCTTTGCTGCATTATGAAGAGCGCCTCTGCGCATACGCGAGCAGAGCGAGCATGGGTTTTGCTCTTTTCTCACCTTAAAAACGATTTCGGCAATATCTGTGTCAACCACCGTCATGGGAACCTTAAGCGATTCCGAAAAAGCCTTCAGCTTTTCTATCTGCAAAAGAGCTTCTTCCTTTTCGCAAAAGCCTGCATTGTAAAAGGAGGGGTTGAGATGAATGGAAAAAATCTCAAACTTTTTGGGATAGAATATCCGAAGCTCGGCAAGAGCGCAAAGAAGCGCCAGAGAATCTTTTCCGCCCGAAACCCCCACGGCGATACGGTCGCCCTCTTCGATCATATCATAATCGTCGACAGCTCTGCGAACAAAGCTTAATATACGGCGGACGTTGCCATAGTGCACCATATCCGAAAGCTCGTTTGTGTTTTCAGAAATAATCGTGTTTTCTTCCATTTGTACTCCAAAGGGGTTAATTGTGTGTGATCTTTGCGCAAAGCTTTATTTCCGCAAGATCCTCTTTTGTCGCAAGGCAGAATTTATATATCTCTTCCTTGTCCCAGTCTTTGACAAAAGACTCGACGTCAAATTTTATCGTTTCAATTCTCGTTTCAAAATCACCTTCAAAGGTAATGTACGCGCCGTCGGCAAGCTTGTATTTGTTTTCTGCCACCTTTTCGGGCTTGTTGTATACGGGAATGAAAAATTCGGCAGAACCGGGGTTTTTCAGCAAGATCTTGTCGCAAAGCTTCACTTCTCCGTCGCAAAGAGAGATCTTTCTTTCGAAAGAATCGATCTCGTCCTTGTTGACGTATGCTTCTTTCAACTCGACCGAGATCTCATTTTTGTCCTCGTCAAGCAGGAAATTATCGGCGTGGTGCTCTTTTTCTACCCACTGACCTTTTCCGTTTATGAGAGGCAAGGTGTGATCTTCGGTTCTGAAAGCAAACATCTTGTAGCGGTAATTGATATCAAAGGTAAATCTGGTGTATGTGCCGACACCCGCGTCAAGAATAACAGGCTTTCCGTCATTGTAGACGATAAAATTGCCCACGTCAAGATGGTTGTGGCTTTCGGCGTTGTGACCGCCTTTGGCGGCAAGATAAAAACCTTTTTTTGTATCGCTGTTTTCGCGGATCACAGCAAGCTGAAGGTCGGGGAAATACTCCCGCGTTTTGGGAGCATATTCCGCGGCGTTTTTGTCATATTCCATATCGAGCACCGTGGTAAGATTGCAATAAGGCGATCCGTGTCCGAAAGTTACCTGATATCCAAAGTTTTTGATAATTTCATTTCCGAAAGCAAACATCTCGGTATTACCGAAAAGACTGCCCATACGGCGCACCAACGATCCGTTGATGACCGACCGCGGATGACCGTCGGCGCAGTTTACAAAATAGTCGTCCGCAATATTCACTTTTCTTATGTAGTCAACGATGTTTTCAAACTTTTTGTCGTTGAAAACATTGCACTTGCCGCCCGTTACCGAATATGCAAGCTCGCAAAAGCTTGCAAGGCAACCGCCTGCCATGCTCCAATATGACGGGCCTTCGTCGCATCCGCCGTCATCCGGCATAGATTGGTAATAAAAGTTTGCACTCTCGGCGACCTTGCGGGCAAGAGCGTGGCGAATGCGCACGTTGCTTACCGCAAAGGCACAAACCGTGAGGATGTTGTGATTGATCCATATATTCCAGTTGTTGACCGAATCTCTTGTGTAACCCATCCACCAAAGCTCAACTGTGTTAAGATACGGCTTTATGATGCGGCGGTTAAGTTCGTAATACAGCCTGTCGTTGAAGTGCTCGGGGATGCGCTTTTCGAACTCGTCGTAAAAGAAGTGATAGCAAAGAGCAACGATCGCTCCCGTTGATGCAGAAAAAAGGTCGATTGCCCATATGTTTTCGCCCACAGGCTCGGGCATCTGTGCGATAAAAGTTTTGTAATGATCTTTTACACTGTAATTGTGGGCAGGTGTTACCCAGGTGGATTCCTCGCAGATAGCAAAAAGGATATCCATGATCTTGGGGATAAATCTCCCCTCTTTTTCGCAAAGCTCGGCAAGAAAAAGGACGTTCAGATTGTTCCTGCGCTCAAAATACGGCCTTTCGTATCCCGTTCTGTTTCCGTCGCCCTTAAAGCGGATATACTGCGAAAGGGGCAGAACCTTCATTTCGTAATCAAGAAGCTTTTCGGCCTTTTCAATTACAAATTTTCCGATTTTCGATCTTTTTGACGGGAATTTTGTTTTCCTTCCGTTTATGGTTTCAAAAGGGCAAAATTTGTCGATCGGCAAAACCTGTCCTGCAAAAACTTCGGGGTCAAACAGTTTCATTTTCGCATCCTCCGTTTTTATGCCTTGGAATAGATGATCTTTGCGCTCTTGTCGTGGAAGAGCTCGTTCGCCGTCTTTTCGGCGTTGTCGTCAAAGGCATAGTTCTTTCCGTAGAAGAAACCAAAGGATCTGCCGTGCTTCTGGATGAAAACGTTGTCGGAGGAAATAAGCTTTTCGTCGCCGCCAACGTTCAGGCGAACGAGCTTGCCGAAGCATCTGTCAAGAATATTCGAATGTGCCTCAAAGTTTTCGGTGTTGTTGGTCATGTTAAAGCTGTTGAAAAGAGCACCCTCATCCTGTCTGCCAAAGCTTCCCCAACCGTAGCAGCCATAGCGCAGAACGTTGTGCGAAACGTTTACGTTCTTTACGGTTCTGGGTGTTTCGGGGGCTGTGACGCTTGCAGGATTATAATATTCGATCGACCAGTGGCAATACTCGCAGAGGTTTCCGACATATTCCACATCCTTCATGTGATTGGGAACGTCAGAGTGCGAACCACTGTACTGATGGGTGATGGCGGTGTCATAGATCTGATAGATCCAGTTGCCGTTGACATAATATCCGTCGCACTGACCGTAGACCTGAACGGCGTTGCCGTAGCCTGTGATGTTGCCGCCGCCAAAACCTGTCAGTATCGAGCCGCCGAGATATGCAAAAACACAGTTCTGGACGGTATAATCATTGTTTCCGCCGATGCCTACTCCGTGGGCACCCGTGAATTTTATGCAAAGATTGTCTACTTTGATGTGATGACCGCCCGAGACAATATTCATCCTTTCGCCAAGCTCAATCGATTCAAACACTTCGCCGGGGTTGCCATAAAGGCAGCAGAGATAAAGCTCTTTTTGGTCAACGTTCGACCAATATTCGTAATTACGGCGAAGATTTTGGGGACCTTCAAAGCCATCTCTTCCACGGACTCTGCGCACACCCACAAGCTCATCGTATCTTCCGTATTCGTCGCTGTGATTGATCGCCACGATGCCGATGTTGTTTCCGCAAGCTGTTGTTCTCCATACGTTGGGATATTCTGTCTTTTCCCATATATCAGGGTCTGCATAGTTTCGCATAGAGCCATAAATGCAAGGTTTTTTGCCCTCGCCATAGGCAGAATATGTGATGTATTCGTGGGGAGCAACAATGCGTCCACGCCAAACACCTCCGCGCTCGAAAAGGATGTTGCAATGCTCGGGGGTGGACTCTGCGGCGTTTATTTTGTCAAGGCTCTTCCACGCGGTTTCGGGGGACATTCCGTCGTTGGCATCGTCGCCGTTGTTTGAAACATAAAAGGTAGGAAGAGTGGGGTCATAATCACTTTCTGCGTTTGCAATGTCTTCCTTCAGTTGCGCCGAAAGCTTTTCAATACCTTCTTCGTATACTTCATATTCAAAATTGCCTGCGGCATTGAGGGAGTCGATGTTTTTAACGGCGTTTTTTGCCGCATCGGTGAGCTTTCTTGTGTACATAAGCATTCTCCTTTTCTTTTTGCGAAAAGATATGTTTTTTGAGAAAAATCGTTTTTCTCTTACAAAAGAATTATATACTCTCGCATGCAAAAAGTAAATAGAAAAAAGGAATATTTATCGATTTTTACCACAAAAACCGCCATATTCCTTTTGACTTATTGCATTATTCTGTTTTTCAGCCTCTTGCGTATTCCACAAGCTCTTTTATCGACTCTCTGTCACAAAAATCTCCGTCGGCATCGCAAAGCTCCACAAGAAGCTTTTCCATCTCTGACGGATTTTCTTTGGAGGACATTATCTTTTTAAGAGTTTTAAGGGCTGTTCTGTGTACCACCGAAAGTTCATCCAGCTTCATTTTTCCAAGGAAATTGAAGATACGCAGATTTTCGGGTATTCCGTTTTTAAAATTCTTTTTGATAACGTAAGTATCGTAGTATCCGCGGCAATCGGTAGGGGTTATACCTGTCGAAAAAACGGCTATTTTCTTATCCGAAAGGATGTCGAGATTTTTGGTGATAAGGCTGACACCGTTTATCACCTCGGCATAAAGTCCTCCGCCGTAAACTATGGTGTCATAGTCGGCAAGCTCCTGTGCCTTCACGTTTTTTGCATTCACAGCTTCACATCCAAGCTCTTGCGCTATCCAGCGTGCATAGGTTTCAGTCGAGCCATATTTTGTTTTGTAAACCACAATTGCATTCATAAAAAATCACACTTTCCGCAAAAAAGCGCCGCCTCCGTCAAAGAGGCGGCGCTTTTGCAATAATACTAAAATCAGTTTCTGATCTTTTCGACAGGCAGCATATAATCATCTGTGTCTGTGCGAATAAAGGTAATGATGTCGCTGTCATCCTCGGTATAGAACCAAGTGACGTATTCCATTCCAGGAGAAGAGGTGTTGTCGTAAACAAGCAGCATTTCGTCTATCTTTCCGGGAATCGTGGTAATCTCAAACATGCCTCCGCCAAGATCCATAATTTTGTAGCGCTGGTAATCGGTAACAAGAAGACCGCTGGAGCCGTCGGTCGAAACTGCGTGATCAGCAACAATCTCGTATTGATAAAACTCGGTGGGAGTTTCATATACTCTGGCAATTACCTGAAAAGGTTCTGTTCCGTCGCCCACAATCTGCAACTCGGCGGATGTGCCCGAATCATTGACCCATCTGCCCGCAAAATGGCTGCCCTGCGGATCAAAAAGCAGGTTTTCTTCGGTTTCATCATCCTGCTCTTCGGTTTTTGTGTCGTCTGCGGGAGTTTCTATCTCGTCGTCAACTCCGTCGGGAATGACCTTGTCGTTTTCCTCAGCCTTGTCGGCACACGCCGCAAGAGATGCCGCAATAGACGCGGCGCAAAGGAGTAAAAGCGCTTTTTTCATGTTTATACCTCCGTTTTCCGTCACACAGACGGAACTTTTTGTCACATCATATTATATTCTCAAAGAAAGAAAAAGTAAACAGTAAAGAGAAAAAATTCAGCATTTTTTCGCACAAACGTCACATTCGGCAATGGAATTTTCCCTGTTTTCCCTCATTTTCTTCAGTTTCAGCACGATCGGTCTGTTGTATCTTTGAACAACGATAAACTGTGCATCAAAAATCATTGCCGCAACGGCGGTAATGAAAAATGCAGGAAAACAACCCCAGACAAAAAAGAAAAGGATGCTTAACAAAGAGATACCCTCGTTTATCCAATGGTCAAGCTCGGATTTTGCCATGGTGGTGGCAAGTTGGTCGAGAGTTCTGTTTTGAAAATCGTATTTGTCGGGCTCGAAGGTGAGCACCTTGTCTTTCCATCGGCGCACGCGCAAAAACTTGTACAATCCTTTTTCAAATCCGCGTTGTCTGTACCATGGATGACGGTAGTTTATAGGAAAGGTTTTTGTTATAAGCCCAAACCCTATGCGCATACCGAAATGATAAAGAATCATAAAAAGAACGATTGAGCACCAGAGCACTGCGGCGTTTTCGCACACGCCCGAATAGTAAATATAAAACCCTGCGGCACACGCCGCAATGCAAAAAGCCATCACACTGTACATAAATATAGCAGGACCGCTGATTTTTTTGGTTTTCATTGGTGGAAATGATCCTTTCCTTGCAAGTTTTATTTTTCGGACGGAATATCGGTTGCTTCAAGCTTGAAGATGACGGGACGAAAACCGTCGTTGCAGCTACTGATGGCAACACCGTTGTCTTTTGTCCAGTCATTGTAAAAGAAACCTTCTTTTCCTCCGCCGTTGGCAAGGGCAAAAACGTATTGATAAATGCAGTTCCATGCGGTGTGGCAAAAGCCCTCGGGGCATTTCACATCGGCATAATATACCGCCCCCTCTTTCATGGCGGCGCATTTTCCAAGGCCCTCTTTTCCGTATTCCTTAACCACTTCGTCAAGAAGAAGAGTTTTGAGGACTGTTATTTTTACTTTTGTCATAGGTTCTCCTTTTCACAGAACGAGCTTGGATCATACCCCTAAAATACTTAGTGTTCTATAATCGGGTTTTCCGCCAAAAAACTTTTCCGGGACCGATTCAAATACTGAATTTTCTTCAGACTTCTTTCGCCGAGATCCTTCGCTCCGCTCAAGGATGATATGGCGAAGATCAACTCGGGAAGTAAAATACGTGTTGTGTTTCCGGATTATCGTTTGTTTATAACAAAAACATGCGCATAACACGCCTGCCATGCCCCGCCTTGCCCGTGTCATCCTTGAGCGGAGCGAAGGATCTGGGGCAAATGTCATGAAAAAACATCGGGAAACAGCTCTTTTGACAAATCGTCCCAGTTTGGATTCATCGTTTCCACCAAGGCATTTTTTCTTGCACGCAAAAGCCCTTTCAGACTTTTTTCTCTTGAAATAGCATCCTTCACATTGCTGTAAGATTCGTAATAAACAAGCTTGTGAACGTGATATTTTTTTGTAAATCCTTCGATCAGCTCATTCTTGTGCTCGTATAGCCTGCGCTGTAAATCGTTTGTTTCGCCTATATACATGACCTTGTCCGTTTTGTTTGTGAGTATGTAAACATAATACATATCTACCTCATTCTTTCGCCGAGATCCTTCGCTGCGCTCGAGGATGACACGGCGAAGATCAACTCGGGAAGTAAAATCCATGTTGTGTTTCCAGATTATCGTTTGTTTATAACAAAAACATGCGCATAACGCGCCTGCCATGCCCCGCCTTGCCCGTGTCATCCTCGAGCGCAGCGAAGAATCTCGGCGAATATCACAAAATACGTTTCAAAGAAACGATGCTCTCCACATGCCCCGTCCTTGGAAAAAGATCCACACCAACCGCTTTTTCCGCCGAATATCCGCAGGTCTTAAAGGTAACAAGATCGCGGGCAAGGGTTTGGGGATTGCAGGAAATATACACGATCCTGTCTGCGCCAAAGGAGGCTATTTTTTTTGCCGCCTCCTCGCCGCAACCCTTTCGGGGAGGGTCAATGATTATGACGTCGGGCTGTTTTTCCTTAAGTCTCGGAGTATCCAGTGCCTCGCCTGCATCAAGGCAAACAAATT
Organism: Oscillospiraceae bacterium; assembly: GCA_015063785.1. Taxonomy (GTDB): domain Bacteria; phylum Bacillota; class Clostridia; order Oscillospirales; family CAG-382; genus UMGS1052. Next base: position 11,301 of record SVTM01000020.1, read on the forward strand.
CTGCATCAACGCCGTTTTCTTTTGCATTATACGCCGCATCAACGGTGGCTTCCTTTGATATTTCAACGCCTACCAACTTCACGTTGTCCTCTGCCATAACAATGCCAATGGTGCCGGTGCCGCAATAAAGGTCAAACACCACGTCGCCCTTTTTTATCTGCGCCATCTCGCGCGCCTTTGTGTAAAGCCGTTCGGTCTGGGCGTGGTTTACTTGATAAAACGCGGCAGGGGCAATGCGAAATCTCTTGCCGCAAAGGGTATCGTAAAGGTATTCATCCCCCCAAAGGGTGCGCCATTTTTCGCCCAGCAGAGAATTGCCGGCCTTTTTGTTGGTGTTCAGAAGAACACCGCATATCTCGGGAAAACGTTCTGTTATTCTTTCGCAAAAGACCTTTTCGTTTTCCTTGCCAAGACTGTCGGCGTTGGCAATTATCGTCAAAAGCACCTTGCAGTCCGAGCTTTTTCGCATATAGATGCTTCTGATAAGTCCCGTTTCGGTTTCTTCGTTGTACGCCGAAAGGCGAATGGATGTGAAAATTTCAAGGGCGGCATCTTTTATTTTCGAAAAGATCTCAGGACCAATAAGGCAATCATCGTGCTCTATCACCCTATGGGACATGGCGGCATAAAAACCTGAAACAAGTTTTCCGTCCTTATCCTGTGCCACGGGATACATCGCCTTGTTGCGATATCTTGTCACCTCTTGTGCGCCGAAAAATTCGTCGATCTCAAGATCAAGTCCGCCGATGTGCGAAAAGCTGTCGTTAATCATGGCTTTTTTTATTTCACATTCGGCCGCATATGTGATATGACCGAAACTGCAACCACCGCACTTTGACGAAACGGGACACTCGTCGTCGCATCTTAATGGAGAAGGCGTTATGATCTGCACAAGCTTTCCGACGGCATAGCTTTTGGTGACCTTGATAACTTTGACCCGTACATTGTCGCCTGCAGCAGTACCGGGGACAAAAACGACAAAGCCGTCTATGCGTCCAACTCCGTTGCCGTTGCCGCAAAGAGTATCTATATTCAATTCGTATTCTTTGTTTTTGATAAGTAATCCTGCCATTTTTACCGCCCGTTTTTTGTTTTTCTCTTCATATTATAGCGCATCTGTGCCTTTCGGTCAACCGATTTTTATGCATTTTACCGCTTCCGTTCAATTGTTTAAAAATTATTGTGAAAAAAATTTGACAAATCGTGAAAAAGGTTGTATAATATATTAGTTTAAAATAATTGAGCATTGAAGCGAAAGGATATTTCTTATGACTGAAGAGATCTTCAAGCAAAACATTGACGAGATCACAGATCTATACGGCTTTGAAGGCAGAGTGATCGGCGCCGCTCCCGTCGGCAACGGACACATCAACGATACATACAAAGTAGATTTTCTTGCAGACGGCGAACACAAGAGCTACGTTTACCAGCGCGTAAACGATTACGTTTTCAAAAATCCCGACGTAATCATGAACAATATCAAAATCGTTTCCGACTACATCACCGAAAAATACGGCGAGGACAGCGAAGAAGCAGGCATGATCCTCTCTTTTGAAAAAGCAAAGGACGGAAACAACTTTGTCAAAAATTCCGCAGGTCTCTGGAGAGTGTCGAAGTACATCGTTGGCGACTCTTACGACACGGTTTCAGACGCACGCGTGCTTTACAACACAGGCTTTGCTTTTGGCAAATTCCAAAATATACTTGCCGATCTTGATGCAAACCTGCTTACAGAAACCATTCCCGATTTCCACAACACAAAAAAGCGCACCGAAAGATTTTTCGAAGCAGTTGCTCTTGACGAGCACGGCAGATGCGCCGAATGTGAAAAGGAGATCGCTTTCCTCGACAAACACAGAAACGATTTCTCCCGCCTCGTCGAGCTTCACGAGTGTGGAATCCTTCCCTACCGCGTAACGCACAACGACACAAAATTTAACAACATCCTCATCGACAAAGAAACAGGCAAGCCCATCTGCGTTCTCGATCTTGACACCGTTATGCCCGGCCTTGTGGCATACGATTTCGGCGATGCCATCCGCGCCGGTGCAAACTATACCGCCGAGGACGAAACCGATCTTTCCAAGGTCGGATTGAACTTCGAATATTACGAGCAGTTCACCCGTGGCTTTATCACCTCCACCAAGGATTTTCTCACAGTTTCCGAAAAAGACAGTCTTGCTCTTTCGGCCATGACCATGACGTATGAGCTTGTTGTCCGCTTCCTGCACGACTATATTGACGGCGACAAATATTTCCGCATTGCCCACGAAAAGCACAACCTCGAACGCGCAAGATGCCAGATGCGTCTGTGCGAGGATATGATGGCAAACTACGGCAAAATGTGCGGCGCTGTGGACAAATACTACAACTGATCTCAACAAAACGCAAAAAGGCTCAAGCTTTCGCTTGAGCCTTTTGATTTTCCGGTTATTCAACCACGATTTTTGCAATGTTGCCATATTCTTCATAGGCGCTGGCGCGCATGACATACTGAGGAATAAGGCTGCCGTCATCCGCGGTGATCTCGTAATAGAAATTATAGTGGCGATGTCCCGAGAAAACACCCTTTATAACGTCTGCACTTGATCTTATGATCTCAAATATCTGCTTTGTCGCCTCTGTTTCCACTCGGTCGGCACCACCAATGTTGTTGGAGGCGCGGAAATTGAAGTTCTGCTTGACGGGATCGGAACAGTTGGTGTCAAGGCAGGAGGTGCTTTCGTATTTTTCAATATCGGTGGCGATCGGCTCGTGCTGGAACATAAGAAGGGTATAACCGTTTTTTCTTGCAAGCTCCACGTCTGCCTTAAGCTTTTCCACCTGACAATCAAGATATTTGCCCGAACCGTTGTCTATGGCAACACAGAGGACGCTGTCGTTTACCACCTTTGAAGCATAGAAAAGATCATGAGGCCAAAAGCTTTGGAGATGAGCGCGTCTTTCCTCGACGGGAAGAGCATCCTTAAAGCCTGTTTCCATGTTCTTTGTGATATCGTGTCCGCCGGGGGTCATAAGCACGTTCGGATAAGGCTTTACGATGCCATCAATAACCATGCGTGTGGCACCCATCGACATATAGTCAAGAATATCGCCTGCAATAACGCACTGGTCATAGATATCTGCAAAAGCCATGCCATAAAGAGCGCGCTGGGTCAGCGAATTGCCATATCCCCAATAGCGTGTCTTGTTGGTATACTGAATCTCGGCGTCGTTTTCGTCCTCCTCGTTGACGTAGTTTATGTGCATATCGCAAAGACCTGCCACCACCGTCTTTTTGCCGGGGGTTACAGCGTCAATATGGATCTCGCGCACTCTTGTTCCTGCCACGGTCTTGTAACTGACAAGACCTTTTTTGAAATCCTCCTCTGTGGAATCTGCCGAACCATACTGGTATTCCACGGGTGTTTCAAGCTTTGCCTTTTCTTCAGCCGAAAGTTTTCTCATGCTTTCGGGGAAGACTACCTTTGTTTCTTTTGTCGGTCTCCATGCGGCGCTTATCGTGCCTGCCATGTCGTCGCTCCATTCGGGAACAGCATCGGTCTTTTTGGGTTTTATACCCGAAAAGCCAAGGATGTATTTACCATTGTGGGCAATATAATCCTTTTCGGCACAGATATGCACCTTGTATTCACCGGGCTCGGGAATGGTGAGGGTGAAATTTGTGCGCGAGTCGGAATAGAACATACGTCTGCCGTCGTTGGAATAAACGTATGCGATATATGTGGTGGTGCCGTGTCCGAAGTTGAGATCCGAACCGCTGTAGGTTTTGAAAACACCGGGCTCGTCGGTGGGAGTTATTTCAAAAGCTTCGCCTGTGGGAGCTTTTATCTGCGGAAGTATAAGCTTTATTTCGTCCATGGTTTTCTCCTTTTCGCGATTGATATATTAAAAATGCGGCACGGCTATTCTGCCATGCCGCAAGCTTTTCATAAAAACGCTTGTTTTTTCAAAATTATACAAGACCTGCAACCATCTTTCTGATAATAAGAAGGTCATCGGAGTTTACGATCGAATCAAGGTTGACGTCTGCGGCATCATATTCGATGTCGGCATCCCCCATAAGACCTGCGATATATTTTCTGATGAGAAGGATATCGTCGGAGTTTACGGTTCCGTCACCGTTGACGTCGCCCGACTCGTAATCCTTGTCCCAGTCTGCGTTTATAAAGTTGTCTATCTCGGCAAAAACAGTGATTGCCGAAAGACTGCAAAGGATCACAGCAAAAACAAGGGCAAGACACTTTTTCCAATTTTTCATTTTATTCACCTCATAAAATTATACAACACGCCATATATAACGAAGTATATCATACCCCTGCGGAAAAGTCAAGGGGTTTAATATTTTGTTTTCAAAAATCACATTCATGGCAAAAAAGGGATTGATTATTTTATCGAAAGAGATTATAATGTTATATGATGGAATAGAATGCGGTTGTATCGCTTTTTTAAGGAGCAATATATGGATCTTAACGAAAGAAACGAAAGTATGCGCGATTTTTTCAACAGAAAAGCCGCAGAATGTTATGACGAAGTGCACGCAGTTTTTATGCGCACAAAAGAAATGATAACCGAAAACCTACCCGACGGAACCAAAAAAGTGCTGGATCTCGGCGCAGGCACAGGGCTTGAGCTGATATATCTCTTCAACCGTTTTGCGGATGCACAGGTTTTTGCAGCCGACATTTCCGAGAATATGCTTGCAGAGCTTGACAAGCGCGATTTTGCAAACAAGGTAACAAAAATAGTGGGCGATTTTTTTGCCGTCGATCTGGGCAAAGATTACGACGCCGTCATATCCACCTCGGCACTCCACCATTTTCTTAAGGATGACAAAAAAATACTTTTTGACAGGATATACAAAGCCTTAAAACCCGGCGGCATCTTCATAAACTCGGACAAATATGCAAATAATCCCGAAGAAGAAGCGGCGTGCCTTGCCGACTATTACAAAAACAAAGAAAACCGCCCCCACATCGACACACCCATAACCGTCGAGGCGGAATCCGAGCTTTTGAAAAAAGCAGGGTTTGAGATAGTTGACATTATCGAATGTGACGCCGAATATTATAGATTGATAAAGGCAAAAAAGGCATAATTTTTCAATGAAAGGCAGTTTCTCATGGAAAACTACAGAAACGAAAAGCTTGAACAGTACAAAAACCATCTTCGCGGCAAAAGCTGCGCAGTTTTGGGTATAGGTGTAAGCAATATCCCCCTTATAAATTTTCTTCTCGAATGTGGCGCTGTCGTCACCGCGCGTGACAAAAAGGATCTTGCCGCCCTTTCAGAAAACCCTGCCCTTGATATAGTAAATCTCAAGGAAAAAGGAGTTTGCTTCGTGACGGGCGAAGGTTATCTTTCGGATCTTTCCGAACAGATCGTTTTCAAAACCCCCGGTCTTCGCTCGGACGTTGCCGAAATAGTTGAGGCGCGCTCCCGCGGGGCGGTCATCACCAGCGAAATGGAAGCGTTTCTTTCGATCTGCCCTTGCAGGATAATTGCAGTTACGGGAAGCGACGGAAAAACCACCACAACAACTCTTGTGGCAAAAATCCTTGAAAAGGCAGGCCACACGGTTCATCTCGGCGGCAACATCGGAAAGCCCCTGCTTTACGAAACTCCTTGCATGCGCCCGTCGGATTTTGCCGTGCTCGAGCTTTCAAGCTTTCAGCTCCATTCGATCGGGTTCTTCGAAAACAATCCTTTGCCCGTGCCCCTCGGACGTTTCCCCGACGTGGCAATAGTTACGAACGTAAGCCCCAATCACCTCGACTGGCACACCTCGTACGAGGAATATGCCGACTCGAAAAAGGCGATCTTCAAAAATCTCGCCTGCGGCGGAAAGCTGGTTACCAATGCCGCAAACGAAATCACAGAAAAGTTTGCAAAAGAAGCAGAAGAGGACGGCAAAGAAGTCTGCTTTTTCTCGGCAAAGGTGAAAACTGACGGATATTTTGCCGATGACGAGGCGATATACAAAAACGGCGAAAAACTTCTTTTGCGCGCCGACATAAAGCTTCCGGGTGTCCACAACGCCGAAAACTATATGGCGGCAATGGCAGCGACAGAGGATTTTGTGACGCTCGACGACGTAAAAGCCGTTGCCTCAAGCTTTGGGGGTGTGGAGCACCGACTCGAATACACCGCCACCATTGACGGCGCGGATTATTACAACAGCTCAATAGATTCGTCCCCCACCAGAACAATCGCCGCAGTTTCAAGCTTTTCCGATGCTTTCAGAAAAAAGCTGGTTCTCATCATGGGTGGATATGACAAAAACATTCCGTACGACCCTGTGGGCGAGCCTGTTTGCCGTATGGCACGCGCAGTTTTTCTTTGCGGTGCCACCGCAGACAAAATAGAAACCGCCATAAGAGAAGCGAAAAATTTTGACAATACCACCGAGATTTTCAAGTTTTCGGATTTCAAAGAAACGGTGGTTGCTGCACGTAAATATGCAAAACGCGGCGACAAGGTGATCCTTACGCCTGCCTCTGCAAGCTTTGACCTTTTCAAAAACTTTGACGAGCGCGGTAAATATTTCAAATCTATCGTACACGAACTCGGAAACGACAACTGACAAAACGAAAGGACTTTTTTCCATCCATGAGCGACAACACGACATTTTCGGAAATCACTGCTCTGTGCGAAAAGCTCACCTCTATCCCTGCCGTCAGTGGCAGCGAAGAGCTCTTTGCACACGAGATCGAAAAAGCGGTTTTTGAATACACTTCGTTTTTTGATAAATGCCAAAAACTCCCCTGCGGAGGGTTGATCTTCACCCATTCCTGCAGAAAAGAAGAGGCGCCAGTGCTTCTTTTTGACGCCCATCTTGACACGGTGGGCTTTGTGGTAACAGAGCTGCTTTGCGGAGGCTTTGTAAGAGTGCGTCCTGTGGGAGGAGTGGACAAGCGTCTGCTTTTTGCCTCGGAGGTAGAAATCCACGGAGCGCAGGACGTTAAGGGAGTTTTTGTTTCCACCCCTCCTCACCTCGCAAAAAAAGACGGAGACAAGCTTCCCGATATTTCGGACATTTATATAGACACGGGACTTTCCGACCAAAAGCTGGCAGAGCTTGTGCGCATCGGCGACACCTGCTCTTTTGCATACAGTATGCGTCGGCATCTTAACGACGTCATATCGTCGCGCAGCATGGACGACAGAATCTGCGCCGTAGCCATCCTGCTTGCCGCCAAAATGATGGAAATGGCAAACAAGGATCTCGGATGCGACGTGATTTTTTCCTTCTCGTCAGCCGAAGAAGTAAACGGCACGGGCGGCGAAGTGTTGGGAAAACTCATGTGTGACGGAGCCGTCGTTCTCGATGTCAACTTCGGCAGAGACAAGGATATCCACGAAAAAGAAAGCTACGTCCTTGGCGACGGATGCGGAGTTTCCTATTCCTGCACCACATCGCGCGCGCTTACCGATGCTCTCGTTTCATGCGCAAAAAAGGCAGATGTTCCCCTTCACACCCTTGTTGAAGCAAAGCACACGGGAACCAACGCACACTATCTTTCAAACGCCCATCTCGGCACCCCGTGCGCAGTCCTTTCGATCCCCGAAAAATATATGCATTCAGCGTATGAGTCGGTAAATCTTGCCGACGTTTTGGCGTGCGCTCGTCTGCTTTGCGCTTTTGCCGACGAGTTTCCGACGATCGCGCAGGACATGGAACAAAAAAGAAAAGTTTCTCTTTGCGGGGAGGTGACGGCATGAATTACTCTCTTCTGAAAGAACTGTGCGACGCAAGCGGAGTTTCGGGATACGAAGACGAGGTGCTGTCGCTTATATCAGAAAAAATAAAACCATTTGCCACCGCCGCACAGTATGACAGATGCGGAAACCTTGTGGTTTTCAAAAAAGGAACAAAAGGTTCACTCGGAAAAACCACCCTTTATTCCTGCCACGCAGACGAAGTCGGGTTTGTGATTAACCACGTAGACGCCGAGGGCAGACTGTATTTTGACGCCATCGGCATGAGCCCACTCGTGTATGCAGGGCGCAGAGTTCTGGTGGGCAAAAACCGCATCCCCGGCATCATTGCCGTCAAGCCCTTTCATCTCGTTTTGTCCGACGAGCGCGACAAAGCGCCCTGTGCTGACAGTCTTTTCATCGACATAGGAGCAAAAACCAGGGACGAGGCGGAAAAACTCGGAGTTTTTGCCGATTACGCGGTGTTTGACACCGAATTTTCCGATTTCGGAGAGGGCAAGATCAAAGCAAAAGCCCTTGACGACAGAGTCGGATGTGCCATGCTTATCTCTCTTCTTGAAAGAGGGGTGGAGTACGATTCATATTTTGCCTTCTGCGTCGGCGAGGAAATCGGCCTTCGCGGATCAAAAGCTGTGGCAAGCCTTGTAAAGCCTGACATCTGCATAAATCTCGAATGCACGACGGCAGGCGATATCTACGGTGTTTCGGGCGCGGAGCGCACCTGCACGTTGGGGGGCGGCGCGGCTGTACCCCACATGGACGGCTCGTCGGTCTACACCCCCTCGCTTTACAAAAAAGTTCGTGCTCTTGCCGAGAAAAACAACCTTCCCTGCCAAACCAAGACAAAGATCGCCGGCGGCACAGACGCAGGATCCTATTCTCGCACTGCGGGCGGCACAAAAATAACGGGAATTGCAGTACCCACAAGATATATTCATTCTGCCTCCTGCGTCGCGGCAAAAAGCGATGTCGAGGCCACCGAAAAGCTTCTTTTTGCGGTTTCGGACAATATAAAAGACCTGCTTTGAAAACAGGAGGATCATTATGACAACGACTACAACACAAAACGGGATCAGAGAAGATCTGAAAAAAATATACCAAGTAAAAACCGTATGCGGCAGCGAAAACCTTGCCCTTGATTTTATAAAAAGCGAGCTTTCGGACTTTTGCGACGAGATCTTTTCCGACGATATCGGAAACGTCTACGCCATAAAAAAAGGTTTCGGCGAAAACCGCAAAAAGATCGCCGTCGTCTGCCCCTTTGACGAAGCAGGCTTTGTGGTGACAAGCGTAAAGGACGAAAAAAACGCCCGTTTGTACGCCATCGGCAAGCCCGATTTTTCAAGGCTTTGCGGCAAGGGTGCAAAAATTGTCGGAAAAGACGTTTCGGGCATTCTGCTCTGCGACAAGGATAACCCCGACGGAAGCGATTTTTATATTCAGACGGGTGCATCCCCCGAAGACGACGGAATTGCAGAGGGAGATTTTGTAAGCATCTCCGACGAGCCCACCTTCCTTTCGGGCGATCTTGCCGCCCTTGGCACGATCTGCACAAAAGCTCACGGAGCATCTCTTCTTGCAGTCGCAAAGTGCGCAGGCGATTTTTCCTTTGACGTGATCTTTGTCTTTGCCTCTGCCCATCTTTCGGGTTCAAGGGGAGAAAAATGCGCTTCTTTTATCGCAGATGCCGACGAATGCATCTGCCTTGATATGTGCTCGGAGGGCACATCTTCTGTGGGCAAAGGTCCTTGCATCGCCTTTTCGGATGCAGGGGGCAACTGCTCACGCGAGATAATCGGAAAACTTGAAAACGCCGCAAAAAATATCGGCATCGGCTATCAGCTGAAGGCCGACAACGAAAAAGACCGCCCGTCAGTCATCGCTCCATTTGTTGCAAACGGCACCAAGACCGCTCTCGTTTCGGTTTGTGCCTCAAAGCTTTCAAAGGGCATCGGCATCTGCAATCTTTGCGATCTGCGCGGTGCCGCGGCGCTTGTTTGTGCTTACCTTATTTTTGAAGAAACTGAAAAGGAAGAAGAAAAATGAATATAAACGAAAACCTTCTTGCGCTTGCCGAAAAGGCAGAACGCGAGCTTGTGGAAAGCGGAGTATTCGCAAGGATAGAAAAAACAGCCTTTGACAATCAGATGCGTGTAATGGACGCTTTCAGAGAACATCAAGTGTCAGAGTCTCATTTCTGCCCCACCACGGGTTACGGATATGACGACCGCGGCCGCGACGTGCTGGAGGAAATGTTTGCCGACGTTTTCGAAACCGAGGACGCCATTGTCCGCCACAACATCATTTCGGGAACCCAGGCGCTTTGCATCGGTCTTTTCGGAATTTTGCGCACAGGCGACAGAATGCTTTCGGTTACGGGAAAGCCGTATGATACCCTTGACGAGGTCATAGGTCTGCGCGGAGAAGGCATGGGTTCACTGCGCGATTTCGGAGTGAAATATGATGAGATCGCAATGACCCCCGACGGCGGCATTGATATTCCTGCTATGGAAGAAGCTTTGCGAAGTGCCGACGATATCAAAATGGTATATATCCAGCGTTCAAAGGGTTATGCGGTTCGCCGCACCCTTTCGGCAAAAGAAATAGGTGATGCCGCAAAGGCGGCACACGCCATAAAAAAGGACGTTTTCGTCTTTGTAGACAACTGCTACGGCGAATTTTGCGACGAGCACGAGCCCACCTATTACGGTGCAGACCTCTGTGTCGGCTCGCTCATCAAGAATGCGGGCGGCGGCATGGCAGAAACCGGCGGATATATCGCAGGCACAAAAAAAGCTGTCGAGCTCTGCTCGTACCGTCTGACCACCCCCGGCATCGGAAAAGAGGCAGGCGCAAGCCTCGGTCAGACAAAATTTATGTACAAAGGACTTTTCTACGCTCCCCACACGGTGGCGCAGGCTCTGAAAACGGGCGTTTTTGCCGCAAAGCTTTTTGAATATCTCGGATACGACATCTACCCCAAGGCCGAAGAAGAACGCCACGATATTATCCAGACAGTAACGCTCGGCACCGCCGACGGACTTCTTAAATTCTGCCAGGGCATACAAAGCGGTTCGCCCGTCGATTCACACGTGCTCCCCGAAGCGTGGGATATGCCGGGTTATGCAGACGCCGTTGTCATGGCGGCAGGCGCGTTCACCTCGGGCGCGTCCATCGAGCTTTCGGCAGACGGCCCAATGAAAGCCCCCTTCACCGCCTACCTTCAGGGCGGACTTACATACGAAAGCGGCAAGATCGGTATACTCCTTGCAGCTCAAAAAATAATCGGAGAAAACTAAGATGCTGAAAATTGAAAACAGCTCGCTTTCAGGCGTTTTTCTGATGCCGAAGGAAGTTGAAAAACACCTGGCATCGGCAAACGCCAACGAGCTTAAAGTTTTGATATACATTTTCTCGCACGGCGGAATCTGCGACGAAGCACAGATGGCAAAAGAGCTTGGTATCCCGTCGGCAGATATTTTGTCTGCCCTTGCCTTCTGGCGTGGCACAGGCATCGTTTCTTATGCAAAATCGGAAGAGGTGCAGGTGACCGTCATTTCCGAAACCAAGCCGTCAGAAAAAACCGTCTCTTATTCCCAGCAGGAGATCGCCGATGCCATAAACGGCAACGAGGATGTCCGCTCTCTGATGAATTTTGCCTCGCAAACCATCGGCAAGATCCTCACCCCCAACGAGCAGGGCATCATTCTTTCGCTTATCGATTCTCTTTCTATGGGGTGCGACCTTGTCATGGGGATAATCGACTATTGCTGCAACACCATGGACAAAAAGAGCGTGCGATATATCGAACGCACGGCGGCAAAAATGCACGACGAGGACGGCGTTGACACCTACGAGAAATTCGAAGAATATATTGCAAGAAAATCCAAAGAAAAAACCTTTGAAAACACAGTCCGCTCGATCATCGGCGCCGAAAACCGCGCCCTCACCAAAACAGAGCGCGAGATCATTGCAGGATTTGCCAAGGCGGACGTGTCGGACGAGCTGATTTCTATCGCCTACGAGCGCACCATCGGCGCCATAGGAAAACCTTCACTTTCCTATATGTCGAAAATTATCGAGAACTGGAACACGCAGGGCATAAAGAACAAGGCTGATCTTGACGGCTTTAAGGCCTTTGACGAAAAGGATGCCACGGGAGCCTTCAGTCTTGACGACTTCACCGAAAAACCCGACGACTTGATTTGAAAAAGGAGGGAACGGATTAAGATGAAATTCAAAAATCTGTCTGTCGGAAGCTTTGGAAAGCTTTCTGATAAGGAGATAAATTTTTCCGACAAGCTTAACATAATTTACGGAAAAAACGAGGCCGGAAAAAGCACCCTTTCCGCCTATATGAAATATATGCTCTACGGTTTTTCCTCGCAAAAGGGAAGAAGCGTGGATTCGAATGAAAAAACAAAGTATATGCCATGGGATTCCGACGTCATATCGGGCTCTGCCACCATCCAAAACAGCGGCGAAACTTTGCGCATTGAGCGCAGAACCGGTGCCAAAAGCACTGTCAAGGTAACCGATGCCGCAGGAAAAGAAATGCTTTTTGGCAAAGAACCGGGCGAGGAGTTTTTTGGGCTTGACGAAGCGGCGTTTTCAAAAATGGCGTTTATCCGTCAAAACGACGTTTCTGCCGACAAAATGTCCAACCTTTCGGACGTAGTGCAAAACGCCGTATATTCTGCCGACGAAACGGTGGATATAGAAAAGGCTCGGAAAAAGCTTTCGGATTTCCGCAACGTCTACCGCTCGAAAGTGGGCAAAAAAGGCAAATGCTATGAGCTTGAGGAAAAGATCCGCGAGCTGAGATATGATTTTGACAAAGCCAGCGAGCTCCACAAAACTCTGCTTTCGGCCGAGGCAAAGCTTGCCGAGACTCGCGCCAAAATAAAAAGCAACGAAGAAAAAGCGGAAAACCTTGAAAAAGAGCTTGAAAACATAAGCGGCTTTGAAGCCTCACTCGTTATCGAAAAGATCCTTGCCGCAAAGAAAGATCTTGACACAGCAAAGGAAGAATACGAAAAGGCAAAAGAAAGCGTAACTTTTTCGGGAAAAACCCTCTCGCAGGAAAACCTTTCGCTTCTGCTTTCGGCAAACAGCGCCCTGTGCCACGCAACAGAAGAACTGGATTTGGCGCAAAAAGCCTTTGAAAAAGCAAAAAGCGAAAACACAGCCGCCGAAAAAGAAGATCCGGTTCTTTCAAAATTTGCAGGACGCGATATCCCCGATATCCGCGAGATCGAAAGGTCGATGGCCCACTCCGCGTCATCAAAAAGAAGCTTTTTGATCTTCGGCGCGGTGGCGCTTTTTGCGGCAATTCTCTTCTTTATAGGATATTTTGCTCTCCCTCTGCCCGAGCTTCGCTCGTATCTTCTTGTCATGGGCATTTGTTTTGTCGCAGCCGCGGCGGTTTTTGGCTTTTTATTTTTCCGTGCATCAAAAAAACTTGCACAGATTCTTGCCTCTTCGGGATTTGAAAGTGTTGCCGAGCTTGAAAGATTTGCAACAGTTTATCCGCAGGCAAAAGAAAGACTTGCAGAAAAAGAAGTGCATCTGCGCGTTGTAACCGAAGATCTTGAGCAGAAAAAGGAAAAGTACGCCCGCGAAAGGTCGTCGTTTGAATCGCTCATCGCCCACGTCAGTGCAAACTCAGACCCCGAAAACGCAGGCGAAATAATCGAAAAACTGAAAAAAGCCTTTGATCTGTTCACAGCAAAGGAAAACGAGTATAAAAGATGCGAAAGCGTTTACGACACCTTCCTTTCGACCAACGATCTGCACGCCCTGTCTGAAGCGACAGATAAATACACCCACACCCCCGAGCGTGACAAAAAAACTGTTTTGCGCGAATACGAATTTTTCAAAAAGGCAAACGCCAATCTTCTTGATCTCGAAAAACAATATATAAAGCAGGCGGCATCCCCTGCATCTGCCATAAGAAAACCGTCTGAAATACTTGCCGAGCGCCGTGCCACCGAAGCACTGTTTGAAAGAGCGGCAGAAAAAGCAGATGCGGCAGAGCTGGCGCTTTCGGCGCTGGAGCAAGCATGCGACGATCTTAAGGGTGGCATATCACCAAGGATCGCAGCAAAGGCAGGCGAATTTTTCTCGCTCTTCACCGACGGAAAATATTCTTCTCTCGAGGTTTCAAGCGAATTCGGTGTGGGCATCACCCACGGCGGCATCATCCGCGACAGCGGATATCTGAGCCGCGGAACGGCAGATGCGGCATATCTTGCATTGCGTCTTTCGCTTTGCGAAAACCTTTTCAGAGAAAAGCCTCCGCTTTTCCTCGACGAAGTTTTTGCCTATGCCGATGATGAAAGACTTGAAAAAATGCTCGATTGCCTGGTGAAGCTTTCGGAAAACTATCAGATATTCCTCTTTACCTGCCACGAGCGTGAAAAAAAGATGCTCGAGCGATATGAAAACGTCCGCATAATCGAAATGTGATATTTGCAAAGCTCTGACTGTGCCGTTTCAAAATTGCCGCCACGGTCGCCAAAACGGTTGCCCTCGGGGAAACTTTCGGGGCGTTCACCGTCAGGCCGTTCTTTTTTCGAAAAATTCTTTCCTTCGGGATGCTCGCCAAACGGCATCTTGGCTCCGTCGGGTCTTGGACCGTTTGCGCCCGGGCCAAAGCCCCTGCCGCCTCCCATACCGCCGAGGCGCTGTCCGTTCGTACCGCTTGTGGCTCCAAGCTTGGTTTCACCGTCCCACAGGGTATATACTCCCTCTGCAAGCTCGGGAGACGAGAGGATCATAACAGAAAATTCGTTTTCCGCAGACACGCTCATCACGGTGTCTCCCTTTTCGTTCTTAAGGGTAACAGCGTCGGTGCCCTTGTGCTTCTGCGCAAAATTGAACACTGCATAGGTCTGACCGCCGTCTTCTATTCTGTCGAGCATATGTCCCGTCGATATAACCGTACCGCCGTTGATATGGATGTCCATATCCGAATCAATTCCTGCGTCGGCGCTGTCCGAGCAAGCCTGTGTTATAACAGTTCCGCCGTTGATAACAAGCCAACCGTTCGAATCAATGCCGTCACCCTCGCCCGTGGAGCCGGTTACTTTAATATTGAGATTTCCGCCATTTATTGTGGTTACCGATACGTAATCCTCGTTTGTATTTATGCCGTCGTTGCCCGACCAAATGTTGATATTTCCGCCGTTTAAGGTCAGGTGGAGTTCGCTGTCAAGTCCCTCGTTTTCGGCTTGTATATTAAGAACGCCGTTTCCTTTGTCGCCGCCCGATACGTTCATTGACATTTTCGAATAAAACGCCGCGTCGTATTTGTGAAGCTTCTTGGCGTCCGAAACTTCGGTGCCGTCTTCCGAAAGCTCGACTGTTCCGGGTTTGTAAATGCGCGCAACGTACGAACCTACCACGTTGTTTACGCTGTCGTCAGCAATAATAACGTTTGCGCCTGCAAGAGATGTGTCGATGGCCTTCGTCGCTTTTTCGGTGTCGCTGTCAGAACATTCGTAAACGTTGTAGAAAATAACGGCAGGTGCTACCTCGCAGGTGATATCTGCGCCGTTCATAACAAGCGTTACCACCGCCGTCGGATCTTTTTTTGCATCCTCGCCCAGGTCTATCGCTATCTGTCCGCAAGAAAGTTTTCCGCTAACCGAATAAGTTCCGGGGCTTGTAATATTAACAACCGTGTGTGCCTGTGCTTCTTTTTCGGTGTGAGCATCCTTTTCGGTGCCCTCGCCATAGGTGAAATCCTTGCCTGACTCGTAATAAACGATATCGTTGGAAAGAAAAACTTCGTTCTTTTCTTCATAGTCTGCCGTCTTTCCGTCAACGGTTATTTCATCATCCGAAAGGTGTATGCTGACTACACCGCCGATCTGTACAGATCCGTCGGGAGTTTCGGTAACGTCAGGCACATTTTTCGAATGAGTATCCGTTTGGCAAGAGGTCAATAATGCCGCCGCAAGTATCAGAGGGATTGCGATTTTAAAAAATTTCATAAAAAGCTCCTTTCTTTTTTATATATTATCCCTTTTGGTTTCCGATTGCTTGACAAAAAAGTAAACAAAAAATTGCAATTTGTAAAACGTTTTTGTTCTAACATACCCCCTTCTAAAAATAAGATCAATACTGATAATTAAAAAATTGACAATTGACGATAATTGTGATATAATAACATGATAAAGTGTCTGAATTTTCGAAATCGGGCAAGGAGGCAGCTTGAATGGCAGAAAAAAAGATGGCAGAACCCCTGTCGTGGGAGCACGAACTCAAATATTCGCCGTCGGTCGTCTGCGGAGTTGACGAGGCGGGCCGAGGACCTCTGGTGGGCAGAGTATATGCCGCGGCGGTCATTCTTCCCTACGAGCTTCGCGAAAACGAAACGATCCTTGCCCTCAACGATTCCAAGAAACTTTCCGAAAAAAAGCGTTTTCTTCTTGCCGACGAGATAAAAAAACTTGCCGTCTCCTATTGCGTGGCATATTCGACGGTGGAAGAGATCGAACGCATAAACATTCTTGAAGCATCGCTTCTTGCCATGCGCCGAGCCATCGACGGACTTTCGCCAAAACCCGACGTTGCACTGATCGACGGCAACATTTCGCGAGATTTTCAGCTTGAAGCTCACGCTATCATCGGCGGCGACGGTATTTCGCCGTCAATTGCCGCGGCGTCGATTCTTGCCAAAACAGAAAGGGACAAATGGTGCTGCGAGGTGCTTGACCGCGAATATCCGCAGTACGGCTTTGCAAAGCACAAGGGCTACGGAACAAAGACACATTACGCCGCCATATCACAGTTTGGCCCCTGTCCCGAGCATCGTATGAGCTTTTTGAAAAAATACTATGAAAAGCAATCTTGAAAAAAAGCGGCTCGGAAAACTTGGCGAGGATATCGCCTGCGCATATCTTGAAAAAAGAGGCTATGCGATCGCCGCTCGCAACTACACAGTTCGCGGCGGAGAGATAGATATTGTGGCACACGACAAGGAACACGTTGTCTTTGTCGAAGTGAAATGCCGCGAAAACGACGTTTTTTCAAAGGCGCGCGATTCGGTGGATGCAAAAAAGATTGCCCATCTCGTCACCGCCGCAGAAAGGTTCCTTTTTGAAAAAAGCAACGATCCCGATTTTTTTGAAAAGCAGCCGAGATTTGACGTCATCGAGGTCTATACACAAAAAGGCACCATAAATCATATAAAATCAATAGATATCAACTGAAATCCGGGGTGATTTTACGGAATTTTTCGATCTGCACTGCGACACTGCCTACAATATGTACAACGACCGTCTTCCGATAGATTCGGAAAAGCTTGACGGCGGACTTTCGGAATTTGCTTTTTTCGACAGAGCTTTTCAAGTTTTTGCCGTCTGGTCTGACAAAAAGCGTGGAGGTCAGCAGAATTATATCGACTTTTTTCCCACCGTTTCAAACCTCGAAAGAGAAATCGAAAAACACAGCGGAAAAATCCGTCTGTGCACCGAAAAAGAGGATCTTTTTGGCTATGAAAAGCTGAAGCTGATCCTTGCCGTGGAAGGAGCCGATCTTTTGTGCGGCAACATCGTCCGACTTTACGACCTCCATCGACGCGGAGTTCGCCTTCTCACCCTTATGTGGCAAGGCAACAATTGCGCAGGCGGTGCACACGACACCGAAAACGGACTTTCCGAATTCGGCAAACAACTTGTGTGTGAATGTATAAAGCTCGGCATCATCATCGACCTTTCCCATGCGTCGCGAAGCACCTTTTCGCAGGTGACGGAAATGGGAGATTTTCCTGTTGTTGCATCCCATTCAAACGCCTATTCAATCTGTCCCCACACGCGAAATCTCCTTGATGATGAGTTTTGTGAGATCGTGCAAAGGGGTGGACTTGTTGGTATAAATCTTCACGCGCCGTTTTTGATACAGGGAGCAAGCGCCGTCGATTACACCCCTGACGAGCTGTTTGACGCCTGCGCCGAGCATATTATATATTTCCTCTCGCTCGGCGGCGAAAAAACGCTGGCTCTCGGCGCAGACCGCGACGGAATACCCCACACCGACGGGTACACACCTGCTCGCTTTGTCCACAAGCTTTACGAAAAGCTTTTACAAAAAAATATTGATGAAAAAATTATAAAAGATATATTCATCGGCAATGCAAAAAGATTTTTTGAAAAAACTTTGCCGTCGAAAGGAAGGATATAAAATGAACTATTTCAGCACCCGTGACACCGAAAGAACAAATCCCAAAACCAGTGCCCAAGCCATCAAGCAGGGAATTGCACAGGACGGCGGACTTTTTATGCCCGAAAGCATTCCTGCCATCTCGCTTTCCGAGATATCGGCGCTTTCCGCTCTGCCCTACACCGAGCGTGCGGCCAATATCCTTTCGAAATTCCTGACAGATTACACCTATGACGAGCTTCTTGCCTCGGCAAAAGCGGCGTATTCCGAAGAAAAATTTGCAGGCGGCGCCACAGGCATTTCTGCCCTGGGCGACACCCACCGCGTGCTCGAGCTCTGGCACGGTCCCACCTGCGCTTTCAAGGACATGGCTCTTCAGATCATGCCCCGTCTTCTCTCGCTTGCTCTTAAAAAGACCGGCGAAAAGCGCACGGCATATATCCTTGTTGCAACCTCGGGCGATACCGGCAAAGCTGCGCTTGAAGGCTACAAGGACGTTGACGGCGTAAAGATCACAGTTTTTTACCCCGAAGACGGCGTTTCGGCAATGCAGAAGCTGCAGATGACCTCACAGACGGGCGAAAACGTAAACGTCTGCGCCATCAAGGGCAATTTTGACGATGCTCAGACAGGCGTCAAGAAGATCTTCTCAAACTCTGACGTTGCAAATAAACTCGACGAAAACGGCATCTTCCTTTCGAGCGCAAACTCGATCAACTGGGGAAGACTTGTGCCTCAGATCGTATACTATGTATCGGCATACTGCGATCTCGTTTCAGAAGGCGACATAAAGCTCGGCGACGTTATTGACATCACTGTCCCCACAGGCAACTTCGGCAACATCTTTGCCGCATACGTTGCAAAGCTTATGGGTATGCCCTTTGGCAAGCTCATCTGTGCCTCCAACCGCAACAACATCCTCACCGATTTCATAAACACCGGTGTTTATGATCGCAACCGCGAATTTTTCACCACCATGTCCCCCTCTATGGACATTCTGATCTCCTCCAACCTTGAAAGACTTCTTTATCTCATCTCAGGCCCTGCAAAGTGCGCCGCATACATGAAGTCGCTTTCCGAAAACGGAAAATACGAAGTTGAAGAAGACGTGCTTGTAAAGATTAAAGAAAGCTTCACCGCAGATTACTGCACCGAAGAAAACACAGCATCGACCATCCGCGACACCTTTGACAAATATTCTTACCTCATCGACACTCACACAGCCTGCGCCCTTTACGCATCTGTGAACGCCGAAATGAAAAATGCGGCCGAGGGCAGAAACGTAAAGATCCTCACCGCATCGACCGCATCCCCTTATAAGTTTGCGGCAGACGTTCTGAAATCGCTCGGCAAGACCCCGAAGAGCGAAAGCTTCGAGGTCATCTACGAGCTTTCGGATGCCACCGACACCGAGATCCCGGCACCCCTTGCAGCTCTTCGCGATGCAAAGGTTCGCTTCACCGCCTCTGTCGGAAAGAGCTGGGAAGAAATGCTTGCAGCTTCCGAAAAGTTTGTCGGAATCGAATAATTATTTCAGACTCTTCGCTTTAAATGTGGCACAAACCGTGTCTGTGCAGGCAGTGGCATAGCTCGGTCCCACGCTGATGCGTGATGCCGTGCAGTATGCGTCGCCGTCGTGATAAATGCAGTTTTTCACGTTGCACGATATGCCCCTGATATGATCGGGCACATCCGAGTTCAAAAGCGAATTGTCAAAAAAGCCTTTTCCCATATCCAAAACCTCCTTTTCATAAGGGATTATCACGGGTATAGTTTCGGCAAAAATCGAGCCGAATATACCGCGAAAGGACGATTTTTATAATTTACACGATATCTGATCCCCATCTTTCGTTTTCCACAGACAAGCCGATGGACATTTTTGGCGCCCGTTGGGACAACCACGCCGAAAAATTCGAAGCCGAATGGAAGAAAGTTGTAAAAGACACCGACACCGTCGTTATTCCCGGAGATATTTCGTGGGCAAGCTCTTTTGAGCAGGTGTATGATGATCTAAAATTCATCAACGATCTCCCCGGCAGAAAGCTTATCGGCAAGGGAAACCACGATTACTGGTGGGCGACCATGAACAAGCTTACAAACTTCAAGCAGGAAAAAGAGCTTTCCACCATTGATTTTCTTTTTAACAACGCCTATGCCGTCGAAAACAAGATCATCTGCGGTACCCGCGGATGGGTAAACGAATTCGGGGTGAAAAGCGAGGACGAAAGATTGATAAAGCGCGAAGCGGCGCGACTTGAAATTTCGCTGAACGAAGGGATGAAGCTGAAAGAGCAATATCCCGACAACGAGATGATCGTTTTTCTGCACTATCCGCCGATCTTTGGCGAATTTATGAATCTCGACATTCTCGACATCCTCTACCGCTTCGATATAACAAAGGTTTATTTCGGCCATCTGCACAACGTGCGCGAAGAACAGCTGGACAAGGAATATATCGGCATAAAGCTGAATCTTGTCGCCTGTGATTATGTGGATTTTGTTCCTCAGCGCGTGGAATAGCGGTTAAATTGTACAAAAAACGGCAATTATTTTGTTCAAGGATTATATCAATAGTTGAATTTTTAATTAATTTACACGAAAGCCCTTGACATATTTTGTAAATCATGTACAATGTATAGGATAAAGTGGATAGAAACGCTTTAACCTTTACTTATTTCTGTTAATAATTTATTTTGCCTGCGCCGTAGGGTGTGGGTTTCGGAAACGCAAACCGGCGTCTTCCGGAGAAAGGAATGGTTATAAAATGCTTAAGAATGTTCAGGAAACCGAAAAGAACAAGGTCGAGCTTGTCGTAGTTATCGACAGAGCTGAATTCGAGGCCGCAGTTGCAGGCGTTTTCAAGAAGAACGCAAAGAAGATCCAGGTTCCCGGCTTCCGCAAGGGAAAGGCAACCAGAGGCATCATCGAAAAGTTCTATGGCAAGGGAGTTTTCTATGAAGACGCTCTCAATGAGCTCCTCCCCGACGCTATTGATTCTGCAGTTAAGGAATCTGGCTTTATCCCCGTTGAAACCCCTGCGATCACCGACGCTGATTTTGAAGCAGAAGAAGGTATCGTTGTGAAGGCAGCCTTCACACGCCGTCCCGATGTAAAGCTCGGCGAATACAAGGGTTACGAAGTTACAAAATACACAGTTGACGCCACAGACGCTGACGTTGACGCAGAGCTTGAAAACGTTCAGAAGCGCTATGCACGCACAGTAAGCGTTGATGACAGAGCAGTGGTTGACGGCGACATCGCAGACATCGACTACGAAGGCTTTGTTGACGGCGTTGCTTTTGACGGCGGCAAGGCAGAAGGCCACAAGCTTAAGATAGGATCCAAGCAGTTTATCCCCGGTTTTGAAGAGCAGATCATCGGTCACTCCAAGGGCGAAGAATTTGACATCGTCGTAAAGTTCCCCGAAGACTACCACTCTGAGGAGCTTAAGGGCAAGGAAGCAACCTTCCACATCAAGCTCAACGCCATCGAATTTGAAGAGCTTCCTCTTCTCGACGACGAATTTGCAAAGGATGCATCTGATTTTGATACCATCGCTGAATACAAGGCTGATATCAAGGCTAAAATAGAAAAGAGAAACGCAGACGAAGCTGATATGAGAGTTGGCGAAGAGCTTGCAGAAAAGCTCTGTGCAGCAATCGACGCTGAGATCCCCGAAGTTATGTACGAAAAGGAAACAGACCTTCTCGTCCGCGAACACGACATGAACCTCCGTCAGCAGGGTCTCTCTCTTGAAATGCTTATGCAGTACACAGGCATGAAGATGGAAGACATCCGTGCAAGATATGCAACCATGGCTGTTGCAAACGTAAGAAAGCAGCTCGCTCTTGCTGAGATCGTCAAGGCTGAAAAGATCGAAGCAGACGATGCTTCTGTTGAAGCAAGATTCGAAGAGCTTGCAACCCAGTTTGGCATGAAGGTTGAAGACGTCAAAGCAAGAATTGACGTTGAAGACATCAAGAGCGAAGTTGAAACTCTCAAGGCTTTCGAAGTTGTAAAGAACTCTGCAAAGGTAACAGAAAAGACAGTTACCCGCGAAGAACTTGAAGCTATCCTCAACCCCGAGGCAGCTGCTGCAGAAGAAGAAAAGCCCAAGAAGAAGACAACAACCAAGAAGACCGCCACAAAGAAGGCAGAAACTGAGGGCGAAGAAAAGGCCGAAAAGCCTGCTGCAAAGAGAACCTGCAAACCCAAGACTGAAAAGGCAGAGGGCGAAGAGGCTCCCAAAAAGACAACCAGAAAAACCACCAAGAAGGCTGACGCCGAATAATCGGTTTTTTATAAAAAGATCAATTAAAAAGCAAAATGCGAAGCCTTGACTAATCTCACGGTTTCGCATTTGCTGTTTGATACGGCTTTTATGCCAAAATATGACGCATTTCTTTCCGATATGGCACAATTCGGAAACATTTTTCCAAAAAATTATGAAAGGATGATTTTTTTATGGCACTCGTACCAATGGTCGTTGAACAGGAAGGACGCGGCGAGCGTTCTTATGACATCTATTCCAGACTCTTGAATGACCGCATTATCTTTTTGTCGGACGAAGTAAACGACGTCACGGCATCTCTCGTGGTCGCCCAGCTCCTTTATCTTGAAGCAAAGGATCCCGAAAAGGATATCTGCCTTTATATCAACAGCCCCGGCGGATCAATCACCGCAGGCATGGCAATCTATGACACAATGAATTTCATCAAGTGCGACGTTTCGACCATCTGCGTCGGCATGGCGGCAAGCATGGGAGCATTTTTGCTCGCCGCAGGCGCCAAGGGCAAAAGACTTGCCCTGCCCAACTCCGAGATCATGATCCATCAGCCCCTCGGCGGAATGCAGGGACAGGCAACCGACATCAAAATCCACGCCGATCGCATCATCAAAATGCGCGAAACACTCAATTCCATCCTTGCCGAAAAGACAGGCAAGCCCATCGAGATCATCGAAAAAGATACCGACCGCGACAACTTTATGTCGGCAAAAGAAGCGATGGAATACGGCCTTATCGATAAGGTCATCGAAAAGAGATAAGTCTCTTTTTCAAAAAATACGCCCACAGAAAGGCAAATCACACCCATGGACGACAAGACAAAAAATCCCGTTTGCGCTTTTTGCGGCAAGGCAGAAGGCGATCTTTCAAAGATCATTATCGGCCCCAACGGCATCAATATCTGCGCAAACTGTGTTTCGATCTGCGACAGTATTCTTGAAGAATACGCCGAAAGCCTTGCCCCTGAAAAGAGCGGCGAGGACGACGAGATCACCCTTGAAAATCTGCCAAAACCCCACGAGCTGAAAAAAGAGCTCGACCGCCACGTTATCGGTCAGGACGATGCAAAAATCGCCCTTTGCGTCGCGGTATACAACCATTACAAGAGAATTTTGCAGAAAAACGACGATGACGACGTGGAGATCCAAAAGAGCAACGTTCTTATGCTCGGCCCCACCGGCGTCGGCAAAACTCTGCTTGCCCAAACCCTTGCAAAAATGCTTAAAGTTCCCTTTGCCATCGCCGACGCCACCACCCTCACCGAGGCAGGATATGTGGGTGAAGACGTGGAAAACATTCTTCTCCGTCTTATCCAGGCAGCAGATTTCGACGTGGAAAAGGCAGAAAAAGGAATCATCTATGTCGACGAGATCGACAAGATATCAAGACGCAGCGAAAACCGCTCGATCACCCGTGATGTTTCGGGCGAAGGCGTACAGCAAGCTCTTTTGAAGATCCTTGAGGGCACGGTTTCCAACGTTCCTCCACAAGGCGGCAGAAAACACCCAAACCAGGAATTTATCGAGATAGACACCTCCAACATCCTCTTTATCTGCGGCGGCGCTTTTGACGGCATCGAAGATATCATCTCCGAGCGCACCAAGGGCACCCAGACCATCGGCTACGGAGCCAGCGTTCTCACAGCAAAAGAGAAAGAAAAGGAGTCGCTGATCTCAAAAATCCAGGCACGCGACCTCGTGAAATACGGTATAATCCCCGAGCTTGTGGGCAGAATGCCTGTTATCGTCGGACTTCACAATCTTGACAAGGACGCTCTGAAGCGCATTCTCGTCGAGCCCAAAAATTCGTTGACAAAACAGTACAAAAAGCTCTTCAAAATGGACGGCATCGAGCTTTCGTTTGAAGACGCGGCTCTCGACGCCATTGCCGAGCTTGCCTGCGAAAGAAAAACAGGTGCCCGCGGACTTCGCGCTATCACCGAGGAGATCATGACAAAGCTCATGTTCGATGCTCCTTCCGAAGAAGGTAAGACCGAGATAGTTATCACGGCGGATATGATAAACAAAAAATAACATCTAAAGGACTGAAAATGTTTTTCAGTCCTTTTCTATTTACAAAATATATCTTTTATGTTATAATACGCACAAAAACACAAAAGGAGAAAAGTCATGCATATTATCGCAAAAAAGCCCATATATTCCCCCAAGCTAGACAATTTCGGCGGCACCGTCATGGGTTTTGAATACGGTATCACCGAACAGTATCTGACGAAAAACGGCAAACCTTATATCTACAGGATGGGAGAGATGCACTATTCCCGTGTGCCCGAAGATCGTTGGGAAGAAGAGCTTATTAAGATGCGCGACGGAGGGATAGATGTTATTTCATCCTATGTCATCTGGATACACCATGAGGAAAAAGATGGTGAATTTTGCTTTGACGGCAACAGAAATATCGCAAAATTTATCGGTATATGCAAAAAACTTGGTCTTCCCTTTGTCTTAAGAATCGGCCCCTGGTGTCATGCCGAGGTAAGAAACGGCGGTTTTCCCGATTGGTTGATCGAGAAAACTCAGGGGATTGTGCGTACCGACGCCGAGCCTTATCTTTCGTATGTGCAAAGATTTTTTGAGCAGATATATGCACAGGTTAAGGATTGTCTCGATTCAGTCCTGGCAATTCAGCTTGAAAACGAGATGCGCAAGCAAAAGAATTATATGATAAAGCTGAAAAAGATGCTCATCGACATCGGCTTTTTTGCCCCATTCTACACAATTACCGGCTGGGGAGGCGCAGATTCACCCGATAGTTATCCCGAAAACGAGATGATCCCCCTTTATGGCGGATATCCCGAAGCTCCGTGGCTTGATAACATCGACGAATATTTCGGATGCTCAAACTTTCTTTTTTCAAAAGAAAGGGATGATGAGAATATCGGCGGCGACCTTTTCGGGAAAGAAGACAAGCTGTCGGTCAAAACCAATGCGACAAGCCCAAAAACTCCTTTCCTCACATGTGAGCTCGGCGGCGGAATGCAGGCAACCTATCACAGACGTCCGATAATCTCGGCAGAAGACATTTTCTCGCTTATAGTATGCAAGCTCGGCTCGGGCACCAACGGTCTTGGATATTACGTTTATCACGGCGGAGCGAACCCCGTGGGAGAAACCACCATGCAAGAATCGCGAGAAACGGGATATCCGAACGACCTGCCCATAATCTCATACGATTTCCAGGCACCCCTCGGAAATGCGGGGCAGATTCGCAAAATCTATTTTCTGCTTCGCGCCCTGCACAAATTCATCAATTCAGACGGCGAAAGACTTGCTCCTATGCCTGCCGTATTTCCCGACGAGATCCCTCGTGATTTTCTTGATATCGAAAAACTGCGCTGCGCGGTAAGAAGCGATGGATTCAGCGGATATCTGTTTGTTTCAAACCACTATCATGGCGGCAAAATGAAAAAAATCAGTGAATTGGTGAAGATCTCTCTTGCAGACGGTGGCAAAACAGAGATTCCCGTAAAGCTCGATGCCCATGCTGCAGGTATTATTCCGTTCAATTACAAAATAGGCTCTGAAAATGTAAGCTGGTTGACCGCGATGCCGCAGGGCGAGGATGAAAACAATATCTATTTTGCAAAAATGCCGGGAATTGAGCCCGAAATATGCATTGACGGAAAGAGTATCGTTCCTCTGACAAACGGAATGTCTGTCGGCGGCAAACGTCTGGTAATCATTGACAATGGCACTCCCTCGCCATCATCCGGCAAAAAAATTGCTCTTTCCGATCCTGTCACATCCCAAGACAGATCGTTTTTTGACCATATCGTGAATTTCGATGGTACTCTGCCCGAATTTGCCCCTGTGAATGAATATAAGTTTAAACTTGCTGCAGACGTAAAATATCTGAAAATAGAAGCGTACGGCAACGTCGGTGCGCTTTATTGCAAAGACAAGCTTGTTTTTGATAATTACCTCCGCGGGGACGATTGGATCATTGATGTCAGAAGCTTTGCTCCCGAAACTGAGTTTGTTTTTAAAATACTCCCCCTCACAAAAAAAGACAAGGCGAAGATATTCTTTGAGTACGACATGCCGATTGGAAATATAACTCCCACAGTGTATGGGCTGACAGACAAGATCGTATATGTAGATTAAAACTTTTAAAAAACGCACTCCAATTTTGCATCGGAGTGCGTTTTCTTATCAGGATTATTTATCAAAAATTTCATTTGCTGTCTTTTCAAGGTTTTCAACAATGGCATCTGCCTGCTCAAGAGTCTTGGCGCAGGCGGTGAGATACGCCTTGATCTTGGGTTCTGTTCCAGAGGGACGGATGATAAGACTGCAATCGTTTTCAAGATTCATAACAAAAACATCGGCAGGAGGAAGGTCGATATCAGAAACCGCACCCGTCGTTTTGTCGGTGATCTTTCTTTCGAGGTGGTCGGCAATGCTTGTAACCTTAAGACCTGCGATCTTTTCGGGAGCATTTTCACGCAGCGACCTCATGATATCTGCCATGATGTTCATGCCCTGCTCGCCGTCAAACGATGCGCTGATAGTCTTGTGGCGGAAAACGCCGAACTCAGAATATATCTCCTGCATAAAGTCAAGCAGAGTTTTGCCCAAAAGCTTGCAGTATGCCGCCATTTCGCTTATCATCATCGCAGCAAAAACAGCGTCCTTGTCGCGGACGTATGAGCCGGAAAGATAACCGTAACTTTCTTCAAATCCAAGCTGGAAAAGCTCCTCGTTGCCCTTTTCTTCAAGCAGTTTTATCTGCTCGCCGATGTACTTGAAGCCGGTCAGTACGTTCACCATGCGGCAGGAATATTTTTCGGCGATCTTTGCCGCAAGATCGGAGGTAACAAGGCTCTTTACGACCATGCTGTTTGCAGGCAATTTTCCCATCTCGCTCTTTCTCGAAAGGATGTAGTATGTCATCATGCATCCGATCTCGTTGCCTGTCAAAAGCTTGTACTGTCCGTTTTTGTCACGCACAGCAACGCCCGCGCGGTCGGCATCCGGGTCGGTGGCAAGGATAATGTCGGGGGACGAGGTCTTTGCCATTTCTATTCCGATCTCGAAAGCCTTGGGGAATTCGGGGTTGGGATAGGGTGTTGTGGGGAAATTGCCGTCGGGCATTTCCTGCTCACGCACCACATCGCACTTCACGTTCATGCGCGAAAGTATCTCTCTTACGGGAATGTTTCCCGTGCCGTTAAGGGGAGTATAAAGCACCGAAAGTCCGCTCTTTTCGCAGATCTCGGGATCGATCGCTCTTTCCAGTACTTTTTTGTAATAATTATCGAGCATAACATCGTCTGTATACTCGATGATGCCGGTTTTCACGCCCTCGTCAAAGTCCGCAACTTCAACGCCGAAATAGTCGACCTTGTTTACAAAGGCGGTGGTTTCGTCGGCATAAACATCGGTCATCTGACATCCGTCGGGGCCGTAGCATTTGTAGCCATTATACTGTGCAGGGTTGTGGCTGGCGGTGATCATGATGCCTGCGTCACATCCGTAATAGCGAACCATATAAGAAAGAACAGGGGTCGGCTCGAGCACCGGGGTGATATATACCTTGATACCGTTTGCCGCAAGCACACGCGCCGCGTGCTTGGCAAAAAGCTCGGAATTTATTCTGGGGTCGTAGGAAATAGCAACGCTTCCGCCCGATCTTTTGGAATTGATGCAATCGGCAAGACCTTTGGTGACTCTGCCGACGGTGTATATATTCATTCGGTTGGTGCCTGCGCCGATAACGCCGCGAAGACCGGCTGTGCCGAATTTAAGCTCGGTATAGAAGCGGTCGAAAACGCCGTCCTCGTCGGAGGACGCAGCCTTGAGTTCTTCTATAAGTGCAGGGTCATCGGTTGCCTTTTCGCACCACAAATTGTATTTTTCAAAAATTTCCTGATTCAACATTTAAAGATGTTCCTTTCATAAAGGGTTATTACACTTTATTGTACCAATTTTTTGCACTTTTGTCAATAACCCCCCATATTAAAATGCAAAATGCAAAATACAGGATGTGCAAAGCATCGTCTGTTTCATGTCAGACGATCATTTCGCGGCGCAGCTTTTCAATAATTTTCTTTTCGCGGCGCGACACTTTGACCTGCGAAAGCCCCAGCTGTTTTGCGCTTTCGCTTTGGGTCATTCCGCGGAAATAGCGCAGATATATCAGCTTTCTTTCGTCGTCGGGCAGTTTTTTCAGCGCCTCTGAAAGGGCGAGCTTATCTGTCATCTCCTCGCTGGTGTCCACACCGATAAGCTCTTCAAACGACGGCGAATCCTCATCTCCCGTCCTTTCCTGCAGCGAAATGGGAGGCAGCATTGCCTCCATAGAAGTCACAACCTCGTCATAACTCATCGAACAAAGCTCGCACAACTCTGAAACCTTGGGTTCTCGACCGTTTTTTGCCGCAAAATCTTCCGATGCGCGATAAAGCAGATATCCCCGACGTTTGATATCCCGGCTTATTTTTATCAGCCCGTCGTCCCTCAAAAAGCGTTTAAGTTCTCCCGTCACCATATGTACGGCGTAAGTAGAAAAGGCCGTGCCAAAGCTTTCGTCAAAACCGTACACCGCCTTCATCATGCCGATGTTTCCGATCTGTATCAGATCCTCGGTTTCCTGTCCGCGCCCCTGAAAACGCAGGGCAATGCTTTTGACAAGTCCCGTGTTTTCTCCGATCAGCTCGTCAAGCGCCCTCGTGTCACCCTGTTTTGCCAGCCGCACGAGTTCAATATTTCTCGCATTGTCATACATAAACTTTCACCGCAAATTTATGAATCCGACAGTCTTTTTTTGAAATTCAGCCTTTTCACCATGGTCACGCTCGTGCCCTTGCCTTTGTGCGAGCGTACAGTCAGCTTGTCTGTAAAACTTTCCATGATCGAAAAACCCATTCCGCTCCTCTCGTTTGCCGCATCGGTGGTAAAAAGCGGTTGCATGGCAAGTTTCACGTCGTCAATGCCGCAACCGCAGTCCTTTACCACCACCGTCAAAAAACCCTCTGTATCATATTTGCCTTGTATGTATATCTTTTTCTTTTTTTCGTCCTGCTCGTATCTGTATGCGTGGACAATACAGTTTGTCACCGCCTCGGACACGGCGGTTTTTATGTCGGCGATCTCCTCGACGGTGGGATCGAGCTGGGCGGCAAACGCCGACACCAAAACCCGTGCATACCCCTCGTTTACCGACGATGCATATAAGGTCGTCTTGAAATAATTGAGAATCTTCTTCATTTTGTTGCAAAGTCCTTTCGTTTTTTATAAAAAGCTCAGGATATCTTGTCCTTTGTACGCACTATCTTTAAAAGCTTGTCGGCGCCTGCCATTTTCAGCATATCCTCCACCCTGCGCGCCGGGTCAACCACCAACATTTCGCCTTTTATATCGTTCATTTTGCGAAGTCTGCCCAAAACAAAACCAAGTCCCGACGAGTCCATAAAGTCGATCTGTGAAAGGTCCATAATGAGGGTCTTGGGGCGGTTTTTCAAAATCAGGCTGTCCACCTTTTCACGTGTGTCCTTTACGGCATGATGGTCGACCTCTCCGCAAATTTTTAAAAACAGCTTGTCCTTTTCGTTCCATACGGTAAGATCCATTTTTTCACCTCCGATACTTTTTCGATTATACCATGTACCGTGCGAAAAAACTGTCTTATTGCGCTGTCAGAAAAGGGGTTTATTCAAGACGTATTTCTCCTTTTTCGCCGATTTTGCACCATTCGTGCCAAAAACACACCGAAAAAGCAGACAAACGTCCCCGAAAAAGCCGCAATAGCAAATATTTTACTCTGCGAATACGGCAAAAACAAAAACGCCGAATATAAAAGTACAGCCGTCAAAAGATAACCCGTCCATTCGGGCGATCTCTTTCTTTTTGTACCAAAATTCAGTATATTTTGTACAAAAAACCTTGCCGCCATAGAAAAAACAACAATCTTCAGCATATACGCAAAATACCACGAAAACAAAAAGATCTCCTGAACGTTCATAAAAGGCACCTGCGAAAGCATGGTTCTGTCGGGACGGACAACGAGCGGAAGATTGTCTTTTCCGAACCACAAAAGATATTTTGCTCCCTCAAAAACCGTCAAAACGGCAAAGGCAAGAAAAGCCGCCCCCAGCCCCTTTTTTGCACCACCGCACCCCTGCGGCTCTTTCAGAAATATCAATGTCGAAATGCCGGCACAATTTATCAGTGCATCAAAAACACAGTTCAAGGAAAACGAAGGCTTTGTGGCAAAAGATGCAGCATCAAAAGCTTTGCCGTATTCGAGAAAGTTGAAAAAGGTCAGAACAAATGGCAAAACAAGAATCGGTAAAATCAACACGCTTACTCCCGAATATGAGAAAAACGAGCGTTTTCCGATGTATACCGACAGCAAAAGCGAAAGAAAAACGAAAAAGTGCGAAAATCTTGCGCCTGAAAATTCGTGGGACACCGACGGAAGATGGGTAACAAACATTTTTGTAAAAAAAGCATACGCGGCGGCACAAAACGCCACCCCGAGTATTGAAAAAAACAAGTCTGTGCCGTGATTTTCAAATTTTCCGTCGGTGCTCACAGCTTCTTTTATCTTCAAAAGAATGCACGAAAAAGCAAAAATCGCCGCAAGCGTCAAAACCTGTGTAATAATCGCCGAAACAAAATTTTCGGCACCCGTCGGCAGAGAAAAAAACGAAAGCCCCGATAAAAGGCAGGCAAAATATGCAGAAAAATTCTGAAGCCCCTTGCTCTTTTTCATTCTCCCTCTCCCTTCATATTTCTAAAATACGATGAAAAAATGACTGCTTCGTTTTCGGATGCGCCGTCATTTTCTTTTATCGTATAATATGCGCTGCTTTCGCGGCGGATCTTGCATTTCAGCTGAAATTCACTTTGATTAACAAGCATCTCCATCAATTTTCTTTCGGTCTTTCGATCCACCGTCTGCCCAAAGATTATTTCCTCCAGCGGCTTGAAAAGTATGCGGTCAAATTCGTTTTCAAGCATCTGTATTGCCCCGTGCACATCGTCTGCCGTCCTTGTCACAAGCTTTGCGCCGTCCTTTTCGGGGGTGTCCTTGCCCGACGAGGTAAGATATACCGTGATATATATTTTCCCGTCCCGTGTAATGTCAAACCCCAGCTTTTTGCAAAAAAGATGCTCGTTCTGCATCTCGGCGGTGCAGGATGCAAGAAAAATAACCGCAGCCAAAACAAATATCAGTATTTTTCTCATTTCCCCTCCGTTTCGTCAGGCGCACGCTTCAGCGCAAGGTCGGGCACAGCAATGATGCCATCAAGAAGCCCCACAGGCACTGTGGGTACAAAGGGGAGAAGATACGGTTTTCCGGCACTTGTTTTCACACATAGTGCGGCGGCAAGCACAAGCATAAAAAACGCCACACCGAAAAGCCCGAAAATACGGGCAAAAACAAGGTTTGCAAGCCGTATCAGCGGCAGCGCATTCATTATCGGCGGATCAATAAAGTTGCAGGTTGCCGAAAGTGCCGCCACCATTATTACGGGCGCCGAGGCAATGCCCGCTTTTATGGCGGCATCCCCCAGGATTATGCCTGCCACGATTGACACAGCATCACCTACGGCACGAGGCATCCGCACACCCACCTCGCGGATTATCTCAAAGACGAACAGCAAAACCACAAGCTCGGTAAACGGCGTAAACGGAATGTCATTTCGTGCCTCTGTTATCGTCATATACAAGGTGTGGGGGATCGCCGAAACGTCAAATTCCAGAAGAGCAATATAAATTCCCGGCAAAAAAACCGCAATAAGAGTCCCCAACACGCGCAGTATCCGCAAAAAGGAGGCGTAATAGGGCGATTTCAGATAGTCCTCTGCCGACTGGATGCTTTCGACAAAAAAATACGGCAGTGTCAAAACACACGGGCTTCCGTCACACACCACAGCCACTCTGCCCCCCACAAGCTTTGCCGCCACCTTGTCGGGCTTTTCAGAGTTTCCCACGTCAGGAAAAAGCGGATAGCGCGAATCACCCAGTGAATGCTCGATATATCCCGAATCAATGACTGTGGGCAGATCGATTTTTGAAAGCCGTTGCTTTATACGTTCTATCACTTTTTTGTCTGCAATTCCGTCTATATAAACGATGTATATTTCTGTGGGCGAAATGTTTCCCACCGTCGTTTTTTCGACCCTAAGCTTTTCTGTCACAAGCCTTTTTCGCAAAAGAGCCACGTTCATCACGGCGCTTTCCACAAACCCCTCCCTCGGGCCTCTTATCACCACTTCGCCCTCGGGCTCGCTTATCGACCGCGAACTTTGCGCTCTTGCATCGGTAGCAAAAATATATAGCTCTCCGAAAAGATCAAAAAACACAACAACGTTTCCCGAAAGGATCGAAAAAGATGCCTTTTCGGAGTCGTCAAGCCGCACCAACTTTGACGCAAACACCGCATCGGGCAAGTGCTTTTTGTCGGCAAGCTCAAAAAGCGGCTCTATTACAAATTCGGAGATATACGCCTTGTCGCAAAGCCCGATTATCGACGCGGCATACACTTTGACTTTGCAGGGCAGTTCAAGTTTGCGCAGAGCAAAATCACAGCTTGCCGAAAACTTATCTTCAAGATATCGGCAAAGCTCATTTGACGTCAGTTCTTTTTGCATTTTTTCTTCCTCATCAGTAAACTTTTGTTATATTTTTTCCTTTTTGGCAGAAAATATCCAAAAAAGATTGTAAAAATAATAACAATATTTTCCGCAGGTCTTGAAAGATTCGTCAGAATGTGTTATACTGTTCTAGAATGGTTTATTGTGTGAAAAGAGCGATTTTCCATCAAGAAGCTGTTTTTTATAACAGACAATTTTTGTAATCAAAACAAAAAGGAGATATAAAATCATGGCAAACAAAGTTCTTCTCGAAACCTCGGCAAGACATCTTCACCTCACAGCTGAGCACATCGAAATCCTTTTCGGTAAGGGACACGAACTCACAAAGAAAAAGGATCTTTCCCAGCCCGGTCAGTTCGCTTGCGAAGAAAGAGTAACTGTTGTCGGCGCAAAGAAGGAGCTCCCCGGAGTTTCTGTTCTCGGTCCTGCAAGACCTGCAACACAGGTTGAGCTTTCGCTCACAGATGCACGCAGCATCGGTGTTTCTGCTCCCATCAGAGAGTCGGGTGACATCGCAGGCTCGGGTGCATGCAAGCTTGTCGGTCCCTGCGGCGAAGTTGAGATCACAGAGGGCGTTATCGCAGCTATGCGTCACATCCACCTCGACACAAAGACAGCAAACGAAATGGGTCTTTCGGACAAGCAGGTGGTATGCGTTAAGGTCGATTCCGACGGAAGAAAAGCAATCCTCGGCGACGTTGTTGTAAGAGTAAGCGACAAGTTTGCTCCCGCAATGCACATCGACACAGACGAATCCAACGCGGTTGGTGCAACCCCCGGCATGGAAGTTGAGATCCTCGACACTTGCGTTTGCAGCTGCAAATAATTTTAATTGCAAAACCCCTGCTTTTGCAGGTTCAATAAGAAAATAAAAATAAAGGAGACATAAATCATGGCTATTTATTCACGCGAAGTAGAAGAAATGTGTGTTGTTGCCAAGGGTCCTAACCACGGTCCCGCTCCTATTCCCGAAGAAGGAAAATGGATCCAGGCAAAAGAAATCAAGGATATCTCGGGCTTTACCCACGGTATCGGCTGGTGCGCACCTCAGCAGGGCGCCTGCAAGCTTTCCCTTAACATCAAGAACGGTATCATCGAAGAAGCTCTCGTTGAAACCATCGGATGCTCGGGCATGACTCACTCTGCAGCTATGGCGGCAGAAATTCTCCAGGGCAAGACAATCCTCGAAGCTCTCAACACAGACCTTGTTTGTGACGCTATCAACACAGCAATGAGAGAACTCTTCCTCCAGATCGTATACGGCAGAAGCCAGTCTGCTTTCTCGGAAGACGGTCTTACCATCGGCGCAGGTCTTGAAGACCTCGGCAAGGGCACTCGTTCGCAGGTCGGTACAATGTATGGCACACGCGCAAAGGGTGTTCGTTACCTCGAAATGGCAGAAGGCTACGTTACAAGAATGGCTCTTGACAAGGACGACCAGGTTATCGGTTACGAATTCGTTTCTCTCGGCAAGATGACAGACTTCATCAAGAAGGGCGACGATCCCAACACCGCATACAAGAAGGCTCAGGGCACTTACGGCAGATTTGATGAAGCTGTTAAGTACATCGATCCTCGTAAAGAATAATCGGGAGGTACAATATAATGGCATTGTTTGAAAATTATGAAAGACGCGTTGACAAAATCAACGCTGTACTTGCCGAATACGGAATCGGCTCTATCGAAGAATGTCGCGAGATCACCCTTGCAAAGGGCATCGACTGCGATAAGATCGTAAAAGAAACTCAGCCTATCTGCTTTGAAAACGCAGTTTGGGCATACACTGTCGGCGCTGCTATTGCAATCAAGAAGGGTTGCACAAAGGCCGCTGACGCTGCTGCTGCAATCGGTATCGGTCTTCAGGCTTTCTGTATCCCCGGTTCTGTTGCTGAAAACCGTAAGGTTGGTCTTGGCCACGGTAACCTCGGCTCGATGCTTCTTTCGGAAGAAACCGAGTGCTTCTGCTTCCTTGCAGGTCACGAATCTTTTGCCGCCGCTGAAGGCGCAATCAAGATCGCTCTTAACGCAAACAAGGTAAGAAAGAATCCCCTTCGCGTTATCCTCAACGGTCTTGGCAAGGATGCCGCTTTCATCATCTCGAGAATCAACGGCTTCACATACGTTAAGACAGAATTCAACGCAAACACCGAAGAGATCAAGGTTGTTTCCGAAACTCCTTACTCTGACGGTCCCAGAGCAAAGGTTAAGTGCTACGGTGCTGACAATGTTCCCGAAGGCGTTGCCATCATGAGACTTGAAAACGTTGGCGTTTCCATCACCGGTAACTCCACCAATCCCACAAGATTCCAGCATCCCGTTGCAGGTACCTACAAGAAGTGGTGTACAGAAAACGGTGTTAAGTACTTCTCTGTTGCATCGGGTGGCGGTACAGGCCGTACACTTCATCCCGACAACATGGCAGCAGGCCCCGCTTCCTACGGTATGACAGATACCATGGGCCGTATGCACTCCGACGCTCAGTTCGCAGGCTCGTCCTCTGTTCCCGCTCACGTAGAAATGATGGGTCTCATCGGCGCAGGTAACAACCCCATGGTTGGTATGACTGTTGCTGTGGCTGTTGCTATTGAAGAAGCTGCCAAGTAATTCCTTAATTTTCAAGGCTTTTGGGACTTTTTGATATTTCCTTAAAGCATCGAGAAGATCCGATTACTGAAATTTAA
Source organism: Oscillospiraceae bacterium (assembly GCA_015063785.1). GTDB lineage: Bacteria > Bacillota > Clostridia > Oscillospirales > CAG-382 > UMGS1052. The sequence goes on from SVTM01000020.1 coordinate 46,774, forward strand.
TAACAAAAAAGTTGGACACATCATTTACGTGTTTTTGCACGGTGATGTGTCCGATATTTTTTGCACATACTACATGTTATATATCCGTTTTGTGTACCTTGTTTTTATTTTGATTTAGCGGGAGATGTCCGTTTGGAATGATTTATGGAATATTTGCATATAAAATGGTTTTTTTCTATTGACATATGTTTTTAATATGTTATAATTTGAGAAAATAGTGGTCCTGTGGTGACGATATGGAAACCGATATAATTGGCGTATTGCTTGCAGTGTATCAGTCATTGGAATTATAATAAGCTTTTTGATTTCTGCATTTCTATACTGGAAAAAATCAACCGCCGTCAGCTTATAAGCGTTGTTATAGGTATTCCGGCTGTGGTGCTGATGAACATCAAAATATAACAGAGGAGAACAGACATGAAACAGTTACGTATTGGCGTTGTCGGTCTTGGACACCGCGGCAGGGATATGGTAAAGCTTTCATCGAGCTTTGAAAATGTTGAAGTTGTTGCGACATGTGATATCAGACCGCACAACTGGTATCAGAAGCAGTGGCTTTCGGACAAGTCATTGTCCGAAATGTTCCCAGAAACCGCATTTTATGAAAATTATGACAATATGCTTGAAAGCGAAAAGCTTGATGCTGTTATTGTCGAAACAGGTGCAGATATTCACGCGGAATTCTGCATAAAAGCGCTTGAAAAAAACATCAATGTGCTTTCGGACATTCCCAATGTGGCAAATCTTAAAGAGGCAGAGGCGCTGTGGCAGGCATCATTGAGATCGGAAGCCGAGATTTATACGGGCGCAAATCCGAATTATCAGAAATTTACATATTTGTTAAAAGAGTTTTATGCAAAAGGTCTTCTTGGAAAACCTTACTGTATGGAGGCTGAGTATATTCATTGGCATATGCCCAGCGGAGAAGAAGACATTCATCTTAACGAAAACGGAGATTGGCGAAAGCTTTTGATCCCTATCCGATACTGCACCCATTCTCTCGGTCCGCTCCTTACCGTTGTTGATGAGGAATTAAGATATGTCAGCTGCTTCGGCACAGGTCAGCACGCTGACGAGAGCGAGTACAGCAATCGCTCAAAGGATGATATGATGTGTGCACAGTTTAAAACCGAATCGGGTGTGGTGATACGCCTTATGAGAAACGGAAGATGTCGCGCCAAGATAGGACATCACAATTACAGAGTATTCGGAACACAAGGGTATATGGAAAGAATAGAAAGGTATAATAAGCCCGTTATAAGATACAATTCAATGAAAGAGCTTGATACCGAAATGAAAGAAATAAGCGGCGAATTCACTCCTCCCACATATGCCAACGATCCCAAGGCTGTCGGTCACGGGGGAATGGATTATGCCATGCTTGATAACTTCTTCAAAGCAATAAGTGAGGGCAAGGGCGAGCCGATAACATTAAAAGAAGGTCTTAAAATGACCTTGCCCGGAATTTATGCCGAAGAATCGGCAAAGCGGAACGGTGCTGTGTTGACCATGCGTTATCCGTGGGAAGACGGCTGGACGACCGAAATAGAATAAGCGAAACGATTTAATGTAAAAGGGCTTTTGGGTTTATACCGAAAGTCCTTTTTTATGAAAAAATGTTTTTTTATATAATAGCAAGAGAACTATTTTTACTTAAATAATTCGCTTGTTGCGGTAAATTTTTAAGACAGTTTTTTTCAATCAACATTAGATCAGACAGACATTAACAAAAATCGTACAAAATAATTTAAAATCGTGGTTTTGCTTTGCAGCTTGGATAAAAAATAAGGAGTTCTAACAGATTTTGTTCGGAACTCCTTTTTCTGCTTGAGTATCAAAACATACCTTTATTCAATAGTTTTCGATAGGCTGCAGGCGTTACTCCTGTTTCTTTTTTAAAGCACACATCAAAATATGCTCTTGAAGAAAAACCGCTAAGCTCTGCGACGCGTTCCATAGAAAGAGAATTGTCACAGATAGCCCCCTTTGAGTATTCTATGCGCTTTTTCAAAATATAATTTGCAGGCGATATTCCGTTAAAACATTTTTTGAATTTCTTTTGGAAGTAAGAGGGGCTCATGTAGGCGGAAGCGGCAATATCCGAAAGAGATATTTTGGCGGTTAAATTTTGAGAGATATATGTGAGCGCAGCTTGCATGGAATCACTGATTTTTTCATCAGTTACCATTTCGGGCGAAAGCCAATTGTGAATGAGCGCGATCACATTCCTCATGGCGGCATCTAAATATAAACCGCTTTTGTCTTTTGCCGAAAAGCTGTATATTTTCTTGAAAAACGGAACCAATTCTTCATGATTCTGCAGATAGTGCACCCCGCGCAAAGCTTTGACGGCAGATTCAAATTCGTTATCTCCGTTTGGAAGAAATTTAAATGAATGGCACGAAAAAGTGCTTATACTGTAGCGGGTATCTCCCGGTACGGATATCAGTAAATTGCCGCATTTATGGGGATATTTTTCGTCGTTTATAAAAGAAAAGCCTTCTCCCTCGGTATATAGTTCAACCTCGTAGAACATAACGTTTCTTTTGGGAGTGATGCTTTGATTTTTTGGAGAAACATGAAACGCCGTATGTTTTAGTTGAAGCATAACAAACTCCTTATGTCAAGATTTTACATAA